>NZ_JARGOQ010000001.1:229848-246640 GCF_029233945.1 Sneathiella sp. | reverse complement strand
GATATTGGCTGCGCCGCCTGCCATATCCCGACATTCGTCACAGGCACACATCCAGCGCTCTCGCTCCTCTCCAATCAGACGATTCACCCCTTTACCGACCTCCTCCTTCATGACATGGGCGAGGGTTTGGCGGATGGTCGGCCTGATTTTGGCGCATCGGGCAAAGAATGGCGCACCGCGCCGCTTTGGGGCATTGGCCTGGTCGAGGCAGTCAACAAACATACAAGGTTCCTCCATGATGGCCGCGCCCGCTCAATTGAGGAGGCTATCCTCTGGCATGGCGGCGAGGCCGAAAAATCGAAAGAGGCTTACCGCAATCTCGACGCGCCGAAACGACGGCAATTACTGGCATTCCTAAACTCGCTTTAGGTGCGTCCTGCGGCGTGCAGGCGGTCATATCTCCGGACCTGCCGCCACAAAATCAATGCCAGCACCAGCCCGATTGATGAGAGCAGGGACATAAACAGGAAATTATAGGATCCATCCTGCTGATGCAGCCATCCGGCCGCAATGGTAAAAATGCCGAAGAAAATGCCCATCGCGAGGCTATCATAGAGGCCCTGCGCGGAGGCCGATATCGCCGGTGGCACCCGCTTTCCGATATAGGCGATGAACGCCATATAGAGAAGCGCAAACGTCAAGGCATGCAGTGTCTGGGCAAAGCCGATGATGAAGGGCGAGGACGCAATGGCAAGCAGAAGCCAGCGGACCATCCCGCCAAAAGCCGCGATGACAATCATTGGAGTGGCACCGAAACGGCCAATCAAACGACCCGAGATCGCAAACATCCCGATTTCCGCCACCACACCGATCACCCAGAACAGCGTTATCTCCGCATTTGTATAACCGAGATTGGCCCAGTGAATGGCGCTGAAGCCATATAACCCGGCATGCGTAGATAACAGCAAAGAAACCGTAATGACAAAAAGCGGAAAATTCGGCAGCGCAAGAGGACGGAAGAAGGGGACCTTTCCCGCGTCCGGCTCCGTTCGAATGCCCGGCAACAGGAAAGAAACAAGCAATAAAAATACCGCTGTCAGGAGCATCGCCACATATATCGCATCAATGCCATACAGGTCGGCCGCCCCGCCCACAAGAAGTGAAAAGGCGATAAAACTTAATGATCCCCACAGTCGGGCCTTGCCGAAATCAATACCGATTGTCTGCTGGGCCCGAAGGGTCAGCCCGTCGGATAATGGTACCGCCGAAGAAAGTGCTGCCCCCGCCGCGCCCCAGATCAATGCGTAGAAAACCCACCCCTCTACATTGGGAAGCAAAATCAGGGCCGTAGTAACGAACAGAGCCAAGGCAATGAGAATGTTTTTGCGGTTTCCCGTCACATCGGCGATCCAGGAGGTCATAGGCACAAAGATCAGCTTAGCCCAGTAAGCCGCGCCCATGACAATGCCGACATACTCCACCGAGATATAATGCTCCAACCATCGCGGCCAGAGCGGAATGGCTATACCGTATACCGAGAAGAAAGCGACGTAATAGAGCGACATCCGAAGATGCGCGGATCGCTTTGAGTAATCGACCTCGATCATAACGTAATGCTCGCAAAATGGGCGGGGGTTATTCTTAACCGATTCACCTTCAGGAACAAACTGAAGATTTGTCGGTCAGCAGTCGGTTCACATGTTTCCGGCATTAACTGTGACAGCGATCACTTGCATTCCTTGGAATTTATAATATTCTGATTCTTACCCCAACATTTAATGGAGAAATTGTTATGGACCGGCGCGGATTTATTAAGACTATTGGAGGAAGCGGGCTCGTGATCGCCGCTTCCGGCCTCTCGTTGACAGGATGTGATCAGATGCCGCAAAGCGCGGTCGCACCATGGGATGGCCCGGCACCAACCCTTCCCGATCGCGAATGGATGCTAGGCTACGCTATCCTCGCTCCCAATCCCCATAACAGGCAGCCCTGGCTCGCAGATCTTTCCAAGGCAAATGAAATTACACTTTTTGCAGATCCAGAGAGATTGTTACCACACACAGACCCTTTTGGACGCCAGATCCTGATCGGCCACGGGACGTTTCTTGAACTCCTCGACATTGCCGCACGGGAAAGAGGCTACCGCACAGAAATTATACTTTTCCCTGACGGCGAACCCGCAGGAGATAGCCTTGAGATTGGAGACAAGCCCGTCGCGCGCATCCAGCTTGAAAAGGATGCCGCCATTCCCTCTGACCCGCTTTTCAAAGATATTCTGACGCGGCGTTCCAACAAGGAATCATATCAGGAGGCTTATCTGACAGCGACGGATAAAGAGATCATACAAAGCCTACCGTTGTTATCAGGACAAAGATCCGGCGTCGCAACGAGCGAAGCAGATGTGTCGCCCCTTCGGGAATTTGCACGTATTGCCGTGCTCAAAGAAATTGAAACACCCCGTACACTTCTTGAAAGCGTAGAACTGACCCGAATTGGGGCCGATGAAATTGCCCAAAATCCCGACGGAATTGACTTGCACGGACCGCTTTTCTGGTGGCTCAAGCGGTTTGGCCTGATGAGCCATGAAAAGGCAATAACGCCCGGTACGATCGCTTATCAGGGTGGCGTCGATTACGCAATGGGCTGGGTGGACGGCACGTATAATATGGGCTGGCTCGTGACATCGGACAATTCAAGAAGTGCGCAAGTGAATGCCGGGCGCAGCTATGTTCGCCTGAATCTCATGGCAACCAATGCAGGTATCGCCATACATCCGGTTAGTCAGGTATTACAGGAATATCCTGAAATGCATGATATTCAAACTGCCTTTCTGGAGCATTTAGGGATAAAAACACCCGAAACCGTGCAAATGTTCTACCGTTTGGGCTATCAATCTGACGTTTCCCCTTCCCCACGCCGTAGAATGCCTGATATAGTAATGTCATGAGCGCAAACAGAGAAAACGAGAAGTATGATCGGAAGGAGGAACTTCCCTCTTCGGATTTTCGCATCATCAACTGGATTGGGATCATCAGCCAGTTGACGGATACGAGGATGCGGCAGCTTCTCGACGGAACAGATGTTCCGCCTCCGCAGTTTATTCTTCTCAACCATTTCACGCATCAGCCCGATGAGGGCAGGACCGTCTCAGGCATCGCCTGGGCCATGCAACAGCCGCAACCGGGCATAACCAAAACGGTTGCGAAGATGCTCAAAAAGGGCTTCTTGCGGGCGGAAGACAATCCGGAAGATGGGCGTTCGAAGATCCTGCACCTCACCAGTTCAGGTCAGAAAGCGCACGCACAGGCGAAAGAGCGACTGGAAGTGGCGCTTGCGGATACCTTCGATGGATGGCGTGAGTGGGAAAAGAAGGACTTCTTCGGCTTCCTCGACCGACTTAAAGTCTATCTGGACGAAAACCGCTAAACCTCAGGCTCATTTGCAAGGCCGGGCGTTTTCTTCGCTGTTCTCAAGTTAATGATTGCGACACCGATAAGGGTCAGCACTCCTCCCATAACAAAGCGCAAGGTAATCGGCTCTGAGAAGAGCACCACACCAAAGGCGACGCCAAAAATCGGGGCCAGCAACCCAAACGGCGTCAGTGCGGCAATGGGATAGCGTTGAATAAGATAATACCAGCCACCATGCGCGAAAATCGTGGTGACGATAACGACAAAGGCGAGCGCACTAACTGCCTCCCAACCCATGGACGCAACCGCATCCAGCTGACCGGTTTCCAGGGTAAATGACAACAACATCAAGGGTAGAGCTGAAATCGCTCCGATCCATGCCTGCATCGACATCGTCCCAACATTCTGGATTTGCCGCATCAAAATCAATCCTACCGACATGAAGAGTGCCGCAATCGCAACCAGGGTAACGCCTTCAAGCTGATCGAAAATCACCGGATCAAATCCCAGAATCATGACACCGCCAAACGCCATCACGATTCCCAATATACGCCGCCATCCGATTGTCTCCTTCAACAGGATGACCGCCATAATTACCGAAAATGGCGCAATAAGCTGGCTTGTAATGGCAACCGCCGTGACGCCGCCAGCAGCAAAGATTCCCAGATAAAGAAAAGTGAAATGGAAAACCCCAACAGTTATCGCAATCCAGAATATTGCCTTCATCCGTCCCTTGATGATTCTCAAGAATGGCGACAACAAAATCGCCACAAGCAAGAATCGCAGTGCCGTAAAAAAGAGGGGTGGAAAATGATCAAGACCGACCTTGGACGCAACAAATGAAAATCCCCATATCGCACTGATAACAAGGGCCATCGCAATATGAGGAAGAGACATAGTTGAGCTTTCCAAGCTGATATTTAGACCATTTCGGGACAGCAATGGCCATAAAATGCGGTCGCGAGCAGATGAATAGTGACCTACACATAGCGTACCGTCGTATATGTATGCATCATTTATCTCAGGTTAGATGCCAGAAAATAGTTCTGCAGGTGAAAACGGCGACAGACTTGGTAAATAATCTGCACTCGGATACAGGGATAGAATGGATTCAGTTACGCAGTTTGTATTAGGTGCCAGCATTTCCGGCGCGTTGTTAGGCCCACGCATTGGGCCAAAAGCCCTGTTGATAGGCGGCATTGTCGCGACCTTACCCGATCTTGACAGTTTTGTTCCTCTTGATGATGCCATCGATAACATGACTTATCATCGGGGCTTCAGCCACTCCGTTATTGTTCAAACGGCCCTCTCTCCGCTGATCGCACTCGCGATAGGCAAGATCGCCCCGTCAAGCTGGCAACATAAGAAAATGCTGTTCCTGACGGTCTGGCTGGCGTTGATCACGCATAGTTTGCTGGATTCGCTCACAACCTACGGCACACAGATTTTCTGGCCGTTGGAGATCGGTCCACCCGTTGCCCTACCAGCCGTTTTCATTATTGATCCGGTCTATACCCTGCTTTTACTTGCCGGAATTGCCGCCATCCTGCTCGCCCGAAAAAAGCCGGGCGGCGGTTATCGCATGAACCGCATCATGCTGGCACTCAGCTGCGCCTATCTCGCTGTTGGACTGACGGGAAATACCATCATCTCCAGCCGCGCAAAAGCCGATCCTATCTTTCGGGATATGCGCATTCATGTGCAGCCGACGGCCTTTAACCTGCTGGTCTGGCAAGTCACCGCCATTTCCGACGATAAGATGTCGACAGGCTTGACGAGCCTTCTCAATAATTGTGGTGTTCGCAATCTGATTACGGTTCCACGCCAGCAAGTTCCGCCCGGAATTAAGGAAATTCCGCCATCCGTGAAAAGATTGGAATGGTTTACAGATGGATTTTATTCCTATGGCGAAAAGGATGGGGCCCGGATCATTACGGACCTGAGAATGGGGTTTTATCCAAACTATGTCTTTTCTTTCAAATTCGCGGAAAATTCGACCGACGATGTGATCATAATTCCGCCTGAACGCATTCGCCTCACATACACGGAGCGCGCAGGTGAGATGTTCTCACTTATCGAGGAGACATTGAGAGGATGTGAGGAAGAGTAGCGGGAGCGGTTATCTCTTCGCCTGGCGCAAATATAAATCTTTCCACTCAATTTCAAGCATTGCAATTTAATGCTGGCGAACCTTCATGGCCGGAGGTACTCTTAACCCGTCGAGCCAGCCTGACCGATCGCGTCTCCTATGAAATTTACCGTCTAACGGATGTCAAAATGCTCTCAATACTTACCCTTGGATTTTTAATCGGTATGCGCCATGCGCTTGAGGCGGATCACGTCGCCGCGGTCGCGAGCCTCGCGTCAGGCAGCAAGAATATCCGGGAAACGGTATTCCATGGCGCTGTCTGGGGTCTCGGCCATACAGTTGCCCTCATGGTTATCGGCACAATCGTTATTGTGATGAACAGTACTGTGCCAGAAACAATCGCCCATTGGCTGGAATTTACAGTCGGAATTATGCTGGTATTGCTGGGGGCGGATGTGATCCGACGGATGATCCGGGATCGGGTGCATTTCCATTTCCACAGACATGCATCTGCTAAACACGCTCATCTGCATGCCCACTCCCATAGAGGAGAAGGCAAGCATACCTCCTCCTCCCATGAGCATACACATAACAAAGGCCTGACGGCGCGTGTCCTTGCCGTCGGTATTATGCACGGGATGGCGGGTTCTGCCGCACTTGTCCTGCTCGTCGCCGGATCCATTACCAGCACGATAACGGCTGTTCTTTATATTGCCCTCTTCGGCTTTGGCTCCATTGTCGGCATGGCCGCTCTCTCCGCCGCTATCGCCGTGCCATTGCGATATTCAGCAAAGTCCATGACATGGGCGTATAACAGCTTACAAGTTATTGTCGGCATCGGCACTATGTCGCTCGGCATCTATACGATGTACAGCCTTGGCCTTGCCTGAAAACAATCTGGAAAACAAAGATGCCGTCCGGCCGCTTGCATCCCTGCTACCGCATGTAGCTTTATTGCTCGCCGTCGTTCTGTTGGGCCTGTCTTTCGTTGGCATACGCGCCATTATGGCAGATCAGCAAGCCTCCGCCTCTCTCGGGTTTCTCCGCTACGGTCTGGCGACATTAATGCTCTTACCGCTGTTGTGGCGACGCAGGATTGTCATGCCTCCCTTAAAAGTATTCCTAATGGTCGCCCTGCTTGGCACTCTTCAGTTTGGCCTGTTCCATCTTTTTGTTAATACGGCCTTGCAAGATATTCCGGCCTCCCGCGGGGCGGTGATTTTTGCGCTTATCCCCATTATGACCATGTTGATCGCAGCAATGACCGGGCGCGATTCGCTAAATGGCATCAAGCTGTTCGCAGCGGTTCTGTCAATTGTCGGTGTGGCGCTAGCCATCGGCGAAAAAGCCTTTGCCGCCGACACAGCATCAGGCAGCTGGATGGGAGAGCTCCTCTTCTTTATGGCTGTCTGTTGCGGGGCAACCTACAACGCATTCTCCGGCCGACTGATGCAGAACCGCTCCGTCCTGCTGCTCACGATTATCGGGATGAGTGCAGGAACCATGGTGATTTTTCCTATCGCCTACAGCGAAGGAATCGGGAGTGTCATCGCGGGATATGACACGCGCGACTGGCTCTGGCTTCTTTATCTTGCGGGCCCCGCGGCGGCATTCAGCCTCTTTCTTTTTAACTGGGGACTTCAGCAGCTTTCTCCCTCTCAGGCCGCAATCTATGTGCCGATTGCACCCATCATGGCTGCGGCCTTTGGCGCCCTTATATTGAATGAGCATCTCTCCCACCTCTTCCTGGTGGGGCTGGCCTGCGCCGTGGCGGGGCCCATTATCGTCAATTGGCGACGCAATTAGCCCAGCATAGTCACTGTCATAAATTTGATTACACAGTCTTTGTATTAGAGGCTAAGGTTCCCTAATAACTAGGTCTGAGAGAGATTTCATGAAAACTGCCCGATTTTTGTTATCGTCGTTATTGACCTTGTTTTTCATAAGTCTAACAGGCGGTGAGAGTATTTCACAGGCCGCAGATGCCGTCTCCTTCGGTCCGCGCCCTCTCTTCCTTGTGGAGGATATGGAGGCGGAGGAGCTAAAAGAAAAGCTCCTGCAATGTCAGTCGCAGCCTGCCAAAACTTCCAATTTCTCCATTGGGCACCGTGGCGCCGCGTTACAATTTCCGGAGCATACCAGGGAAAGCTATCTCGCTGCTGCACGCATGGGCGCAGGGATCATTGAATGCGATGTGACCTTCACCAAGGATAAGGCCTTGGTCTGCCGGCATTCCCAATGCGATCTCCATCTGACAACAGATATTCTGGACCGCCCGGAACTGGCCGCGAAATGCTCCGCTCCCTTTTCCCCGGCCAGCGAGAACGGCGGCAAGGCGTTGGTCAAATGCTGTGCCTCCGACCTGACACTCGCCGAGTTCAAGTCACTGAATGGCAAGATGGACGGCGGAAACGAGAAGGCAGAAACCATTGCCGAATACGTAAAAGGAACACCCGGCTGGCGCACCGATCTTTATGCATCGAACGGCACACTGATGACGCATCAGGAGAGTATCACGCTGATTGACGCCCTCGGTCTTAAATTTACGCCTGAGTTAAAGTCAGCCGATGTTTCGATGCCCTACAATGGGAACTACAGCCAGCAGGACTACGCCACGGCAATGATCGCAGGATATAAAGCGGCAGGGATCGATCCGGCCCGCGTCTTCCCGCAATCCTTCAATCTCGATGATGTGCTCTACTGGATCGAAAATGAGTCGGAGTTTGGCGCGCAGGCGGTATTTCTGGATGGACGGTATCGTGGTAACAGCTTAAATCCGGCCGATCCCGACACATTCTCACCCAGCATGCAGGAACTTGCCGATAAAGGCTTGAGCTATATTGCCCCGCCAATCTGGATGCTGCTGGCCCTCGATGAAACTGGCCAAATCGTTCCCTCCGCCTATGCAAAGGAAGCGAAAAAAGCTGGCCTTAACATCATTACCTGGACGCTGGAACGCTCCGGCTCCCTCACCAATGGCGGGGGCTGGTATTACCGAACGGTCACAGACGCCATAGATAATGAAGGCGATGTCATGACCGTCCTCGATGTTCTGGCAAAAGACGTGGGTGTCGTCGGTGTTTTCTCTGACTGGCCCGCGACTACCACTTATTATGCAAACTGCATGGGGCTTGACTAAGCCTCATTCGCGGCAAGAAGCTTCGTATTCCCGCCCGAAGCCGTCGTATCAATACAGAGCGCCCTTTCGGCGACGTAAAGCTCCCAATCTTCGCCGCCTATGATCAACGGGATAATCGCGCCTTCCCGCGCCGCGATTGCCTGCCGGTAGGCACGGAGATCATACTCTCCGGCCGTAAGAGAAATGCCACTCAATGATGGGGCAGCTGCCACCAGGCCAGGCGTCAGCTCCTCCTCCAACCGAACAATGAGGCCTTTTAGTTCCTTTTCCCCATCGAACGCCTTAATCAGGCCTTCGGCCTCCTCCGGTGCATCCGCGAGCAGAACGCCATTCCCCGTGAGGAGCGCCATCGCCGCCATCCTGATCGCCTCAGACCCCGCGCAGAGAATCACACCGCGCCCATGCAGGCTGAGACGGTTACTTTCTCCGGTTGGCCCCACCAGATCGACAGGGGCAGGATTATAATCCACCGCCTGATCCAGGGGCGTCCTGAATATTTCCTGATGAGATTTATCCAGTTTGGATGATGCTCTTTCCAAAACCGCCCTGCGATCTTCGCGCTGATCCCAGCGGGACTGCGCCTGTACCAATCCACGGATAACGGATTGCAACTCTCCTGAGGCAGACACGTCCGTCCATTTGCCCGAAACCTGCGTTGGAGAAGGTGCCGAATATCCTTTTTTCCTCATAAAGCGATGAAGGTAGAGCGGCCCGCCTGCTTTCGGGCCGGTTCCAGACAGCCCCTCCCCGCCAAAGGGCTGAACGCCGACGACCGCGCCAATCTGGTTACGATTGACATAGAGATTGCCAACATGGGCCCGGTCGCAGACATCCTGCACACGGGTATCAACGCGAGTATGCAGACCCAGCGTCAACCCGTAGCCCGTTGCATTGATCTTTTCGACCACCTTATTAACGTCTTCCGCCTTGAAGGTCGCAATATGCAGGACGGGGCCAAATATCTCCTTCTTCAGTTCCTCAATTCCGTCGATGCGATAGGCGGCCGGGCTCGCATAACAGCCTGATTTTGCCTGAGAAGGGAGCGGCAGTTTCTTGATCAACCGCCCTGCCTCTTCCAGCTTCTTGCAATGCGCCTCGATCATCGACTTTGCATCGGCGTCGATCACCGGGCCAACATCGACGGAAATATCCCAGGGATTGCCGATCTTCAACTCCGCCATCGCCCCTTCAAGCATATGGATTACCTTCTCCGCCACATCTTCCTGCACATAGAGGACACGCAGCGCCGAGCAGCGCTGTCCCGCCGATTGAAAGGCAGATGCGACTATATCCCGAATAGCCTGCTCCGGCAGTGCACTTGAATCGACGATCATGGCATTGAGTCCCCCCGTCTCCGCGATCAATGGCGCCTCCGGGTCCGCATTCGCGGCCATGGATCGGGCTATCCGTTGCGCGGTTTCTGTCGATCCGGTAAAACAAACTCCCTGTATGTCTGGATGGGAGACGAGCGCCGCCCCGACGACAGCACCATCACCGAGCAGAAGTTGCAGAACATCGCCCGGAATTCCAGCGTCACGCATCAACTCAACAGCACGGGCGGCGATTAACGGGGTCTGCTCTGCAGGCTTTGCAATCACTGTATTCCCCGCCACCAATGCAGCGGCAATCTGTCCGGTAAAAATGGCAAGCGGGAAGTTCCATGGAGAGATACAAATAAAGAGACCGCGTCCTTCCTTATCGCCTTTCTTTGCTTCTTCCCGTGCGCGCAGAGCGTAGTATCGACAGAAATCTGCTGCCTCCCGCACCTCGGAAATACCGTCCATCAGAGACTTTCCAGCTTCCCGCGCGAGCAAAGCCATCAGTTCCACCCGGTTTTCCTCGTAAAGATCGGCGATACGCTCCAAAATCTCCGCGCGGTCATTGACCGGAGTGTTTCGCCAGTTCTTTGTCTCTACGACTGCGATTGATACGGCCCTGCCTACATCTTCCCGCGTGGCGGCAATAACGGTGCCGACAATATCAGACCGAAGTGACGGGTTGCGTAACTCCTGACCTTTCCCGGCAACCAGCTTGCCGCCAATCAGGGGAGCGGCATGCCATGTTATCTCCTTGAAGGCATCGCGTGCAGCATCAAAATCAGAAAGTACAGACGGGCTCGCAAAATTGACCCCCACCGAGTTGCGCCGACTTGCTCCATACAGCGCCGCCGGACTAGGGATTTTATTATTCTCGATTGTCGGATAGGAAAGTATTGCGCCGACCGGATCACGGACGACCTGCTGCGGTGGGACCTTTTCATCAAGAACCTGATTAACGAAGGAGCTGTTGGCTCCGTTCTCCAGCAAGCGGCGCACCAGATAGGCGAGCAGGTCCTCATGAACCCCGACAGGTGCATAAATGCGGCATCGGTTTTTGTTCTGCGCCATGACAAGATCATGCAATCCTTCTCCCATGCCATGAAGACGCTGGAACTCAAAACTATCCTCTCCGTCCGCCATCTCCAAAACGGCGGCAATCGAATGTGCATTATGGGTCGCAAACTGCGGATAGATATGGTCCGTCATGGAAAGCAGCTTCTTTGCACAGGCAAGATAGCTGACATCCGTCGCTGCCTTGCGGGTAAATACCGGATATCCCTCATACCCCATGACCTGCGCGAGCTTGATTTCCGTGTCCCAATAGGCGCCCTTGACCAGCCGGACCATAATCTTCCGATCCAACCTTTTGGAAAGCGCATATAGCCAGTCGAGCACATAGGCGGCGCGGGGTCCGTATGCCTGCACAACAACGCCAAAACCATCCCATCCTTTAAGGTCCGAGTTGGTTAGAACCGCCTCAATAATATCAAGAGAGAGGTCGAGACGGTCCGCCTCCTCTGCATCGATATTAAAACCCATATTGGCGTTCTTCGCTTGAAATACGAGGGATGACAGACGGGGAACCAGTTCATCAAGAACCCGCTTTCTCTGCGTATATTCATAGCGCGGGTGAAGTGCAGAAAGCTTCACCGAAATCCCCGGATTATCACGGCTATCCGAATTCAGACTATGGTCAGAAATATTGGAAATTGCCTTGGCGTAAGCCATGAAGTAGCGCTGCGCATCTTCTGCCGTTCGCGCCGCCTCCCCCAGCATGTCATAGGAATATGTATATCCCTTTTTCTCCATGCCGCGGGCGCGGCTCATCGCTTCCTGAATATCGCGGCCAAGCACGAACTGATGACCAAGTACCTTCATCGACTGGCTGACGGCGGTGCGGATGACCGGCTCTCCCACCCGCTTCACCAGCTTTCTGAGTTGCCCGACAACATCCAGAGAGCCGTCACCCAGCGGATGCACGACCTTCCCTGTCAACATCAGGCCCCATGTGGAGGCATTCACCAACGGGGAGGATGAGTGACCGAGATGCTTACTCCAGTCCGCTGGAGCGATCTTATCGCTGATCAGCGCATCCATGGTGATTTCGTCCGGCACACGCAGGAGAGCCTCGGCCAGGCACATCAGGGCAACACCTTCCTCAGTTGTAAGGCCGTATTCACCAAGGAACGTTTCCATAACGCCCGGGCTGTCGGCACGGCGGAGCTTTTCCACCAGCGCCACTGCCTGATCAACGATCCGATTGCGTCTCTCTTCCGATAAATCGAGATCATCAATCAGCTTATGGACGGCTGCCGTCTCATTTGTGAGATAATGCGCGCGAATATCGGAGCGATGGTGCGACAATTTCCGTTGAGCCATGGTCGGCCTCGTCTTTGAGTGGTTAAAAGCGTGAAGTTACTGCTAATAATACCCCAAAAACCCATAGGCCGTGTGACCAAAATACGCCAAAAAATCATACCAAAGTCGGAATTTACCTGATTAAACCGACACAAATTCCTAATAAATATGATTTAATCAGGTAAAATGACTATCCGCGCATATTTACGGTCTAACCTTGAAACTGGAAACGCCCGTCTCTCTGAGAGGTGCCGCCATTTCCGCAAAATCACACAGAAGTTTCCGAGTGTTGCGCGGATCGACAATCTCCTCAATCATGAAACGCTCCGCCGTCCGGAATGGAGATCTCAATCGGTTCAACCGTCCCTCAATCTCTTCAAGCTTTGCTTTGGGATCGTCCGACGCTTCAATCTCTGACTTATAGGCCGCCTCCAGCCCTCCGGCGATCGGCAGGGATCCCCAATCTCCAGACGGCCAGGCATATCTGAGATTGAACCGACCGGAATTCATATGCGCTGCGCCCGCGACCCCATAGGCCTTACGGACGATAATGGCACACCAGGGCACCGTCGCCTGTGCGATCGCCGCCATCGCCCGCACACCATGACGGATTGTCGCCTGCTCCTCCGCCTGCCGCCCGACAAGAAAGCCGGGAATGTCAACAAGATGAGCAACCGGCAGATGGAATGTCTGAGCCAGATCAACAAAGCGCAGGACTTTATCCGCAGCATCTGATGTCCAGGCTCCCGCGTAATGATAAGGATCGCTGGCCATAATGGCGACCGGCCATCCGTCCAGCCGGGCAAAACCGGTAATAACGGAGCGTCCCCACTTTTTGCCAATTTCAAAGAAGCTGTCCTGATCGACAACCGCCTCAATGATTTTGCGCATTTTGTAGACTTTGCGCGAATCCCGTGGAATGGCATCAATCAACCAGTCTTCACTTCGGTTCGGATCATCTCCAGTTTCAATACGTTCCGGCAACTCAAATACGGAGGGCGGCAGATAAGAAAGGAATTTCCGGGCGCGCTCAAATGCCTCTTCCTCTGAACCGGCTTCATCATCCACGGCCCCGTTGCGCGTATGGATTTCAGACCCGCCTAGCTCGTTCTTAGTGAGAACCTCGCCGGTTCTGGCAACCACAGGCGGGCCCGCGACAAACATCTGGGAGGTTTCCTTGACCATCACCGAATAGTGGCTTGCGGCAACGCGCGCCGCGCCCAGCCCTGCCGTCGATCCGAGAGCAAGCGCAACAACAGGTACTTTCGAGAGATTCTCGATCACCGTGTCCCAGCCCCTGACTTCCGGAACATAAGTACGACCTTCGGTTTCAATTGTCTTGACCGAGCCGCCACCGCCCGTGCCGTCAACAAGGCGGATCAACGGCAGATGCATCGAACCCGCCATATTCTCCACATGGATTAGTTTTTCGCGAATCCCCGCATCATTCGCCCCGCCACGTACTGTAAAGTCGTCTCCGGCGACGACCACGCGGCGGCCGTTGACACGCCCACGCCCGGTAATCAGATTTGCCGGTTGCATATCGACGAGATTGCCGTCAGCGTCATACTCCGCCTTCCCCGTGACGGACCCGACTTCTTCGAATGAGCCTTTATCGAGAATTTTGTCAACCCGGTCACGAACTGTCAGTTTCCCGGCGTTCACATGACGCGCAACTTTTTCCTCGCCACCCATCTTCTTCGCATGCGTCTGACGGATCTTTAGTTCTTCAATCTCTTTTTCCCAACTCATTCTCATGTCCCTTTTTATTGTTTTTCTGTGGACGCTGGCCGCGCTGACAATGACACATGCGTCGCCTTAGGCTTGTAGATACAATATCAAACCCGTCTATGAGATCGCTGTCAACTTCTTCGGAGCGTTAAAAACTTACCGATATCATTCCGGGAGTGGCACGAAGGAGGTATCACCCGGCACGCCATCAAAGCGTTGCTCCCGCCAGTCATCTTGTGCGCGCTCTATTCTTTCTTTGCTGGTCGAAACAAAATTCCAATACATAAAGCGCGGTTCGGGAAGCGCATCCCCACCAAGAACGACACAGACTGTCTCTTTCGAGGATGTCAGCGTAACAGTTGGATGCTTCTCCAGCACAACAAGGGTTCCGGCGCTTACCGTCGCGCCATCGATATCAATCTCCCCCTCAACAACATAGAGAGCAGCCTCGTCATAATCAGGCGTGAAGGGGATGGAAACATCGGCCTCAAGCCGTAAATCCGCAAAGAAATACCTGTTCATTGTCTCAACGGGAGAGGTTTCGCCAAACAGACTTCCCGTAACAAGGCGGCCCTTCCACCCTTCTCCTTTAAGCTCGGGCAATGCTGATTTTGATGTATGAGAAAATTCGGGTGATATCTCTTCCTGTTCCTTGGGAAGTGCCACCCACATCTGCAAACCATGGACCTCGCGGTCCCTGGACCGGCTTTCGGCGCTGCTGCGCTCAGAATGGACAATCCCGCGTCCGGCGGTCATGAGATTAACATCGCCGGGACATATCTCCTGCACCGTTCCGAGGCTGTCACGATGGAGGATCGACCCGTCAAACAAATAGGTCACCGTGGCAAGGCCGATATGCGGATGCGGCAGCACATCCATCCCCTCCCCGGCCTTGAGGGTTGCAGGGCCCATATGGTCGAGAAAAACAAAAGCTCCAACTGAACGGCATCGCGCGACAGGCAGAAGGCGTCGCACTTCAAATCCACCAATATCCTTGGGCTTTCCGGTAATACTAAGCGCTATGCTATCCGCAGTCATTTATTGCCAACTCCCCTATTGCGCTGTCCAGCCCCCGTCAATGGATTGCAGGCTGCCCGTGATATTCTCGGCAGCGTCGCTGCAGAGGAACAGGGCAAGGCCCGCCACCTGCTCTATGGTCGTAAATTTCTTCGTTGCCGCCGCCGCGAGCAATACATCATTAATCACTTCCTCTTCGGTTATGCCGCGGGTGCGTGCCGTATCCGGAATCTGCTTTTCCACCAGAGGCGTCCAGACATAGCCCGGACAGATCGCATTGACCGTAATATTGTCCCGCGCAACTTCCAGCGCCGCCGTCTTGGTCAGCCCGGCGATGCCATGTTTCGCCGCGACATAGGCGCTTTTGTTGGGAGAGGCGACCAGCGCATGAGCCGAGGCCATATTAACGATCCGTCCCCACCCCCCTTTCGTCATGAGCGGAATGGCATGATGCATTGTATGAAAGGCGGAAGAAAGATTGATGGCAATGATCGCATCCCATTTTTCCGCCGGAAACTCGGCGATCGGTGAGACATATTGTATCCCGGCATTATTGATCAGGATATCGACACCACCAAACTCTTTGGCCACCATCTCAAACAGACCTGCGATTTCATCCGGCCTGGTCATATCGGCGGCGTTGTATAGACATCTCACACCATGCTCGCTTTCGATGGAACTCCGCAGGGCTTCTATTTCCGCGGCGTCGCCAAACCCGTTGAGAACGATATGGCTGCCCTCTTTCGCAAGTGCTCTGGCGCATCCTTCGCCGATCCCAGAGGTCGATCCCGTAATAACCGCGACTTTGTCTTTTAACATCTCCACATCCTTTAAAATGTGCCGTGATTAAATGTTCAGCTATTGGTTTTACGCACTATCAGAGCGGCCAGAAAAACAGAATGGCAGGGATGGCGACTGAAATCACGAGTATTTCAAGCGGCAATCCCATGCACCAGTAATCCCCAAATTTATAACCGCCCGGGCCCATGATCAATGTGTTATTCTTGTGACCAATTGGGGTGAGAAAGGCGCAGGACGCGGCCACCGCCACCACCATCAGGAAGGGATCCGGATTAGCGTTTAGCCGGTTCGCAATATCGACAGCAATTGGTGCTCCGATGACCGCTGTTGCCGTATTATTCAAAACGTCCGAAAGGGTCATGATCACCACCATCAGGACTGTTAGGACGACCACAACGTGAAGGCCAGAAGTCAGTTCCACAATACCGCCGGCGATAAGCGCCGTGCCGCCAGATTCCTCAAGCGCGGCACCGAGCGGGATCATCGACCCGAGCAGGACAATAACCGGCCATTCAATATGCTGGTAAACCTCCTGTATGGGAACGATATCAAGCGCGACATATGCCGCAACCACTATTGCCAGTGCTACCGCCAAATAGAGCCAGCCAAAGCTCGCCACGATAATCGCGGCCGCAAAAATACCGGCGGCAAGCCCAGCACGACGGTATTGCGTGACGGAAAGCCCCCGCTCCGCCAGTGGCAGCACACCCATCCATTGAGCAACCTCTGGCACCCGGTCAACCGGGCCAAGAAGAAGCAATATATCACCCGCTTCAATATCAAGCTTGCGCACCCGGTCGCGAAACTTCTTACCCTGGCGAGAGACGCCAAGCAGCGTCACCCCATGACGGACAAGGAGACGGAGAGACATGGCCGAGCGACCTTCGATACGGGCATAGCGTGGGACCACAAACTCCATCAGGATCATGCCGCCGGCTTCCGCTTTTTCATGCCGTTTCTCGCCGTCAAACTCCAGTTTCATGGCTCC
>NZ_JARGOQ010000001.1:209880-229748 GCF_029233945.1 Sneathiella sp. | reverse complement strand
GGCTCCCCTAGAGCATTCTCCCGATAGGACGCGATAATAATATTCGGCGGCGTTCCGATTAAGGTGATCAGCCCGCCCAGTATCGTCGCAAAGGCGAGCGGCATCAGAGTAATACGCGGGGAGCGTTTCGCCTTGGCGGCCGCCTGTAAATCGACCGGCATCAGCATCGCGAGCGCCGCAACATTATTCATGAATGCTGAAAATATTGCTCCGAGGCCGCCCATCGCCGCAATATGGCTGGACAGTTTCAAATCCAATGACGTTAGTCGCCGCGTAATCAGATCAACTGCGCCGGAATTCACAAGCCCCCGAGAAACTACAAGCACCAGTGCGATGATAATAGTCGCCGGGTGACCAAAACCTGAAAACGCAAGCTCTGTCGGCACCAGCCCCAGCACGAGCGCGATAACAAGCGCCACGAAAGCCACCAGATCGTACCGCCAGCGCCCCCAGATAAGCAGCGCAAAGACAACGCCGAAAAGCGAGAAAAGCAGAATTTGTTCCGTAGTCATTGTCGTTCCGAAAAGTTACAAAGTAAGTGGCTCAGTTCCAAGAGGAACGAGTAAGCATTTCCGCCATCTTTTGATGGACCGTGTTGATCGCCTTCAATGGGCGGATCATGACCTTGAAATCGGTGATCCTGCCGTCATCTCCCCATTGGATAAGATCAACCCCGTTGATGACGATCCCGTCTATGGTTGTTGTGAATTCCAGAACCGCGTCCGATGGTCCGATAATCTCGCGGATATATGTGAAATCATCGCCGTTCAAAACCTGAAACGCCGCCATGAGATATTTGGCGGTCATGTTCTTCCCTTGCTGCGGCGTATGGACAACGGGGCTATGGAACGTCGCCTCCTCATGCAGGATGGCGTCCAGTTTCACGGGATCAGTTGTCTTGACGCAATCATGCCATGCTGCAATCGTATTCTCTATCATGTCTCCCCCTTGCTTTCAGACGACACAGAGGTTCCGGGATTGACCATTTCAACACGAATATCGCGCTGTGGAAAGGGTACATTGATGCCTTCTTTCTTGAAAAGTTGCCAGACACTCACAAGGACCTCACTCGTCACATTTCGGCACCCGTCTTCAGGATCCGCAATCCAGAATCTGAGTTCCAGATCAATCGCACTGTCCCCAAAACCGCGCATCAGACATTTTGGCGCCGGGTCGCTCAACACCCGAGGAACTTCCTCGGCCGCGCCCACGATCAGCTTGAGGGCTTTCGGGATGTCTGTGTCATATGAGACCCCGATCGGCGCGCGCAGCCGTACATTCTTTGAACTATAAGACCAGTTAATGACCTGTTGTGTGATCAGGTCTTCGTTGGGGATCAAAAATTCCATAGCATCGCGGGTAATGACCGAGGCATATCGGGCCCCCATCGTATTCACGCGACCATAAGTCTGCCCCACCTCAATCACGTCGCCCGGCTTGATGCTGCGATCGAGAAGCAGGATGATCCCGCTGATCAGGTTGGACACAATTTTCTGTAAACCGAACCCGATACCCACGCCGAGTGCGCCACTGAAAACCGCAAAGGCCGTGATATTGATGCCGGAGTTGGACAGGATAATCAGAACTGCGGCCGCAATCAGTCCGACGCGCACAAGTTTCGCAGTCAGCACCTGAACGGATGGCGTGAGCGCCTTCGATTTATGGATTCGCGCTTCCAGAAAACGCGACAAACCAAAGGTAATCCAGAACACAATGATTCCGGCCACCACAGCCTTGGCGACGCCGAGCATGGAAATCCGTGTTTCCCCAAGATTGAAGGCAAGATCTTCCAGAAATACCAAGGTTGGCGTAAGAAGCCCCAGAATATTAAGCGCGGCGACTGTCCAGGCACAAAAGGCAACCAGGCGGGCCCAGATTTTATTCTCAGCAAGGCTGGTGACTACATTTATGACGATCCAGGCGACCAGCAAGGAGCAGATTGCACTGATGATATGGGACGGCGGGCCGACCCCCTGAAAAATTGCCAGTATGGCGAACTCGACCGCCAGCCAAATCAACGGCAGGGACAGTGCCGCCAGAATCTCAAATGTTTTGGTAAACGGAGATCGATCCGGAAAACGGTCCCGAAGGCTAAGGAACGCTACCTGTAGGCGGCGGCGCGTAAAATAGGCGAAGATAAGACCGCAAACAACCGCAAGAAGCTGCGACAGGATATTCACGTCCGAGGCAAGAGCCGTTAGATGCTCCATGCTCCTCTCGAGAAATTCTCGTATTTTTTCTGTGTCCATTACCATTGAGCTTACTCTCTGGCAGACAGAAATAAAACAACTATCCGGAAGCGGGATTTGCCAGCGAGCATCATTCGATCAAAAGAGGTGCAGGAAATCCGCTGTCTATGCTAGGGTGACGCCAAAGAAGAAAATCAATAATCATTCATTGGCGGGAAAGGGCGTGTCGCTTGTCCTTTTTTAATTCACAATATAATTCTGACGCGCCGTATCTCGACAGCGGATACTCCTGGCTTCGTCTTTGTATATCTATCCTGATCTCGCTGATCGGCAGTGCGGGCATGTGGGCTGTCGTCGTGGTTTTGCCGGCGGTTCAGGATGAGTTCGCCATCGACCGATCCGATGCCTCAATTCCCTATACCACCACAATGATCGGATTTGCCGTCGGCAATTTCATCTTTGGCCGGCTGATTGACCGTTTTGGCATTGTATTGCCGATGATAACGGCGTCTATGATGCTCGGCGCGGGTTTCGCGCTCGGCGCACTTTCCACAGACATCTGGACCTTTGCCATCATACAGGGTGTCTTGATCGGGATCGGTTCCGCGATTACCTTTGGGCCACTGATTGCCGATATTTCCCACTGGTTTGAGAAAAATCGCGGCATCGCGGTTGCCGCCGCGGCGAGCGGAAATTATCTCGCCGGAACATTCTGGCCCCTCGTTCTGAAAGATATAATCGCGACGGATGGCTGGCGTGATGCCTATGTGCTGGTCGCCATCGCCTCCATCGCTGTGATGATGCCCATGACGTTGCTGCTTCGCCGTCGCCTCCCCGCGCAAGCAGTCGAGCTTTTATCTGCAAACATTACTCCGTCAGCCAATAAATTCCGCGCCGACATCTCTCCCCGAACCCTGCAAATCCTGCTCTGCATTGCCGGGATAAGCTGCTGCGTCGCCATGTCCATGCCGCAGGTTCATATTGTCGCCTATTGCGCCGACCTTGGCTTCGGTGTTTCGGCGGGCGCGGAAATGCTCGCGGTCATGCTCGCGGGCGGTATTGTCAGTCGGTTGCTTTCCGGTTTTCTCGCGGATCATATCGGGGGGGTCAGAACCGTTCTGCTTGGCTCCTTCCTGCAATGCCTCGCACTGTTTCTTTACATTCCCTTCAACGGCCTCGCCTCGCTTTATATCGTTTCCCTGATATTCGGGTTGTCACAAGGCGGCATTGTCCCAAGCTACGCAATCATCGTGCGCGAATATCTACCCGCACGGGAGGCCGGCGAACGGGTCGGGTTGGTCATCATGATGACGGTTGTAGGCATGGCGCTCGGCGGCTGGATTTCAGGGCTGATCTATGACCTGACAGGCTCCTATCAGGCGGCATTTATTAACGGCATTGCCTGGAATATGCTGAATATGGGGATCATGGCACTCCTGCTATGGCGAACGCGGGAGAGCAAGCCAGCCCGAGCCTGAGAAAAACTTGGGTAAATAAAGCGGATGAATGAAACTATCGCCAAGCCAAGTTGAAAAGGCAGATATTTCCCGCAAACCATACAGCTTTTTCGAATTTTTCAACCTCGGCGGCAACAATAGGATCGCGATTGGCTGGGCGCGCAAATCTCTTTTCTATCAAAGCAGTTGCATGCTCACGTTCCGGCGCCAATCGCTTTGACATGGTTGAATTGAACCGTTATGTTTTTTCGGTCGCCAATTAGAGATCGTTGGAAACTGTTGCTATGGTGAAATCACTCTCTGCACTTTCAGCAATCTTGCTTGGCGGCTTTCTAATCGCAGCACCGGCATGGGCAGCAGAGGACCCACTTCTGACCCTTGAAGATGCCCTTCATCTTGCCAAGACGCAGAATTTCCAGCTCAAAAATTCAGAACTGCAAATCAACGTCGTTGAAGAGCAAAAGAAAGCCGTAGAATCCAAACAGTTTCCACAGCTAAGCGCGCATGTTCGCGGCCTGCAAAATTTTGTCGACAATGAATATACCTTCGAGGAAGGATCGCTCGGCACGGTGGGCGGCAACCCGGTCCCGTCCAGCAATGTCGCCATCGATACAACAAACGGCTTTACCACTCATTATTCCCTGACGGCAACGCAACCGCTTGTCGGTCTGTATGAAATCGGCCTCAATGTCGATAAGCTCAAGACGCAACAGGAGATTGCACGTCAGCAATCCCGTCAAACAGAGCAATCCATCGCCCTTCAGGTCAAGCAGATTTACTACCAGATCCTGAGCGAAGAAAGCGAGATCGGGGCAACGAAATCCTCCGTCACTTTCAATGAGGAACTGGTTAAAATACTGAAGGATAACGTTGCACAGAAGACAGAGCTTGAATATCAACTCCTGAACGGAGAGGCGCAGCTTGCCTCTTCCCGCCATGATCTTCTCACTCAGCAGAATAACCTTCTTACGAGCAAGCAACAGCTCAACACTTTGTTGGGCCGAGATATTTCCATACCGTTCCGTGTCACCCCAGCCAATGCAAGCCCATCATTTTCCTACAACGCGGATCAAGCGGAAGAGCAGGCACTGGCGCAAAGACCGGAAACAAAGGAGGCGCGCCTTCAAGTCGAGGCCGCCGAGACAGAAGTAGAAATCCAGAAAAGCGGGTATCTTCCGGAGGTCAATCTTGTCGCAAGCTATGGCCGGGCGGAAAACACAACACTTCTACCGGATGAGAGCCTTTATGTCGGGCTGCTTGCGAAATGGGACTTTTTTACCTGGGGAGGAAACCAGAGCAATGTCGCCGGATCGCGTTATGCCCTGCAGCAGGCGTTGAATTCGCTCCGTGATAACGAGGATCAGATACGCGCGCAAGTCAACGCAAGCATTCGTAATCTAGAAGTGGCGAGATCCCTTGTTCCTGTTACTGAAATGGCCAAGAAGGCGGCGGAAGAAAAGCTCCGCGTCAGCTTCAATCAATATAAGGCGAAGACGATCTTACTGAGCGATTTGCTGGATGCCCAGTCGCAACTGGAAAAGGCAAATGACGATTATCATCAGGCGCTGCTCGGCGTTTGGAATGCCAGCGCCGAGTTGGAGCAGGCATTGGGGGAAGAATAGATGTCACCGAGACTATTCGCGATGTTTGGCGTGGTGCTGGGCCTGTCGGTCCTGACGGCCTGCGATTCTGAAGAGGCGCCCAAAACGGCACCGTTGCAGCCGGTCCGCGCCGCAACGCTCTCTCAGGATACCAGCAGGGCGGATGTCCGCTACAGCGCCAATATCGAAGCGAACACGCAAGTCAATGTCGCCTTCAAGGTCACCGGATATGTTACCGAGTTGATGCAGGTCAAGGACAACAGCGGTACGGAACGCGCGGTCCAGGCGGGCGATGTGGTGAAAAAGGGCGATATCCTTGCGACAGTGGATTCAAAAGACATTCGCGACAGTCTGACCCAAGCGGATAGCCAGGTGTCCGCCGCGGAAGCGAACCTCAATAAAGGCAAGCAGGATTATGGCCGCGCGACGACATTGTTTAAGTCCGGCAGCATGACCGCCCCCGATTACGACAGCGCAAAACAAGAATATGAAAATGCCGTCGCGCAGCTGGAAAATGCTAAAGCCGCGCAGAAAATCGCCCGCAACAATGTGAATGATTTTGATCTGGCCGCTCCGCTGGACGGTGTGGTCCTGCAGCGCAACCTCGATGTCGGGTCGCTCGCCAACCCGCAAACCGTAGCCTTTGTTATTGCCGATACCACAACGGTCAAGGCGGTTTTCGGTGTACCGGACAATACCGTCCAGTCACTCAAAATCGGGGATACTCAAAATCTGGTCACCCAATCCTTTCCGGATAAAGTTTTCACTGGCAAGATTTCCGAGATTGCCCCATCCGCTGATACAAACAGCCGGGTCTTCGACGTCAAGATAGATATCGATAACAAGGCCAACCTTCTCAAGGTCGGCATGATTGCGTCGCTTAGTCTGCCTAAGGAAGCCGCAAATACGCATCAGGGATCGCTGCTGCCCCTTTCTGCGGTAGTGCGCTCCAAAACAAATGCTGACGGATATGCTGTTTTCATATTGCAACCTGACGCAGATAAAACCATTGCAAAGCTGACGGATGTAGAGCTTGGCGATGTGCATGGCAACAAAATCACCGTTTTGGGCGGGCTTGACGTCGATGCGAAGGTGGTTGTCAATGGCGCGTCCTTCCTCAGGGACGGGCAGCAAGTGGCCGTTATTCCGTGATGGTATCTCTTAAAGGAAGAGGGGAGCCGAGCCGGTGAAAGATATTACGGAAACCCACAACACCGCGCGCTATTTCACCGAGAACCGGCATATTTCCTGGGTCCTGCTCCTCGCCGTCTTTATGTGGGGAATTTATGGCTATCTCTCCATGCCGAAGGCGAAGGACCCCGCCATTCAGGTGCGCGTTGCCTCCGTGATTACAAGCTGGCCCGGAGCAGATGCAACAAAGATTGAACAGCTGGTCACCCGGCCGATTGAACAACAGATCGCCTTGAGCTCGACATTGCATCCGGTCGGCCCGACCAAATTTGCCGTTAAATCCCTGACTCTGCCCAATCTGTCCATCGTTCAGATCCAGTTGGAGGAAACGCTGGACGATACAAAGTCTGCTTTCAATGAAATCGACCTCAACCTGAAGGCCCTTAATTTACCGGAGGGGGCTGGCCCCATACAGTTTAACGACGGGTTTGGAGATACGGCGGCTATCCTGATGACCATCGCCAGCCCGACGGAAAATCCCGTGGAAATCTCCCTGCGTGCACGGGACATAGAAAAAGCGATCAAAATCGCCCGATCGAATGCGGCGGGTGATGAACTAACGCGCCGATCCCTGATTGTCGTAATGCCACGGGATATTGCACTGACAGCACCCGGCCGGAATATGGATCTGTTCAAGGAATACCTGGTTAAAGCCGGTGTCGCCTCGGACATTATTTCTCTGAAAGGTGCGGGCTTTATCGGCCTTGACCTCTCAACAGGCCTTTCGGATGCCGACCTGAAAAAAGAACTCAGAGACTTCCTTCATACCAAACTCGCGCAAGTCAGCTTTCATGAAGACGCCTGGCCCGCCATTGTTATCGATGATCCGGCTAAGACAAACGACATCTTGCAGGCATCTCCCGGAGGGAAATACAGCTATCGGGAGCTTGATGATTTTTCCAACCTGATCATTCGCAATCTTCAGACCATCCCGCTTGTGACCGTCGTCAACACATCCGGTGTCGTGGATGAACGGATATTTCTGGAGTATTCACAGGACCTTCTCGCGTCCTACGGACTGACACCGGGCGATGTGTCCGGCGCGATCAGCGCACGCAACAGCGATATTTCAGGCGGAGAATTTTACGCCAGCGGCTCCAGTGTATTGGTCGAGCCGGTTGGTAAATATACCAGCCCAGATCAGATCGGCGGAACAGCTTTCACGACCTCCCCATCGGGAGCCCCCGTGTATCTTCGGGATATCGGTGAAGTCGTGCCCGGATATCAATCTCCGCCGGAATTTCTCAATTTCTTTAACTGGAGAGATGAACAGGGGAACTGGAAGCGCGGCAAGGCAATTTCTCTTGCCATACAGATGCGCGATGGCGGCCAGATCGGCAAGTTTGGTGAGGCCGTGGATGCTGTCCTGAAAGAAGTGCGCCCGCATCTTCCCGACGATCTGGTGATTGAACGTATTTCAAACCAGCCGTCCCAGGTGGCGGAAAACATTGATTTGTTCATGACCGCCTTGATTGAAGCCATTATCCTCGTCGTCGTGATATCCTTAGTTGGTTTCTGGGAATGGCGTTCGGCCCTTTTGATGATGATATCGATCCCGATTACATTGGCCATGACATTCGGGATAATCGATACGTTGGGGATTCAGCTCCAGCAGGTTTCAATCGCAACATTGATTATTGCCCTTGGTCTTCTTGTCGACGATCCGGTGGTGGCTGGCGATGCGATCAAGCGAGGGCTTGCCGCAGGGCAACCTAGAACCCTTGCCGCGTGGCTTGGGCCGACCAAGCTTGCCCATGCGATCATGTTCGCGACTATCACCAATGTCGTGGCGTATCTTCCTTTTCTACTGCTCACAGGGAATACCGGGGAGTTTCTATATAGCCTTCCGGTCGTGATGACGACTGCCCTTGTATGTTCGCGGCTGGTCTCAATGAGCTTTCTTCCCTTCCTTGGATATTATCTTTTGAGGGCTCGGAATAAGCCCGAACCGACGATTGAGGAACGGCGTGCGCGCGGGTTCACCGGGCTGTATTTCCGCGTGGGCAGCTTTCTGATTAATCACCGCAAGAAAGCCCTTCTCGTATCCCTTGCCTTTATCGCGTTGATCATTCCCTTGAGCAAGACGCTCAAAACATCCTTCTTTCCGGACGATGTCCAGTATCTGTTCTATGCCGATGTCACCCTTCGCAACAATGCGAATATCCATGAAACACAGAAGGTCGTTGAAGACGCTGTGCAGATCATCAAGGGCGTTGCAACGCAGTTTGGGGCAAGTCTTGGTTCGGACGGCGGCGGCGATCCACTACAATCCATTGCGAGTTTTATCGGTGGCGGCGCGCCGCGTTTCTGGTTCTCGGTCACGCCGCAGCTGCATCAACGCAATTACGCCCAGCTTGTGATGCGTGTGAATAACAAGGACCTCACAGCGGAACTTATACCGTATCTGCAGGAAGCCTTAAGCCAAAAAATACCGGAAGCCATCATCGACGTACGGCAATTGCAGACGAACCCTGTTCCCTATCCTGTGGAAATCCGCCTGGCCGCAAAATCGGCAGTCCAGTCTGAAGGCCCGGAGTCTGAAGCGGAGATTGCCACCCTTCGCAAGCTCGCGAACGGCGTTATTGAAATACTTGCAAACGCGCCAAATGCGGCCCGCCCGCGTGAGGACTGGGGCGGCGAATCCCTGCGGCTTCGTATTGAGATTGACCCGGACCGCGCCTTTCTTGCCGGTGTGACCAATCAGAATATAGCGGCGTCTTCTTCCGCTGGGCTAAATGGAAATCAGGTCACCACCTTGCAGCGCGGGGACAAGAACATCCCTGTTGTATCTATCCTCAAACCGTCCGAGCGAGCCCAGCTTTCAGACCTTGAAAATCTTTATGTATTTGCCTCTACGAGTAACAACAAAATCCCGCTTGGACAGATTGGAACCGTTGAGTATCAGCTCCATACCGAGCGCATCCGGCGCGAGGAGCATTTCCGCACCGTTAATGTGCGCGCCTTCCCGCTGGCCGGAGTCCTGCCATCCGAAGTCATGGCGGTTATCCAGAATGACCTCGCCGTATTCAAGGAACAACTCCCGCCCGGCTTTACAATGGAGATTACGGGTGAGCAGGCGAATGCCCAACAAGGTTTCAAGCAGCTCGCCAAAGTCATGGCGATATCCATCGGCCTGATTTTTGTGGCTCTTGTCTTTCAGTTTAAAAATGCGGTCAAGCCTTTGGTCGTGTTGGCGGCCGTACCCTATGGCATCATTGGCGCCCTCATCGCTCTCGCCGTTACAGGCAGTCCGTTTGGTTTCATGGCCTTTCTTGGTATCGTTGCCCTGATCGGCGTGATCGTCAGCCATATCATCGTACTTTTCGACTTTATCGAAGAAATGCATGGAAAGGGGGAACCATTGCGGCTGGCGTTACTGGACGCAGGGATCGTCCGTCTCCGTCCCGTTCTGATTACTGTTGGCGCGACGGTTTTCGGCCTCGGCCCCCTTGCGCTTCATGGCGGGCCGCTCTGGCAGCCGCTTTGTTATGCACAGATCGGCGGACTGACCATTGCGACCTTCACAACACTGCTGCTGGTGCCTGTGATTTACTCCATCTTTGTCCTCGACCTAAAGGCTGTCAAATGGGAAGAACGCGCCGAGCCTGTAACGACTTGAAGCAAATGCATGACAAATCAGGTCTTCTCAGATTATAGTCTGCGGCAAAAAGAGCGGAGAGCATTTTCCCGCCCTCAAAAAAGATGCTCATAGTTTAAGGAACGAGTGAAGTTGAAAAAATTTTTCGGCGCCATTATCAGCCTGGCTTTGATGATGCCCCTCACCAATACGCTGCAGGCGGCAGAGATCATGCGCTGCAGCCATCCGCTTCCGCCGAATAACCATATTGCCAAAGTCATCGACCAATGGGCGGCGGAAATTGAGACGTTGTCGGAAAATGATATCGATGTGCAGATTAATGGTGCAAACAGCTTGGTGAAGGCGCCGCGTAACGCCGCCGCAGTCCGGGCCGGAGAGTTGGAGTGCGCTTTCTCCAACAACAGTCAGTGGACGGAGAGCTTTCCGTTAATGGATATAACGCTTGAACCTTTTGCACTTCGCAATGTTGACATTCTTAAAAAATGGAGGGGTTCTCCTGCCGCCGATTTGTTGGCGCAACAAATTGCGGACACAGGGCTGACCAACCTTACCTGGCTGTTCACCACATGGCGTACTGCGATTACGTCAAAGGGGCGTCATATAATCAAACCATCGGATTTTCAAGGCCTTCGGATTCAGGGGTTGGGATCAATCTCAAACGCCGCCTTCGAAGCATTGGGCGCGAGTCCCGTCGATATGTCAGACAGGCAGGCGTATGAGGCCCTGAAAAACGGCGATCTCGATGCGGGCCTGACAAATGTGTCCTCTGCCCTGTCCGCCGGTTATTATCAAGTACAGGACCATGTAACGATCCTCCCGCTTTTCACCTTTTTCTATAACGGTTATGTCAACAGCATTTGGTACAATGCGTTGCCAGAGAAAAGCAAACAGGCAATAAAAGACGCCAGCGCAAGGGCCGCAGTCTGGGCAATCGAGGCGAGCGAAATTTCAGCAGCTGCCGCGCCAAAGCTGCTAAAAGATGAAGACATGCAAATTCATATTGCAACTGAGCCGGAAATCGAGGCGTTGAAAAACATTATGCGGCCCGCATTTAACAAGAAGTTTCTAGAAACGGCTGGTCCGTCAGGGAGTGAACTAATTAAGTTGGTCGATGAAATGTAAGCACGCCCGATGAATGATCGGATTTAGTTAAAATATACTCCATTTTGAGAAATCCTTAACGAAGCGCAGAGTAATTTACAGTGAGATTACATATCGATACCGTAGAGTAAGCAAATCGGGAGAAACACAATGGGCGAAGATATTTGGCCGCGCCTGGCTGAATATTATGAGAAGACCAAAGACACTCCCCTTGTTGAGCGTTTCAACCAGGATAAGGAGCGATTTCGGCATTTCTCAGTCCCTCTCGATGACATGCTGCTCGATTATTCAAAAACAAGTCTCGATGAAGCCTCCCGCGAATTGCTGCTGGAGCTAGCCCAAACACAAGGGCTTGAGGACAAGCGCGATGCCATGTTCAAGGGCGAGCGCGTTAACCGGACGGAAGACCGCGCAGCACTCCATACCGCCCTTCGCAATAGAAGCGACGAACCAGTCTTCGTTGACAACACGGACGTTATGCCCTGTATCCACGCAACACTGAAACGGATGGCAGAATTTTCGGATGGTATCCGCAATGGAACAATCGCAGCGTATGACGGCGCGGCTTTTACGGATGTGGTCAACATCGGCATTGGCGGATCAGACCTTGGTCCTGCCATGGCGACTCGTGCGCTGTCGCCTTACCGCGACGGCCCCAGGATGCATTTCGTATCAAACGTCGATGGGGCCGAAATCTCGGATTTACTTGAGCAACTGAACCCTAAACGCACATTATTCATCATCGCATCAAAAACCTTCACGACGATTGAGACGATGACCAACGCCGCGACTGCAAAAGAATGGTTATCGGCCGGGATTGAAGAGAACGCAGCAGAGTATTTCGCTGCAGTTTCAACGGCGTTTGAAAAAACCACCGACTTCGGCATCCCACCCGATCGGGTCTTCGGCTTTGAAGATTGGGTGGGCGGACGCTACTCGGTTTGGGGGCCTATCGGGCTATCCCTGATGATCGCAATCGGCCCGGAACAATTTGTCGAGTTCCTTGAAGGCGGTCATGAGATGGACCAGCATTTCCGGACGGCGCCACTAAAAGAGAATATGCCCGTCATGCTGGGTCTTATTGGTATCTGGCACAATAACATCTGCGGTTATGAAAGCCGCGCTGTGCTCCCATATGATCAACGGCTCGCCCGCCTGCCAGCGTATTTGCAGCAACTTGATATGGAGAGCAATGGTAAAACAGTCGCGCTTAATGGAAAGGTCGTTGAACGACACACGGGCCCCATTGTTTGGGGGGAGCCGGGCACCAATGGTCAGCACGCTTTCTATCAACTTCTCCATCAGGGAAGCCGGATTATCCCGTGCGAATTTCTGGTGGCGGCGCAATCCCATGAAGACAAATTGCCGCAGCATCACCAGCTGTTGCTTGCCAGTTGCCTGGCCCAATCGGAAGCGCTTATGCGCGGCCGCACCGGTGAGGAAGTCGCCGAGAAACTTATCGTTACGGGCCCAACAGGTGAAGAACTGGATTTAACGGCCCACAAGGCTTTTCCAGGGAACCGTCCTTCCACCACCCTGATATACCGGAAGCTAACTCCCCGTACCCTCGGGCGTATTATCGCCCTGTATGAACACCGCGTCTTTGTTGAGGGCGCCATCTGGGGCATCAACAGTTTCGACCAATGGGGTGTTGAACTCGGCAAGGAACTGGCGGCTTGCTTGCTTCCGCTTATCGGCACCGAAACCGGTTGTGAGGAGAAAGGCGGCTCTACCCTCGGACTTCTTCAGACCATTGCCCGCCTTCGCCGAGAATAGAAACTAATCCAGCAAATGGCAGGATGCCATATGGCCATTTCCCCGGTCCTTCAATGCCGGGGCGATGCTATGGCATTTCTCAAAGGCAACCGGGCAACGGCCCGCAAAACGGCATCCCGTCGGCAGATTAATCGGGCTCGGTGGGTCTCCCGTGAGCGGCACCCGCTTTTCGCTGCCATCGCGCGGACGCGCCTTCGGCACAGCCGCGAGGAGCGCCTTGGTATAAGGATGCTGCGGATTGGAAAACAGCGAGATGCGATCCGCTTGTTCGACGATCTGGCCGAGATACATTACTGCAACATGATCACATAGATGTTGAACCACGCCGAGATCATGGCTGATAAAAAGATAAGTCAGGCCCAGATCTTCCTGCAATTTCCGCATCAGGTTCAGGATTTGCGCCTGCACCGCAACATCGAGGGCGGAGACGGGCTCATCACAGACAATCAACTCAGGCTTTGTTGCAAGGGCCCGGGCAAGGCCAACACGTTGCCTCTGTCCTCCCGAGAACTGATGCGGGAAAAGCCGAACCAGTTCCGGGCGCAGACCAACCTGTACAAAGAGATCATGAACCATCTGATCCCGGTCCTCTTCTGCACCAATCTCCATAAGATCGAGCGGCTCGCGGACAATATCGCCAACCCGTCGGCGCGGATCGAGCGACGAGTAGGGATCCTGAAACACCATCTGAACTTTTCGCCGTGCCTCACGAAGGTCCTCTTTTTCAAGAGCGCTAATCTCGACATCACCAATACGGATCATGCCGTCTGTAATTGGCACAAGCCGTAATACTGCGAGCGCCGTTGTGGTTTTACCCGATCCGCTCTCCCCCACGATCCCGAGGGTTTGGCCCTTCGGAACGGAAAAGCTGACGCCATCAACGGCATGGACAATTTGCGCCTTGCGAAAAAGCGTCTTGCCGCCGAAATGAACCTTCAGGTCCTGTACTTCCAGAAGAGAATTTTCACTCATACCGCCACCACATATTTAACATTGTAGCAGGCGACGGAATGACTCTCATCGATGGCGCCGATATGCGGGCGCTCCTCCTCACAGACGGGCGTTTTATACGGGCAGCGCGGTGCAAAGGCGCACCCCTTCCCGAGTTCCGTCAGGGAGGGAACCACCCCTTTAATCTCGCTCAAATAGGGTCGGTCCTCCGTCGGGTTTTCCTCCAGATGGGGGACGCAGGCAATCAGTCCGCGGGTATAGGGATGCTGGGGGTTTGCGAGAATATCTTCCGTCTTTCCGGTCTCGATGATATGCCCGGCATACATAACCGCCACCCGGTCGGCAAGTTCGGCAATCGCGCCCATGTCATGGGTAATCATGATAATGGCGGTCCCTGTTTCGCGCTGCAGATCCTTCAAAAGGTCGAAAATTTGCGCCTGCACCGTCACATCCAGCGCCGTCGTCGGTTCGTCCGCGATAAGAATTCGGGGGCGGCAGGAAAGCGCCATGGCAATCATCACCCTCTGGCGCATGCCGCCCGAGAGTTCATGCGGATAGGCCTTTGCCCGGATTGCCGGCTCCGGAATGCCGACTTTCGTAAGCATCTCAACGGCCCGCGCCCATGCGTCGGCCTTCGTGATATCCTCATGCAGGAGCACGCATTCTGCAATCTGATCCCCAACGCGAAACACCGGATTGAGGGAGGTCATCGGTTCCTGAAAAATCATCGAGATAATGCCGCCGCGCACCTGCCGCATCCGCGCGGTTGACGCCTGCACCAAGTCCTCCCCGTCCAGTGATATGGACCCGTTGGTAATCTTGCCGGGCGGGCTTGGCACCAGTCCCATGACAGAAAGCGCCGTCATACTTTTCCCGCACCCGGATTCCCCGACAATGCCAAGGATTTCCCCGCTCTCCAGCTCCAGTGATATTTCGTTGAGGACACGCGCATTACCAGCGCGCGTTCTGAAATCAACGACCAGATCTTTAATCGAGAGAATGGCAGTCATCAACGCTCCCTCAGCTTTGGATTAAAGGCATCGTTGAGGCCATCGCCCACAAGACTGAACCCCAGCACCGTCAGAAAGATCATGAAACCCGGCAGTGTCACGACCCACCACCCATCGAGAATATATTCACGGCCAGATCCGATCATCAGGCCCCAGCTGAAGACATTCGGATCCCCAAGCCCGAGGAAACTGAGCCCCGCCTCAAACAGGATGGCAATACCAATCGTCAATGTAGCCGCCACAATCAACGGAGCCAGCGCATTGGGCAGGATAACGCGCCAGATGATCCGCCGGTTTCGCGCGCCGATGGATCGGGCCGCATTGACATATTCCAGATTTCGGATGCGCAGAAATTCCGCGCGAGTTAACCGGGCTGTCGTTGGCCAGCTGACAATGCCGATCGCGAGGGAGACAACATAGATTGTCGGTGTAAAGAGGGTGACCAGCACCATCGCAAAAAGCAAGGCTGGCAAAACCTGGAAAAATTCTGTGACCCGCATCAGGAATTCATCGACCATGCCCCGGTAAAATCCGGCAAAGGCACCGACCAAAATACCAATCGTGATCGTGATAATACCGGCGACAAGCCCGACAAACAGCGTTGCAGGTCCGCCATTAATAAGTCCGGCCAGAATATCCCGGCCTAAATAGTCGGTTCCCAAGGGCGCCTGCTCTGCGGCGCCCGGCGGCGTAAGCGGCGCCCAGACAATCTCAAACGGATCCACCGGATAGAAGAAGGGCCCGGCAAATGTGAATAAAATAACAAGGATCAAAATAAGCATACCGAGCATACCCGCCCAGCTTTGCCGGAAGGCGCGCGCGGCCTCCCGCCAGGGGCTCTGACTCTGAACGATATCCTGACTGTTTTCAACTGTTGTCATGTCACCCACCCGTCCGAATACGCGGATCGACAAGCCGATAGACAAAATCTGTAATCAGATTTGCAACGATTACCAAAAGGGAAGAGAAAAACAAAATTCCGAGTATGGTTGGATAATCCCGCGCAAGAATGGACTCGAACGCAAGCGTACCAAGTCCGGGCCAGCTGAAAACTGTCTCCACCAGAACCGCGCCGGAAATAATGCTGCCGAACTGAAGCCCGGCAATCGTGACCACCGGCAACACGGCATTGCGAAGCGCGTGATGGCCATAGACCTTGACTTCCGCGACGCCTTTGGCGCGCGCCGTGCGGATATAATCCGATCCCAGAATTTCCAGCATGCTTGCGCGCGTCAACCGGGCATATTGTGCGAGATACACTATGCCCAGCGTAAGCGACGGTAATATAAGATGATAAAGGATGTCGATAACCCGCCCGAAGAACCCACCACTCTTGGTGATGTCATACATATTGGCGATAGGGAATATCGGATAAACCCAAGCGAAAAGAATGACGAGCATCATGCCTGTCCAGAAGATCGGTGCGGAATAGCCTATGACAGAGACAACCGTGACCAGGCCACTGACGAAACCCTTGGGTTTATGGGATGCGATTACCCCGAGAAGAGTTCCCACGAAAATCGCGAACAACAGGGCTGTCGCAACGAGAAGAATGGTCGGCCCGGCCCGGCTTGCAACCAAATCCAGCACCGGGGCATTATAAAAGAAGGACTGTCCGAGATCACCCTGCAATGCTCGCGTCAGATAAACGCCGAGTTGAACATAGACCGGTTTATCGAGACCATAGGTCTTTCGAATATCGGCCATCATTTCCTCGGTCGCACCGCCCATCTCCCCGGCGATCACATCCGCCGGATCCCCTGGGGCCATATGGATCAGAAGGAAATTCAGAACCAGCACCGCCAGAATGAGCAAGAAAGCGTGCAACAAACGGCGAGCAACCAAAAGCGTCATTGTCATGACCAGTGGTCCTCCCGCCGTATGTCGATAATCGGACGCGGCATATTACTTGATGTAAACCTCATCGAGTGGTGACATCGTGCCCCAAATCGTCACGGGCGGATTGCCAATTTCCTTGCTATAGGCAGTGTGATACGGCAGCACATTGATAAACGCGAGAGGTGCCTCATCAACGATGATTTCCTGCGCCTTGTTATAAAGTGCAATACGCTTCGCTTGATCAAGCTCCAATCCGGCCTCATTCAGAAGCTTGTCCACTTCCTCGTTACAATAGCTCTGTGTATTGGACCAGATCACACCCTTCTTGATGTTATCGCAAAGGTAAGTACGGTGAACCCCGATGACCGGGTCACCCCAATTAAAGACGATGTCCATACTCATATCGAAATCATGACCACCAACACGTTTCGCCCATGTCGGGAAATCAGGTGACGCGCGAAGTTCCACGTCGATACCGACCTTCTTAAGCTGGGACTTCAGATATTCCGCCACATTCTTCTGCAGCTCTGCTTGGCCCGGAATATAATCGATGGTCAATGCAAAACGCATATCGCCATCGCCGCGCGGGAAACCCGCCTCATCAAGCATAGCATTGGCTTTGTCCAGATCGACATCATATTTTTCGACATCAGCCGCATAGAAAGGACTTCCCGGTACTACCGGACCCGTCGCCGCCTTCGACTGGCCACCTAACAGAGCATTGATGATAAAATCACGGTCCATGGCGTAGGCGATTGCCTGACGGACGCCCTTTTCCTTCAAATACTGATTGTTGGTATTAAAGGCGAGCCAGTTCATCGGGCCAACAGCCTCATACCCCTTGTCGGTGACAACCAGACCATCATTCTTCTTCAGCCGCACAATATCCTTGGTCGACGAGAGGAAGGGATACATGTTGATTTCGCCCTTGTCCATGGCCAGCGCGAGGCTGGTTATGTCCTTATAATTCTTAATAATAATCTTATCGAGATAGGGCTTTCCTTCGATAAAGTAATCCGGGTTCTTTTCCAGTATGATATATTCGCCCGGCTTGAACTCGACGAATTTGAAGGGCCCGGACCCGACGGGCGTATTGTTCGCCGGATGGCTCTTCGCGTCTTGCCCGTCACCGTAAATATGTTTTGGAATGATCGGGAGCAGCGCACTCGACATCGCGAGGAGGGCCGCAGGATGCGGCTTTTCGAAGTTGATCACTGCCGTTAAGGGGTCCGGCGTATCCACGCCCGTCACCGGAGCGAACATAGATTTAAAGGGATGGTTGTCCTTTACCGTCTGCAGCGAGAAGGCCACATCTTCGGATGTAATCGGTTCCCCGTCATGGAATTTCGCATTCGCCCGAAGCTTAAGCGTAATGCTCTTGCCGTCGTCGGAAATGCTCCAGCTTTCCGCCAGATAGGGCTGCGGCTCCCAATTCTCATCGAACCGCAACGGGGTTGCAAAAATCTGAGTGCCTGGTACTGCCGTCGCGATCCCGGATTGAACCGCAGGGTTAAGGTGGCGTGCCTTCTGCGTTGTCCCGAGGACCAACGTTCCGCCACTTTTGGGCTCTTCTGCCTGGGTAAAAGATGCGGCGCCGACGGTCATGAGCATCGCCGTTGCAGCCGCAATAATTCCTGTCTTCCTCATCCTGCCTCCTGTGATTTATGAGAATTTCTCTAGTTTTTCACTATTAATCAGGCTAGTTCAGCGACCTTCTTTCGTAAAATATATTTTTATGCTGGTATTAGTACATTTTTCCGATGATCACTCTCCACATGACCCTCTGGCAAAACCGCCCTGTTAAAGGCACCGCTGTCGCGCAATCTGACGCAGGTATCAATGACGACCTGATCGACCTTGCTTAGATGTGTATCGACGCGATAAATAATCCCATATTCTACGCTGCGATACCCCGGTGTGAGCGGAATACGCACAAGATCACCGACAGTGTATTGCTGTTTTTGCAAAGGCCGAAGGTTAAATATTGAATAGCCGAGGCCTGCCGCCACCATACTTCTAACCATTTCCGACGATTGCGACGAATAGGCGACATGCGGCGTCAAGTTATTCTGACCAAAGAGACCAAACATGTACTCGCGTGTCTCATCCAGATCGAGGAGTACCATTGGCTCACTGTAAACATCTTCCAGCGAGAGCTGCCTGCGCTGCGCGAGCGGATGATTATGAGGTAATACAATATGCGGCGGAGCAACGAACATCGGTACAAAATTAATACTGGAGGGGAGATTGGCGCTCACCCCGATCGCCAGATCGATTTTGTTATCCACGACATGCCGCAGATTTCTGGAGATATCCCCTTCTGTAAAATGAATGGAAATACCGGGATGATTATCGACTACAGATTTTGTAATTAAAGGCAGAATAATCGGTGCCGCTGGCGTAAAGCATCCCATGCGGACCGCCCCGTTAATTGCATTCGCCTGCTCATCGACGGCTTCTTCGAAGGAACGATGCGCCTTGAGCAACTGGCGGGCATTGGACAGGAACACATGACCGAACTGGGTTGCACTGATGCCTTTTGACGGAAGTCTGGTAAATAATTTTTTGTCGGTCTGGATTTCGATGGCATCGATGGCGGAGGAAATGGAGGAGGCGGATATATTCAGCGCCTTCGCCGCCCCGGTAATGGAGCGGTGCTGAGCCGCAACATCTATATAGTTTAGCTGCTTAAGGGTATAGCGCATCCATTCCTCTGATTTTTACAATAATACCCCCGAAATAAACTATTTTTCAGAGGTTAAAGAGCGGCTTACACTCTGTCTACAAAAAAGCGAAAAAGAGAGGACCCTGATCTTGTCGGCAATCACCGTATTCAGCGCGAAAAAAATTATCACCATGAATCCTGCCCGCCCCCATGTCACCCATGTCGCGGTACGCGACGGGCGGGTGCTGGCAACGGGAACAATTGAGGAGATTGCCGGCTGGGGCGACTATACGCTTGACGACAGCTTTGCCGACAAGGTGATTATGCCGGGATTTGTCGAAGGGCATTGCCATTTGATGGCAGGCGGAATATGGAAATATACCTATGTCGGATATCAGGATCGTGTTGATCCCGACGGAAGGCATTGGCCAGGAGTCAAAACGCTGGAAGAAGCGCAGGCACGATTGAAGGAAGCCGAGGCGAAACTCGG
>NZ_JARGOQ010000001.1:166815-209780 GCF_029233945.1 Sneathiella sp. | reverse complement strand
GCCGCCAATCTTTTCTCCAACCATATCTATTATTTCGGCGACAAGCATTATGAACTAACCATGGGGCCGGATAGAGCGCTTCGCTTGGATGCCTGTCAGTCGGCGATAGACTATGGCGTAACTTTCGCCATTCATTCCGACGCACCGGTAACGCCGATGGCGCCGTTATTTACCGCATGGTGCGCCGTTAACCGATTAACAGAAAGCGGCAAATTGCTCGGTGAGTATGAGCGAATTAGCGTTGCCGAAGCGTTACAGGCAATCACCCTCGGCGCGGCGTCCACACTCCATATGGATCATGAGGTCGGCTCGATTGAATCCGGCAAATGGGCGGACTTTGCCATTCTCGAAGATGATCCGGAAACTATCGGCGGAGAAAATCTGAAAGACGTTGGCATCTGGGGAACTGTCCTCGCGGGGGAGAAGCATAAAATCCCATGATGAAACGGCAAGAACCGCTTCCCATGACCGTGCTCGCGGGGTTTCTGGGATCGGGAAAAACGACTTTGGTCAATCATCTGCTGCGCCATGCAGATGGACTACGTATTATGGTCCTTGTAAATGACTTTGGCGAGCTACCGATAGACCAGGACCTCATTGCCGCGAAAGATGGTGATATTCTAACTCTCGCCAATGGCTGCGCCTGCTGCTCCATGGGTGCTGATCTCTATAAAGCCTTTTCAACTGCTCTCGATTTTTATCCAGCGCCGGATCACCTCCTGATCGAGGCAAGCGGCGTCGCGGAGCCCAAGAGAATTGCCAATTTCGCAAGAGCCGAGCCGGACCTCACATTGAACGGGATTGTGACGATTGTCGATGCGGCAAACCTCCAGACAACGCTCGAAGATCAGAGGCTTTCGGAAATAGTTGAGGCACAAATCAGCAGTGCCCATATGCTACTGCTCAATAAATGCGATCTCTCCCCACAGCAAGATTTAGAGAAATGTGCAGGGGTTATGCGCGGTATGAACGACAAAGCGCCGATTATCAAAATTACACACGGTACCTTATCCGGAGAAATATTTTTTGGCGAAGAAATGAACGTCGTCCAGCTTCCTGAGGCTTCCGACGACCCACATTCCCACACCCATGAGGCGGATTTTTCAAGGTGGTCCGTCGCCACGGAAGCGGAAATCGACAAAGCCGCCCTGAAGAAGATACTCAGTCATCTTCCCCCGTCTGTTCTGCGGGTCAAAGGTATATTCCGCGCCGCCGGAGAGGGTGATCTATGGATCGCCCACAGAGTCGGTACACATGTAGACATTTCCCCGCTGCCCGCGAGCGCGTCATTCTCCGGGAAAACAGGCTTCGTTGCCATCGGCATTAAAAGTCCAGACTTCACGAGTATTCTGGATACAGCGTTTCATTCCATAACGTAGCGCCGCAAATCAGCACATCTGATATATCCATCACAAGGACAGCATTCTTTTTCACCGAAATGTTTACGAATTGCCCCGTAAATGAGACAATAAGGTTCAAGTATTTTTCCCAAAATCTGCGAGGGGGCTCTATGCGGCTAATTTCCGGTACTCTACTGTTGGCCCTCCTGGCGGCAATCCCCATTCTAACTATGACGAATACGGGCCTTGCGCAATCGGGCTCCAGCGGAAAGCCGCCCGCCCCTGCTGTGTTAGTGGCAAAGGTCGCAGAAAAGGAGATTGCTGATCAATCGGTCTTCTTTGGCCGGGTTGAGGCCACGGCGCGCGTTCAGATTAATGCGCGTATAGAAGGATACCTTGCCGAGGTTGCCTTTGTAGAAGGAAGTACAGTCAAGGAAGGGGATCTTCTTTTCAAGATTGAAAAGAGCATCTATGAAGCGAATGTGGCACAGGCGCGCGCCAATCTGGCAAGTGCCGCCGCCGCCGAGAAACTGACGAAGCTGGACTATGATAGATCCAAAGAACTCGTCGCCCGAAAGACGGTTTCCCAGGCACAGCTCGATCAGGATTTGGCGCAGTATGAGGAAGCGCAAGCCAATGTCGCCGCGCGCAAGGCTCAACTTTCCCTTGCCGAAATCGATTTGGGGTATACGGAAATCCGGGCCCCGATTGATGGACGGATTGGCAAGGCAAATGAAACCAAGGGATCTCTTGTCGGCCCATCCGGCGCGCCTTTGGCCCTTCTGGTCGCGCAAGATCCCATTCATGTGGCATGGCCGATACCGGACCGGCTGTATATTGAAGTCATAAAGAGCCAACGCAGCACCTCGGATGTCAGCGTCAAGCTGAAGCTCCCCGACGGAACAATCTACGACCAGGTCGGGAAGATCATCTATGCTGATCCCAGTGCCAACGAAGCGACAAATACAATTACAGTCCGAGCTGAATTTTCAAATCCGGAGTTTCTGTTGGTAGATCAGCAACTTGTTAGCGTTGTTATCGAGAGCAAGGAGGCGCAGAAGCATCTTGTCATCCCGCAGGACGCCCTCCTTCTGGATCAACAGGGTCCCTATGTTTTTGTTGTGAGCCCTGAAGACAAAGTCGAGGTAAAGCGCATTACAACCGGAGCCCAGCAAGGCCTTTCCCTCGTTGTGGCGAAGGGCCTCAAACTGGGTGACCGCGTCATCACGGCGGGCCAGCAAAAGGTCCGAAGCGGCGTTACCGTCACCCCCCAACTCGCTGACCAAGGCGAGGGGAACTGATGATCTTCGATTTTTTCATTCGCCGTCCAAAATTCGCGATGGTGATTTCCACTGTGATTGTCCTCGCAGGAATTCTCTCGATGTTTGTTATCCCGGTGTCCCAATACCCGGATATCACGCCGCCAACGGTGCAAGTTACCACGTCATACTCCGGAGCCAGCTCCCAGGTGGTCGCCGACTCTGTCGCACAGCCCATTGAAAGCGCCGTCAATGGCGTCGACAATATGATTTACATGTCGTCAGGGTCAAATTCTGATGGCAGCTACGCGCTGACCGTCTCATTCGATGTGGGCACGAACCCCGATCTTGCGACAGTGAATACGCAGACCCGCGTGAGCCAGGCGCTGTCATCATTGCCAGATACCGTCCAGCAAAATGGCGTGACCGTCCAGAAGCAGTCCAACTCAATCCTGCAAATCTTCGGCTTCTTTTCCAGCGATGCCAGCCTTGACCAGCTTTTTATCAGCAACTACCTGACCATCAATGTGCTGGATCAGTTAAAACGCCTGCCGGGTGTTGGCGATGCCCAAATTCTGGGGGCTTCGTCCTATGCGATGAGAATCTGGATAGACAATCCAACGCTGATGTCTAATCTGAAGCTCACCAATCAGGACATTATCTCGGCCATCCAGAACCAGAATATTCAGGCGCCCGCGGGTCGGATCGGTGCTCCCCCGATATCCGATGAGCAGAGCCTTCAACTGACCGTCAACACCAAAGGACGGCTGTCCAGTGCGGAAGAGTTTGGAAACATTATTCTGCGGGCGCAGGACGACGGGTCGATTATACGCATCAAGGACGTGGCCCGTGTTGAATTGGGCGCCCAGAGCTCCCAACAACAGTTGAAACTCGGAGAATCTGCGGCGGCGGGTGTTGCGATCTATCTTTCTCCGGGAGCCAATGCCGTGATCACGGCAACCGCAGTAGAGGAAAGAATTGCCGAACTCGCCGAAAGATTTCCCGCCAGCATGGAATATCATAAATTCGTCGACAGCGCCGAATTCGTCGATGATATGATCTATAAAGTGGTCGAAACCCTGATCGAGGCCTTTGTCCTTGTCGCCATTGTGGTTTTCGTCTTTCTCGGCCGGTTCCGGGCAACTCTTATTCCGCTTTTTGCGGTGCCGGTTGCCATTATCGGCGCCATAGCGGTCATTTACGCGCTCGGCTATACGGCGAATATTATCTCCCTTCTGGCTCTTGTACTTGCCATCGGTATTGTCGTCGACGATGCCATCATCGTTGTTGAGAATGTCGAGCGGGTGATGGAGGAGGAGCCGCACCTGTCCCCCGCCAAGGCCGCGCATAAGGCAATGACCGAAATTGCCGGCTCCATTATCGCCATTACATTCGTATTGTTGGCGGTATTTATTCCGGTTGCTGTACTCCCCGGTTCCTCCGGTGTGTTATTCCGGCAATTTGCCATCGCAGTTTCAGCCGCAATGGTCATTTCCGCCATTAACGCCCTGACCTTATCGCCTGCTCTATGTGCATTGTTTCTGCGTCCGGGCAAACCGATCGTGTTTATGCGGCCGATTACCTCCTTGATAAACCGGATTGGCGATGGCTACGCCGGATTGATCAAGAAACTTGTTCGAGTTGCCGCACTCAGTATTGCGGCCGCAATCGGCATTGGGCTTGTTACCGGCTATGGCATCACGACCACGCCGGCCGGTTTCGTTCCGGAAGAAGACAAAGGCTATGTCATGATTGTCTTCCAGCTCCCGGCGGGCGCCTCGTTCAACCGTACCGTTAAAGTTGCGGAAAAAACGGTGGAAGCCCTGGAGGGGGACCCGGCCGTTCAAATGATTGGTCAGGTCTCCGGCCTTGATCTTTTGAGTAATAGTAACGCCTCCAACGCTGGCGTCGTCTTCATGAACCTCAAACCCTATTCAGAGCGCAAATCACCGGATCTGAGTGCGACGGCCGTCTTGCAACGCGCGTTGCCCAAGCTCGCCGGCATTGCCGAAGCCGCCTTTATCCCGCTTAATCCCCCCGCCATTGATGGGCTCGGGAATGCCGGTGGTTTTCAGTATATGCTTCAGGCCCTGCAAGGGCAGAAGCCGTCCGAAATGGGGGCCGTGCTTCGCAATGTTGTCGTTGAAGCTAATCAGGATCCCAATATCGCCAGCGCCTTTTCAACGTTTGAAGCGAACACCCCGCAAATCTCTCTCGATATAGATCGGGACAAGGCAAAAACGCTTGGCGTTGAAATTTCAGATGTGTTCGGCGCATTGCAAAGCCAGCTGGGTGGCTATTACGTCAATGATTTCAATCTGTTTGGTCGCACATGGACAGTCTATGTGCAGGGCAGCGAGGAATACCGCGCGAAGATTGAAGATATTTACGACATACAGGTTCGCAATTCATCGGGAGAGATGGTGCCAATCTCCAGCTTCGCAGAAGCGCGTCTGGATAGCGGTCCGCGCCAAATCACCCGGTATAACAATTATGAATCGGCCGCGATATTCGGCAATCCGATGCCAGGTGCGGGCCTCGGCGTCGCCATGGCGGATATGGATAAAATCTCGGCGAGTGAATTACCAAGCGGATATGCCTACGAATGGACCGGCCTCGCCCTGCAACAGGTGGAAGCCGCCGGGAAAACGCCACTTGTTATCGGCCTTGCCTTTGTTTTCGCCTATCTGTTTCTGGTGGCGCTTTATGAAAGCTGGAGCATTCCTATCGCCATCCTGTCGTCCGTCGTCGTGGCCGTCTTTGGGGCTATCGCCGGTATTCGGATCGTCGGGCTCTCATTCGATCTCTATGCGCAAATCGGCATTGTTGTCCTGATCGCCTTGGCAGCGAAGAATGCCATCCTGATCAATACCTTTGCGCTTGAGCAAAGGAATATCGGCAAGCCTCTCGCAGAATCCGCGGCAGATGGCGCGCGTCTGCGGTTCCGCCCCGTCATGATGACAAGCTTTGCCTTTATCATGGGACTGGTGCCACTGGTCGTCGCCTCGGGTGCTGGCGCGGGGGCAATGGTCGCCCTCGGGGTCCCGGTGTTTTCAGGAATGCTCGCTGCAGCAACGGTTGGTATGCTGCTGATCCCCATGTTATATGTTGCCTTCCAGTGGATGCGAGAAAAAGCAGGCTGGAGACCCGTCGTCGAAAGATAGGAAGACCCAGTTGACCACCGAAGAGCCCCAGACAGCCACCGATCCGGTATGCGGCATGAAAGTCGCGCCTGATGCAGGCAAGCCGAGTCATGTCCACAATGATGAAACCTATCATTTCTGTTCGCAGAAATGTCACGATAAATTCGTCGCCGACCCCTACTTCTATATAAGCGGCAACCATAAGAAGCGGCAGAAATCGGCGGCAAAAGCTACTGAGTATACCTGCCCGATGCATCCGGAAATCATTCAGGACCACCCCGGCGACTGCCCAAAATGTGGCATGGCGCTGGAGCCGATGGGGGCGCCCACTGCGGACGACGGCCCGAATGAAGAGCTGGTTGATTTTACACGCCGTTTCTGGGTAAGCGTGGCCTTTGCCTCACCGCTTCTAATCCTGACTATGGGGGAAATGGCCGGATTACCCTTTGATCGGTGGATCGCCCCGAAGCTTTCCATTTGGATGCAATTGGCACTGGCGACACCGGTTGTTCTCTGGGCCGCGATCCCTTTCTTCAAACGCGGCTGGTCGTCCATTGTCAATCGCAGCCCCAATATGTGGACACTGATCATGCTCGGTGTTGCGGCGGCCTATGGCTTCAGCGTCGTGGCAACGCTTTTTCCTGGCAGTTTCCCGACCTCCTTTCAGACGAATGACGGCATTGTTCCGGTTTACTATGAAGCGGCGGCAGTGATCATCGCCTTGATTTTTTTGGGTCAGGTACTGGAACTCCGCGCCCGTGAGCAAACCGGCTCCGCAATCAAGGCATTGCTGGACCTTGCCCCGAAATCAGCGCGCCGGATAAACCCGGATGGTTCCGAATCTGACGTCCCGCTTGAGAATATTCTTGAGGGGGACAAGCTGCGTGTACGACCGGGCGACAGCATACCTGTGGATGGCATCGTAGTGGAAGGCCGTTCCTCCGTTGATGAAAGCATGATCAGCGGGGAACCCGTGCCGGTCGAGAAAAACGAAAGGGACAAGCTCACTGGCGGAACGCTGAATGGCACAGGGTCGCTGGTCATGAAAGCCGAACTCGTGGGGGCGGATACCATGCTTTCCAAAATTGTCGAGATGGTTGCTTCCGCCCAGCGCTCCCGCGCGCCTATTCAGGGAATGGCGGACAAGGTCGCGGCCTGGTTTGTACCGACCGTCATTATCATCGCCATTATCGCCTTCGTCCTTTGGGCGGCTTTCGGCCCCTCCCCTGCGATGGTCCATGCAATTGTTGCGGCAGTATCCGTGTTGATTATCGCCTGCCCCTGCGCGCTTGGCCTTGCGACCCCCATGTCGATCATGACCGCGACAGGACGCGGCGCCAATGCGGGCGTCCTCATCCGCGATGCGGAGGCGCTGGAACGCTTTGCGGACGTCGATATTCTGGTGGTCGATAAAACCGGCACGCTAACGGAGGGCCGCCCTAGAGTGACCGATGTCATAAGCGTTGACGATAAGGGGGAGGATGCACTTCTTGCTCTCGCCGCAGGACTTGAAAAAGGATCAGAGCATCCACTTGCCGAAGCGATCGTTTCCGGCGCGGAGGAACGTGAGCTCGCTATCCCTGATGCAACCGAATTCAACGCTGTTACGGGCAAGGGAGTAGAAGGCCAGATTGACGGAAAGACCGTGATACTTGGCAACAGGGCCATGATGGAGCAGCAGAAAATCAATCTTTCCGAAATTGAAAGCCGCGCGGCGGACCTTCAGAATGACGGGAAGACTGTGATGTATGTGACGTGTGAGAGCGAACTCGCCGGAATTATCGCGGTTTCCGATCCAATCAAGGAAACAACACAGAACGCAATCAATACGCTGCATAATCTCGGTATCAAGATCATCATGGCGACGGGCGATAATGAGCGTACTGCGAAGGCCGTTGCCGCCCGCCTCGGGATTGATGATATTCGCGCCGACGCCTTGCCGGAGGATAAAAAGACGCTCATCGAAGATCTTCAAGGCAAAGGTCATCACATCGCAATGGCGGGAGATGGCGTCAATGACGCCCCTGCTCTGGCCGCCGCCGATGTCGGCATCGCCATGGGAACCGGTGCCGATGTCGCCGTGGAAAGCGCCGGTATCACGCTGGTGAAGGGCGATCTGACCGGCATTGTCCGTGCCCGGAAACTTGCGGTCGGCACCCTCCGGAATATCAAGCAGAACCTGTTCTTTGCCTTCGCCTATAATGGCCTTGGCATCCCAATCGCCGCCGGCATTCTCTATCCGTTTACCGGCACGTTGCTTTCCCCGATGATTGCCGCCGCTGCGATGAGCCTGTCTTCGGTTTCGGTGATAACAAATGCGCTCCGGCTTCGGGCGATTAAATTGAATTAAGGGCAAGCTTAAACGAGTAGCGTCTCCCCTCTTGATTTGCGATTACACATCCTTATAGTGCGGAGAACTCGTTGCAAAGCTAGTCAGGGGAGAGCAAGATGAGTGAGAATATACCGCCGAAGCTTGAGGAAATGAGGCAACTCATGTCTGCTGAACTGGCCAAGCATTGGAAAATGTTTCTTTTTCAAGGGATCCTCATCGGGCTTCTGGGGGCCATCGCCATCCTCGTGCCGCAGGTTGCGACCCTGGTCGTCGATCTGTTTATCGGCTGGATCCTTATTTTCGGCGGCGTAATCAGAGCCTTGACCTTGTTTCGTTCACGCAGCATTCCGGGGACAATATGGTCGGTTCTTGCATCTGTACTTGCTATTGTCCTCGGTTTCCTGCTGGTCTTCAAACCGGCGGAAGGTGTCCTCACCCTGACCATGGTAATGGTCGCCTTCTTCATCATTCAGGGGGTTTTCTCTATCCTACTGGCGCTGCAATTCCGGGCCCATATCCGAAGCTGGGTTTGGACACTGCTAAGCGGCGTTGTTGATCTTTTTCTCGCCTATTTAATTTCGCGCGGCTGGCCCGATACCGCAAGCTGGGCCATCGGGTTACTGGTTGGGATCAACATGCTGTTCGCAGGCACGGCCTTGATCTTCACCGCCTTCGCCGCTCGCAACGGCGCCCCGAACGAATAGTTTTGCGTTAGGTTGTTGCCGCGATAAAGTCAGGGACAATTCCGGATCGTTCGATCAATTCCGGAATGTCCATGCCCTTGAGAAGCCCATGCCCCGTCACCAGTACGGTGCGCACGCCCGCCGCCGCGCCGCCCAGAATATCCGTATGCAGCGTATCCCCGACCATGGCAATCCGGCGACGATCGGTTCCTTTTAATTCCTCCTCCAATACGCGGTCGAAGACGTTCGAAAAGGGCTTGCCATAGAAATCCGGCACTATCGCAGCCTGATCCGCGATTTCATGAGAGAAAAAGCCGGGTTCCAACGATAAGCCGCGCTCGCGCGGGGCAACCAGATCGGGATTTCCGACAAGCATCGGGCGAGGGTTTTCCTGAAGCGATTGCCGGAGGAGGCTTTGCCGCTCCGCTGTCCAGTCTGCCGAACTTAGAAATAGAAACGCATTTGCCATGTCATAATCAGATGGATCCTCTCCCAGCAGTCGGGTTGTTCTGGAAAGTTCCTCCAACCCGGAATGAGAGGTTGCCGCAACGCCCCAGATATAATCATCCGGATAGGAATTGAGCGCAGTAATCGCCGCATCCCGGCTTGAAATGACCTGCTCCCTCACCAGGTCGAATCCAAATCTGCGGTATTTTTCCAATGATTTTGTGGCGTCGTAGGTTGCGCTATTAGTCAGCACAAAAATCTTTTTACCGAGGCGCGAGAAAGCCTCAAGCCGTTCTGCCGCCCCCGGTATCGCACTTTCGCCCACATTCAACACCCCGAACGCATCGAGCAAGAAAACATCGAACTCATCAATCAGCATTTCGAGATTTTCAATGGCGATACTCTCGGATGGAAACTGCGCCGTTGGAAGACGAGGCCGGATCGCCTCATAGCGTTCAAACACTTCCATTGCGGTAAGGGGAGAGAACGACATTTTATGTGATTACCTTTGCGAGACCTGGGCCATGAACAAGTTATGCTTTACTAGATCGCACATTACCCCGTAAAGTTCTTAAAAATAAGAAAAAGGGAGAGGCATGTGAACGATCTTGATTTCACAGGGAAAACAGCGCTTGTCGTCGGCGGGTCCAGCGGGATCGGTAATGGTATTGCCCATGCGTTAAGGGATCGCGGTGCGAAAGTGTATGTCTGGGGCACCCGGGCCAGCGCAGCGGATTATGACGATGCGGAGGGGTCCGACCTTACTGGTCTTCACTATGAACAGATGGATGTCAGCGATTATCAGGCCATTGCTGATTACAAACCGGGGTTTGAGAAACTCGATATGCTGATCCTGTCGCAAGGCATTGTCGTTTATAACCGCGGTGAATTTGAAATGCCGGGCTGGTTGAAGGTAATCGATACAAACCTTAACAGCCTGATGGCCTGCGCCTCCAAATTTCACGGCATGCTAGCCGAGGCAAACGGCTCCCTTGTGATCATCAGTTCAACAGCCGGGTATCACGCAACGAAAGGCAACCCCGCCTATAACGCCTCCAAGACCGGCGCAATCGGGTTGACCCGGACATTGGGGCAAGCCTGGGCTGGTGAAGGCATTCGCGTGAACGGCGTCGCCCCGGGGCTGGTGGATACCAAGCTGACCAAGGTAACGACGGACAACCCGAAACGCCGTGACGCTGCGATCTCGACAATCCCGCAAGGACGTCTCGGCACCCCGGAAGACATTGCGGGTGCCGTGCTCTATCTTGTGTCACCCCTCGCAAGTTACGTGATTGGCCAGACGATTGTCGTTGATGGCGGACTTATTCTCTAATTTCGGCGCAGCAGAATAACAAAGGATAAAAGCATGGCGAAACTTTCAAAGCTCAGCCGGTCTATCGCCGGAAAAACTGCTCTCGTAACCGGGGCGGCAAGCGGGATGGGGCGTGCAACCGCACATCTTTTCGCCGATGAAGGCGCAAATGTTGCGGTGACGGATCTTACTGAAGAAGGCGTTCAAAAGGTTGTCGATGAAATCCGCGAAGCTGGTGGTTCCGCCAACGGGTGGGTTCTCGACGTTGCGGATAAAGATCAGATTGACACGGTCGTGAAAGAGATTGCGGATCATTTCGGCGCACTTGATATCCTGATCAACAATGCTGGCTTCTCTCATCATATGTCGGTGGAGGATGAAGAGTTTGAGAAAAATTGGCAACGACATATGGATGTTCTGCTCACCGCACATGTACGGCTTGTCCGGTCAGCGTTGCCGTTCCTAAAGGCGTCGGGCGCCGGACGGATTGTCAATATTGCCTCTACCGAAGGTCTCGGCGCCACGCCCGAGATTGCGCCCTATACTTCCGCCAAGCATGGGGTGATCGGCCTCACCCGTTCCCTCGCGGTGGAATTGCCAAAATATGGCATTACGGTCAATTGCATCTGTCCCGGCGCCATCCACACCGGCATTACAGCCCGTATCAAGGATGAGCATAAGGAGGTTTTCTCCCGGCGTCGCATCCCGCTGAAGCGGTATGGAGAGCCTGAGGAAGTTGCTCATGCGACTTTAAGTCTGGTATTGCCTGCGGCCTCCTATATCAACGGCGTGGCGTTGCCGGTCGATGCGGGACTTACCATCAAAAATGCCTGAAGAATAAACCGGATGGCATCACGATGGCGTGTGATCCAAACAGCGCCAAGCTTCTACCGTTCCGCCATCTAACCCTCACCTTCAGTGTGCGTCACGGCATTTAATCATACGAAGGGGCGTATATTCGATCACAACTTCCCCTTTTTGGTTTGTGATGTGATTGCGGGTGCGAACCAGTCCGCGCGTTCCCTTCTTTGTCAGGCGCGCCTCGATCACCTCGCATTCCACATGAATTGTATCCCCGGCAAAAACCGGTGCGCGCACATCAAGCTCCATATTCAGGAATGCAAGTCCCGTGTGCTGCATGGTCGACTGAACGAGCAGTCCTTCAGCGATAGTATAGGCGAGTGCTCCTGGCGCTACCCGGCCACGAATGTCCGAATGCTCCTTCAGATATTCCATATCCATAAACAAAACTTCGGTCATGCCGGTGCAGTTGATGAAGTTCACGATATCTGCCTCTGTCACGGTCCGGCCGATAGTCATGAACTTCCGCCCCAAAGGTAATTCCTCATAATGCAGTCCCAGCCCAACGATATCCATTTTTCTTCTCCTTCTTATTGATTAGCTGAAATTATATATGGCGTTCAATTCATTGACGGTTTGGCCACGATAAGCCATAGGCCACTTAAAAAGACGATTACTGCCATCAGACTATAGGCCTGCCAATAATGCGCAAAGTCGCCCACGATAAGGCCAAATATTGTCGGCAGGATAAGCACGCCGGCGAACATGGCGCTCGATCCCAAGGCGGTTGCTTCCGTCCGGTATTGCCCTCCAAAAGCCGCAAAAGCCCCATAGGCTATACCGGTAAAGCCACTCGCGGTGGCCCCGGCCGTGATCGCGACGAGAAGCACCGGCCAGATTGACCAGCTTTCTGATATCTGCCCCGCAGCTACAGCGGTAGCAGCCATGACAAGACCAAGCAGACCAAGCAACCTGATAGAAGAAATATAGCGGTCCGCCAGCCAACCCCAGATCGGGCGGCTGGTGACACCGGCGATTTGATAAAGCGCCAGCACCTGCCCGGCCGCGATCAGATCCAGGTTCGTTCTGCTGGTCAGGTGAAGGGCCATAAAGCCGATAAAGCAAAGCTGAACGCCCGCATATGAAAAACTTGCGAGTGAAAGCAGCCGCATCAAAGCATTATCGCGCAAAAGATATAACGGGCGCCACAGCTCGCCCCGGAACAGTCGATGCGCCGTGTTCCTGTCTCTGTCCCAGCTTTTACGATAAAGCTGAAACGCCAGGATGAGCAGGGCAGCGGGAAGAATCTGCGCCCAGAATGCTATCCGCCAGCCGAAATTAACGGCAAGTGTCGGCAACAATAGCGCCCCAATGACGCCGCCCAAAGGCACTCCGATCTGCCGGATTGAAAACACAAGATTTAATACTTTCGGGTTCGTGCGCGGAATCAGGAGATGTGTCGAGACCGGCGCGGTTGCTCCATACCCAATACCAAGCACAACCGCACAAAGCGCCAGCGCGTTCATGCCGCCTGACCCGGCGATAGAGAGCATGGCCACGACCCCCAACATGACAAATTGCGCAACGCGCACTGCGCCAAACTTCTGGATAAAGTCCGGCGAGAGAAGGGCCGAGAAAATGCCAATGCCGTAAACAGTGGATACGAAAAAACCTATAAGATGCCCATCAACACCAAGGTCTTCGGCAATCTTCGGTGCGAGCGTAGGCGCGGAAAAAGCCGCCATCGTCGCCAAGGTCTGCATGGCAATTGTGAGTATCAGCGGACCATAGGGGATACCGTTTGCCTTACCCTCTACCGACTCGCCGTCGCTACCCGACGCTACCATGTCCTAGCGACCGTCTTTCCAAGACCCTTTCGTGCGGGCAAGATATTCTTTGGTTTCGGGTTGCTCGATGAGCATTCTGCCCCATTTTGCACAGACTTTCGCGAGGCGTTCAGGCTGCACGCCAAGCTGCGCCATGGCGACACCGCCGTTGACGGACTCGCGGTAGTCGGAAATCAGACCATCCCTAAGCTCAAACCTGCTCATACCATCGATCACGACCCTTTTTCCCGAAAATTCCGGCACGGTGGAGGTGAAGCTGGAAAGCGACCAGGCATAGGCCAGATTGCCCTCGCACATGGGATCAAACATTTCCCATCGATAGTCCTCTCCCGCGTCGCGATGGAACATGTCTGACATCATATGCGCGATTTCAGGGCGCCCCTGATGATCCCCATAGACATAGTCGTGATATATACCATCCTCAGTAAAGCAGGCGGCAAATGCTTCCCCGTCGCCAGCTTCAGCGGCGGCGGAGAAGCGCTTGAGCAATTCCTTGAATTCAGCGGTATTCATGCATTGCTCCTTTTTGAACCGACCATCAATCAGGCGGCGTTGACCAGTTTTTCAAGGCGGCTTTTAATGATATCTTCCGCCTCGCTCATGATCCGATCGATAAGTTCCTTACATGTGGGGTTATCATGAATGAGGCCCGCAACCATGCCACAACTCCAGGCGCCGACGCCCACATCGCCATCCTGCATGACCTTCGGATAGACGCCGCCAACCAGATCGACAATATCCTCGATTTTGGTATTCGTGCCCTTTTCCCGCTCGATCTCGAGAACTTTCTCTACGGCATCGTTATTGAGAACACGTTCAGTATTGCGGAGCGGCCGCATGATGAGCTTTGTATCCAGCTCCGTAGCGGCAATAATGGCGTCTTTAACATTCTGATGGACCGGCGCCTCTTTCGTCACCATAAACCGGGTGCCCATATTGATCCCGTCAGCGCCCAGCGCCAATGCCGCCACAAGCTGCTGGGCATTGCCCATGCCGCCCGAGGCCACGAACGGAACGTCCAGTTCTTCCGCTGCACGCGGCAGCAGGATCATGTTCGGAATGTCATCCTCTCCCGGATGTCCCCCACATTCGAAACCATCCACACTGACCGCATCACAGCCAATCTTCTGTGCCTTCAGGGAGTGACGAACGGAGGTGCATTTATGAATGACTTTAATACCGGCATCCTTCAACGCAGGCATATAAGCTTCCGGGCTGCGACCTGCGGTTTCAACAATCTTCACACCGCCTTTGACAATCGCCTCAATATATTCAGGGTAGGGCGGCGCTGTAAAGCTTGGCAGGAACGTCAAGTTTACGCCAAAAGGTTTGTCCGTCATGTCATTACAACGCGCAATTTCGTTTGCAAGATCTGCCGGTGTCTTTTGGGTCAGCCCCGTAATAATGCCAAGCCCTCCCGCATTTGATACGGCCGCCGCGAGTTCCGCGAAGCCCACATAATGCATTCCTCCCTGGATGATCGGATGCTCGATACCAAAGAGTTCGGTTATTCTTGTTTTCATGGATGACTCCAGTTGATTGTTATTTTTATTCTTTATAGGAAGCGATTTCTTATACTGCAACAACCTGCCGCAAGAGGCTACCCTTATGGCCAGTAATTTAGCGGTCCTTCCACCCAATTAGCAATCATCAATTGCCATAAATCACATTACAGCGCCGGCCCGAATGAGGATTTCATTAAAATCCGTATCATCCGGTAAAGTTCCATAGGCTCCGGACCAATAGTCGCCAAGGCGGGAGGCGCAAAAGGCATCCGATACCGCCGAGGGTGCATGCTGGACTAGAAGTGCACCCTGCCAGGCAAGCGCCATCATCTCTGTGACGCGCCGGGCGCGGCTTTCAAAATTGCCGGTTTCCGAAACCTCAGCTTTCAGGCGTGCCGTATGACTATCGAGCAGGCGATTACCGCCCTTCGCCTGTTCAATTTCCGCAAAAAAAGCAGGCAACGCACTTGCATCCTTATAAAGCGCCCGGAGCACATCAAGGCAGATCACATTGCCCGACCCCTCCCAGATACTGTTGACCGGCGCTTCGCGATAAAGCCGCGGCAAGATGCTTTCCTCTATATATCCGGGACCACCATGACATTCCATTGCCTCGTAGACATGGCCCGGTGTCCGTTTGCAGACCCAGTATTTCCCGACTGCTGTGCCGATACGGGCGAGCGCCGCTTCCGCCGGGTCTGTCTCCCCCTCCCCTATGGCGCGGCCAAGACGCAAGAAAAGAGCCGTCGCCGCCTCTGACTCCAGCGCAAGGTCTGCCAGCACATTTTGCATCAAGGGTTGCTGGATCAGCTTCTTCTGAAAGGCGGAACGATAACTTGCATGATGAATTGCCTGCGTCAGTGCCTGTCGCATCAAGGCGGCCGAGCCAACCGCGCAATAATATCGGGTTCCCTGCACCATCTCAATGATAGTACGGACACCACGCCCCTCCTCACCCAGCATCAAGCCCCAGGCATCAACAAGCTCCATCTCGCTCGATGCATTGGATTTATTGCCGAGCTTGTCTTTAAGTCGCTGGATATAAAGGCCGTTTCGCGTACAATCGGGACGCCACCTCGGCAACAAGAAACAGCTTAGACCATTCTCCGTATAGGCAAGGGAGAGAAAAGCATCCGACATTGGGGCGGAACAGAAAAATTTATGACCGGACAAAATATAGGGCGCGCCGGGACCAGTGGCGGATCCTTCGGGCCGCGCTTTCGTCGAATTTGCGCGCACATCGGAGCCGCCCTGCTTCTCCGTCATGAACATGCCCATGGTGATGCTTTTCTTCTCATTCGCGGGAATATCGCGCGAGTCATATTCCGTCGCCAATAGGCGGGGAATCCATTCCTTCGCAATTTCCGGCGTAGCCTTAAGGGCGGGCACGACCGCGTAACTCATCGCCATTGGACACAGAACGCCACCTTCGATCTGATTGAGAAGATAGGAGAGCGCCCCATGGGCCACATGATTGCCGCCTTGCGGATTATTCCAGGCGAAGCTTGGCACATCATGGGCAATCGCCAGGCCCATCAGGTTGTGGTAGGCGGGATGAAAGGTCACCTGATTGATTCGCATGCCATTCCGGTCAAAGGCCTTCATCTCGGGCGGATACCGGTTGGCCTGGTTGGCCCATTCGAGTGTTTCTTCCGAGCCTGCTTTCATAGCAAAATCGATGACCTGCCGCTCCGCCCATCCGGCCCCTTCCCGAAGCAAGCCTTCCTGCAACGGCAGATCCTTGCCGTACAGGTCCTGATCCCCGAGCATGGGCGGCACATTGGTCACCTCATGGGTGGGCAAGTTGGAAATCGGGCTTCGGATAGTCATAACGAAGTTCCTTTCTTAAGAAAGCCAGATGGTCCTCATTATATGGGGCAGGGCATCACTCCCTCCAAACCACTTCATGACGGAGCGTATAGGGCCCCAGTTTCTCCGCTATCTGGCCGCCAAGAGTTGCCTTGTCACCACCGGTTACAGTGATCGTCGCCACACTGCCATGCACAGGATGGTTATCGACATTGACCGCGATTGAAGCACCGTTCGCGTTAAATGGCTCCAATTCAGCCGAGAACACCTTCACGGCTGCATCATGGCGCAATGTCGGCTTGAATATCTTCCCGACCCCGGTAAGCGGCATTTCCTCAATTATCGTGAGATCGGCAGGATTGGCCGCGCGCTCCGGAATTCTCTCCCGGGCAAAATCCTTCAGCTCATCCGGCGTTACCTTCGCATCCGGTTTCAATTGAACATAGGCCACGGGAATCTCGCCAGCATAGCTATCCGGTCTGCCAACCGCTGCGGCAAGCTCAACGGCGGGATGCTCGTGCAGTGCCTCCTCGATGATGGACGGATCGATATTATGACCACTTCGGATGATAATATCCTTCGCACGTCCGGTGAGCCAGATATAGCCCTCCGCATCAATACGCCCAAGATCACCGGAGCGGAGCCAGCCGTCCGCTGTAAAGGCCGTCGCGTTATAGTCCGACTGGACATAGCCTGGCGTTACACAAATGCCCTTCATGATTATCTCACCGATTTCCTCCGGGTCGGCAAACCGGGTGATGTTCCCGCCCTCATCGATATGAGCAGCCTCAACCTCGACGAAGGGGAACCGCAAGCCCACTGAGCCAAACCGCGCCTCACCACCTTGCGGCTGCATTGTGGTAAAGCAGGTCACCTCCGTCATGCCATATCCTTCAAGCATTGGCACGCCGGAAAGATCGCTAATCGCTTTCAGCACCTCAACCGGGGCCGCGGATCCACCGGTCAGGCCCGCCCGAAGTGTACTGATATCCGCGTCGCCGATCGGAACGTTTAACAATGCGGACATCATCGTCGGCACACCGCCAAGAACCGTGATGCCGTATTTTTCGACGAGACGCCAGTAATTGCCAATAATTAGCGGATCACGAAATCCAAGAGGACTACTAATCACCAATGTCGCGCCGTTTATCATGGGCACCAAACCAACAACAATTGACCCGCTGATATGAAACATGGGAAGTCCGGCCAGCAGGCAATCCGCCTCCGAATAGCCAAGACCAAAACCGCTCATCGCGATCTGGGAGAGCTGCATCCTGTTTGTATGAGGCGCGAGTTTTGGAACGCCGGTTGTACCGCCTGTATGATAATAACCGATAACATCATCCGGCGCCTCATTTCGGGGGCCGTTAATGGCGCTGGCATCCTGCTTCGCGATCATTTCGTCCAAGGGAAAGATTTTCTCTCCATCGCATTCAGCGCCGCCGCCAAGGACATAGACCGCCTTCAGGTTGGGCATTCTCTCAATGACATAGGCGGCCTTTTCCCAGAGTTCCGGGCTCAAGGCCTGCCCCGTCGCGATTAGAATGGTGGCGTTTGCTGCCTCCGCTATACCAAGGATATGCTCGGGCTCCAGCAGCGGATTCACGGCATTCACCGTTCCAACAGCCTCCGCACCAAGCATGGTGAAATAAGCTTGCGGACAGAGCGGAATGAGATAGGTGACCGTTTCCCCTTTTGCGAGCCCTGCAGAGAGAAACAGATTGGCAGTCTGATTGACCCTGGCGAGTAATTCACGGTAGGTAATTACCTTGCCATCGCCCATCGGATCCCCGGGCGGCAACGCGATCAGAGCCGGTTTTTCGGCATATTGTTCGACCGCCGCGCAGAAAACATCATACACATTCTGAAACGGCACCCATTTCTCAATAGGCGTTTTCTCAAACTCTTCAACATCCGCGAGGCTGGCAAACGGCAAATTGAACTTGTTGATGGTTTCCACCATTCTTCTTCTCCCATAATCACCTGTTAGTTTTATTCTTGCGAGGACGTTGAGCCATCCTTCTTTTAATCTTCATGATGCCAGATACAAGGCAAGATACAATCAAAAATTACTGCCCATGCACCCAAGCCTGTGCAATATGCGGGGTCAGGATTTATCCTCGCCCGCAGCACCGAAAGGTGTCTTATTGATCAAAACAGGCTACATTGGCAGGGCGCCCTTCACAATAGCCGCTACTTTGCGGAAAAATGGCAAGGCCTAGAGCAAGTAGTATGAAAACATTCTCTCAGTTGAACGCATTGACGGTCGGTTCGGCAACCATCGATGTCATCGCCTCTGTTGATGACCAGGATATCGAACGGATGACCATGCATAACGCTACGTCGTCTTTTCTCTTGCTTGAGGAGGGGCGAAAGATAGATGTGAGTTCCATTAAATCTTCCGTTGGCGGTGGTGGGACTAATTCTGCCGTCGCTCTGGCCCGGCTTGGGTGCCAGACAACCTCTCTCCTGCGCGTGGGAAAAGATCTTGAAGGAGAGAAAATCAGGGACATACTGACCTCGGAAAAGATCAATACTGATCTGATGATAGAAGATGGCGCTTTGCCTACGGGTCAGGCGATCATGGTTATGTCGCATGTTCGAAATCCTACCATCTTCACAAACCGCGGTGCCAACATTGCCTTCTGCGAGGATGAAATTGGCCCGGAGCTCTTTCAGAATCACGACCTTGTTTATATCGCCAGCCTGTCCGGCAACTCCGCCGCGTGCCTGACAAAAATTGCCCGCCTCGCAAAAGAAGCGGGCGCCTTTGTCGCCACAAACCCCGGCATCCGCCAGATTACATACTGGTCCGGCGATATTATTGAGGCGCTCTCCCATGTCGATCTGCTCTCTATCAATGCGGTGGAGGCGGAACAACTCGCGCTCACCCTGTTGCCAAAGGGACAGCCGATGGCAGACAAAAAACCAACCGGAAAGGAACCCATCCTGCTCGAAAAAGGCTTGGGAGGACGCACGTTTGAGAGTTTTGTTCGGGAAGTGTGCAGGATCGGGCCAAGAATTGTCCTTGTAACCAACGGTGCAGAGGGAGCTTACGCGGGAACACCGAACGGCATTCGCTTTCATCCAGCAGGTAAATCCGAGGTCAGCAATACAGCGGGCGCCGGCGATGCCTTTGCCACAACGTTCTCTGCTTATGCCGCAATTGATGCTGATTTAGACCTCTGCCTTAAGGCGGCGACGGCAAACGCCCTCTCTGTTATCGCGGCACCAGATACGCAAAGTGGATTGCTCAGGAAAGCCGAGATAGATGCTGCCATTTGTGCCTGATCTCACAAATGACTGTGAATTGCATGGTAGCTTTTTGTTTCTTGATTTACATTTAAGCCGAACAAAAGGACGTCATCCCCATGCTCAAACACCTGTTAGCTATCTGTATTTTGGTTGCCTGCGCGGCTTTCACGCTTTCTCCCGCCTTGGCTGAGGATGACGACGTCGCAACAGTTTCACGGCTTAGAAACGCCGCTGCCGTCATTCGGCAAGGACAACAGATAAATATTCAAGTCGGCCATAAGCTGAGGAAGTTTGATGAAATAAAATCGGGAGAAAACGCCCGGGTTGAAATTATTTTCAATGATGGCACAAAGCTGAATATTGGCGCAGATTGCCATATTATTATCGACGAATTTCTGTTCGACCCCGATGAAAATATCGGCATCGCAATCCTGCGGGCGTTGCAAGGGCCTTTTCGCTTCATTACGGGACGTATCGGAAAAGTCTTGCAGCCGCAGGTCGTCGTTCAGAGTCCTTTTGGCATCGTCGGCGTTCGCGGCACGGATTTCTGGGCTGGCCCGTCACGGGGCGTATACGGCGTCCTCTTACTGGATGGGTCGATCTCGGTCACCAATCCGTTGGGCCAACGCATCCTCACAACCCCGGGGACCGGCGTCAATCTGACAGGCAATAGCGCACCGCCTGGGGAGGTAACGGTATGGGGTGCCGGGCGCGCACAAGAGGCTCTGGCTGATGTTGCTTTTTAGCTAGCCGCCGCCAAAGAATCCTTTATTTCCAACCTCTCACAACATAAAATTTCGGGGTGAGGTGATCTTTTCGCACAGTCGCATCGTAAAAACATCACTGGGGCGGTCTATCGCATTTAAAACGCGATCAGAAAACACTCATGGCCCAATATACAAGATGTAGGAGAGCGGTATGTTCAAGAATCTGGTTGTGGTATTGTCTTTGGCGGCGGGGCTTGTCTTTGCATTCGCGGAGAACGGCATTGCCGCCAATCCTGACGTCGGCACGGTCACCCGCCTTCAAAGCGATGCGAAGATAATCAGAGAGGGCCAGACAATTCCCATGGAAGTCGGGTCAGTGATACGGGAAAGCGACGAAATCAATTCGGAAAACATGGCCCGCATTGAAATTACCTTCACGGACGGGACAACGCTGCTTATCGGTGAGAACGCCCGCATAGAAATTGACGAATATTTATACGATCCTGGCAACAATATCGGAACGGCAATTATCAGCGCTCTCCAAGGCCCGTTTCGGTTTATCACCGGAAAAATCGGCCAGTTGAAAGACAAACGCGTCGAAATAAAAAGCAGCGCCGGAACTATTGGCGTGCGCGGGACTGATTTTTGGGGTGGACCATCACAGGGAACTTATGGTGTATTCCTGTTTGAGGGGGTAATTGTTATCTTCAACGCCGAAGGCGGACGGATAGTAAGCACCCCGGGAACCGGTGTAGATCTCGACGGCATTGATAAAGTGCCGGGAGAGGTTACCGTTTGGGGCGCTTCACGTGCCCAGGCTGCACTTGCAACTGTGACTTTTAGGTAGGGGAGCATTTCCCCTTTGAGCGCGAGATGGACCGACGAGAGACAGACCTACCGATGTCTTCCGAAACCCTTGTGGAAATACGGGATTATTGGCTGGAACTGAAGAAGAACAGGTTGATGCCTTTGAAGCAGGAATTCAACCCGGCGGCCATAGCGCGCCATTTACCCTATGTCCTGCTCGCCGATGTCGTTCAGGATCCGCTGCGGTTTCGATATCGCCTTTTGGGGACCAGGATCACGGAACTCGCGGGGCGAGACGCAACCGGCAAATGGCTGGATGAAGACCTCTACGGCGACAAGACAGATGATATTCTGTGGTTGTTCAGGAACTGCGCATCAACCAAGCAGCCCATTGCGGTCCGGGAACAGATTCAATTTGTTGATAGATCTTGGGTAACTGTCGACGTGGTCGCTTTTCCACTCGGAGACACAGATGGAAATATGACCGTGATATTGAGTGCGGTCGATTTGACGCATATGGATGCGAGCCTCCCCTCGCCCGGAACGACTTTTATTCTCGACTGGCAAGCAACCGAAGCAACGTCTCACGCTTCCCCAGACACACAATCCGTGCCCTAAGGCTCCGCGAAGGGATTGGCTGGGGTGGCAGGATTCGAACCTGCGCGTGACGGGATCAAAACCCGCTGCCTTACCGCTTGGCTACACCCCAATGAGGAGCCTCTTTCTATCCAAAGGGCTGACTAACCTCAAGCCAAATTTTGAAAAAATGGGGAAAAGGTCAAATCCTGGAACTATGGTCCCACAGCCGCCGCCTTCACCCACCACTCGGGACGATGCGCTTGTATGTCACGTGCCGCCGCCATTGCGGCTTCCTCTTCTTCGAATAATCCGAAGCAGGTTGCGCCACTTCCGCTCATTCGAGCGAGTTGGCAATGTTTCTGCTTCCTGATCATCGAAAGAATAGAGCCAATTACAGGCGCGATTTCCAATGCGGGGGCCTCCAGATCGTTTCGCATCGAGGTGAGGTCGGTGAATAATTGCCGCGCTGTTAGCTCATTAAGATCAACTGGGGAGAATATTTCCTTCTGGGTTTTCAGCCGACTGAACACATCCCGCGTCGCAACCGAAATTCTCGAATTAACCAGTAAAATATAAAATTTCGGGAATTTTTGGAGTCCGGAAACCTGCCCCCCAATGCCCGACATAATTGCCGGTCTTCCATAAAGGCAGACAGGAACATCCGCGCCGAGGGTTAGCCCAAGCTGGCTCAGGCGTTCATCAGAAAAGTCTATGTTCCACAATGTATTAAGGATTTTTAAAGTAGCGGCCGCGTCGGCAGAACCGCCACCGATCCCGGCAGCAACAGGTAAGTTCTTCTCCAGGATCATATGTGCGCCTGCATCAGCTCCGCTTTCGGATTTCAATAAATGCGCGGCCTTCAGGACAAGGTTTTCTTCGGTACTACCTATTGAATGAGCAAAGTGGCCCGTCACTTCAAGCGTAAGATCCTTGCTCCTTTTTACGGTTATTCTGTCCCCCCAATCAGGGAAGACCACAAGGCTTTCGAGCAGGTGATAGCCGTCATCCCGTTTACCCGTGACATGCAGGAAAAGATTAACCTTGGATCGGGCAGCGGTGGTAATCATAGCGGCCCACCAGTCTATTTCTGAGCCTTGATATCATCCTTAAGGCCGGATTTCAGCTTTTCCCTGATGATTGGAATCTGATCTTCCGCCGGATCAAGCCAAAGCGCCCGCTGCCACTGATAGCGCGCCTCTTCTCGGCGACCAACGCGCCAATAAGCATCGGCCAAGTGATCTGTAATCGTTGGGTCCGCCGCCTCCAGCGAGACGGCTTTTTCCAGTTGAACAACCGCATCATCAAACTCGCCGAGCCGGTAATAGAGCCACCCTAGGCTATCGATGATAAAACCATCCCGTGGCCGGAGGGAGACCGCCTTGATCAGCATATCCTTGGCCTGCTCCAGATTTTCATTCTGGTCCACCCAGGAATACGCAAGATAGTTGAGAACCTGCGGATGATCAGGCCGAAGCTCCAGCGATTTCAAAAGATCGGCTTCCGCGAGCGACCACTGCTCGGACTGCTCATAAGCAATTCCGCGTGCATAGAAGAGCGACCAATGCCGTTCCTGAAGTTCGGGAAGCCGTTCAATGGCACGACCGTAGTTGCGCGCCGCCTCTTCCCAGTCTTTTGAATCCCGGCTGACATCCGCAAGAACGACCAGCGCCTCAATATCTTCCGGATAGCTGGTGGCAACTGTCTCAAGCCGATCCTTCGCCTCTGCCGTGCGGCCAAGCCGATAGGCAACCCAAGCAGTTCGGATCTGGGCATTCTTTCCATAGGCGGAATTGGGACTGATCTCGCTGTAAAGATCAAACGCCTCCTGCCATTTATTACGATCCTCGGCGGTTTCCGCGAGCAGCATCCGCCCCATCGGGAAATCCGGCTTTAATTGAAGGGCGAAGTAGATATATGTCGCTGCAACACCGACAGCCCGCTCCTGTCCAATAATGGATGCCGCGCTGTAAAGCGCTTCCGCCGCGCCTTCAATCGGGTCTTTTGCGATCGGTGTGATCGGACGACCGGCATCCAGTTCCGCGAGTTCGAGCTGGATTGTCGGGCTCAAGGGATATTTTTCGATATAGTCGTTAAAAAGCTTCTGGACGTCATTCCGCCGCCCCGTACGGTCGAGATAGGACCCATACGACTGCACCAAACGAACGGCGCGGCCCGATGGCCCAGCAAGCGCCACTTCATAGTTTTGATCGGCCAGTTTCTGGTCGCCAGAGACATCGCTTAGCAACGCCGCCTGATACTGCTTGAGTGCCTCAAAACCGTTATATTTGTCGAGAGCATTGAGTTCAGCGAGCGCCCCGTCGATATCTCCCTGCCCCAACTTTATCCAAGACATAAGCAAAGGCTTCAACAGAACGTTGAAACCATTCTCGGCCGTTTTTTCAAGATTACTTCGGGCCTGGGTATAGTTCTTCTGGCTAAGCGCATTGATGGCCATGACAAGATAGGCTGTTGAACTATCGTCATCCAGCTCAATTACCTTCGGCGCCAGTGAGATAGCCCGCTTTATATCTCCCTTGGAAAGCGCGGCCTGCAACGCGATATTCAGGAGAATTCCGTCATCGCCGCGCTCACTCAACGCATCTTCGAAATATTCGAGGGCAGCGGTAGAGTCTTGCTCACGAAGGGCTTCACGGCCCGCCAGATATTCGCCAAAATATGACGAGGGGAATATCTCTGCTGTGCCGCCAGCGTCCTGAAAAGAATTGGGCAGGGATTGGCGCTCGCTTGATGCACTGCTCGCCGCGCAGGCCCCCAGCGCCGCCATCAGAATAAAACCGCCGACACCCAGTTTGAACTTGTTCACGCCTACGCCCGTCATTTCAGTTAACTTACCTTTAGGTTTTCGATCCGGCGTAAGGCCCGCCGGGAAAGCAACATTCCCATAGTATGTAGGGCGTCTCCGAACAGCATGAAACAAATTTCCAAAAATCCAGGCTAATTTTTTACATATTGGGATAGTTTGGCCCGCCGCCGCCTTCAGGAACGACCCAGTTGATATTCTGCGTCGGATCCTTGATATCACAGGTTTTGCAATGAACGCAGTTCTGCGCGTTTATCTGAAGCCGTGGATTGGACCCATCATCGTCCGTCAGGAATTCATACACACCCGCAGGGCAAAAGCGCTGTTCCGGCCCGGCATATTCCGCATAATTTACCGAAACCGGGACACCATCATCCTTCAATGTAAGATGGATCGGCTGATCTTCCTCATGGTTGGTATTAGAGAGGAATACCGATGACGGTTTATCAAATGTATATACGCCATCATATTTCGGATAGTCGATCTTCTCGCAATCCTTCGCCTTTTTCAGCGCCGAATGATCATCATGATGCTTGAACGTCCACGGTGTTTTTCCGCCCAGGATTTTGAGGTCCAGGCCCGTATAGAGCGTTCCGGCAAGCAGCCCCCATTTAAACGCGGGACGGCTGTTGCGGACGCGGTATAACTCATCATGCACCCATGAATCCTTATAAAGCGCCGGGTAGGTATCCAGTACCTTGGCGGGCGCTTCCGCATTCAGCTTCATTTCTGCGACAATGGCTTCCGCAGCCATCATGCCCGATTTCATGGCGGTATGGGAGCCCTTGATTTTCGGCACATTCAGGAAACCGGCAGTACAGCCAATCAATGCGCCACCCGGGAAGACGAGTTCCGGCACCGACTGGAAGCCGCCTTCGTTAATCGCCCGCGCGCCGTATGAAATTCGCTTTCCGCCCTTCAGCATTTCCTTCATCATCGGATGGGTCTTGAACTTCTGAAATTCATCGTATGGCGACAAATAAGGGTTTTCGTAATCAAGCGCGACAACATAGCCAACATAGGCCTGATTGTTTTCCAGATGATAAACGAAGGAACCGCCATAAGTGTTACGGTCAAGCGGCCAGCCAAAGCTGTGGAAAATCTGGCCTTCCTTATGCTGCTCCGGGTCCAGTTCCCACAGCTCCTTGATCCCGATGCCAAAGGTCTGCGGATCACAGTTTTCACGCAGGTTGAATTTTTCGAACAGAGTTTTGGTCAAAGAACCGCGCACACCCTCCGCGAAGAGCGTGTATTTGGCATGTAGTTCCATGCCCGGCTCGTAGGAGCCCTTGTTCTCCCCGTCGCGCCCAACGCCCATGTCGCCGGTTGCGACGCCTTTAACACTCCCGTCGTCGTGATAGAGCACTTCTGCGGCGGCAAAGCCCGGATAAACCTCAACTTCCATTGCTTCGGCCTGCTCCGCAAGCCAGCGGCAGAAATTGCCAAGGCTGATGATATAGTTGCCATGGTTATGCAGCTGTTTTGGTAGTAGGAAGTTCGGGAACCGAAGCTCACTCGACTCGGTCATGAAGAAGAATTTCTCAGACTTGACCGGTGTGTTAAGCGGGGCTCCCTTTTCCTTCCAGTCCGGAATCAACTCATCCAGCGCCCGGGTTTCAAACACATTCCCCGAAAGGATATGAGCCCCAATCTCGGAGCCTTTCTCAAGAACGCACACCGATATGTCAATGCCAGCCTCGGCACTAAGTTGGCGCAGCTTTATTGCCGCCGACAACCCGGCAGGACCACCACCGACAATAACAACATCAAACTCCATAGATTCGCGTTCCATCAAATGCCTCTTCTTATATTTCCGACTGATTGACAGCCGTTACCTACCATTGAACCGGTGCCTTTGGCAAAGGTGATCCGGCAACCCCAATCCTGCTGATTTACCCTCGACACTATATTTTTTTTAATTCGCGTCAATCCCGATTGCTACGGATTACGGCAGTTTCCTGCCATTTGGATGGTGTTGCCCGGATAATACTCCCCCAAATCCGCGGGTGATCCGGAATACGGCGCGCATATGATTCATCAGGCGTTTTCATTCCGCGATAAAATTCTTTCACCGCCCATCTTCTCTAACCGGAAAAAGGGCTGCTATGATATGGCATGCAATCGGAAACTGACATGGCGGCACTGCTTCGCTTCTATCTTGACGCGGGAGTAACAGAGACTATCGGCGAAGAGCCGGTTAATCGCTATCAGCTTCCTAAACAGCAATCAGCGTCACCCACCGCAGCGCCTTCCCAGGCAGCCCTCATCACCAAACCAATCCGGCAGAATTCGGCCGCACCGAATACGTCCGTTCCGTCCCTCGCGGAAGGAATACGCGCGGCACAGGAGATTGCTGCAGCCTGCGAGACCATCGACGCGCTGCGCGCCGCCCTTGAGAAATTCGAGCATTGCGCCCTTAAAAAACTAGCGAGCCATACAGTCTTTGCCGAGGGCAGCCCAGCTGCGAAACTCATGATCATCGACCGGCAACCCTCCAGTGATGAGGATCGGAGCGGCCTGCCCTTCTCCGGCACTGCCGGGCAATTACTTGATAGGATGCTGGCAGCTATCGGCCTTGAACGCAGTGACGTCTATCTTGCAAGTGCGATTCCTTGGCGGCCTCCGGGTGGGAGGGCTCCGACGGAAGAAGAGCGCGCCTTGTGTCTGCCCTTCGCCCTTCGCCATATAGAGCTGGCTAATCCCGATTTTATCCTGGCCTGTGGGGAAGCGGCGGGATACCTGCTGGATAAGAAGACGGGCATCAACAGGCTCAGGGGGGTGTGGAATGATTTGCAAATTAGTGAAGTTCACGCAAGAATACTGCCGATTTTTCATCCGGCCTTTCTGATTGACCAACCAGGATCTAAAAAGCTTGCCTGGGCGGACCTGCTCAGCCTGAAGGCAGAAATGGAATAACAACGATAACCTTTTCCTAACGGGTTGAACTTACCCTGTAGGTCGCATTTTATTTTTATTGTCTGGTCTATGAAGAATATCCCCAGATTGATCGCCTCGATGGCGCTGTTGATTTCCGCCGTCGTTTTGACGGGCTCGCCTGCTATGGCACGCGACGTTCCCTCTGTTCTCTCGCTTGCGGATGCGGAAGGATATCGCGAAATATTTGCGTTGCAGGAACAGGGCCACTGGAAGAAAGCGGACAAACTCATAAAGGGCCTCTCAGACAATATTCTTCTCGGTCATGTCAGGTTTCAGCGCTATATGCACCCGACAAAGTACCGGGCAAGCTATGAGGAACTTCATCTTTGGATGAAGGCCTATTACGACCATCCGGGTGCGCACCGTCTTTACAAGCTGGCTAAGAGCCGTCGGATTAAAGGATGGAAACCCTTGTCCAAGCCCTTGAATGGACGTTATCTGGGCGGGACCGGCCCCGGCCAGCCTGTCTTCCTCTCCCGCTCCTACAAAAGTAGCCGCAAAAGATCGGCCCAAACGCGCAATGATGTCGCTCATGCGAAACGCGTAGTCAACCGGTACCTTTACCGGGATCAGCCAACCAATGCAGTGAAATATCTCCGGCAGAAAAAGATCAGGAAGCTGCTCGATCAGGTGGAACTCGACCAGCTTCGGGAAAAGATCGCGAAAAGCTATTTCCTCTATGCTCGCGATGAACAGGCGATTGAATTTGCCGAGGCGGCACTCAAAAATTCCCGCAAATATGTTCCGCTTGCCGATTGGACCGCCGGGCTTGCCGCCTGGCGTATGGGCCGTATTGACAAGGCCGCGGAACATTTTGCGGCATTGGCGGACGTCAGCCGAATTTCAGACTGGAACTACACCGCCGCTAATTGGTGGGCATCGCGCGCCTATCTGAAACTTGGCGAGCCTGAAAAGGCATATCTTTTTCTTGAACGAACGGCGAGCCAGCCGCGCACATTTTACGGACTGCTTGCGCTGCGCCAGCTTGGTGTCGAGAAACCTTTCAGTTGGAACCTGCCACGGCTAAATTCAGAGCAAATCGCGTGGCTGCTTAAAATCCCGTCAGCCAAACGCGCGGTCGCTTTAAGTGAAATAGGGCTATATGACCTAGCCGCACAGGAGTTACGCGCTGCCTTTCCAAGCGCGAATGACAAGCTTGCTCCACTGCTGCTGGCCCTATCGGAGCAAATCGGAGCACCCTCCGTCGCCATGCGCATTGGCCTCTATCTTTGGGAAAATAAAGATGAAGCCTGGGACGCTGCAATCTACCCAATGCCGAAATGGCACCCGAAGAACGGCTTCAAGGTGGATCGTGCGCTGCTCTACGCCTTTATGCGGCAGGAATCCGGATTTTATTCTTTGGCGCGAAGCGGCGCCGGCGCAAAAGGCCTGATGCAGATCATGCCATCCACGGCGAGCTATCTTTCCGGCGACAGGTCACTTCGCAACAGGAATAACAAAAAGCTTTTCGATCCGGCCTATAATCTTGAGCTTGGCCAGAAATATCTGACCTATCTGATGAAATATAAAGATGTCGACACCAATCTCTTCAACCTGACTGCAGCCTATAACGGAGGGCCCGGAAATCTGAAAAAATGGAAGTCGGAAACCAAATATAATGATGACCCGCTTTTCTTTATTGAGGCGATGCCAAGCAAGGAAACCCGGAATTTCATAAAAAGGGTTTTGACAAATTTCTGGATTTACAGGCATCGTATGGGTCAGGACCTGCCTGCGCTTGATCAAATGGCGCGGGGTGAATGGCCCGAGTATCAACAATTGGATCACTGGGAAAACGAGATCGCGGACAATGCCCGGAATTGACACATCCCGCCCCTTTATCTCGGTACGGATCGCCGTCCTTACCGTATCGGACAGTCGCGGCCTGGCGGAAGACACGTCAGGTAAAACTCTCGTTGATCGGCTGGAGGCCGCCGGTCACACCCTCGCCGACAGGAAGATCGTCCATGACGAGATTGACGATATCCAGAATGCCGTCACTCACTGGATTGAAGATGACAATATCGATGTCGTTATCTCGACCGGAGGTACAGGTATGACAGGACGAGACGTAACCCCGGAGGCTTTCGATGCACTGTATGAAAAAGAGATCCCCGGCTTTGGAGAGCTCTTTCGCATGCTGAGCTATCAGAAAATCGGCACCTCAACCATTCAGTCCCGGGCAAGCGCCGGGGTCGCGCGCGGCACCTATCTGTTTGCGCTTCCCGGCTCGACCGGCGCGGTGAAGGATGCATGGGACGATATCCTTATTCATCAACTCGACTATCGATTTATGCCCTGTAATTTTGTCGAGCTGTTTGATCGGCTGCAGGAGCATGAAAAGCGATCGAAAAGCTGAACCGATTGATCTGAAATCACAAATTTCCGCCTGAAGGCAACTCAATTTTAATTTTTAGGTCGCTAAGATGTTTCAGCACATGCCCTGAAACGGGATCTAGAAATCGAAATGAAACGTATTTTTATCACTACAGGATATCGCGGGCATAACCGCAAAGATCGACGCTTTGAGGTTCCAAAGCTTCATCTCACGCTGGGAAACCTTGAGTTCGCTACCTATGACTGGAGTCTCGGGGGGTTCCGTATAGATGATTTTGCGGGGCGTCCGCCTGTTGGCGAAAAGGTTTCCGTCCGGCAAATCGCCTACGATACGAGCAGAACCGCAACCACCAACTCCATCGCCGTCGTGACACGTATTCTGGTCGGAAAGAACCAGGTTGCCTTCAGCTTCAATAAGCTGGATGAAATCGCCTATGATTTTCTTGAAAAGGCCAGCATGCATCGTCTGACCCAGCTTGCAAAAGGATAGCACGGAATCCCCGTTTTTGGAATTTCCGCGCTAACTGATTTCATCTACGCATCAAACAGAGATCCAATATCCGTCCTGTGACAGACAGGATGTCTCCACACTGCTTGTCACATGTCCGCGGTAAGTCAGGGTCTGTCTATATTGCTTACAGAGATTACCATAGGCATCATACCCGTCCCGAAGGATGACAATACTTCCGCTTTGGCCGCCATCGCGCCATGTCGTGACATGCCCGACGGGCGCATCCAGGGCGGAATATAACGCCTGATGATGATGTTCAATCTGGCGTGACGTGAGATTGACCACAAAGCGTACGTTAACGAATGGCCAGTAGTATCCCCGGTATGGATGATAACCGTAATAGCGGGGCACATAGACAGGTTTTACATAGACATATTTCGGCCGGTATGACTTGTGATAAGGTTTTTTGTAGTAAGGCTTATGCTGCGGCTTCACATACGCCACCTTCGGCGCAGGCCATTTGTGCGCCGCTTGTCCCTTCGACGGCGGCTTATGAACATATTTTTTCTTTGAATGTTGTGGGCCATAGGTAATATTCCGCCCGGTATCCGGCTTTTGCTTGTGGCCTTTGCCATATACGGCGGAACCGTGCCCCTTCGATCCCTTCGACACAGAGCCGTGCTTGCTGCTGTGCCAGCTATCAGCGTGTGCAACCGAAAAGCTACCGAACAGTATCATCCCAAGCAGGAGAATTCCGAGTTTTCGCATCTTCTCATTCCTTCCTCTTTGACGACATATTAGTTATACGTCCGGTATTTCGAATTCGGTCGCATCACCGTTTATTAATTTGTTCTTGTTTTGTTCTTTAAAATTGGGTATCTTAAAATCATGCAGGACAATCAGGTCATCCCTTTTGATAAAAACAAGCGGCACGGACGCGGTGCCACCGCCAATCCGGATGGCCGGTTTGAGCTTTCCGAACGGGATTTTATTGACGATGGCTGGGACGTTGCTCATGAGGACGATACTGAGAGGCTAAAAACGACGGTCACGATTGAGCGGCCAAAATCCATCCTCAGCCGGAATATGTCGCCCGACCTTCCCTTTGACCGGTCCGTAAACGCCTACCGCGGCTGTGAGCATGGATGCATTTATTGCTACGCGAGGCCGAGCCATGGCTATATGAATCTTTCCGCTGGCCTCGATTTCGAAAGCAAGCTGTTCGCCAAGCCGAACGCGGCGGAGCTACTGGCCGTCGAGATATCCCGTCCCTCCTATCAGTGTAAACCCATCGCGCTCGGCACGAATACAGATCCCTATCAGCCGATCGAGAAGAAGCTTAAGATTACACGGGAGATTATCAAGCTGCTGGCCAAGACCCGGCATCCTTTCACAATCACGACCAAATCCGATCTTGTTTTGCGTGATCTGGATCTTCTGGCCCCGCTTGCAAAAGACAACCTTGTGTCCGTCGGCATATCCGTGACCACACTGGATAAACATCTCGCCCGCGTTATGGAACCAAGGGCCAGCGCACCGCATAAACGGCTTGCCGCGATTGAAACTTTAAGCAAAGCTGGGGTTAAGACACTTGTTCAGGCCTCCCCCATGATACCAGGTCTGAATGATCATGAACTTGAACGCATTTTGATGGAAGCGAAGGCCAGGGGGGCGTCCAGTGCAATCTATCTTCTGCTCCGCCTCCCGTTCGATGTGGCGGGCCTCTTTGAAAACTGGCTCTTGGAAAATTTCCCGGACAGAGCCGCGCGGGTAATGAAACTTGTCCGCTCGACCCGGGGCGGGAAGGATTACGATGCGGAGTTTGGAAAGCGCATGGTTGGCACCGGGCCTTACGCTGCGCTTATCAACAAAAGATTTCGTCTCGCCTGTCAGCAACTCGGCTTTGATGGCAGGAAATATGACCTTGCGACCGACCTTTTCATGAAGCCGGATCGCGATAAGCGACAAATGAATTTATTTTAGTGTCTGGCACATGCTAATGAGGGAGCATGTCCCGAGCAGTTGCAAAATTCCCTGATTTATCCCTTGAGATGCTTGAAACAGGGCGCGTCGCAGGTATCGATGAAGTCGGCCGGGGCCCGTTTGCCGGCCCGGTCGTCGCGGCAGCGGTCATTCTTGACCAAAACAATATCCCGGACGGTATCCAGGACAGCAAGAAGCTGTCAAAGGCAAAACGCGAAGCGCTATTCGATGCAATCTTTGCGACATCGTTTGTCGGCACCGGGGAAGCCAGTGTCCAGGAGATTGACCAGCATAATATTCTGCAGGCAAGCCTGCTTGCCATGCGCCGCGCGATGGAGGCCCTTCCCACCCGTCCCGACATCGCCCTTGTCGATGGAAACCGGGACCCGAAACTTGGCATTCCGAGCCGTTTGATTGTTAGAGGCGACGGTCGTTCCCTCTCCATAGCAGCCGCCTCGATAGTGGCAAAAGTGACACGAGATCGGAAAATGTGCGCATTGGCAGAGGTCTATCCGCAGTACGAATGGGAGAAAAATGCCGGATACGGCACGGCACGGCACCGCAAGGGATTGCGTGAATTCGGCATCACACCACAACATAGGCGAAGTTTCGCCCCCATCCGCTCCCTCCTGTCTGATGATTAAGCGAAAGTTCAGAATTATTCTCTAACATACTGATTCAACGAAATATATTGACGCAGCGAATCGACCGAATCAGTATATCCGCAGTGAATAATTGCAGAATAATTTGAATGACCCAGAAACAGAAGCTACCGCTTGACCAGATTTTAAAGGGCGACTGCATCGAATTGATGAACAGCCTGCCGGAAAATTCCGTGGACATGATTTTCGCGGATCCGCCCTATAATATGCAGCTGTCCGGCGAGTTGCGCCGTCCAGACGACAGCTTTGTTGACGCCGTCACCGATCACTGGGATCAGTTCGAAAGCTTTGAAGCCTACGATATCTTCACGCGCGCCTGGCTTGCCGCGGCGAAGCGCGTGCTCAAAGACAATGGCGCTCTTTGGGTGATCGGATCCTATCATAATATTTTCCGCGTTGGCGCCAGCCTGCAGGATCTCGGCTTCTGGGTCTTGAATGATGTCATCTGGCGAAAGACCAACCCGATGCCGAACTTTCGGGGCACCCGCTTCACCAATGCACATGAGACATTGATCTGGTGCTCCAAGGGGCAGGAAGCGAAAAACCTCACTTTCAATTACGATGCGCTCAAAGTCATGAACGACGACGTACAAATGCGCTCTGACTGGCATTTACCGATCTGTAGTGGCGGTGAACGGCTGAAGATCGAAGGTGAAAAGGCCCACACCACCCAGAAGCCGGAATCCCTGCTCTATCGCGTACTGACTGCTGCCTCCAACCCCGGAGACGTTATTCTGGACCCATTTTTTGGTACCGGAACCACCGGAGCAGTTGCCCGCAAACTTGGCCGACACTATATCGGGCTTGAGCGCGAGGAAAAATACATTAACGTCGCCAAGGAGCGGATCCGCAAAGTAAACCAGCTCTCGGCAGACGACTTGGAATTTACCCGCAGCAAACGTCAGGAGCCGAGAATTCCCTTCGGCTCGGTTGTCGAAAGAGGGCTCCTGTCCGCAGGACAAATCTTGTTTGACGCGCGGAAACGGTATAAAGCAAAGGTACGTGCGGATGGCAGCCTGATTGCTTCCGATGTGACAGGCTCAATCCACAAGGTCGGGGCTCAATTACAAGGCGCCAGCAGCTGCAACGGCTGGACCTTCTGGCATTTTGACGCGGAGGGAAAAGCCGTTTCCATCGACGTGCTTCGCCAACAGGTACGCGCAGAAATGAACTGAGGGGTCTCCGTGCCCCTCCAATTTGGAAGGGGACGCAATGAACAGACTTTCACTCGCAATTATTCTGGCCGGCACACTCACCATCGCGGCCAGTCACCCGGCAGCTGCATACGAAGAATCCCGTTTTCTCGGCATGGACAGGGATGCGGATGGCGCCATCTCAAGGGCCGAGACCGAAGCCTATCGCGAGCGCCTGTTCAAGGAATATGATCTTAATTCCGACGGCAAAGTTGAGTATGAGGAATATGTGCAGGCAGAAAGCCTCCGCTCCGTAACCGCTCCGGCCCACTCCGAAGTTCCTGTTCCTGATGAATATAAAGAAATGGATACCAATGGAGACACGATTGTCACCTTGGAGGAAATTAAAGCCGCCGGACTTGCTCGTTTCGATAAGCTCGACAAGAATGCCGATGGAAAAGTATCGAAAGAAGAGTTCGTCAGCCCCGGCCTTTAACAACGGCACGCAAGACCTTGGTCATCAGGGTCGGCAAAGCATAGCTGCCGAAGTCCTCGGGCCTGACCCATTGTCCGCTCGGTAATATCGACGTGTCCGTTCCCTTGATCAAAACTACGACAGGCCGCAGTTCGAGATGAAAATGCGTGAAGGTATGGCGCACCAATTCCTTTTCCGAGGGACGGTCTGTCCATTTCTGAAAGCCATTTGAGAACAAGCTATTCATAGCCTCTTCAACCCCGATCTCCTCCTCACACCACTCCGTCGACGGGAACTCCATCATACCACCGAGGAGTCCCTTCTCCTCCCGACGGCAGAGCAAGACAAAACCATCAAGCCGCTCAAGCCAAAACACCACGGCACGTCGCGTTGGTTTTACTTTCTTTGGCGCTTTTACCGGGAATCGCTCCATATCTCCGGTCGTGCCGGCGGCGCAGAAATCGGACACAGGACACCCTCCGCAGTTCGGCGATCGCGGTGTGCATATGGTTGCGCCGATATCCATAAGCGCCTGCGCGTAATCTCCGGCACGACGCAAGGGCGTTAGCTTCGCCGCATAGGTGGTTATCTCAGTCTTCGCGGACGGAAGCGGCGTATCAATGCGATATAGCCGACTGATAATCCGCTCGATATTCCCATCCACAACGGTTTCAGACTTATTAAACGCAATTGCCGAAATCGCGGCGGCCGTATAGGGCCCAACACCCGGAAGTGCTAGAAGCTGATCCCTTTCAGAGGGAAATTGTCCGTTATACCCCTCGGATATGGCGATCGCGCATTTATGAAGGTTTCGGGCCCGTGCGTAATATCCAAGACCTGCCCAAGCCGTCAGGATATCATCCAGCGGGGCAGCGGCCATATCCTGGACGGTTGGCCAGAGCGTCAGGAATTTATCGAAATAAGGGCCGACGGTCACTACAGTCGTCTGCTGTAGCATGATCTCGCTCAGCCAGACATGATACGGGTCTGGTTGCTCGCCGGGAAGACTTCGCCAGGGCAACCGTCGGGCATGGCGATCATACCAATTGAGAATGGCGGCGGAAAAAGACTTTTGTGGCGGCTTCTGTTCAATCATATTGCTACAGGTTATGGCGAAGTTTATATCCTGAGGCAATGCGAAGTTACGGGGATAGATAAGGGACAAGGTGAGAAAAGCGAAAGTAGCAGCCGGGCCGCGCGCAATCGCCAGCCTGATCGGGAAATCCTCAAAGGCGGCGCTCATCAAGCGCGGATTCGCCCAGGCTGACATCCTTAACCAATGGTCGGCTATTGTCGGGCCAAATCTCGCAAATTATTCAAGCCCGGAAAAATTCAGCTATTCACGGCAAGGCAACAAGGATGCGACGCTTCGAATCAGGGTCGCACCGGGATGGGCGCCGGAATTTCAACATTTTGAACCGCTGGTGATAGAACGGATCAACAGCTTCTTCGGTTATCGGGCAGTCGCGCGGCTACAATTGATCCAGGCACCGGTAAAAAAGCCTGAAATTCAAAAGCCCGCCCCGTCGCTCCCCCTTACAGAATCCCAGAAAGTCTGGATCGAGACGATACTTTCAGATGTTTCCGAACCGGATTTGAAAAAGCGGCTCGAAAGCGTGGCTACCTCAATGTTGAGTGCTCGAAACAAGACACAAAAACGTGATGATCCCGATGAAGCCGGTTAACCACTACAAAATATCTATTTCCATATTATGTTGCGAGAAATTGCAGGAATCGTTTGAGGATTGAAGAATGAAAAGTTATACTGGCACCACATATAGTAGGAAAGATAACAAATTGGCTATTTCCAGGCGACATTTTGTAGCGGCAGGCAGCGCCCTGCCTTTTGCGGCAACCGCTCTAACGGGAGTATTTGCGCCGCGTGAAGCTCAGGCCGCGAAACCTCAAATTCTGGAAAGCGATCACGTTCTCGGCTTCCCGACAGCGCCCGTGACCATTATCGAGTATGCGTCGTTGACATGCGGCCATTGCGGCAACTTCCACAATCACACATTTGGTGATCTCAAAAAGAACTATATCGATACCGGCAAGGTGAAATTTGTTTACCGCCACTTCCCGCTCGACCGCTTTGCCTTTATTGCAGCAATCCTCTCGGAATGTACCGGCGATGACAGCAAGTTCTTCGAAATGATCGACGTGCTATTTACGCAGCAGGATAACTGGACGCGGCAGGAAGACCCGGCCCTCGCCCTTATCGAGATTGGCGGAAATCACGGCGTCGCCCTGGAGGAATTCGTGAATTGCCTGACCAATCAGGAACTGGTTGATGCGATCGCATCCGAGAGCCTGATCGGTTCCACTCAGTTCGGTGTCGATTCGACACCGACACTCTTTATTCAGGGTGAAAAATACGAGCAGAGCAGAAGTTTTGAGGCTCTGGACAATTATTTAAAGACATTGACATAGATTACCGGGCGATGGAGAGGCTGTGAAGTTTTCGCATTTACGACTGTCGGGTTTCAAATCCTTTGTGGAGCCGACGGAACTTCTGATTAAGGACGGCCTCACCGGAATTGTCGGCCCGAATGGCTGCGGCAAATCGAATCTTGTCGAAGCCCTGACATGGGTGATGGGCGAAACCTCCGCAAGAAACCTGCGCGGCGGTGCCATGGATGACGTGATTTTTGCCGGGACGACATCGCGGCCACCGCGCAACGCCGCGGAAGTCACTCTTGGCCTCGATAACCGTGAAAGAACCGCCCCCGCCTCTTATAACGATTCGCCGGAGCTTGACGTCTCACGTCGTATCCGGCGCGAAACGGGATCGGATTATCGAATCAACGGAAAAGTTGCCCGCGCCCGCGATGTGCAGCTTCTATTCGCAGATCTTGCGACGGGTGCTCATTCCACCGCGATTGTCAGTCAGGGCCGGGTTGGCGCCCTTATCAATGCCAAGCCGAAAGAACGACGGCATCTGCTGGAAGAAGCCGCCGGGATTTCGGGTCTGCATTCCCGTCGACATGAGGCAGAGCTTCGCCTGAACTCAGCGGAAAGCAATCTTGAGCGCGTCGATGACGTGATTGAACAGCTTGAAGTACAGCTCGGCAATCTCAAGCGGCAGGCCCGGCAGGCCAACCGCTATCGCAATCTTTCCGGTCATATTCGCAAGACAGAAGCATTGTTGCTCTTCCGCAAGCATCAGCAGGCGCAAGCAAAAGCAGCTGAAGCACGGGAGAAATATGAACAAGCGGTAATGGCCGTTAATGAACTGACCCGGCAGGCGGCGGCCGCAGAATCGGCGACATTGCGCGCCAACGAGGCGCTAAAGCCTCTCCGCGATGCAGAGGCTGCAGCAGCCTCTGCAGTTCATCGACTGACCGTCGCCCGTGAAAGTCTCGACGCGGAGGAAGAGCGAGCCAAACGGACAAAGCAACAGTTGGAAGACCGTAAAAGCCAGATCTCGCATGATATGATCCGTGAGAAGGATCTCGAGAAAGATTCGGCGGAGGCAATAGCCCGTCTCGAAGAAGAAAAATCCGCATTAAAAGATGAGACGGAAACTGCGGGACCGCGCGCGGAAGCCATGCTTGCCAAGGTGGACGAAAAGGCAGCATCCCTTCAGGAGTTGCAATCCGCGTTCGATACGAAAACAGAAACAGTTGCTGCTGAACTTGCTGAACGCAACAGTCTTGTTCAACAGATTGAAACCGCAACGACGCAGCTTGAAAAGATCAAGGCGCGTCTTCTTGAGCTTGATCGGGAAAAAGCGACGCTGCAAGAAAAAATAGTAGCGGATGATGGTGCCACTTCCTCCACATCTCTGCAAGAAAACATCGCGGCGCTAAATGATCTTAATACGGCATGTGATGAGGCCGAAATGCTGCGCCAGTCAGCGGACGGGGCCGAGCGGGAAGCGCGGGAGAAAGTCAAGCTCGCCGAGCGCGATGTCACCACGCTGGAGACGGAGGAGCGTACTCTCTCTCGCCTTCTGGAAAATTCCAGCGATAGCGAATGGCCCGGCATTATCGAAGAGCTAACGGTTTCCAAAGGTTATGAAATGGCGCTTGGCGCTGCCCTCGGTGACGAGTTGGAAGCACCCGCCGATGAGGCCGCCTCTGTCTACTGGAAAACGCTGGATGGTGCCGCAGCCTCCCAGTGCTTCAAGGACGGTATGGAGACACTCGATCAGTGTGTATCAGGACATCCGGCCCTGAAAATCCGGCTCTCGCAGATTGCTGTTATTGACGCCAAAGACGGCCCGCTCATGCAAGGCAACTTGAAAGCTGGCCAACGCCTTGTGACCCGGAACGGCGATCTCTGGCGTTGGGATGGCTTTACGCGCAAGGCCGGAGCCAAAACCCCCGCGACGGCGCGCCTTGAGCAGCGCAACCGGTTGGAAGAGATTGCCAGGGAGCTTGGGAAGAAGCAGGACATCCTCGCCAACGTCACGAACGACCTGAAAGGCTGTTCTGAACTCCTCGGAAATGCCGCCGAGAAGGTGAAAGAACTCCGGCGGCAACAACGGGAGCAGGAACAGGAGCTTTCCAAGCTGCGGGCCGAGAACGCGGAGGAAATACGACAGAACGCCGCGCGCCAGTCCCGCCTTACATCCCTAAAGGAAAATATTACTGAGCTTTCCACAGAGAACGAATCTCTCGCGGAAAGCCTTGAGGCAAAGCAGCAGCTTCTGGACCGACTGCCGGACACAGAAGGCAGCCGCGGCGAAATAGAGTTGTTGCGGTCAGAGCTTCATGAAAAGCGAGACGAACTCGCCGTGCTTCGAAGCGAATCGGATCGACTGGAACGGGAGGCCGCCTCCCGACGTGACCGCCTCACTGCGATAGATAAAGAGGTTATCAGCTGGATTGATCGCAACAAAAATATGGCGGCTCATTTCGTACAGCTGGAAATGCGTTTCAAGGACACCGCAGAAGAACTCGCGGAGATAGAAAATAAGCCGGAAGAAATTGCGACCAAGCGTAACAACCTGATGGATGAAATCGCCCGCGCCGAAGGGAGGCGAAACGGCGCACGCGATAAGCTGGCGGAAGCCGAATCGATCCTTTCAGAATGTGATGCCGCCCTTAAAAAATGCCAGGATGCGCTGGCGACCTGCCGCGAGGAACGGGTACGCCATCAGTCCGATGTGGAGCATATGACAGAAGTGCTGAAAGGTCTCGCCGAGCAGACCCGTGAAAAACTGGAATGTTCTCCGGATCAGATCAAGGCCGCAGGCGGTATCGAAGAAGGTGAGGAAATTCCGCCCGTTGAAGACAGTGAGCGCAAGTTGGAGCGGCTGAAGCGGGAGCGGGATAATATGGGCCCCGTCAATCTCCGCGCAGAAATTGAGGCCGAAGAAGTAGAGGAGCAACTCACAACTTTAATGACGGAACGCGAGGACTTGCTCGCCGCAATTGCCCGGCTTCGGCAGGGCATCTCGGGCCTCAACCGCGAAGGCCGGGAGCGTCTGCTTGCAGCCTTCACCAAGGTGGATGAACATTTTCAGCATTTGTTCAAGCAGGTCTTCGGCGGAGGACAGGCGCACCTCACCCTGACAGAATCCGATGATCCGCTTGCTGCAGGTCTGGAAATCATGGCAAGCCCACCCGGCAAGAAGCTCCAGCTCATGTCGCTACTGTCGGGTGGAGAACAAGCATTAACCGCAGTTGCGCTTCTCTTTGCCGTCTTCCTGACTAACCCCGCGCCTATCTGCGTGCTCGACGAAGTGGATGCACCGCTGGATGACGTCAATGTGGAGCGTCTTTGCCATCTGTTGGATGGTATCGCCCAAAACTCCGACACAAGGTTTTTGGTGGTTACCCATCATCCGATCACAATGGCACGCATGGATCGGCTGTTCGGTGTGACCATGGCAGAGCGCGGAATTTCGCAGCTTGTTTCGGTCGATCTGGAGAAAGCCAAGGAGATTACCGAAAACGCGGCTTAAGGGTCTCTTCCCTCTCGTTTTGGCAATCACAAAAAACATTCTTGGATCTGGCGAAAAAGCCGCGCGTAGGGTCTTGACACTCCGGGGGGCAGACCGTATGTTTCCCGCGCTTTCTGTGGGGGTTGATGGGCCGCATTGTGCATTCCATCGGGAGACGCGAATGACTAAACCTGAACCTCCCTCGAAAGAAGAATTTAGAGCTCGGCTGAAAAAGGCGCAGCAACAGCAGGAACAGGCTTCCTGGAATCGCAGCGAATTGAAGGTGGAGCAAAACAGTTCAGCCGGCAGGGCATGGCGATTATCGGTCGAGATGGTTGCGGCGTTGCTGGTTTGCGGCTGGGTCGGTTGGCTGCTCGACAAATGGTTGGACACGAAACCGTGGTTAATGCTGGTATTTTTGATTGTCGGTGCCGTTGTTGGTCTATACAACGTTATTAAAGTCGGCAAGCGCATGAATGACAGCGCGAATGAGGATTAGGTATTCGGCAGTTTGCTGGATGTCTGGGAACAAGTTAAAACAGTTTAAGACGGGAACAGCATCGTGGCGTCAGAACATAGCCCTCTTGCACAATTCGAGATCAAGCGCCTGGTTCCGATGGACGTGGGTGGTCTCGACGTCTCCTTCACCAACGCGTCGCTGTTCATGGTTATCGCGATTGCCGCAATCACCCTTTTCCTGACCTGGAGCATGCGCGGACGGGCCATGGTGCCGGGCCGGATGCAGTCCATGGCGGAAATCAGCTACGAATTCATCGCCAATATGATCAAGGACAATGTGGGCTCTGACGGGCGGAAATACTTCCCCTTCATCTTCACCCTGTTCATGTTTGTGCTGTTCTGTAACTTGCTCGGGATGATTCCCTACACTTTCACGGTGACCAGCCAGATTATTGTTACTTTTGCTCTGGCGGCGCTCGTTTTCGTTGGCGTGACGATTATCGGCATCGTCCGGCATGGGTTCAAGTTCCTGACGTTCTTTGTCCCCAGCGGTGTGCCGGTCGTCTTGCTGATCATCCTGGTCCCGATTGAGGTCATTTCCTATTTCGTTCGCCCCATCAGCCTCTCTGTTCGTTTGTTCGCCAATATGCTAGCCGGACATACGCTGCTGAAAGTGTTTGGCGGATTTGTCGTCAGCCTCGGGATTTATCTCGGATGGCTGCCCCTCGGGTTTATCGTTGTTTTGACAGGCTTGGAATTCCTTGTCGCATTCTTGCAGGCCTATGTGTTTGCCATCCTGTCATGCCTCTATCTTAACGATGCGCTTCACCTGCATCATTGAGTATTAGTTAATCTTCAACATTGGTTGTTCTTGATTTAGAAGGAAGAATATTATGGAATTAGAAGCCGCAAAGATGATCGGTGCCGGCCTTGCGACTATCGCACTTGCAGGTGTGGGTGTGGGTATCGGAAATATCTTCGGATCCTATGTTTCTGGCTCCCTGCGCAATCCGGCTGCTGCTCCGAAAGTTTTCGGTAACGTGCTGCTCGGCTTTGCCCTGACAGAAGCTGTTGCGCTGTTCGCGCTGGTTATCGCCTTCCTGATCCTGTTCGGTTAATCAACCTTTCTCAGTTTTAAGAGTTTGGGTCGATAGGATTGGATTAAGGAGCCGGTATGCCGCAACTTAATATTGCAGACTTCCCGCCGCAGCTTGTCTGGCTCGCGATTTCATTTGTCATTCTCTATTTTTTGATGGCGAAGCTCGCGATTCCCGGCATTTCAGATGTTCTAGAAAGTCGGCAAAACCGTATTTCTTCGGATTTGGAAGAAGCAAGACGGCTGAGTGAAGACGCCGATAAGGCAAAAGCTGATTATGAACGGGCTCTCGCAGAAGCCCGCGCCAAAGCTCATGGCATCGTTTCTGAACTGAAGGCCTCGATGGCCAAGGAGCAGGACGCGAGCAAGGCAGAGCTGGATGCAAAGCTGGCGAAAAAGGCTCAGGCCGCGGAAGCCAGCATTCGTGACGCCAAGGAAACGGCGCTCAGCCACGTGCGGGAGATTGCGGCCGATACCGCGAAATCAGCGGTAGCCAAGCTCGTTGCCTTCGATGTTTCCGACAAAGATGTGGAAGCCGCGGTCGCCTCCAGCATGAAGGGAGACGCCTGATGCTACATGATCCCGCCTTTTGGGTTGCCGTTGCCTTTGTCGGCTTCCTCGCAGTTCTTGTTTATTTCAAGGTACCGCCGCTGATTGCCAAGCAGCTCGATACCCGGGCCGATAAAATCCGGGAAGAGCTGGAAGAAGCCAAGAAACTTCGCGAAGACGCGCAGTCACTCTTTGCGGATTATCAACGGCGACAGCATGATGCTCTGCAGACTGCGGAAGAGATCGTTGCAAGAGCCAAGGAAGATGCGGAGATACTCCGTAAAGAGAGCATCCAGGAGCTTGAAGCGACTTTGGCCCGCCGTCAGGAACTTGCGGAAATCAAGATCCG
>NZ_JARGOQ010000001.1:9114-166715 GCF_029233945.1 Sneathiella sp. | reverse complement strand
TTTCGCGCCGCTCCCGTCTCATCCAGCCGCCGCCGCGGTGCAAAATGCGGTGCGCTGAGGAAATAGTCACTTTCCCCCGCCGTTGCCTTGTCCAGCAGATGCCGCATAGCCCCGATAAATTGATCCAGAGTTTGACGTGATTCGCTTTCTGTTGGCTCAATCAGCATGGCCCCATGGACCACAAGCGGGAAATACATGGTCATCGGATGATATCCCTCATCGATCATCGCCTTCGCAAGATCAAGCGTCGTTACACCTGTCCCTTTCAACGTGCTGTCGTCAAACAGGGCCTCATGCATGCATATCCCTTCGAACGGGGCGTTAAGCTTGTCATTAAGCCCGACACGCACATAGTTTGCGTTAAGCACCGCATCCTCGGCTATCTGTCGAAGGCCGTCCGCGCCATGGCTCTGCATATAGGCCAGTGCCCGGATAAACATGCCCATCTGCCCATGATACCCCTTCATTCGGCCAAAGCTTTGAGCGGCGGCACCACTCTTCTGCTCAACAAGATCAAAGCCGTTTTCACCATGGGTCACAAAGGGGATCGGCGCGAAAGGTGCCAATGCCTCAGAGAGAACCACAGGGCCGGAGCCGGGCCCACCACCGCCATGCGGCGTGGAAAAGGTCTTATGCAGATTGATATGCATCGCATCAACACCAAGATCGCCCGGACGAACGCGCCCGAGAATGGCGTTGAGGTTCGCACCATCGCAATAGAAATAGCCGCCGACTTCATGCACCATGTCGGCGATTTTCTTCACGTCCGTCTCAAACAACCCGCAAGTATTCGGGTTTGTCAGCATAACGCCCGCAACATCGGGACCAAGCTTCTCGGCGAAAGCGTCAAGATCCATCCGCCCATCCTTTCGGGCCGGAACCGCGTCCACCTTATAGCCACAGAGCGCCGCCGTTGCCGGGTTCGTGCCATGGGCCGACTCCGGCACCAGAATGCGTGTGCGGCTCTCTCCGTTCGCCTCATGGGCCGCCCGGATGGCCATCACTCCGCAAAGCTCTCCATGCGCACCAGCGGCGGGAGACATCGCAACTGCGGGCATACCGGTGATGGTCTTGAGCCAATGGGCCAGACTGTCAATCAGCTCCAACACCCCCTGCACCGTGCTTGTCGGCTGCAAGGGATGCAAATCACCAAGCCCGACGAGGCGGGCCACTTTTTCATTGATTCGCGGGTTATGTTTCATGGTGCAGGAACCCAAGGGATAAAAGCCTGCATCGATCGCATAATTCTGACGGCTAAGCCTGACAAAATGCCGAAGCACTTGAGGCTCCGATAGATCAGGCAACCCAATCGGTTCCTTCCGCTCAAGCCCGCCAAGTCGGCTCTTCACGGGCTGTGGGTCAGCCATATCGACGCCAACTCTACCCGGAACGCCCTGCTCAAATATCAGCGGCGATTCAAGGTCAAGACCTTTGTTCCCGGTATAGGTTTCAAGCGATGAATCGCCTTCGGGAATTGCGGTGGGCTGTGTCGGACGCCCTTTGTTATTTAACATCAGAGAACCTCCTTCAACGCGGCAACAAAGTCACCCATATCCGATGCCGAGCAAGTCTCCGTCGCTGCGACAAGAAGCAGATTAGCCATTTCCGGATCACCGGGGATGAGGCGGGACACGGGAACGCCTCCGAGGATGCCTTTCTCGCCAAGCTTTTCGACGACGCTCGCCGCATCCACCGGCAAGCGAAGTGTAAATTCATTGAAGAAGCTGTCGTTAAGCACCTCGACACCGTCAATCGCTTCCAGCTTTTCCGCAAGCGTGACGGCCTGCGAATGATTGAGCGCCGCCAGCTTCGTCAAACCGTTCTCACCCAGAAGGCTCATATGGATCGTAAAGGCAAGTGAACAAAGCCCGGCGTTCGTACAGATATTACTCGTCGCTTTTTCACGGCGGATATGCTGCTCCCGCGTCGAGAGGGTCAGAACGAACCCGCGCTTGCCATCCTGATCCACCGTCTGACCGCAGAGCCTTCCCGGCATCTGCCGAACAAATTTCTGCCGCGTTGCAAGAAGGCCGACATATGGTCCGCCGTATGAAAGTGGCACACCAATGGATTGCCCTTCGCCCGCGACAATATCCGCGCCCATTTCGCCGGGAGATGTGATCGCGCCCAGCGACACCACTTCGTTCACCACAACAACAAGGAGAGCACCCGCCGCATGGCATTTTTCTGCCAAAGCAGAAAGGTCATGAAGACGACCAAAAAAGTCTGGGTTCTGTACAACAACACAGGCAATATCCGAACCAATGTGAGCGTCGAAACTCTCCTCGCCCGAAACGGCAGTCGGGAGATCGATTGTCTCAAACTCGGTAAATTGCAGTGTTGTATGGGTAACATCTCGGTAATGAGGATGCAGGTTGCCAGAGATCACAGCCTTTTTCCGCCGTGTCACCCGGCAGGCCATCAAAACAGCCTCTGCACAGGATGTCGCCCCGTCATACATGGACGCGTTTGCCACTTCCATCCCCGTGATCAACGCCACCTGGGTTTGAAACTCGAACAAGGCCTGAAGAGTACCCTGACTGATTTCCGGCTGATACGGGGTATAGGACGTCAAAAATTCGGACCGCTGGATAATATGATCCGCCACCGACGGGACATGATGCTGATAAGCGCCAGCCCCTAAAAAACAGGGGACCGAATAGGGTGAGAGATTCTTTGCCGCCAGTTTCCGGAAATTCTTCTCTACCACCATTTCGCTTTCATGCAGTGGTAGTTCGAGCAATCCTTCAAGGCGGGCTTCCTCGGGAATATCTGAAAACAGATCGTCAACCGATCCGACCCCGATTTTCGTCAGCATTTCTTCCCGCTCACGGGCGGTATGCGGCATATATCTCATTCGTCGAGACCTTCGATATATGTCTTATAAGCCGCCTCATCCATCAGATCGGCGAGATCAGCACTATTGGTTACCCGAATCTTGGCGAACCATCCGCCCTCCATGGCATCCTCATTGACCATGGTCGGCGCTCCTTCCAGCTCTCCGTTCACGTCAATGATTTCACCGCTCACCGGGGAATAGACTTCGGAAGCGGCCTTGACACTCTCTACAACTGCGAGTTCATCCCCCTTGGTGATTTCGTCGCCTACCGTCGGCACTTCGACATACACGACATCGCCCAACTGGCCCTGGGCATAGTCACTAATGCCGATCGTCGCCACGTCGCCTTCGAGCAGCACCCATTCGTGATCTTCTGTGAATTTGTAAGACATTCATTACTCTCCAGTGAAAAATTTATCCTCGATAATAGCGTTGCTCGACGAACGGCATCTTCGCCACAACGGCCGGGCGAGATTTACCTCTGACAAGCAAGTTTATTTTCGTTCCAACGGCTGAAAAATCAAGCGGGACATACCCCATCGCGATGGGAATGCCGAGACTGGGGGAAAAGCCTCCAGAGGTAATTTCACCAATGGCATTACCGGCCTCATCCGTAATCACCGTATGCTCGCGCGCAGGCGCGCGGCCTTCGGGGAGGATGCCGACGCGTTTCATCGCCGGTTTATTGGCGATGTCAGCCTGAATAACATCAGCGCCGGGAAATCCCCCTCCTTCGCGGCGGCGTTTGCTGATCGCCCAGATCAAACCGGCCGAGATAGGTGTCGTTGTTTCGTTAAGGTCGTGACCATACAGGCAGAGACCCGCTTCTAAGCGGAGCGAATCACGTGCACCCAGGCCAATCGGCTTCACTTCACTTTCGCTCAATAGTTTCCGGCATATCGCTTCGGCCTCACCGTTCGGGATGGAAATCTCAAATCCATCTTCGCCCGTGTAGCCAGAGCGGGTCACGAAACAGGGAACGCCATCAATCTCGACCTCGCGATAGTTCATAAAAGACATGGTGGCGACTTCTGGTCCATATCGCGCAAGGACTTCAGCCGCTTTCGGCCCTTGTAGAGCGACAAGGGCTCGATCAGTCAGCTCCGTGACTTCAGCCTTACCCGCAAGCCCGTCAGCCAGCAGAGCGATATCCTGCTCCTTACAGGCGGCGTTGACGACAACGAAGAGATCATTCTCCCGCCGGGTGACGATGAGGTCATCCAGAATGCCGCCCTGATTATTTGTGAGAAAGCTGTAGCGCATCTCGCCCGCCGAAAGCGCCTGGATATCTCCGGGGATAAGTGTCTCGATAATCTCCGCGGGATTTTCTCCGGAAATAACCACCTGCCCCATATGGGAAACATCAAAAAGCCCGGCCGATTGCCGGGTCTGCAAATGCTCATTCAGAATGCCATCCGGATATTGCACAGGCATATCATAGCCCGCAAACGGGACCATCTTGGCACCGAGTTCAACATGCAGATTGTAAAGGACGGTTTTTTTCGTCGACGAAGTTTCACTCATAGGACAACCCTGGTTGCGGACAAAAAGCCATATACCCCAGCAAAACGCGCTGGAACGACCCCCTCTGTCCTATAACCTGAGAGATTTGACGAATTTGGCGAGGGCCAAACCGCTTACCCCTTCGGTGAAATCACTTACGCAATTTGCTTTCCAGAGTTTCATCCCCCTGCGGTCCGGTTGCCTGAGAGTTTCCGGGGTGGTTGCTCCTTCGGCGATGGCCGTTAAAGACCATCTCTCCCGCTGGGATCGACTGAATATGAGACGGATAATAATGTTGATTTGAGATTAGTCAAACAACTATTGGTCTTACGCTGGCAATTAGCTCTGTAACTCCAACTGCTCCCGCGTGAGCTGGAAGCCAATGATAATTACATAATCGCCGCCTGTCTTAAGGCCGGTCAAGGGGATGCGCTGTTCGAGCTCTTCTTGAGCGGTGGCACGGCGGCGTCCTTCCTCAACCTCAACCGGGCTGTAGAATATTTTTTTGGCAATAATCTCGCCCGTTCTTTCCGCAATGGCGACGAAAAACGGAAATTCCTCGGTCTGGCTGGTCGCCGCCGGACCCTTGGTCGCCCCGATGCGCAGGATCAGCTCGACGACAACGGCTGTATCATCGTCCACATACTGGCATTGGCCGCTAAAGGGCGCGATGACGCCTTCAAACCGGACATCGACGAGATCTCGCCCTTCCCCCTCCCGGAAGATGGTGATGGTCTCTGCGCCGGGAAGAACTTCCACCTGCGGGCAGGGAAGCAGCGGCTTCGAGCTGCCGAAGAAGCTGAAAATATTGGTATCGACGCTGCCGCTACAGGCCGATGTGATCAGCAACGGGACGGCCAGCGTAGCCGCACGCAGAGATGTCTGAAAGAAGTTGGAAAAGGGCATAATATATAATTTACCGACGTATAAAGAACTAAAGAGTATTGTGAGTCCCATCGCATAGTGGTGCGCCACCAGTCTGCTTGCATCCACAGAAATACAGATTTTCGGATTTCGACGCTGTAATAATGATCGGACTTAAATCGGTGGTCTTATGAGATCCGTCGCAAAAAGGCTGCTTGCCGCTTAATCCACAGGCGCACCAAGCATATTTCCTTCCTTCTTGCACCTCCACCTTATAGGGAGATTTCTGCGCGATTGTCGCCCTCGTCATTTGAATTTACCTCGCCTAGATATGGCATTACCCTTAAAACTGTTGTATGAGTTCGGCAAATCTAGGATGGACCGGCGAAATTAGCAAGTTCTCACAGACCGCCACGTATATTCTATGAACCAATTCAAACTTGGAAGCAATTATGGATAAATCAGAACGGACTTTGCTATTGGCGGCGCCGCGCGGATTTTGCGCCGGTGTAGACCGTGCTATTCAGATTGTTGAAAGAGCGCTCGAAAAATACGGCGCGCCAGTCTATGTCCGCCATGAAATCGTGCATAACCGTTTCGTTGTTGAAAATCTCGAAAAAAAGGGGGCGGTCTTCGTTGACGAGCTGGCGGATATTCCAAAGGACGTACCCGTGATTTTTTCGGCTCACGGCGTCGCAAAATCGGTGCCGGCCGAGGCGGAAAACCGCAAGATGTTCTATATCGATGCCACCTGCCCGCTGGTCAGCAAGGTGCATCGGGAAGCAGAACGCCACGAACGAGACAATCACGAGATTATCCTGATCGGTCATCGCGGACATCCGGAAGTTATCGGAACGATGGGACAGCTTGCTGATGGCCAGATCAGTCTCATTGAAACGGCGGAAGAGGCAAAAGCCTTTACCCAAAAGCAGACTGGGAAAAGCCTGGCCTATCTAACCCAGACAACCCTTTCCGTTGACGAAACTGCAGAAATCGTCGGGATCCTGAAAAAGCGCTTTCCATCAATCGAGAGCCCAAGAAAGGAAGATATCTGCTACGCAACGACCAATCGGCAGGCGGCGGTAAAAATTCTTGCAGAACGCTGCGATGGAATGCTGGTCATTGGCGCGCCAAATTCTTCCAATTCGATGCGGCTGGTTGAGGTGGCGGAAAAATCCGGCTGTAGGCAGGTGGCCTTGGTGCAGCGAGCCTCGGATATTCCCTGGGATTGCCTCCAGAGCGCGCGGACCATTGGTATTACCGCCGGAGCTTCCGCCCCGGAAACTCTGGTCGAAGAGGTGGTTGACGCCTTCGCGGAGCGGTTCGACATTACGGTGGAGGAGATCGTCACCAATCAGGAACAGGTGGTTTTCAAGATGCCCAAGATTCTGGAACCCGAGGCCGCAGAATAGACCATGGCCGTATATACTGACATTTCCGATGATGAGCTAGACGATCTTCTGGATCAATATGATCTGGGGCAGGCGCTATCCTGCAAAGGTGTTGCGGAAGGCGTGGAAAATTCCAATTTCCTGCTCCATACGGAAGCAGGGTATTATTTTCTCACCCTCTACGAAAAACGTGTGAACGCAGAGGATTTGCCGTTTTTTCTAGGCCTGATGGAGCATCTCGCTGCGGGTGGTTTTATGTCACCGAGACCCATCGAGGCCAAGGATGGAAACAACTTGAAGGAAGTTGCCGGACGCCCCGCCGCCATCATCGAATTTCTTGACGGTCGATCCGTCAGGCGCATAACTCCACAACATTGTACCCTTCTGGGCCAGGCATTGGCGCAGCTTCATACGATCGGTAGTGATTTCAAAATGACGCGCGTCAATACACTCTCCCTGTCAAGCTGGCGGCCTCTATACGAAGCCTGCCTGAAAAGCGATGCGGGCCAATCGGATGCCCGGATTTTTCCTGAAGTTGAGAAGGAAATCGCGTTCCTCGAAAATCACTGGCCCACTGATCTGCCAAGTGGGATCATCCATGCGGACCTGTTTCCAGACAACATCTTTTTTCTGAAAGACAAGGTAAGCGGTGTCATCGACTACTACTTCGCCTGCACCGATTTTTTTGCTTATGATCTCGCCATCTGCGTGAATGCCTGGTGCTTTGAAAATGACGGCAGCTTCAATATCACAAAAGCACGAAAACTGTTAAACGGCTATCGGGATGTCAGGGCCTTTTCACAGCAGGAACTCGAATTTCTGCCCCTGCTTTGTCGCGGCGCGGCAGTCCGGTTTCTTCTGACCCGCCATTATGATTGGCTCAACCAGATTGAAGGAGCACTTGTTAAACCCAAAGACCCTATGGAATATCTGAAAAAGCTGCAGTTTCACCAGGCGGTGAAAAATGTCGCCGCATACGGCCTTGACTGAGAAGCCACACCGAAATCAATCGAACAGAGAATCAATTTCGTCCTGAGAAATTTCGTGACCTTCCGGCCGCGGGCCGCTTAGTTCAACATCCTCATCGAATTGCGCCTCTAGCTCAGCGACCTCAAGTTCCTCCAGTTCATCTTCGCCTCCGAGAATATCGATCATCTTACTGATCCGCTCATCGACAAAGCTTAAGGTGGTGACAACCTTGGAAATCCGCTGTCCGGTAACATCCTGAAAGTTGCAAGCCTCGTAGATTTTCATCACCGCGGCGCTAATGGCCTCAACGCTCTCAACCTCTTCCGGGGAGCCTGTGTGCAACTGAAGGCTCTCGTTTTTATCTTCAATTGTCTCAACTGCTTCAAGTATGGCATTGGTGGCATTCTCTGTATCACCAACAACCGCATCAAGCTGATCGGTAACCGAATTAATTTTCTGCCCCTTCTTTGAAGAACTGAGAGAGGCAATTTCACGACGGGTTTCGAGAATAACGTCCGAGAGTTGCTGCAGTTCCTGGCGTAGCTTTCCCAGCTCTTCTGACGCTTTCACTTCTTCAGCATCGCTCTTCGGGACAATCACCTCATCATGGCCAAGCTGAACCTTAATATCGTTCAGGGCATCAATGATGTCATGATATTGGGTGTCCGTCATTCCCCCGCCTGCGAAAGCAGGATCAACCGATACGCCCGGGCCAAATTGTTTGATTTCCGCGGAGAATAATTTTTTCTGCATCTGCTAACTTAAACCTTTTAATTTTAATTCTTCGCATGGGCAATGGCCCCGCTCGTAACGAAATTGCCAGAAATGCGCTAACATTAGGTTAAAATTACATTTTTTCGAAGTTTACCGACGCAAATCATTCATGCTAAAGCCGAGGGAGTTGAGATAAGTCGCGTACCGCCATAGTTCAGGAGCTTGTTTATGTCAGAGAATATTATTGTGATTTATACAGACGGCGCCTGTTCCGGCAATCCGGGTCCCGGGGGATGGGGCGCCTTTCTGCAATATAAGGGCAAAGCAAAAGAACTTTGCGGAGGAGAGGCGGAAACAACAAACAATCGAATGGAACTGACCGCCGCCATCGAGGCTATCAATTCATTAAAGCACCGCTCTACGGTCGAGCTTCATACCGACAGCACCTACGTGAAGGACGGTATAACTAAATGGATGTTTGGATGGAAGAAAAACGGTTGGAAAACGGCTGCGAGAAAACCGGTCAAGAACAAGGACCTCTGGCTTGCGCTGGACGAAGCCATCTCAAATCATCAAGTCAACTGGAAATGGGTTAAAGGTCATGCAGGTGATCCCGGCAATGAAAAAGCCGATCAACTTGCCAATGAGGGGATGAAAAAATTCAAGCGCTGACATGCGCACATCACAAACAGTTCGCAACGGGGAAGGCAATCACCTTCCCCGCCGAGAAAAATAATCAGAGTTGGCCCAACAGGGTTTCCGCGTCGGATACTTCGAAACCGCCGGTTTCTTCAAGGTTAAGCTGAGTAACGACACCATCATCCACAATCATGGAATAACGACGGGAGCGGACACCAAGCCCGGCACCCGAAGCATCAAACTCAACGCCCATGGCCTTTGTAAAGGCCGCGTCCGGATCCGCAACCATCTTAATGCTGCCGGCGTTATGATCCTTGCCCCATGCTGCCATGACGAAAGGGTCGTTCACGGACAGGCAAACGACATCGCCCACACCTTTTGCCGTCAAACTCGCTGTATTATCGACAAAACCGGGCAGATGTTTGGCTGAGCAGGTAGGTGTGTAGGCACCGGGCACGGCAAACAACGCTACTTTCTTGCCGCCGAAGAGATCCGCCGTCGACATTTTCGCCGGCCCTTTTTCAGTCATCATCATTAGATCGGCATTTGGAAGTTTGTCACCAACTGATATCGTCATTTCTGTTCCCTATTCTTTGATAGTCGCATTGATTTCGCCCCGTCACTTTAACATAATGATGCAGGCGAAAATAAAAAGTTTCAATTACACCCGTTTCGCATTTTTATTTGACGCGCAGACGGGCTTCACCCGCCACGTCATTGTCAAAAATTGTAACCCTGATTTCCTGCTCTTTTAACTGGTCCGCCTTCGCCGGGAGGTGCCCTTCCAGCTCAAAAATTGCCAACCTGTGATCCGCAGCCAACACCGTAGAAAGCAGGTCAAAATACGTGCCTTCTTTTCCCTCGACAATGATAGAAGGGTCCTCTAGCGGTCGTGCGGACTCCACGGTAACTGTAAATCTCTTATTACCCCTGCTGCTTGCCCTCACTTCCGTCAAGACAGCGTTTTTTGATCCGATCTTCTCGGGTACGCGCCGGGCAAACGCCTCGATAATGGCCGCCTCTTCAGTCGCCCCCCCATGTTCGGCACCAAGGGAAAGGGTAAATTCATGCATATATGGAATGCAGACATCTTCGCAAATTCCAAGCTGAAGGCCGAGTTTCAGATCAAGCGGCTTTCCAGCCTCTGTCAGCTTGATATCGATAGGGAAGACAACCTCATCATGATATCCCCAGCTTGAAAAGCCATAAGCCTCGAATTTTTCGGGGAGCGGCCATAAAATCTCCACTGACTTTAAATTTTCAGATCCATTCCAATCAAGCTGCGGCGGAATCCCCGCATCCCCGGGACTGCGCCAGTAGGTTTTCCAGCCCGGTGCGAGTTGAATTTGCAGGCCCACACGCAGAGAATCATGCCCCTTCACCCCCTCAGAAGCAGAAATAAGCCGAAGACGTGATTGATCCGTGCTGACCCACTCCGTTGCAGTTTCCGCAGACTGAGAAAGGCTGGCGCCAAGCACAAGATAGGCAAAAACGCCGCAGAAATACCCGGAATTCAGTAATCTCATTCAGAATTAGCCTTCTGCCTTACAATGGATTAATCACCACATATATAAAACAATATTAAGGGTTGATATGTCACAATCGCGTCATGAGGACATTCGGCGGCTAGGATTTTTTTTAAGCAGATACATATTTATATTATGACCGTGAATACAATTGATACAGGTTATTTGGATGGGAAGCTCCTGGTTGCGATGCCAAGCATGGGCGATCCGCGTTTTCAAAAAGCTGTCATTCTGCTCTGCGCCCATTCAGAATCAGGGGCCATGGGTATCCTTCTCAATCGCTCTCTCGATGCGCTGAGTTTCGAGGATCTGCTGGAGCAGCTCGAGATCCCGAAAGCGGAAGAAGCCCGTCATATCGAAATTCATTTCGGCGGGCCCGTTGATACTGAACGGGGTTTCGTTGTTCATTCCACCGATCTTCTTTACGACACTACTCTGGTGATCGACGATGAAATGGCCCTGACGGCGACCGTTGATATGCTGAAAACCATCGCCGGCGGCAGCGGGCCAGAAAGCAGTTTTCTCGCCCTTGGATATTCCGGATGGGGACCAGGCCAGCTTGAGCAGGAAATTCAGGAAAATGGATGGCTTGTCGTCGATCCAGACGTAGATATTGTTTTTGGTCCGAAATTAGAGACAAAATGGGAAGTTGCCATACATAAGCTTGGCGTTGATCCGTCCCTCCTCTCCGGTGACATGGGGCACGCCTGATCGCTTTTAGCGCGATGAAATCGGGTCTGTATTCAGGATGGCATACAGCGAATGATCATGCCAGACGCCGTTGATACAAAGATACTCCCGCGCTAGCCCTTCCTTGATAAATCCGACTTTTTCAAGCAACCGCGAACTCGGGATGTTTGACGGCAGGCACGCCGCCTCAACCCGGCGCAAACCAAATTCGCTGAACAGAACCGGCATCAAACCGCAGAGGGCTTCATACATATATCCCTGACGTGCATGGCGCTGACCTGTCCAATACCCTAAGGTGCCAGTTTGTGCGACGCCGCGCCGGATATTACCCAGTGTAATGCCACCGATCAGGTCATTGTTTTCCCTGCCGAAAACGAAGAATGCCTGCCCCATGTCATCCTTCACGTCCCGTGCGTATCGCCGAAGCCGTGCCCGGAAATTCGCCTTGGAAAGAGAATCCTTCGTCCACACAGGCTCCCAGGGGACAAGAAAGTCCCGACTATCTGCCCGAAGTTTGACCCATGCTTCCCAGTCCGACAGCCTCGGGGGTCGCAAAATCAACCGTTCAGTCACCACCCGGGGCCCGCTTCCCATCAATGACAGCTTTTCCAACACGAGATGCGAACCTCCTTGCTATACCTTTCCTAGCTGAATCTTGCAGCGATCCGGTCGAACGAATCAAGGTTTTTCAAGGGACCGAGCGTGGCAATACTGGGGGTCACGCCAAAAAACAGTTTTCCGGCAAGATTCTGGGTATCGGCAACGGTTACTGCGTCGATACTTTCCGAAATTTCAGACGTCGGCAAGATCCGCCCATAAATCAGCATTTGCCGTGCATGAACCTCCGACCGAGAGGCCGGACTTTCCATTCCCATCAGGAGGGAGGCCTTGAGTTGCGCCTTTGCCCGCTCAACCTCGGCCTGCTGTATGCCGTCGCTTGCCCGCAGCAATTCATCCGTCAGCATATGGCTCAGTTCTTTTATATGTTCTTCCCCGGTTCCGGCATAAACGGAAAATGTCCCGGTATCCGCGAAGGAGGAAGAAAAACTGAATACGGAGTAGCAAAGCCCGCGTTTCTCCCGGATTTCCTGAAAAAGCCGAGAGGACATGCCCCCACCAAGCAGCCCGGAAAGCACCTGAGCGGTATAATAATCATCGTCCGTATAGGAAACTCCAGGAACTGATAAAGCGTAGTGAACCTGCTCTAAGTCCCTCTCTTCACGAAATTCCCCGCCGGTATAGTGCGCGGGCTCCATGGCGGTTTCGCCATGCGTCGCCAAGCCATCAAAGGCCGCCTCCGCCAGTGTTACCAGCCTGTCGTGATCAACTGCGCCAGAAGCACTCAACACCATCTTGGGCGCCAAATAGTGGCTTTTCATGTATCCCGCAATCATCGACTGATCAAACCCCCGCACTTTTCCGACGGTTCCAAGAATGGACCTGCCGATGGGTTGATCTGGAAAGGAGGTTTCCTGTAAGTGGTCAAAGATTATATCATCGGGCGTATCATAGGTCTGCCCAATTTCCTGGACGATCACCTCTTTTTCCCGAATAATTTCCGCCTTATCGAAACTGGAATGCAATAAAATATCGCCGAGAATATCCACCGCGAGCGGCACGTCGTCTTTCAAGATTCGAGCAAAATAGGCAGTCTGATCCCGACTTGTATAGGCGTTGAGATGCCCGCCAACGGATTCAATCAATTCGGCAATCTGAAGTGCACTCCGCTTCGCCGTGCCCTTAAAGGCCATATGCTCCAGCACATGGGAAATACCGTTTTCCTCAGCCGTCTCATGGCGCGCACCGGTATCGACCCATACCCCCACAGCAGCCGTTTCAAGGCCCGGCATAGGGTCTGAAATAACACGCAACCCATTCTTGAGGGTAGTAACTCTAACGTTCATAAATTCTTCCGATCTAAGCCGCGCTCAGTATGCGCGCCCGTTCCTTAATAAAGGATTTTACCGTCTCGATATCATTTGGCAATTCCACAAGCCTCTCTTCTCGTTCGAAAAGATCCGCCATATGCTTCGGCAGGCCGGGATGCTCCCCCGTTGCTTTTTTTACTGCATCGGGGAATTTGGCCGGATGCGCAGTTGATAAGGTTACCAATGGCACATCGTTATGCTTTCGGCATCTTTCACCAACAGCGAGACCAACAGCTGTATGAGGATCGATCACCTTTGTGCTTTCATCCAGCGTCCGGCGGATCGTGGCAAGGGTCTCTTCCTCATCACAGCTGCCAGCGGCGAAGAGACTTTCATTCAATCGCGCCATATTCACCGAAAAGCCGCCCTCAGAATCGAGCTTTTCCATCAGGTCAGCAATGGCGTCCCCGTCACGACCATATAAATCTGCGAGGAACCGCTCAAAATTACTGGAGACCTGAATATCCATACTCGGGCTGATCGTCGGATCAACGCCCGATTTACGGTATTCGCCACTGTTGAAGAAGCGGGACAGGATATCGTTGCGGTTGGTCGCGACAATCAGTTGATCGACCGGCAGGCCCATTTTACTTGCCGCATAGCCAGCATAGACATCGCCAAAGTTTCCGCTTGGAACTGAGAAGGATATAGGCCTCGACGGTGCCCCAAGGCTAACACCGACAGTAAAGTAATAGACGATCTGCGCCATGACACGCGCCCAGTTTATCGAGTTGACGGCGGAAACCGCCAGATGGTCGCGAAATTCATGGTCATTGAACATCGCCTTGACCATAGCCTGGCAATCATCGAAATCACCCTCGATAGCGATATTATGGACATTTGAATCCGGCACCGTTGTCATCTGCCGGCGCTGCACTTCTGACACCCGGCCTTTAGGATGGAGGATGAAGATATCCACTGCCTCCCGCCCTCGGCAAGCTTCAATCGCAGCTGAGCCGGTATCTCCCGACGTGGCGCCAACAATCGTCACACGCTTGCCGTCCCGCGCGAGCAGATGATCATAGAGCAGGCCAAGGAGCTGCAACGCTACATCCTTAAAGGCGAGCGTCGGCCCATGATAGAGCTCCATCAAAAACTCATTGCTGCCAAGCTGGCTGACAGGCACAACGGCCTTGTGAGAGAAGCTGGCATAAGCCCTCTCCGTCATTGTCCGGAAATCATTGGCCGAGATGCTGTCCCCGAGGAAGGGCTGCAACAGGAATGCCGCAGCCTCTGCGTAAGACATACCGGCGAGACTTTGAATATCGTCCTTTGAGAACTGAGGCCAGCTTTCCGGCAAATAGAGGCCGCCATCCCGCGCGAGGCCGGTCAGGACCACTTCTTCAAAATTCAATACCGGCGCGTTACCGCGGGTGCTGATATATCGCACTTTCACACTCCTCAGACCAATCAGATGGCGGGTGAGAGTAACCATATGCAGTGCCGATGTGCAAGCCCGGATATGCCCGATTACCCCGCTTGCCGACTATTGTTTAGGGCAGGTAGCGATTCCGCAAATGCGCTTTGAATGCATCAGCAGTCAGCGGCGCGCCGGTCGCCAATTGCATAATGCTTTCCATCGATTGTGAGCTGCCGCGTGAATGTATATTCTGGCGCAGCCAATCGAGCAGCGGTGCGAACCGGCCGTTGCGAATCTGATCCGTGAAATCAGGGATCTCCGCTGCGGAAGCTTGATAAATCTGTGCGGCCGCCATCGCGCCCAACGTATAGGTCGGAAAGTAGCCGATGGCCCCGCTTGGCCAGTGGATATCCTGAAGACAGCCGAGCCGGTCATTCGGCGGCGTAATTCCGAGCGTGCTCCGCATCCCGTTAGTCCAGGCCGCAGGCAAATCCTCCACCGGGAGGTCGCCAGATAGCAGCGCCTTCTCCAACCGATAGCGCAGGATAACATGAAGGGGATAGGTCACTTCATCCGCATCAACACGGATAAGTCCCGGTTCAACATTCAAATAAAGCCTCTCAATATTCCCGATATCCCAGGCAGGACCGCTTGCAGAAAAAGCCGCTTTTATCCGGGGCAGCGCATAGGCCAAAAAATCCTGGCTGCGGGAAAGCTGCATTTCAATCAGCAAGGACTGGCTCTCATGGAGTGCCATTCCCCGCGCAGAGCCAACTGGCTGGCTCCGCCATTCCTTGGGGAGCCCCTGCTCGTAGAGGGCATGCCCTGTCTCATGCAGCGTACCCATGAGGCCTTGTGTAAAATCATCCGTCTCATAGCGGGTGGTCAGCCGCACATCATCAGGAATACCGCCGGTAAAGGGGTGGTGGCTGATATCGAGCCGCCCATGATTGAAATCGAACCCAAGAGCCGTCATGAACTCCTGCCCGAGCTGTTTCTGAATTGCCTCGTCAAACGGCCCTTCGGGCGTGATAACCGGCGGCGCATCTTTCCGTTTTTCCAGAACTTCACCGAGGAAGCCCGGCAGGAATGCTTCCAGATCATCGAACAAGGCATCAATGGTCGCCGACGTGCAGCCAGGCTCATACTCTTCAAGAAGCGCATCATAGGGCGAGACATCGAACGCGGCCGACTTGGCATCCGCAATGCGTTGGGTAAGCTGGACAACCTCTTTCAGTGCCGGGACGAGGGACGCGAAGTCATTGTTGAGCCGTGCCTCTCGCCACTGCATTTCGCAACGGGAGGTCGCGTGGGAATGCGCCTCAACCAGTTCCGGGTTAACCGCCGTTGCATGACGCCAGCGATTTCGCATCTCGGCAAGATTTGCGCACTGCCAGTCATTCAGGCCGCTCGCGTCATTTTCGGCCTTATCCAGCAAATCCCCGAAATCGGCGCTGTTCAGCATTTCATGAGACAGCAAGCTAAGAACGGCAAGCTGCTCTGCGCGGGGACCACTTCCGCCAGCTGGCATCATGGCGGCACTGTCCCAATGCAGCATTGCCGCCGCACCCGAAATCGCGGAAAGGCGCGCAAACCGCTTCTCAAGTTCTGAATAGGCCGCTGTCACATTCGACATTTTACGCCTGTGTCGATCTGCCCCGTTTGAGGCCATAGAGGACATAGATGACGATCAGGGCCGCAGCCAGCCCCAGCCAGGTGAAGGCATATTGGATATGATTGTTGGGTAAGGAAACACGCGTCTGCCCACCCCGCGGCAGCCCGCCCGGCACTTCAGCCGCGTCAAGCTCAACAAACACAGGTGCAACCTTGAGATTCAGGTGATCCGCCATGTCCGCAAGCTCACCATAAAGCCAGACATTATCTTCGGCGTTACTCTCGGGCAGAAAGGACCAGGATTTACTCCAGGGCTTTCTCGCCACACCCGTCACCGTTACCTCGCCCGCGATTTGCCCTTCAGGCCGGGTCTTGGCTTCCTTGCTGCTCTCCGGCACCCAACCGCGATTAACGAGAATGATATCCCCTTCATCGGCCCGCTTGAACGGTGTGATTATCTGAAAGCCTGAACGGCCTTTATCTGTGTGGGCGAAAAGATGAATTTCCCCGTCATGGTCAAATTCACCCGTCAGGCTGACCCGCCGGTAATGCCACTCCTCAGGATCAATATCTCCCGCCGGCAAGGCAACAGGCACTGCGGCAAGCTGGCTGTTGATTTGGTCAATCAAATCGATTTTCCAGCTATATCGGTTGACCTGCCAGACGGTCAGGGCCAGCAAAATCAGAACGCAAGGCACTGTAATCAGTGTCGGGAGAAGCCCGGGTGAGAAATTTTTCATGTTCAATAACGCTCTATCTCAGAGCTAGCCTTATGCTTGAACTGCAATGCGATCAAATACGCCTTAAAGGGCCGCAACAGACCGACACTCAGGATCAATATCGTCGGAAGCCAAATGGTCAGCTGCAGCCAGTATGGCGGATGAAACATAAGCTCCATTCCGACGGCAAGGCCGCCGACGATGAAACCGACGATCAAAATAATGAAAACGGCAGGACCATCACCGCTATTAACGGCACTGAAATCCTGCCCACAGGTATCGCAGGCTTCCACTACATCAAGAAAGCCCTTAAAAAGTTTCCCCTTTCCGCATGCCGGGCATTTGCAGGTAAGCCCGGCGCGTAAAGGGGAAACTGGCATGCCATAGGAATAAGGCATAAGGGATCAAATCAGGTCCACTCCGGTCCTGCCCCCCACCAGTAAACGGCGAAGAACAGAAACAGCCAGACGACGTCAACAAAGTGCCAGTACCAGGCGGCCGCTTCAAGACCGAAATGATGAGCCGGTGTGAAATGGCCTTTCATCGCCCGAAGCAGGCAGACCAGCAGGAAGACTGTTCCGATAAAGACATGCGCCCCGTGGAAGCCGGTCGCCATGTAGAAAGTCGAGGGGTAGATCCCGTCAGTGAAGCCAAATGCAGCGTGTGAATATTCGTAAATCTGCACCGCTGTAAAGGAGGCTCCCAGAATAACCGTCAGCAACAAGCCCTGAACAAGGCCCTTACGGTCACCATGCTGGAGCGCGTGATGCGCCCAAGTCACCGTTGTACCGGACAATAGCAGAATAACCGTGTTCAAAAGCGGAATATGCCAGGGATTGAAGGTCAAGATCCCTTCCGGTGGCCAGACACCACCGCCGACTTCACTCGGGAACAATCCCGCCCCAAAATAGGCCCAGAACCAAGCCACGAAAAACATGACCTCGGACGCGATGAACATGATCATCCCGTAGCGCAGACCGAGTTGAACGACCGGCGTGTGGTGCCCTTCATGCTCTCCTTCCTTGACGACATCCTTCCACCAAGTGAAAGCGGTGTAACAAAGAACGACAAAACCAATCACAAATACAGCATAGCCCTTGTCATGCATCCACATAACAGCGCCAATTGCCGATACGAAGGCGGCAATAGACGCAAGAGCCGGCCATGGGCTCGGATCTACCAGATGATAATCATGTTGTTTGGCGTGAGAATCTGCCATTCCTTAACTCCTGCAATTCACCCGGAATGGATCCGGTCTTAAAAGTTACCCTAATCTCTTATTCGTCAATTTACATCAACCGATTTCTGTTCGGATTTCACCGAAACCTCCGTTTCCTCATCATCATCTTCGCTGATAAAGAATGTATAGGAAAGCGTTATTACCGTTACCTCTTTGGCATTCGGATCATTATCGATCTCAGGATCGACAAAGAAAGTAACCGGCATATCGACCCGCTCACCGGGCTGCAACACCTGCTCGGTAAAGCAGAAACAATCAATCTTGGTGAAGTACTGCCCAACTTTTTGCGGCGTCACATTAAACGTCGCCGTTCCCTTGATGGCGCGATTAGTCGGATTGTAGGCTTCATAGAAGGCAAGACCCGTTTCACCAACCTTCATGGTCATCTTGTGCTTCACCGGCTTGAAGTCCCACGGCATTTCGCGGCTGGTATTCGCGTCAAACTCGATGGTTATATCACGGTCCAGAATAACATCGGGTGCGATATCCGCCTGCTGGGTTGTACCGCCATAACCGGTTACCCGGCAGAAAAGATCATAAAGCGGCACTGACGCATAGGCCAATCCGACCATGCCGACAACAACCGATGCCAACACGAGCGCAAGACGAACGGATTTCTTGTTCTGCCCTTCCATCACGCGGACGCCCCACCCGACATTTTCACAATTGTGATCAAATAAAACAGAACGACCAGCGCGATAAGGATACCCCCGACCGCAAAATTACGGATGCGTTGCCGCTTGTTATGTTCTTCGTCCCGTGGCATATCAAATCACCGTCCGGACAAGGCTCTCACCGAGCAATATGGCGAAAAGCAGGAACAGATACAAAAGCGAATAGGCAAAAAGCTGTTTTGCGCTCGCCTCATCCCTGGCCCGCCAAACTTTTAGCGAGAGAAGCAGGAACAACCCGCTCAACAAGGCAGACCCGACCCCGTAAACAATGCCCGCATAGCCGAGGAGATACGGCATCACTGCGACGGGAAAGAGAAGCGCGCTGTAGAGTACAATCTGCCGACGGGTTACATCCCGGCCAGCAACGACCGGCAGCATTGGCACACCAGCCTTCGCATAGTCAATATCGCGCCAAAGCGACAGCGCCCAAAAATGCGGCGGCGTCCACATGAAAATAATGGCGAACAATACAAGGGATTCAGCGCTGACATCTCCGGTTACAGCCGCCCAGCCGATCATCGGCGGAAAAGCACCCGCCGCCCCACCGATAACAATGTTCTGCGGCGTCCGGCGTTTCAGCCACATGGTATAGACAAAAACATAGAAACCGATAGTAAGCGCCAGCAAAGCCGCTGCAACATAATTTACCGCAAGGCCCATCAGAACGATGGAAGCCACCGACAGCACCGTGCCGAAGGCCAATGCCTCATTCGCGCTGACGCGGCCGGACGGGATCGGGCGTTCTTTCGTCCGCTCCATCACCGCATCGATATCCGCGTCATACCACATATTAATCGCACCGGAGGCCCCGGCACCGACTGCGATACAAAGAAGCGCCGTAAAGGCCAGCACCGGATGAATGTTTCCAGGTGCGACGGCAAGCCCCACCAGCCCCGTAAACACGACAAGCGACATCACCCGGGGTTTCAGCAGGGCGAAGTAATCGCTAACCCGTGTCAGGTCTGAACTGACTCGGGTTTCAATCGTATCCTTTATAAGGCTTGTGTCGGACACTCCTGGCTCCTTCAACCCTTATTTGATAACCGGCAGTTCATTGAACTGATGGAAAGGTGGCGGAGACGGCAAGGTCCACTCCAGTGTCGTCGCCCCTTCACCCCATGGATTGCCTGCGGCCTGCTCTTTGCGAACGAAGGCATGCACAACCGTGACCAGGAAGATCAGAACGCCAACAGCCGATACGTAGGAACCGTAAGATGAAATGGCGTTGAAGCCAGCGAAGGCATCCGGATAGTCCGGAATACGCCGTGGCATGCCAGCGAGCCCCAGGAAATGCATCGGGAAGAAAATCATGTTCACACCGATGAAAGTCACCCAAAAATGAAGATGCGCCAGCTTTTCCGAATAGGTATAGCCGGTGATCTTGCCGAACCAGTAGTAGAAGCCGGCAAAGATCGCGAACACAGCACCCAAGCTCAGAACATAGTGGAAATGGGCCACCACATAATATGTGTCATGCAGCGCAACGTCGAGGCCTGCATTGGCCAAAACCACGCCCGTTACACCGCCAACGGTAAAGAGAAAGATAAAACCAAGCGCCCAGACCATCGGTGGCTTGAACTCAATTGAGCCCCCCCACATCGTCGCGATCCAGGAGAAAATCTTGACACCTGTCGGCACCGCAATCACCAAAGTCGCGACAAGGAAGTATGCACGTGTGTCCACGTTCATACCGACCGTATACATATGATGGGCCCAGACGATGAAACCAACGGCACCAATCGCAACCATCGCGTAGGCCATCCCGAGATAGCCGAAGACGGGCTTGCGAGAGAAGGTCGACACAATCTGGCTGATGATCCCGAAACCGGGCAGAATTAGAATATACACTTCAGGATGACCGAAGAACCAGAAGAGATGCTGGAACAGGATCGGGTCACCGCCGCCCTCTGGCGCGAAGAAAGTCGAGCCGAAGTTACGGTCCGTCAGGAGCATGGTAATACCGCCCGCGAGAACCGGCAGAGAGAGCAGCAGCAAGAAGGCCGTTACAAGAACGGACCAAACGAAAAGCGGCATCTTATGCATTGTCATGCCCGGCGCGCGCATGTTGAAAATCGTCGTGATAAAGTTGATCGCACCAAGAATCGACGATGCACCGGCCAAATGAAGGCTGAGGATCGCGAAATCGACTGCCATGCCCGGATGGCCAACGTTCGAGGAAAGCGGCGGATACATGGTCCAGCCACCGCCAACGCCATTGTTACCCGCAGGGCCCTCAACGAAGATTGAGATAAGCAACAGGCCAAACGCAGGCGGCAACAACCAGAAAGAGATGTTGTTCATGCGCGGGAAGGCCATATCCGGCGCCCCGATCATCAATGGCACAATCCAGTTCCCAAATCCGCCGATCATTGCCGGCATAACCATGAAGAAGATCATGATCAGGCCATGGCCCGTGACCAGAACGTTGAAGAAATGAAAATTGCCGTTCAGGAACTGATCGCCCGGCATTTGCAATTCCGCCCGAATATAAACGGACATTGCGCCACCGATGATCCCGGCGATAATCGCAAAAATAAGATACATCGATCCGATATCTTTGTGATTGGTCGAATAGACCCACCGCTTCCAACCTGATGGAGTGTGTTCGTCGTGAGCGGCTGCTGAACCGTAAGCCATAATGTCGTGCCTCTCTCTAGCCTGTTTACTCTGCGCTTGTAGACGTAATCTGGGCGAATTTGATCGCCGGGGTTCCGTCACTTGCAAATTCTTTTTTGGCTTCAACAAGCCATTTTGCGTAATCTTCCTTGCTGACCGCCTTGATCATAATCGGCATAAAGCCATGGCGCGCACCGCATAGTTCCGAGCATTGCCCGTAATACATGCCTTCGTTCTCGATCCGCAGCCAGGTTTCATTCAGACGACCCGGCACGGCATCCATCTTCACACCGAAGGCCGGCATTGCCCAGGAATGGAGGACATCCTCAGCCGTGACAAGAACGCGGATATTTGTCTCCACCGGAAGGACGATCGCATTGTCCGTTGCCAGAAGGCGCGGCTGCCCAGGTTTAAGCTCATCCTTTTCAAGCATCACGGCTTCAAAGGCGAGCCCTTCTTCATCCATATATTCATAGCCCCAATACCACTGATACCCAATGGCTTTCAGGGTCATGTCCGGCGTTTCAATCCGATCCCCGTAGTAGAGCAGTTTCAATGACGGGATCATGATGACGATCAGAATCATGATCGGAACGACCGTCCAGATAATTTCGATAAATGTGTTATGGGATGTTTTGGACGGGTTGGGATTTGCCCGCTTGTTAAAGCGCAGGATCACATAAACCAGCAAAACCAACACGAACACGGTAATCGCGCTGATAATCCACAGCAGCATATTATGGAATATATGCTGCTCTGCGGCGACCGGTGAAAATGCCTGTTGAAACGTCGTTTGCCATGGTGCGGGTTGCCCCTGCTCCGCGGCGGCAGTTCCCATCGTCAATACCGTGCCTGCAATTACGGCCATAAATGCGACAAGATTTCTTACCATACCCATCTTCACTTCCCGTTTGTGATCACATGTCTAACTAACTTAGCCCGAAACGAAAAACAGTATACCCTCGCAGGGCCAAATTTTGGACAGATTTTTTGATTTATACTCGGCTCATAACGGCAAATCAAAAAGCTTTCCACTCGATTGCGCGGGAAACTACACCACCGATGTGGTTTATAACAAGTCTAAGACTGCAGTAATTCAAAATTCGGCATCACTTTTTTTTGCGCCCGAAGCATATGAATGAGAATATTATCAATATATTTCAATAAGTTATATAGAATTCTCCGGCGCAATCCGCAATACCCCTCCCCTCTGACACGACAAGCATATTGTGACATTTTGTCACACTGGGGAACGCTGCTAAGGGCGGAGGCAATTAGAATCTTTCAAATCAGCAATTACCCTCTCTCGACATTCACCCTCAAAAGACACATATTCACCTGTAGTAAACATAGCCGCCCATCGACCGGAGCATTTTTAATGACTGATATTTCGACTGCCAACGATCTTTTCTTCCTGCCAACCGGCATGGATCGGGGGGCTGTGGAGAGACAGGTCTCAAAAGCCCTCGCGAAGGCGGATGACGGCGAGCTGTTTCTGGAATACCGCCAGTCAGAAGGGTTTTCCTTCGACGACGGGCGGCTTAAAAGCGCCAGCTTCGATACAACGCAGGGCTTTGGCCTCAGGGCCGTAGTTGGCGAGGCAACCGGCTTCGCCCATGCCTCCGACCTGAGTGAAGAAGCCATTAAAAATGCGGCTAAAACGGTGGAGGCCGTACAAACCGGCAAAGGCGGTACTATGGCGTTGCCGCCGGCGGGATCCAACCGCGCCCTGTATAGCGATGACAATCCCTTAAGTGAAATTCCGTTCGATGCAAAGGTGAAAGCGCTTTCCGAAATAGACGCCTATGCGCGTGGAAAAGACAGCAAGGTTGTTCAGGTTTCTGTTTCTCTGGCGGGCTCCTGGCAGGGGATTGAAATAATCCGCAGTGGCGGCGAACGCGCAGGCGATATCCGACCGCTGGTCCGGCTTAATGTCTCTGTCGTTGTTGAAAAGGACGGCAGGCGCGAGTCCGGCTCCCACGGAATGGGCGGACGCACCGGCTATGATTTTTATCTTGAAGAAGGCACCTGGAAATCTGCGGTCGACGAAGCCTACCGTCAAGCCATGGTCAACCTTGACTCCGTCGCTGCCCCGGCTGGCGAAATGGATGTTGTCCTTGGGCCCGGTTGGCCGGGCATCATCCTGCATGAGGCTATCGGCCATGGTCTTGAAGGTGACTTCAACCGCAAGAAAACCTCTGTCTTTTCCAACCTGATGGGTGAGCGGGTCGCCGCGCCAGGCGTCACCGTCGTTGATGATGGCACAATCACAGACCGGCGCGGGTCGCTCAGTATTGACGATGAAGGCACCGCGACGAGCAATACGACGCTGATTGAGGACGGCATCCTGGTCGGTTATATGCAGGACCGTCAGAACGCCCGCCTTATGGGCGTTGAGCCAACCGGCAATGGACGCCGTGAAAGCTATGCCCACCTTCCCATGCCGCGCATGACCAACACCTACATGCTGGGTGGCGATAAAGATCCTGGCGAAATTGTTAAATCAGTGAAGAAAGGTATTTATACGGCCAATTTTGGCGGCGGACAGGTCGATATCACATCGGGCAAATTTGTCTTTTCCTGCACGGAAGCCTACCTCATTGAAGATGGTAAGATCACGGCTCCGGTCAAGGGCGCAACCCTGATCGGCACAGGAAGCGAGGCGCTCAAAAAAGTGAAGGCGATCGGTAATGACATGGCGCTTGATAGCGGTATCGGCACCTGCGGAAAAGCCGGGCAAAGCGTTCCTGTCGGCGTTGGTCAGCCGACCATGCTGATTGAAGGACTGACTGTTGGCGGGACCGCGTAAAATACATCTCCTATGTGGCCATATCCGCCAATTCCTGCTGTTATATATAAGCTTGTCGGTGACGCTGACCACGTTGGGAGCGCCCGTTGCCGACGCCGGTGAACAAAACTGGCTCCCCCCGGGAAGCACGACCGAGTTGCGGCGTGATCCGCCACCCGAATTTATCAGGAAAGGGACGATCCGGGACGAAAAATGGCTCTATGGGCGCCTTCTGTTTCGAAGCCCGTCCCTTCTTGGAGAAAAGGCGGTGCGGATCGGCCTTTCCTGCAATAGCTGCCACCCCAACGGACATGTGAATACTGAGTTCTATATCAATGGGCTGTCGGATCGACCCGGGCGGATTGATGTAACCCATCGTTTCTGGCAAGCAGGGTTTGAGGACAAAATGTCCAATCCGATTGATATTCCATCCTTGCGCGGGGTCCGGGAGACAGCGCCTTATGGGACTATCAATATATTTCCCGATCTACATGCCTTTACAAGACATGTCATTGTGACCGAATTTGCAGGACCTTCCCCTACGCCAGAAAAGATGGAGGCCCTCGTCGCTTATCTTAATTCAATTGGAAATAATGGGTTAGACGAAGATCAGAGCATTGTACAGACAAGCACGGACATGTCTTATTTATCGCTCCTCCGCGCGCCACTTGAAGACAAGGGCGAAGCAAAGCTCAATGAATTGATTGATTTAATCAGAAGTGATTTAGGCCGTCGCGCCAATATGCCAAATGCGAAAGGAGACACTCTCCGTCGCACTGTAACAGGTTTAAAGGAGATAAATGAGAAAGCCGCCGCGAAGGATTTCACGGCGGCTCTCATGATTTATCAAGAACTGATGGCTCGTCAGTAAGCATATTCCGTAAATACCGGATCGATATCTTCGTTCCAGGCGCTGTGATAACGCTCCAGCATTTCTTCCGCCGGTGTTTTCTTCATTTTCACAATCGTCTTCAATGCGTTCAGGAAATGGCTTTCATCCTCGCCAAAGCTATCCATTCGTTTTCGCGCCTTCAGGCCCGATGACGCGATATCCAGCACCTCTGCGGAAAGTTCCTGCATAGTCCGTCCATCCGGCGTCTTGGTCGCGAGGGCGTGGGTAATCACCTCCTCGCGGATACGCTGGCGATCTTCCGCCGTCCAGTCCTTGACCAGGTCCCAGGCAGCATCCAGTGCGGTATCATCATAGAGAAGGCCGACCCAGAACGCGGGAAGCGCGCACAGTCGCCGCCATGGCCCACCGTCCGCCCCGCGCATTTCAAGGAAGCGCTTCATCCGAACTTCTGGGAACAGCGTCGTCAGGTGATTATCCCAATCGACAAGGTTCGGCTTTTCGCCTGGCAGGCCCGGCAGCTTGCCCGCCAGAAAATCACGGAATGACTGCCCACTTACGTCGATATAATCTCCGTCGCGATAGACAAAATACATCGGTACATCGAGGGCATAGTCAACATACCGCTCGAACGAGAAACCATCCTCAAACACAAAGGGGATCATGCCCGTCCGGTCCGGATCGGTGTCAGTCCAGATATAGCTTCGGTGACTGAGGTGCCCATTGGGCTGCCCTTCGGTGAAGGGTGAGTTCGCGAACAAAGCCGTCGCCAGCGGCTGCAATGCAAGGCTGGTGCGGAATTTTTTGACCATGTCCGCTTCCGACGCATAGTCAAGATTGACCTGCACCGTACAGGACCGAAACATCATATCCAGACCATGCTGGCCCCGGGTCGGCATGTATCTTTTCATAATCTGGTAGCGCCCTTTGGGCATGATCGGCGTTTCTTCTCGTGTCCATTTCGGGCTGAAGCCTAGGCCAAGAAAGCCGACCCCCATTTCGTCGCCAACTTCACGGACCTGGGCGAGATGAGTATGGACCTCACTACATGTTTCATGAAGATTTTCGACCGCCGCACCGGAAAGTTCCAATTGCCCGCCCGGCTCCAGACTGATGGAGCATCCCTCTTTCGAGAGGGCAATGACATTGTCCCCCTCAAAGTCAGGTTGCCAACCGAAGCGCTGCAACCCTTCCAGCATCGCTTGAATGCCCTTGGGTCCTTCATAGGTCAGCGGTTCGTGGGTATCGAGTGTAAAGCCGAATTTTTCGTGTTCCGTGCCAATACGCCATTTATCGCGTGGCTTACATCCACTCGCGGCAAAATCTACCAATTGGGCTTTGTCGGTAATTTCTATAGCGTCGCCTTTGGAAGGTCCGGACATGTATTCCCCTCATTTTATGATGGCCGGGCAACGCGCCCATGGTCCGGCCTTTAAGCTTGACTTAAAGAATTGCACTGCCTGCTTCAAGCCTAAAATACTATTTTTGTCGAATGATCACATTTTGCACGGCACAAGGAGAGCCTAGTTCCAATCCCCATGAAAGGCCTGCAACAACGAAAGGCATGCAATTACAGCGGTTTCCGCCCGCAAAATCCGCGGGCCCAGAGAAATCGCGTGAGTATTCGGTCGAGCTGAAATCAAATCGATTTCCTCATCTGTAAAACCACCTTCCGGTCCGGTGACAATCGCCCATTTTTTCGAAGGCGCCAGCTGCGAGAAAACTTCTTTCGCACTATTTCCGGTCAGTCTTTCGTTGCAGAAAACCATTGTCCGCTCAGGCTCCAGCGCCGTCAGTGCCTGCTCCAGCTTGATAAGACCATGTACAGTCGGCAAGTTGAGACGCTCACATTGCTCAGCGGCCTCCAGCGCCTGCAGCGCCATCTTGTCTTCCCGCAATCGCTCCGTATTTGTGCGCTGGGTCTGAACAGGCTGGAGGCTGGCAACGCCGAGCTCGGTTGCTTTCTGTATAATCAATCCGGTCTGGATTTTCTTGACCGGCGCAAACAGCAGCTCGATGTCTGGTTCCTCGATTTGCGACCGGAGTTGTTCTGTGACATGCACAAGGCAGTGATTTTTATGTACTTCCTGCAGTTGGCCGAGCCATTCCCCGTCGCGTCCATTAAAGAGCGCAACATTATCTCCTTCCCGGCAGCGCATTACTGTCGCGACATAGTGGGATTGGTTTTTATCAAGAACCACCCCCAGATCGGTGCCCAGATCGCTTGGAACATAAAGACGGAGGGAATATGGTTTCGGAAACATAAGGTGATTAGCTCTTTGAAATAAGTTGGAAGATAATTTGTTGCGATTCATATCAATTAATGCCATCCCCGTCACCTCTAGTTAGATCAGGACTGTTTTGATATGCAACGCCCCGACAGGATCATCGATGACGCCAGCAAGCAAAACTGGGTGGACCTTTATGCACCGGAGGGCCTCCAGCCCTATATGAAACTCTCCCGGCTTGATCGGCCGATCGGGACTTGGCTGTTGCTCCTCCCCTGCCTCTGGTCCCTCGCGCTTGCCGCGCCTGCGAGCGAACTGCCAAACATTTGGTACTTTATCCTGTTCAGCATCGGGGCGCTTGTTATGCGCGGTGCGGGCTGTACCCTGAATGATATTGCCGACAGGGATTTCGACGGCAAGGTAGAACGCACAAAAAAACGCCCGATCCCGAGCGGACAGGTCACGCTTTTTCAAGCCATTTTCTGGCTGGGCCTGCAATGCCTGATCGGGTTACTGATCCTGCTGCAGTTCAACCTCTTCGCGATCCTTCTGGGCGCAGCAAGCCTCATTCTCGTGGCCATCTATCCCTTTGCCAAGCGCTTCACCTACTGGCCGCAGTTCTTTCTGGGACTCGCCTTTAACTACGGCGCATTACTTGGCTGGGCGGCGGTAAAAGGCAGTCTCGAGGTAGCCCCGATCATTATGTATCTTGGTGGCATTGCCTGGACGCTCGGCTATGACACCATATACGCCCATCAGGACAAGGAAGATGATGTCCTGATCGGCGTTAAATCGACAGCGCTGAAGTTTGGCGCGGGTACTACGCGCTGGCTGATGGGATTCTACGTGGCAATCTTCGCCGCGCTCCTCCTCAGCGGGTATATTGTCGGCTTGACCCTTCCTTTTTATATTCTGATGGCGGGCGCAGGCGCTCACCTTGTCTGGCAAATCCGCTCTCTCGATATCGATAACGCCGATCTCTGCCTGATTCTTTTCAAGTCCAACAAGATATTCGGTCTGATCGTGCTTGCCGCGATCATTGCCGGGAAATTCCCCCTGCCCTGGTAGGAAATGCTTTTGCTTTACGGCAAAGGGTGAACTCGGGCATAGTCGCCGGGGTGCAGATAACAATGGAATAGGTAAAAATGGCGTACGGGTCACTCCGGGATTTTATTGCACAACTTGAAGCAGACAAGAAGCTCGTCAGGGTGCAGGAGCCGGTGTCAACCGATCTTGAAATGACCGAGATTCAGACCCGTCTTCTGGCAGAAGGGGGACCTGCTGTCCTGTTCGAAAACCCGGTTAATGAGAAGGGCGAGAAAGCCTCGATGCCCGTCCTCGTCAACCTGTTCGGCACCGTTGACCGGGTGGCCATGGGGATGAACCGGACGCCCGAAGAACTCCGCGAAGTAGGGGAAACCCTCGCTTTTCTGCGACAGCCAGAACCGCCAGAAGGCATTCGTGAGGCAGTTGGGATGTTGCCGGTTCTAAAGACCGTGATGAGCATGCGGCCAAAAACCGTGAAGAATGCAGCCTGTCAGGAAGTGGTGCTGACCGGAGACCAAATTGATCTAGACAAACTGCCCATCCAGACCTGCTGGCCGGGGGAACCTGCGCCGCTGATCACCTGGCCGCTGGTGGTGACGAAGGGCCCTGGCGACGGCAAGACCGATGATTTCAATCTCGGCATCTACCGGATGCAGAAGCTAGGCAAGGACAAGACCCTGATGCGCTGGCTCAAGCATCGCGGCGGGGCACAGCATCATGCCCGTTGGGGCAAGGAAAAAGCCGAACCCCTTCCCGTTGCTGTCGTTATTGGCGCAGATCCCGGCACCATTCTCGCTGCCGTGACGCCAATCCCGGATAATCTGTCTGAATACCAGTTTGCCGGCCTGCTGCGTGGGGGGAAAGTCGAGCTGGTCGACTGCAAGACAGTCCCGCTTAAAGTCCCGGCGAGCGCCGAAATTATCCTGGAGGGGCATGTCTCGCTCGATGACTATGGTGATGAAGGGCCCTATGGCGACCATACTGGTTATTACAATTCGGTCGAGGGCTTTCCGGTGTTCACCATTTCCGCCATCACCATGCGGGAGAAGCCGATCTATCTTTCAACCTTCACCGGCCGACCGCCGGATGAGCCAAGTGTGCTGGGGGAAGCGCTAAATGAGCTGTTCATTCCCCTGATCCAGCAGCAGTTTCCGGAGATTACCGATTTCTGGCTTCCGCCCGAGGGCTGCAGCTACCGGATTGCCGTTATTTCCATGAAGAAGGCCTATCCCGGCCACGCGAAGCGCGTGATGATGGGAGCCTGGTCCTATCTCAGGCAATTCATGTACACGAAATTCCTCATTATCGTGGACGACGATATTGACGCCCGTGACTGGAAAGATGTGATGTGGGCCGTCTCGACCAGAATGGACCCTGTGCGCGATATTACGACCATTGAGAATACACCAATCGACTATCTCGATTTTGCCTCCCCTGAACCGAGCCTCGGCGGGAAAATTGGCCTCGACGCGACGAACAAGTTACCGCCCGAGACCAAGCGCGAATGGGGCAAGCAAATCCGGATGGATGACACTGTAATCGAAAAGGTCGATCACCTCTGGGAGAGTCTCGGCCTTCCCGGCAGCGGAAAATCAATCTGGAAATAATGTCCGCATCGACTGTATCCTTCTGAATAATAATAACAAGCGCACATCGCCGCTGCGGGAAAGTATGTATGACGTTTATTGCCGATCCAGTTTTCTATCTTATTGCCGTTCCTGTGGTTCTGCTGATCGGGATATCGAAGGGGGGATTTGCGGGATCACTGGGGCTCTTGAGTGTGCCGCTGCTGTCATTGTTGATATCTCCGGTCCAGGCAGCAGCGATTATCCTGCCGATCCTCTGCGTGATGGATATATTTGGCCTGCTGGCTTACCGGCGGACGGCGGACTGGCGGAATCTCGGTTACCTCTTACCCGGGGCCTTTATAGGGATTCTGATCGGCTATCTGCTTTTCAGTTACCTGAGCGCAGATTTTATTAAAATCCTGCTGGGCGTTATCTGCGTCGTGTTCACACTCAATCACTATATTCGCAAGGTTCCCGCCGATCATAAGGTCAAGGCCAGCCTCTCCCGTGGCTCCTTCTGGGGAGCTATCGCCGGGTTTACGAGCTTTGTCGCCCATGCGGGCGGGCCGCCACTGCAGTTTTACATGCTGCCGCAGAAGCTCGACAAGACGCTTTATGTCGGCACGTCCGTCTGGTTTTTCTTCGCCATAAACTATGTGAAGCTCATCCCCTATGGCCTGCTCGGGCAGTTTTCCATTGAGAACATCGGAACATCACTTGTCCTGTTACCGCTCGCGCCGCTCGGTATCTGGATGGGCGTCAAGGCTCATAAAATGGTTTCAGAGGTCCTCTTTTATCGTATCGCCTATGTGCTGGTGTTGTTAATTGGCGGAAAGCTGCTCTGGGATGGCCTTACGGGAATGAATTTGCTTTTCTGATTCCATTTTCGGCCCCCGCCACCTATGTATGGTGGGTTATTATTTTTCAGTCAGGGTGTCTATGTCCAAACAAACAGCTGATGAGCAGAATTCACTCAGTATCCTCGATGATCTTATTGCTATTGCCCGGCGGAAGGGCGCTGAGGCCGCGGATGCCGTCCGCATTCAGGGAACGTCGGTCAATGTCTCCGTCCGTCAGGGAGAAACTGAAGAGATCGAACGGTCCGAGGCGCATGATCTCGGCCTTCGGGTGTTGATCGGCAAGCAACAAGCCTTTGTTTCCTCCAACGATACGAAACCGGAACTGCTGGAAGAGCTCGTGGACCGGGCTCTCGCGATGGCGCGAAACATCCCGGAGGATGAATTTTGCGGCCTCGCCAATCCTGACCTTCTGGCGAAGGACACGCTGGCCCTTGACCTTTATGACGAAACAACGCTCACGCCGGACGATCTTGTCGCTATTGCAAAGGAGGCTGAAGACGCTGCCCTTGGTGTCGAAGGCGTCACTAATTCGGAAGGGGGCGGCGCCTCAACAGGAAGTGCCTCAATCGCGTTGGCCACCTCAGGCGGCTTCAGGGGAGCTTATAGCTCCAGCAGTTTTTCCGTCAGCGCGTCCGTGATCGCCGGTGAAGGCCAGGGGATGGAGCGCGACTATGATTATGACAGCCGCCATTATTATACTGATATGCGCTCGCCTTCGGAGATTGGCAAAATTGCCGGGGAACGTGCAGTCAAACTTCTTAATCCACGGAAAATGCCGAGCGGGCAATTCCCTGTTGTCTACAGCAACCGAGTGTCGGGGAGTATTCTCGGGCATTTTTCAGGTGCCATTTCCGGGGCATCCGTCGCGCGCGGGACCAGCTTTTTGAAAGATCAGATGGGGGGGCAGATTTTTTCTGAGCATATCAATGTCATTGATGATCCCCACAGATCGAGGGGACCCGCTTCGAAGCCATTCGATGGCGAAGGCGTCGCAAACCGCCGGCTGGATTTGATCCAGGAAGGCATGTTGCAGTGCTGGATCCTCAACAGTGCGTCCGCTAAGCAACTCGGCCTTGAAACGAATGGCAGGGCAACGCGCGGCACAGCCTCCCCGCCGGGTTCCGGGACAACCAACCTTTATATGGAGGCCGGGGCAAGTTCCCTTGAAGAAATAATCTCTGACATTAAGTCGGGCCTTTATGTCACCAGCCTTATCGGTTTCGGGGTGAATGGCATCACGGGAGACTACAGCCGTGGGGCGTCGGGCTTCTGGATTGAGGACGGCAAGATCGCCTTCCCGGTTTCCGAACTCACCATTGCGGGCAATCTGAAGGATATGTTCCTGAACCTCACGCCCGCAGATGATCTGGAGTTCCGTCAAGGCACTAACGCCCCGAGCCTGCGTATTGACGGGATGATGGTTGCGGGTACATGACGACTGAATTTGACACTGATTTCGCTCTGCTCTCCCACACCATGCAGGAGGCAGGAAATATTGCCCGACGATATTTCAAGAATACTCTGAAAAGCTGGGAGAAAAAGCCGGGTGATCCGGTGAGTGAGGCGGATCTCGCCCTCGATACCCATTTTAAGGAGAAGCTGCTGGCCGCGCGACCGGATTATGGCTGGCTCTCCGAAGAGACAGCGGATGATCGCGCGCGTCTTGAAAAATCGAGAGTGTGGATCGTCGATCCGATTGACGGCACACGCTCGTTCATTGCCGGAAAACCGGAATTTACGATCTGCGCCGCCCTTGTGGAAGACGGAAAGCCGGTTCTCGGGATTGTTTACAATCCCATATTGGAGGAGCTTTATGAGGCGGTGCGCGGCGAAGGTGCCAAGCTGAATGGCGAAACCATTACCTGCAGTAAGAAATCCGATCTGCTGAACGCCAAGCTAATCGCAAGCCGCAAATCCTTCGAATGGCACGGCTGGCTCGATACGGTCAAGGGCGCGACATTCAGCCATGTGAATTCCATTGCCTACCGGATGGTGAAGGTTGCCTCAAAGGAAGTACATGCGTCCCTGTCCCTGACGCAAAAAAGCGACTGGGATATTGCCGCCGCAGATATCATCCTTTCCGAAGCCGGCGGGATTACAACCACCACAACCGGAGACAAGCTTGTCTATAACAGGAAATCTGTCAATCAACGGAACGTCATCTCATCGGGCCTCCATTTCCATCCGAAGCTTATGACGCTGTTGGAAACCTTCGGGACCGCCAAATCATTTTGACGTGTGATCATACTATTCAACTTAGTGGAAATCGAGAAACGGTTGCAAATTCAGATTGCGCTGACTAATTTACGTTTATCAATTTGACAAATCGGGGTGATCCGCAATGACTTTCTTTTCGCGTGCAATTTTGACTGTAATCCTTTTGTCTGCGTCTCTGATGGTCAGTGGCTGCAGCGATACCTGGCAAGGCGTAAAAGAGGACACAAGCAAGAATATGAACAAAGCGGGCGATGCCGTCATTAAGGCGGGCGAGAAGATAAAGTCTGAATAATTGGATTTTCAGCATCACCGGTTTGATGAGTTGCGTGATGTTCATTGCAAGGCCTCTACTAATTTTCCGCATCAGGCAATCGTCTGATTCGCATAAATTTTACGACATTGCCGCACTGCACAAAAAATAAGCTGAATTCGGATCGAATTAACCATATTTATTAACCATGCCTCCCTGAAAAGAGCCGCACGCTCTTGACATTTTCGTGAATAGTCTGGCCTTCATCACCAGAGGAAAGGGCGTCTAACTCTTTAATTTTGTTATATTTTTACCTGTTTTCGCCACAAATTGGCCATGCTTTTGCCATGACATCCCTGATTTCTCATTAATTGACGGAATAAGGTCTGCTTCACTACAATTTAGCCATCGCCGGACTAGGGGCATATTCTGGGGCGATTTCTTTCACAAAAAGTACTGATTTCACGATCCCTGAGAGATATCGATCTCCGATAGAGGAAAATATGAAATCGTGGGTTAAAACTCTTTTTTGCGCTGTGGGTGTTCTTCTGTACGCGTCGACTATTGAAGCGGCACCGCTCCACGGGGACTACGGACCAGAGCCGCAGCAAAGAGGCGCGAAATGGTTTTCAGAATTATATCAACAGCAGAATGTAGAAATCCCGACAGCATTCGCAAGCGAGAAATTTCGCAGTATTTCGCAAGGGAAAACTGTATCTCTTTCCTTCAGTAAAGAAGACGGCGACCCCCTCGGCCTGTTTTCATCGGGTCCTTTTGGCACCGGCGACCAGTTTTACAAAAAATGGGTCGGGTTCCTGTTTGGCATCTACTCTCTTGACGTTGAGGAGGAAGGCAACCCTATCCCGATCTCTGCTCAATCAACATCCGTAATTCCGCTACCGGCTGGCTTCTTTCTCTTTATCGGTGGCCTTGGGGGTATCCTACTTCTTGGCTGGCTAAAAAGGCGCGCCAAGGTCGCCAGAAAAGGGACGTTTGCAGCCTAGTTTTGTGGCATGGCACCCAGCAGTAACTCAGGATCAAGCCGCTCGGAAAACCAGTTAAGCCGCCAATCGAGATGCGGGCCAGTCGCCCGACCCGTCGCGCCGATTTCACCGATCTTTTCTCCCTGCCGAACGAACTGCCCGGATATTACATTGAGCTTACTGAGATGGGAATAGACCGACACCAGTCCGTACCCATGATCAATCATGACGGTGCCGCCGGTGTAGTATAAATCCTCCTCCGCCATCTGAACCAGCCCGTCAGTGGACGCAACCACCGCTGTGCCTTCCGGGGCAGCGATATCCACGCCAAAATGGGGACGCTTGGGGATATCGTTTAAAACCCGCTGGCTTCCATAGACGCCACTCACCCGGCCTAGCGCTGGCCATTGCCACCCGGAAAGAAACCATTCATTCTTTGTCTCAACAGATCGAATGCGAGCAATTTCGCCATTCTCCTTCATGATACGAGCCAAAAACTCGGCGCTTGGCGTCACCTTGGACGGTGGCAAACCATTAATCCGCTCGATCTTATACTCCCGCTTCGCGATATTGAGCGGCCTCTCTTCCTCGCTCTCATCCGAATAACGAATTTTGAGTATCGCCGTTGATTTGAAATCACGCCCAAAACCAAACAGGAAACGTCCGGAGGGTGCGACTGCCACCCGCTTATCATCGAACAAAACCACCGCGTCTGGTTCCGTCATCCCTATAATAAGGCCGCCCTGAGTGAAGTTGCCTTGCAAGCTGGTCCTGTCCGCATATGCGTTTACGGAAAGTAAAAAAACGGCGAAAAATATAAACACACACCTCATAGAAGGCTTCCCTGTTTTGGCTCACTTTTTTTCTTTTGAACCTTTTTGGATGCCCGGCCCGGCGATGTGCCTCCCCCTGCCCCGGAAAATGCCGCCGTTGCCTTGCCGTCCGCAAACTCGACCTCTACAGCGCGGCCTGGTGTTGCCCCCTCAACTGAGGAAATCGGCTTGCCCGCCTCGTCCCAGACGATGCTGTATCCGCGTTTCAACACCCGCCGGAAGGAAAGGCTTTCCAGCAACCGAGTTGTTGCGCCCAGCCGCTCTTCGGCGCGCTCCCGCTTTATGGCAATATTCCGCGCCATCTGGCGATCGATCAGGGTCAGCTTCTCACCATATTGCGTCAAGGACCGTTCCAGAAGCTGCGGGCGAAGCTTTGCGGCTGCGCCACTGAATTGCTGTCCCTTGAAGTTCAGGTTGCTCGAAACTGACTGCCGAAGGCGACTTTCCAGATGGTCGAGATGCTGGACTTTCTCGGCGATCAGCGATGCAGGATCGCGCAAGCCGCGCGAGAGTCCTACAAGCCGTTCACGCTTGTCCGTGATCGATCGGTTCAGGCTCCTCTTGATACGGCGCTCCTGATCCTCCACATAGGTAATCAGTTCGGACCGAACCGGGACGGCAATCTCCGCTGCCGCTGTTGGCGTCGGCGCGCGCTTGTCGGAGGCAAAATCAATCAGGGTTGTATCTGTCTCATGCCCCACAGCAGAGATAAGCGGAATGACACTTTCGGCGGCCGCGCGCACCACCTCTTCCTCATTGAAGGCCCATAAGTCCTCCAGACTGCCGCCGCCGCGCGCAACAATCAGAAGATCAGGACGCGGGATGTCCCCCTCTGCAGGAAGGGCATTGAAGCCCCGAATGGCGCTTGCAATCTGACCCGCCGCTGTCTCCCCCTGCACCAGCACCGGCCAGAGCAATACATGGGTCGGGAACCTGTCGCGAAGACGATGAAGGATATCACGGATAACCGCCCCGGTCGGGGAGGTAACAACACCAATTACCTGTGGAAGATAAGGAAGTTCCTTTTTGCGCGATGGATCGAACAGGCCTTCCGCCGCGAGCTTTTTCTTCCGCTCCTCCAGCAGGGCCATCAAGGCGCCAACGCCCGCCGGTTCCATTATTTCGATTACAATTTGATACTTAGAACGAGCAGGATAAGTTGTTAGTTTACCGGTGCAAACTACTTCAAGGCCTTCCTCCGGTCGAAAACTAAGTTTCTGAGCAGCCCCCTTCCATATGATACCGTCGATGACTGCTTTTTCATCCTTCAATGTCAAGTAGACATGACCTGAGTTCGCGCGAGTAATTCCTGAAATTTCTGCACGAACGCGGACATGGCCAAATACGTCCTCAACTGTACGCTTGAGCGCGCCGCTCAACTCCGAAACAGTATATTCATGGATATTGGAGGATCCTGTATTCCGATTATCTGACACGATTTTCCTTCAAGATTGTTTGGCCTGCCGTCACAGTATGCTACAAACTCTCCACTGTCGTTCAAAGGAAATTAGTTCGAAATATTATGAAAGTACTCGTTATTGGCTCCGGTGGTCGTGAACACGCGCTCTGTTGGACACTCAAAAAATCTCCCCTGATTGAACGGCTTTTCTGCGCTCCAGGCAATGGCGGCATTGAAGAGGTTGCGGACTGCGTTGATATCGGCGCGGAGGATATCGAAAAAATTGTCGATTTCAGCAAGATGGAAGCCATTGATTTTGTTGTCATCGGCCCAGAAGTACCGCTTGTTATGGGACTTGCCGACAAGCTTTCCGAGGCGGGGATTAGAAGCTTCGGCCCAAGCGCCGCCGCCGCCGCGTTGGAAGGCTCAAAAGGCTTTATGAAAGATCTCTGCCGCAAAAATAATATCCCGACAGCCGCCTATCAGCGCTTTGATAACCCGGATGAGGCAAAAGCTTATGTGGCGCGCAATACATTTCCGATTGTGATTAAGGCGGACGGGCTCGCCGCGGGCAAGGGCGTGATTATTGCGGGCAGTCTAAGCGAGGCCAATGAAACGATCGATGAGATTTTTGGCGGCCTTTTTGGTGGCGCTGGCGCAGAGATTGTGATCGAGGAATTTATGGAAGGCGAAGAGGCCAGCTTCTTCGTCCTCACCGACGGGGAGAACATTCTTCCCCTTGCCACGGCGCAGGATCACAAGGCTGTTGGTGACGGCGATACCGGGCCCAACACCGGCGGCATGGGTGCCTACTCCCCCGCGCCCGTCATGACACCGGAGATGATCGACGCAACAATCGACAGGATCATAAAACCAACGATTGCCGCTATGAAAAAGCAGGGCATCCCCTTTACCGGCGTTCTCTATGCGGGCCTGATGATCACGAAAGATGGGCCGAAGCTAATCGAATATAACGTCCGTTTCGGCGATCCGGAGTGCCAGGTACTTTGCGCGCGCATGGGCAGTGACTTGCTCCCCGCTCTAGTGGCGACGACAAACGAGAGCCTTGCCGACGTTAAATTGCAATGGCGGGATGAAACGGCTCTTGTCGTCGTCATGGCAGCCCACGGATATCCAGGAGCATATGAGAAGAATACCACCATTAAAGGCCTTGGTGCGGCCGCTGCGATCGACGACGTTCTTGCCTTCCACGCTGGCACCAAACGCGAAGGCGATACGGTTCTGGCGACGGGAGGCCGTGTGCTGGGGATCACTGGTTTGGGAAAAACCGTTAAACAAGCACAAAAAAAGGCGTATAGTGGCGTCGACGCGATTGACTGGCCGCAAGGTTTTTGCCGATCAGATATCGGATGGCGGGCGGTTAAGCGTGAGGAACAGGGACAATAAAATAACAAGAAAGGGCATCAATGTCCGACGATTCAACTCAGTTTTCGGGAACAATGGAAGTGCGCGAGCGCCACAAGTTCGACGTTGCACCATTGGAAGATTACCTTAAAAAGAATGTTGTTGGCTTTAAGGGACCGCTTGAGGTTTCGCAATTTAAGGGCGGGCAATCCAACCCAAGTTACATGTTGGTGACACCGGACCGCAGATATGTGCTCAGGCGCAAGCCACCCGGCAAGCTTCTCCCCTCCGCACATGCGGTTGACCGCGAATACAGGGTTCTGACAGCCCTTGCCAATACCGACGTGCCTGTCCCAAAAACCTATTGCCTGTGCGAAGATGAATCCATCATCGGCACCATGTTCTATGTCATGGAATTCCTGAACGGCGATATCGAATGGGACCCCTCCCTGCCGGGATATTCAAAGGCCGCTCGGGTTGCGGTTTTCGATAGCATGAACGCCGCCATGGCCGCGCTGCATCAGGTCGACTACAAGACCGTTGGCCTTGAAAGTTTCGGCAAGCCGACGGACTACCTCGCGCGGCAGATTAATCGCTGGACGAAACAATACCGGGCATCGGAGACGGAAACCATTGAGGCGATGGATAATCTGATGGCCTGGCTACCGGATAATATTCCGCCGGGCGATGAAACGGCGGTTGTTCATGGGGATTACCGCCTTGATAATACGGTGCTCGATAAGGAATCCCACCGGGTCATGGGCATACTTGATTGGGAATTGGCAACACTTGGCCATCCGATTGCCGATTTTTCGTATCACTGCATGACCTGGCGGCTGGAACCCGAACTGTTTCGGGGCCTAAACGGTCTGGATCTTCCCGCGCTCGGCATCCCAACAGAAGAGCAATATGTTGCCGCTTACTGCGAGAGAACCGGGCGAGAGGGGATCGATAACTGGGATTTTTATGCCGCCTATAACATGTTCCGCCTTGCCGCGATCCTGCAGGGTATTGTCGGACGTGTAAAAGACGGTACGGCCGCGAACAAGAACGCAGCGGATGTCGCCGTTCGCGTCAAACCGCTGGCTATCCGCGGTTGGGAACAGGCCGAGAAAATTATCAAGGGCGCATAAGGCGGCTCTATCTCCCAAAAAACAAAAAAGAAAAAGGGACATTTATGAGTGACGGAGTGGAGATCATCCCGGTTCGGGAAATGCACAAGTTCAATGAAGGGGCGCTGTTCGATTATTTGACCGAAAATGTAGACGGCTTTAAGGGCCCGCTCCAGATCAGCCAGTTCCAGGGCGGGCAGTCTAATCCGACATTTTTACTGCACACGCCTGAGCGGGACTATGTGATGCGGAAAAAGCCTCCGGGAAATCTCCTCCCCTCGGCCCACGCGGTCGATCGGGAGTATCGGGTTATTTCCGCGCTTCAGAATACTGACGTTCCGGTCCCCCGCACCTTTTGCCTGTGTGAGGATGACAATATTATCGGAACCGCCTTTTACATCATGGAAAAGGTGGAAGGCCGCATTATTCTATCCCCTGATATTCCGGGCGAAGAGCCGCATTTGCGCGCCGCAATATGTGACGCGATGAATGACTCGCTCGCCAAACTTCATAATGTAGATATCGATGCAGTCGGCCTGTCGGATTTTGGCAAAAGAGGAAACTATATCGAGCGGCAGATCAGCCGCTGGACGAAGCAGTACCGAGCCTCTCAAACTCATGATCTGGAGGCGATGGAAAACCTGATCAAATGGCTGCCGGAAAATTTGCCGGAAAAAGATGAAAGCACCATTGTTCATGGGGATTACCGGCTTGGAAATATGATCGTGCATCCGACAAAGCCTGAGGTGGTTGCGGTGCTTGATTGGGAGCTTTCCACCATCGGGCATCCGCTTTCCGACCTTGCCTATAACTGCATGAACTATCATTATATGCATCCACGCAATGGTGGTCTTGTCGGGACCGATTTCGGTGCAACGGGCATCCCGACGGAGCAAGCCTATATTGACGCCTACTGCAAGCGCACGGGGCGTGATGGCATTGAAAACTGGGGATTTTACCTGGCCTTCTCTCTCTTCCGTACCACGGCCATCGTGCAGGGCGTGTATAAGCGTGGTCTTGATGGCAATTCGAGTTCAAAGGTCGGCGAAGAGTATGCGGAATTCACCAAAATGCTAGCCACCCTCGGCTGGCAGAAGGTCGAAAGCCAGCTATAAGCTGTCGCTGGCAGGTTGCTGTATATTATAATCACCTGATATCGTGATTTCGGTTACCACTTTTTGAGCTTTCGGCACTTGCCGTGGCTTTGGGGGTTGGCAAATGAAGCGCAATATCTTTTCGGGCCGCGAAATCACTGGCGGCCAAACTGCTCCTGCAAAAAAACCAGACGGCACGCCGCTGGATAATGACCGTGTCGAGATCGGTCCGACACAGCTCGCGTTTGATGAGTGGGCCGCAGCTGGACTGGATGTTCCCGACCTCAAACTCATGCGTGCGCAGCGTCTCGACCGTCTGGTACAGGCGCTGCATGTGCGGGGCTATGGCGGCATTCTGATGTATGATCCGCTCAACATCCGCTTTGCCTCCGACACCACGAATATGCAGCTCTGGGCGGCGCATAACCCTTTCCGCGCCTGCCTCGTCCTGGCGGATGGATATATGGTTATCTGGGACTTCGGCGCCAATGATCTGCTGACCGCTTTCAATCCGTTGGTACGCGAGACGCGGTCCGGCGCCTCCTTCTTCTATTTTACGAGCGGGGATAAGTCCGTTGAGAACGCGGAACGGTTCGCCGCGCAGATCGATAGCCTGATGCGGGAGCATGCAGGCAGCAACCGCCGTCTTGCCGTAGATAAAATCCAGATACATGGCCTACGGGCCCTTGAAGGGCTGGGTTTTCATCTTTTTGACGGGGAAGAAGTGACGGAAAAGACCCGCGCCGTCAAACAGTCGGAAGAAATCAAGGCCCTTCGATGCGCTGTTCATGCAACGGAAATTTCAATGTATGAAATGCAACGTATTGCTTGTCCCGGCCTGACTGAGAATGATGTTTGGGCCGTCCTGCATGCAGAAAATATCAAGCGTGGTGGCGAATGGATCGAGACCCGAATTCTTGCTTCAGGCCCTCGGACCAACCCGTGGTTTCAGGAATGCGGCCCACGGGTGATCGGGAATAACGAACTACTGGCTTTCGATACGGATCTGGTCGGTTGCTTTGGTATGTGCGCGGATATTTCACGTACCTGGTTTATCGGCGATGGGTCCCCCACAGCGGAGCAAAAAAGGCTCTATCAATATGCCTATGAGCATATTCAGCAAAATATGGAGCTTCTGGCACCCGGTGTTCCGTTTAAGGAGATTGTCTTTGGCGGGCATCTACTTGCGGAGGAATTCGTGAATTCCCGCTACTCCGTGAAGATGCACGGCGTCGGGCTTTGCGATGAATGGCCGCATATTGCCTATCCGGAAGACTATCACGAAGGGGCATTTGAATATGAACTGGTGCCGGGGATGGTGATTTGCGTCGAGGCCTATATCGGCGCGGAAGGGGGGCAGGAAGGCGTCAAGCTGGAGGAGCAGGTTGTAATCACAGATACCGGTTATGAGAATATGACCTCTTATCCGTTCGAGAAAATCCTGCTCTCCTAGTGGTTTTCAGCGTCTTCAATTCTCAAATTGGCCCAGCGCTGGACACATTCTATCGGCTCCATCACGAGACCGGCAGCTTCACCAAGGCCGGAGACCGGTTGTAATCCCGCATGTGCTGCTAAATCCTGGGTCAGCCATTCGCAGGGGTCAAGGCTTTCATAGCGATACAAAAAGCCAGCAACAATCACAATGATGCCCAACATTACCCAACCCAGAAACTTGATCATTCGAGAGATCCAAAAGTACTTTTTTTAAAAACAGGAACAAGCCTGTATATAGGAAAAGCGGAACGTCATGCTATTGAAAACTATACGCGATAGATAAAGAAAAGCTTCCCCGAAGGGAAGCTTTTCCTGTCCATTGATCCGTGCAGATGTCAGATCAATTATACTTTTTAAGTTCCAGTCGGCCAATCTGGTTCCGATGCACTTCATCAGGACCGTCGGCAAGACGCAAGGTCCGTGAATGGGCATAGGCAAAGGCAAGACCGAAGTCATCACTTACACCACCCGCGCCATGGGCCTGGATCGCCCAGTCAATGATCTTCCCGGTAATATTCGGGGCGACCACCTTGATCATGGCGATTTCCGCTTTCGCTTCCTTGTTGCCAACGGTGTCCATCATATAGGCCGCCTTCAGGGTCAATAGCCGTGCCTGCTCAATCATCGCACGGGATTCGGCAATACGCTCCAGTGTAACCGTTTGCTCCGCGATGGGCTTGCCGAAGGCAACGCGGGACTTTACGCGCTTGCACATTTTCTCCAGCGCCCGCTCGGCAACGCCAACCTGCCGCATGCAATGATGAATACGTCCCGGGCCGAGGCGCCCTTGCGCAATTTCGAAGCCACGCCCTTCACCCAGCAGCATATGATCCGCCGGAACCCGCACGTCCTTGAACTCCACCTCTGCATGACCATGCGGCGCATCGTCATAACCGAACACCGGAAGAAAGCGCTTCACATTGATGCCAGGTGTTTCCATGGGAACTATGATCATGGATTGTTGCTGATAAAGCGAAGCGGTCTTGTCTGTCTTCCCCATGAAGATCAGAACCTTACAGCGCGGGTCATAGGCGCCGGACGTCCACCATTTGGTGCCATTGATGACATATTCATCGCCATCGCGGGTAATCTCGGATTCGATATTTGTCGCATCCGATGACGCAACGGCAGGTTCCGTCATGGCGAAAGCCGACCGGATTTCTCCCTCAAGCAGCGGTTTCAACCAGCGCTCTTTCAGCTCCTCATTCGCATAGCGCTCGAACACTTCCATATTACCAGTGTCCGGCGCCGAACAGTTGAAGACTTCCGGCGCAAAGCTGACACGCCCCATAATTTCACAAAGCGGCGCATATTCAAGATTGGTGAGGCCTGCTCCCCGATCACTTTCGGGCAAGAACAGGTTCCAAAGTCCCGCCGCTTTGGCCTTTGCCTTCAGTTCCTCGACAATGGCTGTCGGTTGCCAGCGGTCGCCCTCATCCACCTGATCGTAAAATAGCTGTTCATTAGGATAGACATGCTCATCCATAAAGGCCTGCACCCTGGCTTGCAGTTCCTTTACCTTGTCCGAATATTCGAAGATCATCCGCTGTTCCCTTTTTTGTTATTCAGATTTTTGTTATGATTAATTGTGACGCTATCTTTCTATATTTAGCGTCGCGTTTCAAAGAAATTCTTTAAAAGAGCGGCCGATTTGCTTTCCTGAAGGCCGCCATATATTTCCGGACGATGATGGCAGCTGGTCTGATCAAAGATACGGGCACCATATTCGACACCGCCACCCTTCGGATCGTAGGCGCCAAAATAGAGTCGCCTTATCCGCGCAAGTGAAATTGCCGCCGCGCACATCGGACAGGGCTCAAGGGTGACATACATATCGCAATCGATAAGCCGCTGACTGCCTATCATGTTGCCCGCCGCCCGGAGCGCCAGCATCTCCGCATGTGCGGTCGGATCGCTTCTGCCGACCATTTGGTTTCCGCTGTTCGCGACGATGCGCCCGGATGCTGTATCGACGATAATCGCTCCGACGGGCACTTCGCCCCGATTTCCGGCAATCCCCGCAGTGCTGAGCGCCATTTCCATATAATCGGCAATTTCATGATCCATGTTCGGAGACTCGCAATTCGCACCGTCGCCGTCAAGCAATAGAAATTTAGAGAATTTGTGTGACAATATTCAAAGAGGCGAGTTGAGTTGTCGTCAAGAGAGGACTAAAAGAAAGCATGAGTATTCCTGTAATTGGCATAACCCTCGATTCAGAGGATCCCGGCGGCTATTCGAATATGCCCTGGTACGCGCTTCGGCAGAACTATGCCGATGTCGTTGTCGCAAGTGGCGGACTGCCGCTTGCCCTGCCCCACGAGCCCGATCATGTCGAAGAGTATGTGAAGAAGTTGGACGGGCTTGTTGTGACAGGCGGAGCCTTCGATGTGGACCCCAGCCTGTTTGGTGCGACAAGCCGACATGATACGGTCGTGACCAAGGACCGACGCACCCTGTTCGAGAAGAATATCACGGAGGCTATGCTGGCCGCGAACAAGCCGGTGCTCGGTATTTGCGGGGGACAACAGCTTCTACACGTTATTCTCGGCGGGACCTTAATTCAGCATATCCCCGATGAAGTGGAAAACCCCCTCGCCCATGAACAGCCAAATCCGCGGACGGAGGCCGGACATACCGTCAAAGTCACGTCCGGCACCTTGCTGCACCGGATTGTCGGAACCGACACGCTTGCCGTCAACAGTGCCCACCATCAGGCGGCAAAGGACATCAGCGAGAACATCATCGTCAATGCGCTTGCCGAGGACGGCGTGATCGAAGGGATCGAGGATAGCCGTTATCGCTTCTGTCTGGGTGTTCAGTGGCATCCGGAGTATCTGATCTCAAACGGTGATCGGCAAATTATCGACGCCTTTGTCAATGCATCTGCTGCCTGACCCATGACAACAGAACCCCCACAAAAAGAGCGGATCGCAAAGCGCATGGCACGTGCCGGCCTCTGTTCCCGCCGCGAAGCTGAACGCTGGATCGAGGCTGGGCGCGTCACCGTCAACGGGATGCTTCTGGAAAGTGCCGCCTTTACGGTGGCGCCAGAGGACAAAATAACGGTGGATGGCAAGGCGATCCCCGCACTCGAGCGTCCGCGCCTCTGGCGTTATCATAAGCCACCGGGTCTGGTAACGAGCCACAAGGATGAAAAAGGGCGCGATACCGTCTTCGACAAACTGCCCGAGGAATTACCGCGCGTGATATCCGTGGGTCGTCTTGATCTGAACTCCGAAGGATTGTTGCTGCTCACCAATGATGGGGAACTTGCCCGTAAGCTGGAATTGCCGGCGACAGGCTGGAAACGGAAATACCGCGTCCGTGTCCATGGGCACCCTAGAGAATCCGACATGCAAAAACTTGCAAAAGGCATCACCGTAGAGGGCGTCCGCTATGGATCGATTGATGGCACCATCGACAGCGCCAAGGGCGCCAATAGCTGGCTAACCATTGCTCTCCGGGAAGGAAAAAACCGAGAAATCCGGAAAGTGATGGAATATCTTGGCTATTCCGTATCCCGGCTGATCCGGACATCTTACGGGCCTATGTCGCTCGGCGATCTGCCCGCCGGTGCCGTAGATGAAGTGAGATCCAAGATCCTGCGGGAACAGATGGGTGTCGAAAAATTCGAAGATCAGGCCGCCACGGCGAATACGGGACAACGCGCACCGCGCGGCAAACGGCAAGGGGCTCTAAAGCCCAAGGCCAACTCCCCCCGCCCAACAACTGCGCCGCGCAAGCAAGGAACCTTGAAAGCCCGCCCTTCCCCTAAAAAATCAAACTGATGCGCATCGTTGGCGGCAAATTTAGGGGCAAGAAACTCGTCATGCCGGAGGACACGCAGGTTCGTCCAACGTCCGATCGTGCGCGGGAGGCCCTTTTTAATATTCTCGGCCATGATCCGGAGCTGCGCGGCGAAAATGGCCCTCTTCCCCGCGATGCCATAGTGCTGGATGCTTTTGCGGGGACCGGTGCGCTTGGGCTGGAGGCACTTTCACGCGGGGCGGAGCATATTACCTTTCTCGATAATCGCGCGGAAAGCCTGAAACTTGTCGAGCAGAACGTGAAAAACATGAACGCGCGCAGTTCTACGGATATTCTCCGTCGAGATGCCGCTAATCCGGGAAAACCGGGAAGGCCATACGACCTTATCCTCATGGACCCGCCTTACGGTGAGAATCTCTCCGCGCCAGCTCTCTCGGCACTCGAAAAAAATGGCTGGATCAAACCCGAGGCCATCGTCGTGATCGAAGTTGCCGCGAAGGAAAATGTCGATATCCCATCAGAATTCAGGCTTCTGAAAGACCGTAAATACGGCGCGGCGCGGCTTATTTTCCTGCGCCAAAACCCGGATCAATATGGCGATACTTCGCAAACTGATCCTGAATAAGTCTGCGCCGTGTCTCGAATGGTGGAAGTTTATCCATATCCATCAAAGGCTCGGCAAGCGGATCAAACGCTCCGTTCTGAAATTCGAGCGATAGACTAACCCTCGGGTTCTTTGCCATCGGCGTATATTCACCGCCCCAGTGGTATAAATCCTGCGGCCAGCCGAGAAGGGATCCCGCCTTTACGGGAAGCGGTCGTGCTCCCAAAAGATCGGCTTTTTGAGCCGTACCCTTTGCCGCATGACGCGATTGGGGCACGACATACATACAGCCATTACTCTCATCCGCATCCGTCAGCGGGAGCCAGAGAGAAAGGCTCATCAGGACAGCGTCCTCTCCTTCCCCGAAGACGGTCTCGGCATCGCAATCACGATGCGGCGGCCAGCCGCGTGCACCTTCCCGATCAAGATGCCAGGCCCAAAGGTTGGGAAGAACGCCAAATTTCTCTCCGGCAAAATGTCGAAGCAAGACGCCAAGGCGCGCAAAGAGCCACCAGGGCTGATCAAAAAGATAGATATAAACCGGCGGGATATCCTGTTCTGACAGAGCGTATATCGCATCCCGGATTGGGACCAACTCATCTTCACCAAACAGGGGCGGGAGGGAGAGATACCCCTCCTCCCAGAATGAGCCCGAAATCTCCCTTAGTCTGGATGGCGAGAAGGGCAGTTCGTCAATGAATGCATCAGCCCCGATACTGAGCCCCGAGGCCAAGGCCAGCCAATCCTCTTTTCCCCGAGGCTTACGCATATTGCCCCGCAACAAAGCCCGAGGACCAGGCCCATTGAAAATTATACCCACCAAGGAATCCGGTCACGTCGACAGCTTCCCCAATGAAGAAAAGACCGGACACGGATTTCACCTCCATCGTTTTTGAGTTGAGCACCGCCGTGCTGACCCCGCCAACGGTTACTTCCGCCTTGGCATATCCTTCTGTTCCATTTGGAACTATTTTAACCAGTTTAATTTTACTTACCAATTCCTGGATTTTCGTGTCCGATAGATTACCAAGTTCGGGAAGTTCCTCTACCTCTTGCATAAGAGAGACTGCCAACCGGTTTGCAAGGAAGTCCTTGAGCAGGTTTTCCACTTTCAGCTTTGGCTGACTTTGCCGCTTCTCTTTAAGCAGACTTGCAAGGTCGATATCTGGGAGAAAGTCAATCTGGATCGCCTCTCTTGCTTGCCAGAATGACGATATCTGCAGGATTGCCGGTCCACTGAGGCCCTTGTGCGTAAAAAGGAGATTTTCCCGAAACTGAACTTTGCCGATGCGGATAACAACATCGGCGGAAACACCAGTGAGACCCGCAAACCGCTCCTTATCTGCAGGCTCAAAGGTAAAGGGTACCAGTCCGGGCTTCGGCGGCACAAGGGAGAGGTCAAAGTCCTTTGCCATGCGATAGGCAAAATCATTCGCGCCAAGCTTCGGGATGGAGAGACCGCCAGTTGCCAGGACAGCACTTTCTGCCTCAACCGTTTGCTCTCCGGCAAAAATCAGAAACGCGTCCTTCACCCGCTTAATCTGATCCACCCCGGTTCCACGCCATATCGTGACATCAGCCTCGGTGCATTCCGCCTCCAGCATCGCGACAATCTGCTTCGCGCTTTCATCACAAAATAGCTGCCCCAACTTCTTCTCGTGATAGGCGATGCCGTGTTTTTCGACAAGGGCGATAAAGTCCGTCTGGGTATACTGGCGAAGTGCAGATTTGCAGAAATGCGGATTATTCGAGATAAATTTTTCGGGCGCCGCAAGGAGGTTGGTGAAATTACACCGGCCACCACCGGAGATAAGGATTTTCTGCCCACATTTCTCGGCTTTTTCGAGAAGGAGAACTTTTCGGCCGCGCTTTCCCGCCTCGATCGCGCACATCATCCCGGCGGCGCCTGCGCCAACCACCACCACATCAAATTTCAGCGCGCGCGCAGAGCTCATCGGGTTATTTTTTCAGATTATTGTCAGGGTCGGGTTTTAGCGGCGGCCGAATAATTTTTCAATATCGCCGAGCTGCAGTTCTACATAGGTCGGGCGGCCATGGTTACACTGACCGCTGTGGGGCGTGACCTCCATTTCCCGCAGGAGGGCGTTCATCTCGTCAATGGAAAGCCTCCGGCCCGCCCGGACGGACCCGTGACAGGCCATTGTCGCGCAGACATCATCCATCCGATCCTTCAGCGATAACGCCGTATCGAGTTCCGCGAGGTCATCAGCCAGATCCTGAACCAGCCCCTTTATATTGCATTCACCGAGCATGGCAGGCGTTTCCCGCACCACAATGGCGCCAACGCCGAATGGCTCCAACATCAGACCCATCTCCGCAAGTTCCTCCGCCCGTTCAGTAACGCGGTTTGCCGACACCTCGTCAAGCTCAACGACCTCTGGCAAGAGAAGCATTTGCCGCGCCACAGCTTTCTCTGCCAGTTGCTTCTTCATTCGTTCCATCACCAGCCGTTCATGCGCCGCATGCTGATCCACAAGAATGAGACCATGCGTGGTCTGAGCAACAATATAGGTTTCATGAAGCTGGCTTCTTGCGGCGCCCAAAGGGAACTGCTCCAGTGCCTGCGACTTTTCCTGCTGTTGAGGCGTTTCATCAACTCCCCACGCGCGAGGAGGACTTTCTGCCGTGAGCGGCGCCTGATACTCCGCGCTTGCCTCCGCTAGTCCAGGCGACATGGTTGCCGCCTGATCCCCGTTCCAGCGCCCCCAACTTGCTGCCGGGCGGCTCGACGACTGCAAAGGAAGAGGCGCGCTTTGTGGACGGAACGCCCCGAGCGCCTGACCGGATATGGTGGAGGACGCACGATGCCCATGCTCCGCCAGCGCATGACGCAAGGACCCGACAATCAGCCCGCGCACCCCGCCAGAATCGCGAAAGCGGACTTCGGCTTTTGCCGGGTGTACATTGACATCCACCTGATCCGCTGGCAGCTCCAGAAATAGCGCAAGCAAGGGGTGGCGGTTGCGTGCCAGCAGGTCCATATAGGCCCCGCGCACCGCGCCGGTAAAAAGCTTGTCACGCACCGGACGGCCATTGACGAACATAAACTGCATTGTGGCGTTGCCCCGATTAAACGTCGGCACACCAGCATAGCCCGCCAGCTTGACGCCATCACGCTCGGCCTCGATCCGGATGGCGTTCTCTGCGAATTCCCGCCCCATAACCGCGCCAAGCCGATCCAGCCAGGCATCGAACAGATCGCCCTCCGATCCGGCGACACGAAGGGCCACACGGTTTTCATCCCCCAAGGAAAAGGAAATGGCGGGGAAAGCCATGGCAAGGCGGCGGACGACATCAAGCGCTGCGCCAAATTCCGACCGTTCAGTCTTCAGAAACTTGAGCCGTGCCGGCGTCGCGAAGAAGATATCCCGAACCTCGACCCGCGTTCCCTTCTGCCCGCTACCGGGCTCCGGCGCTGCCTTCTTTCCGCCCTCAACCGACATTTTCCAGGCGGTATCTTCTCCCTCCCGCCGGGTGGTGATGGACATGCGACTGACCGACGCGATGGAGGGGATAGCTTCCCCGCGAAACCCCAGATTCTGAATAAAGACAAGATCATCATCGGGCAGTTTGGACGTGGCGTGCCGTTCGAAACAGAGCTCCAGCTCTTCCGCACTCATCCCGGAGCCGTTATCTGTGACCGTGATCAAGGAGCGCCCGCCATCGCGCATAACAACATCAATCCGGGTCGCACCGGCGTCAATCGCATTTTCCACCAGTTCCTTGACGGCGGAGGCAGGCCGTTCAACAACCTCACCGGCGGCAATCTGGTTGACAATATTTTCAGGCAGGCGTCTTAACGGCATGATCCATCCATCGGGAAATTCCAAATGAGCTTAGCAAAATTGAGTTGTCCGGCCTAGGGGAGCAGACCTAATTCTTTTCTACGCCCTTGCCTTTGGCTTCCAGATTTTCGGGCTTGCCGGCGACGACGACGATCAGCTTATCAGGATCGAGCAGTTTTTGCGCAACACGCCTGATATCGTCTTCACTGACCGCATTGATCAGATCTGACCGATCATTCAAATAGTCAATCGGAAGGTTGCTAAATTGCATGGCAACAAGGATGTCGGCGATACGATCATTGGACGACAGGCTCAGCGGGAAGGAACCATTGAGATAGGTCTTTGCCGCCGCCAACTCCTCCGTTGTCACGCCGTCGGCGCGGACGCGACCAAGTTCAGCCTCCACCAGATCAAGGGCCTCCCTCACGGAGGCATTGCTGGTCCCGAAGCCGCCCATCTGCAGCCCGGCTGCCTTCATGGGATAGAGATAGCTGTAGACGGAATAGACAAGGCCCCGCTTCTCGCGAATTTCTTCGGTCAAGCGGGATTGAAAGCTTCCCCCGCCCAGAATGTAATTCAGTACGTAAGCCGCGTAATAATCCGGATCTTCCCTTTTCACGCCCTGTCCGCCAAAGACAACGACGCTTTGCGGGATATCCTGCGGGATGATCTTGACGGCGGCCTCGGATAACGGCACGGTTTGCGGGACGATGGAATTTTCCGCTTTCTCAGGCAGTGCGCCAAATGTTTTATCGAGAAGCAGGCCCAGCTCCTCCGCCGAGATATCGCCTACAACGCCGATCAGCATGTTATTCTTGCCGAGCCGCGTTCTCGCGAATTTTGCAAGATCGTCCCGGGTAACCGCTGTCATCGTCTCAATCGTTCCCTCCGACGGCTGAGCATAGGGGTGATCTTCGAAGGCAAGTTCAAACCAGGCCCGTCCGGCAAGACTGTTCGGATCGGAGAGTTTCCGGTTGAGGGAGGCGAGAATCTGCCCCCGGATACGCTCTACCGGTTCCTCATCGAAACGCGGATCCGTTATGGCAAGTCCGAAGAGACGAAACGCCTCCTCGGTATTTTCACTTAATGTCTTGAGGCTTCCGGAAAAGCTGTCCTTGCTTGCATCGAAGCTAAGCTTGATCGCAAGATCGGAAAGACGCTCCTGAAATGCCTTGCTGTCGAGATCTCCGGCTCCCTCATCCATGGTGGAGGAGGCGAGATAGGCGAGCCCCGCCTTGTCTGCGGGATCAAGGCTCGCCCCGCCCCGCCAGGCAACATTCATGCTGACGATGGGGATCGAGGGCTCTTCCACCAGCCAGGCTTTGATTCCGCCTGGGCTGGTGACTTCTTTCACCTCAACCGCTTTTGCAGGCAAGCTGATCAAAAGGAAGAAAATAACGGCAAGGCCCGCTGCAATTGAACGATATGCAATCAACATTACTCTTCCCTCAGCTCTTTACCTGTTCGGGCAGGAGACGCCCGACAACGGATTGACGCTCATCAAAAACCGCCTTCGCGGCGTTTTGAACGTCTTCTGCGGTCACCTTTGCGATATTTCTCGGCCAGTTGACAATCTGGTCAATGGTCTCACCACTGGCAAGTGAGGAGCCCAATATATTCGCCGCCCCGCGAATGCTGTCTCGCGCGTAGATCGCATCGGCAAGAAGCTTCTTCTTCGCGCGCGTAAGCTCCTTGTCCGTCACGCCGTTCTCGATCACATCCTCGATAATGGCATGGATGGCCGTCTCCACATCGTCAAGATTATGATCCGGTGTCGGGCTGCCGTATAGAACGAAAGTGGATTTGTCATAGGAGCCAGATCGATAGTAGGCGCCTGCACTGGTGGCTATTTTCTTATCGACGACCAGACCGTCATAAATCCGGCTGGTCACTCCACTACCCAGGATCTGGCTCAAAACTTCAAGCGCCCGGACATTGACTTGGTCCTCACCCCTTGCTGACGGCGCGAGATAGCTCTGCCGCCAGGACGGCTGCCGCACCCGCTTGTCGCTCATCTCAAGAACCCGTTTGGCAAGTTGCGGGGGTTCCTGTACCCGCTCGCGCACCGGAATTTTCTTTGACGCGATTGGCCCGTAGTATTTTTCCGCCAGCGCGAACACTTCATCCGCCTCGACGTCACCCGCAACGATCAGGATGGCATTATTCGGCGCATAATAAGTGTTATACCAATCGAGCGCGTCCTGGGTTGTCAGGCTTTCGATTTCGTGACGCCAGCCAATGACCGGCGCGCCGTATGGATGGGCCAGAAACTGCGCCGCCTCGAACTGCTCCCCGAACAGGGCAGCGGGATCATTATCTGTCCGTTGGGAGCGTTCCTCCAGCACTACTTTCAGCTCCGGCGCGACAACCTCATCGGTCAGCACAAGGTTTGCCATCCGATCCGCTTCCATCTCCATGAAGAGCGGCAGCTTGTCCACACTGACATTCTGGAAATAGGCGGTGTAGTCCTGAGAGGTGAAGGCATTTTCCTGCCCGCCATTTTCGGCAACAACCTCGGAAAATTCACCGAGCTGCAACGTCTTGGTTCCCTTAAACATCAGATGTTCAAGGAAATGAGCGATCCCGGATTTAAGCGGCTTTTCGTCTGCGGCGCCCGCCTTGTACCAGACCATATGCGTCACCACCGGCGCGCGATGATCTTCCAACACGACAACCTGCAACCCGTTATCGAGCGTCGTGACCTTCGGATCAAACAGGGTTGGAATACTCTCTTCGGCAAAAAGCTTTTCCGGGCTACCGCCGAAAATCAGGCCAAAAGTCAGGACAAAAACAAATAGCGGTCGCATCGGGCTCATGGATAGCCTCCGGTCGCGTAAAAACTGGTACCCTTGAATAATGGGGGAGACGCCCGAATTTACAAGACTATGCAGCCATTATTTATGACGATTTCGCCGCGAAAGCCTGATTGACGCCCGCCTAGTTAAACAACCCTTCCAGCAGGGCACGCTTGCGCCGCTCGATAATCGGGGTTTCCGGGCCGGCCGCAGGGTTATCGCCAAGTGCCGCATTTTCCTGCAGCCGCTTTTTCTCCTGCACAGGATCAACAACGGTACCGAAGGGAGGCTGATCCTGCCAGAACATGATCTTCTCCATGAAGGTTTCGTCATTCTCTGCAAGGACAGCGGTTTCCGTATCGACTATTTCCCGAATGCTCGGATCAATATTTTCCGCACCGGCCTGACGCAGAAGCGCGAGTTCTCCGGTGGAAACGCCCGCAGCGACCGCATCACTATGAGTGACGGGGGCTGTATTGGGCTGATTCCCGAGTAGAGCCGCTTTCGCGCTGTTCTCGGCAAGAATGTCCTGCGGTCCCTTTTGTCCGGGCGCAGGAGGGCGAAGTGAAAAGTCCGGCGGGATGATCAGGGGCGCCTTGGTAATGACCGTAAATTCGTCCGGTCCTTCCTTCTTGCCGATGCCAAGCGCCTGCTTCGTGCCCTCGCAGCCCGTCAGAAAGACCGCGAACAACAGGACCAGCCCGGTTAAAATTCGCCCACTACGCATTATGTTGTACCCTTCCCTCATGCCGATAATTTATCGGATTTACGCCCCTGAAACAAGTTTTCAAGCAAAATTACGATCACACCGACAACAATGGCCATATCCGCAACGTTAAAGGCGGGCCAGCGCATAAAGATCAGGTCAAAATCGAAGAAGTCCGCGACCGCCCCAAATCTGACACGATCGATGATATTTCCGATGGCGCCACCAAGCACCAGCCCGAGCCCGATAGATAGCATCCTGTTTGTGGCTTTTCTGAGCCAGAAGACGACGACAACGGAAATCACGGCAGCAACAGCAACCAAGATCCACCGCATATTGTCCCCGGCGAACATGCCGAAGCTGACCCCTCTGTTCCAGACCATCACAAGATTGAAGAAGCTTGTCACCTCAATCCCAGATGGATAGCGCGCCATGAGGTCGATCAAATACACTTTGCTGATCTGGTCGACCGCAATGATCACCGCAGCAATAATCAGCCCGAGACGGAGCATGTTGTTCATGCCTCGATTTCCACGGGTAAGGAACCCACAACATCGGCGCAACGGCGGCACAAGTCATCATAGACATCATGCGTTCCCACCTCGTCGAGGATTTTCCAGCAGCGCTGGCATTTCTCGCCTTCGGCGAGGGCCGGGACGACAGCAACATCTGATACTTCCTCAAGGGTGAAGGCACCCTCCGGCGCGGGATCGGTTGAGAGCGTGACTCCGGATGTGATGCAGATATCCGCAAGATCGAACTGGTCGAGCAGCGCCTTATATTTCTCACTCACATAGACGGTGGGGGAGGCCTGCAGGCTAGAGCCAATCCGCTTCTCTCGCCGTTCAATTTCCAGCGCGCCCGTTACCACACGGCGGAAAGCTCGCACGCTGAACCAGCGATCCATAAGTGCGCCATTTTCCCACTCTGCCGGAATGTCCGGGAACTGGCGTAGGTGGACACTGCTGTCCTCACCGGGATAACGTGTCAGCCAGGTTTCCTCCGCCGTGAAAACCAGCATCGGCGCGAGCCATGCCGTCAGGCAATGGAACAGCTGATCAAGGACTGTCCGCGCGGCGCGGCGACGCGTGTCATTCGCCCCGTCGCAATAAAGCGCGTCTTTGCGTATATCGAAGTAAAAGGCCGATAGTTCCAGTGTGCAGAAATTGTGGATCGTGGTGAAAACACGGCTGAATTCATAGATATTGCAGTTCGTACGGATCATCTTATCCAGCTCAAAAAGCCGATGCAGCACCCATTGCTCAAGCTCCGGCATTTCGCTAACTTCCAGCCGCTCACTCTCATCCCAACCCTCAAGATTACCGAGGATGAAGCGCAAAGTATTGCGGAGACGGCGATAGCTGTCGACCTGCCCCTTCACGATTTCATTACCGATGCGCATATCTTCGGAGTAGTCCGACGCCACGACCCAAAGACGCAGGATGTCCGCGCCATTCTGCTCAATGATTTTTTGCGGCGCAACGACATTGCCGAGGGATTTCGACATTTTTCGCCCTTGACCGTCCATCACGAAGCCATGGGTCAGAACGGCCTCATACGGTGCGCGGCCTCTTGTGCCGCAGGATTCGAGCAACGAAGAATGGAACCAGCCGCGATGCTGATCCGTGCCTTCCAGATAGAGTGAGGCGGGCCACTGCAATTCCGGCCGCGCCTCGAGCGTGAACGCATGGGTACAACCGGAATCAAACCAGACATCGAGAATGTCTTGCGCCATGTCATAATCATCGGCGTTATAGTCGTTGCCAAGAAAGCGCTGAGGCGGCGAATCAAACCAGGCGTCAGATCCTTCCTCTTCCGTGATTTGTTCGATACGCGCGTTGACCTTGTCATCACGCAAGAGTTCACCCGTTTCCTTATGGGTAAAGACCGTGATCGGCACGCCCCAGGCTCGCTGCCGCGAAAGAACCCAGTCAGGGCGACCCGAGATCATCGCATGTATACGATTACGACCGGAGGCCGGAAACCATTTCGTATCGTCGATTGCCTTGAGCGCCTTGGCCCTCAGATCATTCGTCTCCATCGAGATGAACCACTGGCTGGTATTGCGGAAAATAAGCGGCGCCTTCGACCGCCATGAGTGTGGATAGGAATGGACGAGCTTACCGCGTTTCAGCAACGCGCCGACTTTTTCAAGCTCGTCCGCTACACCCTCGTTGCATTTATACACATGCTGCCCGGCGAACATCGGCACGTGATCGTAAAAAGTGCCGTCCTCATCCACCGTATGCGGCACCTCAATGCCATGGATCATACCGACTTCATAGTCTTCCTGACCGTGGCCCGGGGCGGTATGAACGAAGCCCGTACCCGCATCCACCGTGACGTGATCGCCATCAATCAACGGCACATCGAAATCATATCCTTTGCCATGGAAAGGATGCAGGCAGATGACACCCTTGAAGGCATCGCCCTTGCCGCGCCAGATCACCTCAGCAGCAGCGATCCCCGCTTCTTTCTGGACCTCTTCCAGAAGCTCGGTGGCAACGAACATCTTCTCGCCCACCACAGCAAGCGATCCCTCCAACACCTCTTTCACTTCTATCCCGACATATTCCATGTCCGTACCATAGGAGATTGCGCGGTTGCCCGGCATCGTCCAAGGGGTTGTCGTCCAGATAACAATGGACGCGCCCATAAATTCTTCCGGGCCAGACTTCACAGGGAAACGAACATGGATCGTAGTCGACGTATGATCGTGATATTCAAGCTCAGCTTCAGCGAGTGCCGTTTTTTCGACCGGCGACCACATGACCGGCTTCGATCCACGATAGAGCCCGCCATTCATCAGGAACTTGTGCAGCTCGCGGACGATCTGGGCTTCGGCATCGAAGCTCATAGTGGTGTAGGGGCGCTCCCAATCTCCGATCACGCCAAGGCGCTTGAACTCTTCCTTCTGAACGCCGACCCAGTGGGTCGCAAAGTCGCGGCACTCTTTGCGAAACTCGACAACCGGCACCTGATCCTTGTCCTTACCGGCCTTGCGGTATTTTTCCTCGATCTTCCATTCGATGGGAAGGCCATGACAGTCCCAGCCAGGCACATAATGCGCGTTCTTGCCCATCATCTGCTGCGAGCGGCTGATCACGTCTTTCAGGATCTTGTTCATCGCATGGCCGATATGCAGATTACCGTTCGCATAAGGCGGGCCATCATGAAGAATGAATTTTTCGCGATCCTTAGACTGTTCCCGCTGGCGGCCGAACAGGTCCATTTCCTCCCAGCGGTCCAGCAATCCGGGCTCTTTCGCAGGAAGGCCGGCCTTCATAGGGAAATCGGTACGAGGTAAAAATAGCGTCGATTTATAGTCAGTGCTCATCGGGCGAACTGATCCTAACAGTATCTCAATTTATCGGTAAATCATGCGCGGCGGTTCGCCGCATTTTTCTGGTTTTACCCTGATCATCAGGTGTGAACCTTTATTACCCGGCCCTATACAGCAAAGGCCGGGTTTATAATTCGATCATAGGCGACACTCCGCCCAAGGAAACAAGCTATATGTATCCGTAATTCTGTCATGGCAGGTGTTTTATCAACTCCGTGCTCTGCTGTCGAGAAATCATAGACGGAAAGGAGCAAAAATTAGCAGTTTTATGCGCCATCCCGTTCCGTTAATCCGCGTTTCCCAACAAAAGATACTTTTGAAGATATTCAGGCAACCTTTTACGGGCCCGCCCCTTCCGGTTTCGCAAGACAGGCGGTGAGCCGGGTCTTTCCGTCGAGACTGGGGAAATAAACAATGTCATAAGCATGTGCTGGCAACGCGGCAGCTAGAAAAAGGAGGATGCTGCAAAGCAGAAAGTAGACTTGCCTAGCTATGGACTTTCTTGTCCGCATATTTGGTTTGCCGATTATTATGATTGGCGAGAATCTCCCGCGCCTTTTTGACATCCTCCGATATCTGCGCGGTTAATTCTTCTATCCCGGCAAACTTCATTTCCGGGCGGATATAGTCAACAAAGGCAACACGCAGGCTCTGATCATAAAGATCGCCGGACCAATCGAGTAGATGAACCTCCAGCAGGACATCCTTCTTATCGAAAGTCGGTCGCATACCAAAATTTGCGACACCATCTATCCAGTCGACATGGGTTCCCCGATGCAGCCCGACCCGGACAGCATAAACACCCAGTTTCGGATGATGATAACCGACCAGCGGAATATTCGCGGTCGGGAACCCGATGGTGCGCCCGCGCTTGTCCCCTTCGATGACGGACCCCTCGATCTCCCACCAATGGCCGAGAAGCAGGGCCGCTTTGCCGGGATCGCCCGCTTTCAAACATTCACGGATCGCCGTGGAGGAAAAAATGACGGTGCCTTCCCCAACCGGTTCCACCACTGTGACTTCAAACCCATACTTCTTGCCTAGCTCTGCAAGAACAACGGTTGTTCCCTGCCGTTTGTGGCCGAAAATAAAATCATAGCCGACAACCACATGCGCGACGTTATATCCATCGACGAGCACATCGCGGACAAAACCCTCGGCCGATTTCTGGGAAAAAGCCAGATTGAACTCTAGGGCCACCATGACATCAAGGCCAAGCCATTTCAGATGCGCCGCCTTCGTATCAAGGGTTGAAAGGCGGAATGGCGGCGCATCGGGCGCGAAAAATTCCCGCGAGTGCGGCTCAAACGTCAACACCCCGGCGGCAAGGCCCAGCCTGTCCGCTATTTCCTGGGCTTCCGCGATAACGGCCTGATGGCCACGGTGAACACCATCAAAATTCCCGATGGCCAGCACGAGGCCGCGGCATTCTTCCGGAACATTTTGATAATCGCGTAAGATGCGCATCGACTGAAATCCGTAATTCTCTCGTTTATCTTATTGGCGTTTTGAGACCATTAAAGTTGCCTCACCATCCAGCACAACAGTCTCGCCGATCGTGCAAACACAGTCAAAAGTAACCCGTTTGCCATTCATCTCGCGCAGCGTCACTCGCGCTACCACTGTATCACCAATGCAGACCGGCGCCTTAAAATTCAGGTTCTGGTTCATGTAAATCGCCCCGGGACCGGGTAGTTTGGTCCCAAACACTGTCGAAAGAAGACCGGCGGACAACATGCCATGAGCTATACGCTCCTTGAAAATCGTCTTTTCAGCGAATTCAGCATTGAGATGAACCGGATTTGTATCGCCTGAGATACCTGCATACATGACGATATCTGCTTCGGAAATCGTTTTGGCATAAAGCTCGGTCATGCCTACTTCCAGATCCTCAAGGAAGTAGCCGTGTAAGTCTTCATAAACTGACATTGGGTTCCCACTCGCTCTTAATCCCGCATACGTCGAGCTATATAGAAGGAAAAACTGCATTGTCGCAAGCATTGTGACGAAAACAGCCGCCTGGATGTAGCCGATGTCGCCAGTTTTTATAAAACTATATCCAAATTAACCATTTTTTTAAGGTTCCGATCTTAATCTCCTGTGGAATGGTTAAGGTGGAGTTTCGAACTATACCGTGACAAAGACAGATTTTTAGGAAAATAAGAGGGCATTTCCATGGCAGTCGATATGAACATGTCGATCCTTATCGTAGATGATTACAAAACGATGTTGCGCATTATCCGCAACCTTCTCAAACAGCTCGGCTTTAATGCAGTCGATGAAGCAGCAGACGGATCCGCCGCGCTTGCGAAAATGCGGACGAAGAACTATGGCCTGGTTATTTCCGACTGGAACATGGAGCCGATGACCGGCTATCAGCTGCTGAAGGAAGTCCGCGCTGACGAAACCCTGAAAAGCACACCCTTCATTATGATTACGGCAGAATCCAAGACGGATAACGTAGTCGCCGCAAAAAAGGCTGGGGTTAACAACTACATCGTCAAGCCGTTTAATGCAGCCACCTTGAAGACAAAAATTTCTTCGGTTCTTGGTGATTTCTAATGTCCGATACGGAAGAGGTCATTCAGCTGAGGAAGGCGATCGCCTCTCTTCACCAGGATTGTCAGGATCTTGCCGGTTTCATTATGGCGGCCAGATCGGAAATTGCCGAAATCCGGCCAAATGACCTAAAGCAGGAAAAGCTTCCACGGGCAGGTAAGGAACTGGATGCGATCGTGGAAGCCACGGAAAACGCAACCAACCAGATCATGAGCGCGACCGAAAAGATTATGTCTGCGAAAGTAACGGACGCTGACGTCGTCAATGACGCCTGCATGGAGATTTTTGAAGCTTGCTCCTTTCAGGACATTACCGGCCAGCGGATCAGCAAGGTTGTCTCAACCCTCAACTATATTGAGGAATATCTCGCGCGCCTCACCAAAGCCTGGGGGCATCACATGGATAATGTCGCCGAAGCAGAGGCTGCGGTGGTCAGCGATGATGATGAAAGCGCGCTCTTGAACGGCCCCGCGCTGGAGGGAGAGGGTGTCAATCAGGGCGACATTGACACGCTTTTCGACGAAGAGAACGACGGGCTACAAAAGAAAAACATGGCCCCTACGGACGAGGACAAGGGCTCGGGCAATAAAGCACAAGATGAGATCGACGCTCTGTTCGATTGACAGGGCTCCAGCACTTCCTACCAGACCATATGTCCCATCACATAGTTTGGTGAAAACTGATGCAACTCAGTGATTTTCTCGATTTGCGCCGCTGTGGGCAATTGCCCATCCTTTAACCCCCACTCATCGGCATGTATCCCGCCACTCACTAACACGCTGTCAATACCATTGGCGTTGGCACCCTTGATATCGGTTCGCATGCTGTCACCGATGGCGAGAATCCTTGACGGCTCAAGGAACTGCAATTTCTTTATCGCCTGCCGATATACTTCTGGATACGGCTTCCCGAAAAGCTCAACCTGCCCGCCAAGCTCCTCATAGAGAGCCGCAATGGCACCTGCGCAATAATGGGATGTCGTCCCCCGCATCACAGTCAGATCCGGATTGGCGCAAAGCATCGGAAGGCTATGTTTAAGGGCACCCAGCAATAATTCACGATAGTTCTCCGGCGTTTCCGTCTGGTCATCCACGAGACCGGTACAAATCAGAAAATCAGCCTCTCCAACGGAAGAAACCCGTCGATAGTCAAGGCCATCCTCCAACCCTTTGTCGCGAACTGCGCCGATCTGGTAAAAGGCGCCGCCGCTGTTCTTTAAAAAGGGATGATCGCGGCGCATCAGCACCTCGCGCGTTATATCGCCCGAGGTTAGAATATGGTCATAACGCTTCCTCGCCACCCCGATGTTTTCCAGAAACTCGATCACATAGCCGTTCGTACGCGGGGCATTGGAGAGAAGGAGTATCGGCTTACCCTGGCTCCGCAGCCTGTCCATGCACTCCAGCACGCCGGGATAGGGATGATGGCCGTTATGCACCACGCCCCAAAGATCCAGAATGAAGGCATCATAGCTCGGTGCCACTCCGGCAAGGCCGGAAATAATCTTGAAGGACATAAAGAATAACCTGTTAATTTACCGATTGCGGCGGGCGCGGCACGCCAAAAAGATATCCCTGACCGAAGCCGACTTCCACATCAAGCAGCCCGATCACGGTATCCTCATCTTCAACCATGCTGGCAATCAGCTCGATATTCTCACGCAGCAGGGCTTCGCGCAGATCATCAGGATGAATATCCATCGGCAGGCCGGGGCGACCGGGAAGAAGTTCTGCGGCGGCAACCTTCAAATACCTGAAATGTCGCTTCCCGAGTTCGCCGAAGTCGAAATCAAGGCGCTGTACATGGTCAACAGAAAATGAAAAACCCATTTTCGCTAACGTGGACAGCCCCTTCTGGACGGCCTCCGACGCATTCTCGACATCGTCCTGAGCAAATTCCAGGATCAGGCTCTCACTCAAATCCTTGTTCTGATCTAGGAATTCAACGAACTGCCGGAAAAAGGCGGTGTCGTTCAGTGTCCGGGCAGACACATTTACGAAAAAGCCGATATCGGCATTGCGCTGGCGGACACGCCGGATCAGCTGGACGCAACGGATGAGTAGCAGATTATCGATCGTTCCGATCAGACCCGCGTTTTCCGCGACGGCAAGATACTGCCCTGGCGTAATTACTTCACCCTGGGGTCCGCGAATGCGAGAAAATGCCTCGTAGAAAAGGGTACGTCTCTGTGGTAGCCGAACAATCGGCTGCAGATAAAGATCAACCTTGTTTTCCTGCAGCCCGGAACGCACAATCTCCAGTATCGCCGCATCCTGAGGGAGGATTTCCTCGTCCGGGCCGTTACTGTTTCGTTGCGGCTCAGGCGGCTCTTCCGGCGCCTCCACCAGCTCCTCATCTGCGGAGAGGATGATTTCCTCTTCCTCATCCTCTTCTTTTTCAGGCGCCTGATCCGTTGAGAGCTGTTTCAACAATTTGCGTAATATCTGCATTTCGGAGGCAAAGCTGTCCATGTTGCCGTCTTTTCCCGCGAGACGGCCGAGAATATTATCGAAACGATCAAGGCCGGTTTCCGCCATATCGAGATCGCTACGCATTTTGATCAGATCACGCTGAAACCGCGCGCGCTCCACATGCCGCATGATAAAATCATGGACCAACGCACAAATAAGGAAAAAAACGCCCCCCGCCCAATAGCCGACGACCGGATCAATCCCCTCGACATAGATCGGCGTTTGCACAGCGATAACAACTGCCGTCAAGGCATAGGCAATAATAATTACGCTATGGTAGAGCACGCGATGATAATCCCCCGTAAGTTACAAGGCGCCAGTTTAGTCAAAAATTACAAATTGGGAAGCCATCTCTGCCGGAAGGCCAAAAAACATCTATTCTCGGCGCTCCATGTATTGATATAGTCCAATATTCCCTAATCAGAAGCTCAAGCAAAGAAGAATGAAAATGAACCGACTACAGGATAAAGTAACCATTATAACGGGCGGAACCAGCGGGATTGGTCTGCGCACCGTGGAAATTTTCGCGGAAGAAGGCGCGACCGTCGTTTTCTCCGGCCGACGGGAGACAGAAGGCAAAGCAATTGCCGACAGGTTGGGCGACGGTGTGCATTTTGTCCGCGCCGACGCGAGTGTTGAGGCCGATATGGCGGCTCTCATCAAGGGAACAGCAGAAAAATTCGGCAAACTCGACTGCATCTTCAATAACGCGGGCGGGCCGGCTCCCGTCGGGAGTATTGAAACCGTCGATTTTGAAAAGTCGATGGAAGCTATGGCGCTGCTGTTCGGCGGTGTCCTTCTCGGGATAAAGCACGCAGCACCGATCATGAAAAAGCAGGGCTTTGGCAGCATCATCAACAACGGTAGTATCGCCGGTCATCTCGCGGGCTACTCGACCTCAATGGTCTACAGCAGCGCGAAAGCGGCGGTCTTGCAGCTAACCCGCAGCGCCGCTATGGAGCTGGGTGAGAGCAATGTCCGGGTCAACTCTATCTCCCCCGGTGCGATTGCAACCGGTATTTTCGGCAAGGCCCTAGGCCTTAAAGGTCAAGCCGCAGAAGATACAGCGAAGGTCGCGGGGGAAGTGCTCTCGCAGGCGCAACCCATTCGCAGGGCGGGCCTTCCCGATGACATTGCCAAGGCAGCACTTTTCCTGGCATCGGACGATTCCACCTTTGTCAATGCCGCCGACATTCTTGTGGACGGCGGTATGATTGGCGGGCGTCACTGGTCCGTCCATCAGGAAAGCGTTCGTAATCTTGGAAAGGCTTTTACCGGCTGACGATCAGCCTTCGTCGAAGCGGCCAATCGCAAGGAATTTGCGGCGGCGCTCTTCACGGAGCTCGCCCGGCTCCTTGCCCGTGAGGGAGGCGAGTTCTTCCTCTATCGCATCCCCAAGCGCGGAAATCGCAGCGGGCACATCACGCTGGGCACCGCCAACAGGTTCATCGACTATCCGGTCGATCACTTTTAGCTTTAGAAGATCCTGCGCGGTGACTTTCATGGCAGTCGCCGCTTCCTGCGCTTTATCACGTGTTTTCCACAGGATCGCTGCGCAGCCCTCCGGTGAGATCACCGAATAGATGGCATGGGCAAACATCAAGACCCGATTTGCGCTCGCCAGCGCCACCGCGCCGCCACTGCCCCCTTCCCCGACGATTGAGGCGATCATGGGCACGCGTACATCGAGGCTAACCTCGATAGAGCGGGCAATCGCCTCCGCCTGACCGCGCTCCTCTGCGCCGATACCCGGATAAGCGCCGGATGTATCGATGAAGGTCAGAATGGGAAGGGAAAAATGATCGGCAAGCTGCATAAGCCGCTGCGCCTTACGATATCCCTCCGGTCGGGCCATACCAAAATTATGCTTGAGGCGGGTTTCTGTATCCTTGCCCTTCTCGGTTCCGATCACGACAACGCTACGACCCCGAAAACGTCCCATACCACCGATTATGGCCTTGTCGTCCGCGAAGGCCCTGTCGCCTGCAAGGGGCGTGAATTCTTCGATCAGCTGCGCCGTGATATCGCTCAGCTTTGGCCGATCGACATGACGGGCAACCTGCGTTTTCTGCCAGGGCGTCAGTTTCGAGTAGGTTTGTTCCAACTGGTGAAGGGCCTTCTGGCGGAGTTTGGCAATATCCTCCTTGATCTCGATATCACTGCCGTCTTCCAGCCCCTCAAGCTCGCGAATTTTGCCTTCGAGGTCAGCAATCGGCTTCTCAAAATCAAGGAAATTATTCATTAAATGTCCAAACTCCACAGTTATCGACGGTCTGATTAATAAATTGGCGGAACGGTTACGTCAATCAACCGTTCCGCCAGCATTTAAAATAATGACAGCTATATGACGCGAAAAATTATCCGCGGGCCGCGATGATATCAGCCTGATTTACCAAAGCTTCCGCCTGCTTGATCGAGGCGATATCGATCAGCCGACCATCGAGAGCGACGGCGCCCGCGCCTTCGGCTTGCGCCTTTTCCATGGCTTCCAGAATACGGCGTGCCTTCGCGACTTCTTCCTTCGCTGGCGTGAAGATGTCATTGGCAAGCGGGATCTGTTTCGGGTGAATGGCCCATTTCCCTTCACAGCCAAGAATGGCCGCGCGATTACCATGGGCGACATACCCATCCGGATCAGAGAAATCACCGAACGGGCCATCAATCGGGCGAAGGCCGTTGGCGCGCGCGGCCACAACCATGCGGGCAATCGCATAATGCCACATATCGCCCCAATGAAAATCACGGCTTCCGTCTTCTGCCGGATCCGTCAGCACGCCATAAAGCGGGTTCGGTCCGCCGATGGAGGTTGTCCGCGCCTTTGTCGAGGCGGCATAGTCCGCCACACCAAAATGCAGGCTCTCGTTGCGCTTACTTGCCGCAGCGATTTCATGGATATTCTGCATCCCGAGAGCGGTTTCAATAATATGCTCAAACCCGATTTTCTTTTTTCGGCCCGTTGCTGTCTCAATCTGAGTTACCATCATATCAACGGCATATACGTCGGAAGCCGTGCCGACCTTCGGGATCATGATCAGGTCGAGGCGCTCCCCGCCCTGCTCAACCACATCCACAATGTCGCGATACATGTAATGCGTATCAAGACCGTTGATCCGGACAGACATGACCTTATCGCCCCAATCGATATCATGCAGGGCTTCGATGATATTCTTGCGCGCCTGCGCCTTATCATTCGGTGCAACCGCATCCTCCAGATCGAGGAAAATAGCATCCGCATCGGACTTAGCGGCCTTTTCAAACATATGCGGGCTGGAACCGGGAACGGCAAGTTCACAACGGTTCAGGCGCGAGACGCAAGGTTCCGGAACAGTAAAGCTCATGAGTTTTACACTTTCTTCAATATGAGTTTGTGAATTAGTTGGGAGGAAATTGCGTTAGCCGGAAGACAGAGTCAAGTTTTCCCCCAAATAAATTTTCATCATGCAAGGGGATGGTGGGTTGTAACAATTTCCTTCAGCCGTTCCTGCAGAACATGGGTGTAGATCTGGGTCGTCGAAATATCGGAATGCCCCAGCATCTTCTGAAGGCTTCGAAGATCGGCCCCATGGGCGAGCAAATGGCTCGCAAAAGCGTGCCGCAAAACATGCGGGGAAACTTTGGCGGAATCAATATTTGCCTCAATCGCCAATTCTTTTAGAAGCTGGCCCAGTCGTTGGCGCGTGAGAAACCCCTGCCCGCCCCGTGACGGATAGAGCCATTTTGAATGAGCGCCATCCGGGCAGAAAACGTCCCGCACTTCAAGATATCGACCCAGCGCCTGTTTGGAGGTATCATTCACCGGCACCAGCCGTTCCTTATTGCCCTTACCTCGGACAATGAGAAACCGATCCTGCTCCCGCAGCGCCGGAAACGGCAGGGATACAAGCTCCGTCACGCGGAGGCCGGTCGCATACAACAGATGAAGCAGAGACAGGAGCCGCCTTTTTTCCGGCGTATCCCCTTCTGCCGCCGCCAGCAGGCCGTCCACCTCAGCTTCCGTCAGATACTTCGGCAAACGACGTCCCGCGCGCGGGCTATCAATGTTCAGCGCGGGATCATCATGGCGAATATCCTCCCCCAATAGATAAGAGAAAAGCTGACGTATCGCACTCAAGCGTCGTGCCTGGGTGGATGCTTTCAGACCGCTGTCATCCAGAAGCTTGAGATAGGCCTGAATATCCTTTGATGATACGACCGAGAGGTTCTTTCCGCACCGAAGGGCGAAGCTCTCGAAATCATTGAGGTCCCGACGATATCCGGACAGGGTGTTTTCCGCGGCTCCCCGCTCGGTGAGGAGCATTTCAAGGAAACCCTCGATATAATGGCGGGTCACCTTAAAGGTTCCGCGAAACGGCGGCCTCTAATGCGAGTTGACGAGCCTCGGCTTCGAGCCCGATAGCCTTCAGCGCGCGGATAACCGCAACCAAAGTCTCACTTGACGTCTTGCCGGGCCCTTCCGATCCAATTGCCGCAATAGAGAGGGCCACGGTTTCCCCGATCAGCCCCGCCCCGGCGGCAGATTGCAGGTTCCGCTCGATCACAATGTTGGAAAAACCCGGCCTTGAGGTCTGGGCTGCGCCAAGTGCGGCGGCCCAGAGATCATCCGGAACCGGCTCACCCATCACATCGAGAATAGCAAGATACAGCCCGGCATTATCACCGGGCGCGGCAGCGCCACTATGATCAAAATCCTCAGCGTCGAAATTGACGGCGTTCCAGCGTGCAATGCCTGTCGTACCGGAGATGAGCATATAGGCGTCCGCGCGGGCGATAAATTTCCGCGCTGTTTCCCGCTCCGCGAAATCACCCCGAAGCGCGCCGCGGCGAACGGCACGCTCCCATAGTGCTGCGGTCGCCTCTTCCTTTCCGACGAGAGAGAGACGCAAGGCGTCCAGTTCGAACACATCGCCATATTCCGCAGCCGTCATCCCGGACAGGAGTGGCATGGACAGATCAGCGGCCGCCAGATAAGAGCCATCCCGCTCACCAGCTGCCCAAAGGTCCCCAAGCAGGCGAGTTTTTTCAGCATCGGCAGAGGCCCCTAATGCGTCCCGATAGAGCGCCGCAATCTGGCCGAGGCTGGGGTTTTCTTCCGTCTCTAACAGAAAGGCGCCTTCATTGATAAGGCGCCGGGACAGGAGAGCCGGAATACTTCCAATGGAAAGCGATTTATAGGCTGCGGTAAATCTCGCGTTGACATCCGCCGTCTTATCCATCGCGAGCGCCCAGAGGAACGCATTTCCCGCCCTCTCAAGCACCGCGACAGATGGTGCAGCCTTGGCAAGGCTTATCATCGCGAAATGCAGCGCGGTGAGGGGTTGGGCCGTTTCAGGGAGGTCGGCATTGCCGCCGGCCAGCCGGTCATAGAGCGCGAAGAACAGCGCATCTTCGCCCGCTGTTTCGTCCAGCAGCGTGATGCCAATCTCCGCCCGAGGCATATTGCCTGCAACGATATTGCAGAAAACATCCGCCTTGGTCCAAAAATTATCGACAGTTGCGGCTTTGGTGCGATCAACGACTTTGCAGGCCTGTTCATTCTGCCCCTGAAGCAGCAGAACTTCGGTTGCAATACGGTTAAGCTCAGGTGTCATGCTGGAGGCAGGGACCCGGCTCACCAGATCCGACGCATCCGTCACCAGACCGGCAGCCAGCAGTTTTTCAAGCCGCAATCTAATCAGTTCCGTCGGCTGGCCCTGCCCCTGTGGAATTGCGGCTGACGTAAGCAGCAGGCGGCGATAGAGTTTCTGTAATTCAGGAGATTCATGCGGAACCGGCAAATACTCAAGCAAGGTCTGGATGCGGCCCTGGGATGATCCCTGCCACATATCCGATCCCAACCCGCCATTTGTCGCGCTCAAAGTGCCAATAGAGGCCGGGTTCAACCCGCCGAGTGACTGCACAACAACAGCCCCCTTGATACGGTTCCCCTCCAGCACATTTTTTTGTGGCGCCGACGTTATTGGGGCTGAACTCACAGGAGCCTTGTCAGTATTCGTTGCCGGTGTAGCTTTTCCAAGCGACGGCACCAGATTAAGCGGCTTATCCTGCGCCGCTGCTATCGGCGCCATAGCCGTCAGGCCCGCAATTAACAGGCCAGTGCCGAATAAAAGCCTGAATCTATTTCGGGAACTGGTCATTCGGAATAACCTTCTCAACTTTTACCGTCGGCGCAGGAATATCCCAGGCGGAGAGGAACACACCGCCGCCAATAACCGCAGCAGCCACCAAAAATAGCAGGAAAAGGGAAAACTTAGACATATTCGATCACTATTTCCGAAATCAGAGCACCAAAAATGAGTGCATGTTAGGCAAACTGTTGCTATTTAAAGCACTAAGCTGCGATTATGGTAAAAATTGGCTTTATTGATTAGCACGGTTCGGCGAATTACATCAATAACCTTAGCAAAGATATTGTGCCGCTGGGATTAAGCGGAGGGATCGCCTGACCGCTGAAAAAAAGTGATAGGATGAATAAGATACAAGTTGCCGAAGCCGGTTCTGCCGCTCCGGTTGATGATTTTGAAACCAGGCCCATCGTGTTGGTCGGCCTGATGGGTGCCGGGAAGAGTTCTGTCGGGCGGCGTCTCGCGACCCAACTCGGATTAGCGTTTAAAGACGCGGATACGGAGATTGAAACCGCATCCAATCTGTCTGTATCGGAATTCTTCGATATTCATGGGGAGGCGTCTTTTCGTGATGGCGAACGGAAGGTCATCGCTCGCCTGCTTAAAGAGCCTCGGCATGTTCTGGCAACTGGCGGCGGAGCGTTCATGGACCCGAAGACGCGCGCCCTTATTGTCCAAAAAGGCTGTTCAATCTGGTTGCGTGCGGAGCTTGATGTCATTTATAAGCGCTGCATGAAACGCAACAATCGCCCACTTTTAAAAACAGGCGATCCAAAAACTATTTTAAAGGATCTGATGGACACGCGGTATCCGGTCTATGCCGAGGCGGATATCACGGTCGACAGTGACGATGGCCCGCATGAAATTGTGGTCGACAAGATCATCGCCGCGCTGAAAAGCCTATCATCGGCCCAAGACACTTCAGGTAGCAAATGACATCCTTACCCGCAGAATCCGCCTCGACATTCGCAGAAGTACAGGTTGCACTGGGCGCGCGCTCCTATAACATTCTCATCGGCACTGATCTGATTGGCGGCGCTGGCGCGACGTTGCGGAATATCCTGAAAAATCCACGCGTCGCCGTTGTCACGGATGAAAATGTCGCAGCGGTTCACCTGGAAAGCCTGCAAACTTCCTTGACCGATACCGGGATCGAGCATAGCGCTCTTGTCTTTCCAGCCGGTGAAGGGAGCAAGAGTATCGCGACCTATAGCGATTTAATGAGCCGCCTTCTGGATAGCCGCATTCAAAGGGACGAGGCTTTGATCGCTCTTGGCGGCGGCGTCATCGGCGACCTCACGGGTTTTGCTGCGGCCACTTTACGCCGGGGTGTGGATTTTATCCAGATACCAACGACCTTGCTGTCCCAGGTTGACAGCTCAGTCGGAGGCAAGACCGGTGTTAATGCACCTCAGGGCAAGAATCTCATCGGTGCCTTTTACCAACCGCGTCTGGTGCTCGCTGATATCTCAACATTGGACAGCCTGCCACATCGCGAGGTTTTGGCGGGTTATGCCGAGGTCGTGAAATATGGCCTGCTCGGCGACTATGCATTTTTCGAATGGCTCGAAGCGAATGGTCGGAAGGTGATTGAGGGCGATACCGCCGCGCGCATTTATGCCGTAGAGCAAAGCGTGAAAGCCAAGGCCCGCATCGTGGCTTTGGACGAACGTGAAGGCGGTGTAAGGGCACTCCTAAACCTTGGCCATACATTCGGGCATGCGTTAGAGGCGGAAACCGGCTATGGCCCGCACCTCAATCATGGGGAGGCCGTCGCAACTGGCATGATCATGGCGGCGGAACTATCCGTGAGCCTCGGGCTGCTCAATCGTCAGGACTGCGGACGAATTCGTGCGCATTTTATTTCTATCGGGCTGCCTGTTGCAGTCCCGAAAATTGATGGCATTACCTGGACGGCAGAAAAACTGCTCGCTCATATGCGGCAGGATAAGAAAATCAGTGGCGGCAAAATCACACTTATCCTCATGAACGCCATTGGCGACGCTTTCAGCACAAAAACAATTGATGAATCGGATATCCTGTCGCTCCTTCGACAGGAACTACAGGAATAGAACAAGGAAATGGACACGGGTGAAATAAATTTGGAATTGATCCTCCTCCCGCTCGCAATTTTTCTGCTTTTAGTGCTTTCCGCTTTCTTTTCGGGCTCGGAAACTGCGCTGACGGGGGCATCCCGCGCCCGCCTGCATCAGATGGAGCAATCCGGCGACCACAGAGCCGGGCTTGTAAACCGGCTCCGCGACAAGCACACGAAGCTTATCAGCGCCATTCTACTTGGCAATAACCTGGTCAATATCCTGGCTTCCGCCCTTGCGACCAGCATTTTCATTTCCCTGTTCGGAGATATTGGCGTTGCCTATGCGACCCTTATCATGACCGTTCTTGTGCTGGTCTTTGCGGAGGTTCTGCCAAAAACCATTGCACTCCGGCGGACAATCCCCGTCGCACTCTTCGTCGCGCCCGTACTGCGACCGGCGGTCTTCCTCCTCTCGCCCGTGGTTATGGGTATCAACTATATCGTCGATGTAACCTTGAGCCTGATGGGGATTAAGGGAGGCGACGGCGACAGTGATACATTAACGGATGCCGCGCAGGATGAATTGCGCGGAGCGATCGAGCTGCATTCGGAAGATGCCGGCGTTATCATGCATGAACGCTACATGCTGGACACGATCCTCGATATGGACGAGGTGGACCTTGAAGAGATCATGGTTCATCGCAAGAATGTGGAAATGGTCGATGCGGAAAAACCAGTCCGCGAAATTATCGATCAGGTACTTGGTAGCCCCTATACAAGATTGCCTCTCTGGAAGAAAAACCCCGAGAATATTATTGGCATCATCCACGCGAAGGATATGCTCCGTGCCCTGATCCCCTTGGGCGGCGATTATGAGAATCTGGATATCGAATCAATCGCTCTCGAAGCATGGTTCGTTCCGGAAACCACAACGCTGCGCAGCCAGCTCAACGCATTTCTGGAACGAAAGAGCCACTTCGCCCTTGTCGTCGATGAATATGGTGCACTCATGGGGTTGGTCACGCTCGAAGATATTCTTGAGGAAATCGTCGGCGATATCGCGGACGAACATGACCTTGCCGTAAGCGATGTCCGATTGATGAAGGATGGCAGCATTGTCACAAAAGGCGATGTTACCATCCGTGATCTGAACCGGCAGTTCAATTGGGCGCTTCCTGATGAAGAGGCCGCGACGGTTGCCGGATTGGTCATCCATGAAGCCCAGATTATCCCGGACATTGGGCAAGCCTTTATATTTCATGGATATAAATTTGACATTCTCAAAAAAGATCTTAACCAGATTACGGAACTTCGTATCACCTCGCTTGAGCTATAGAATTTCAACCGGACAAGCCAACTGGAAACTCCGCCCATATGTTTGAAATTCTCCTCAACATTATTGCGCCGGTCGTTATCACCGCCGGGATTGGTTTTTTCTGGGCCAAGACAGGCCGCGCCTTTCATACGGAAACAGTGACCGGGTTGGTAACGAATGTTGGCTCCCCGATGCTGATTTTCTCGACGCTTGTCAAACTCGATATGGAACTAGGCGCCTTCCTTGAGTTTGCAATGTTCGCCGCAGTTTCCGCCTTGGCCTTTTGCTTGATTGGCGTCACGGCATTGAAACTCAGTAGCCTCAATATCCGCAATTACCTGCCCGGCCTGATGTTTCCGAATACGGGAAATATGGGCCTGCCGCTTTGTTTCTTCGCTTTCGGGGAAGCCGGTCTCGCGCTTGCCATCGCCGTCTTTACCGTCTTTTCCACCTTACAGTTCACCTTCGGCATTTGGCTTTCTTCCGGCGCTAGTTCTCCCGGTCAACTGCTTCGCACGCCCCTTATCTATGCCGTGATTATCGGACTTGGGTTGAAGGCACTTGCTTTTCCCGTCCCGCTTTGGATCATAAATACGACCGAGCTTATCGGCAGCCTGACCATTCCCTTGATGATCCTTGCCCTGGGTGTCAGCCTTGCGAGCCTTTCTGTAAATCACATCCGTCTTGCAACCGGTCTGTCAGTTCTTCGGCTTGCCATGGGATTTGCCGTCGGATACGGCCTTGCCGCCCTGTTCGGACTGGAAGGGGTCGAGCGCGGAGTTCTGATCCTTGAATGCAGCATGCCCGTCGCCGTATTCAACTATCTGTTCTCGCTTCGCTATGACCGCGCCCATAGCCATGTTGCAGGGATGGTGCTCATATCAACACTGCTCTCCTTCATCACCCTCCCCGCATTGCTCTTCTATCTACTTTAAGGCGGTCAGGAATCAAGGTTTCTGTTCTGGTTGCGATAGTGATCAAGGATGGCAGACCGTATGCGGGAAGTGCGGGAATGCTCTTGGCGCCTCTCATCGCTGTCCGCCCTACAGCAGAAATCATTGATCGACATATTTTCCCGCGCGCAAATGTCGCGCAGGGCCTCCCATTCGATTTCCTCCAGCCGGATGCTGGTCCGATGGGGCTGGCCTGAGGTTGGATCTATGACTGAAATATTGCGGTTAATGAGGGATTGGCTTACCTGGGTCATGTTAGGGCTCCTGTCGCTGCTCTTATAAGTTGCCATATTTTTTACTAAACTCTCAAAAGGAGCATATAGGCGCGTGATAAATTCGTTCAACAGTTTTTTCTGATGTTTTTATCGGATCAAGAACAGCGAAGTTACGATCGCACGTTGAGCGCGAGCGCGTGGATATCCGAGCTAAGCTCCTCCGAGAGAACCTCATACACGGCCCGTTGGCTAGCAACGCGGGACATTCCTTTGAACTTCTCCGCAGTTATTTCCACCCGAAAATGGCTTTCCCCTTCGGGACGGGCGCCTGCATGGCCTGCATGCATATGCGATTCGTCGACAACGACAAGGCGGGTTGGGGAAAACGCTTTGTTGAGCTTATTCTCTATGGTTGCTGCGACTGACATTATGCCTGCTTTCCTTACCTATCTTGCTCACCTGTCTTACTGATAGGTTTATAGCAGATATTTCCATTGCGCATCGACTGAATATCACAATTTTTCTGAGTCCTTAGCGTCATGCCAACACTGTAGATAGATGTTGCCCAATTACCGTCGTCGTGAGTTTAAAAAACACCTCTTTTTCTGCCCCAGCCTTGCTATGGGAGCGGGCAGCGCCCATAATAATTTAATGTCGAAGAACAGAGAAATACCGCTTGGCGATGACACGCCCGAACCACTCCACAGGCAATGCGATCATGTGGATTGTTTCGAGGTGGGGGAATTTCGGGCGCCAAAAGCCCGGCTGCTCGATCGGGGAAATCCGGCCGATTACCAGTGGTTCTGCCTCGCGCATATCCGCGAGTTCAATAAATCGTGGAATTTCTTTGATGGCATGTCGGATGAAGAAGTCCTCCGTTATAAGGACGAGGATATCACAGGCCACCGCCCGACGTGGAAACTGGGAAGCCGCACAGCAAGCCCGCGCGACGAATACCGATATCATGATCCCTTCAATTTTCGCGACGATATGGGAACTTCGGATAAGACGTCTGAAAAATCCCGCGCAAACGGCCACCCGGAAATGGATCCGAAGGAGCGGGAGGCCCTCGCCGTCCTGAATTTACAGCCCGGCAGCAGCCTTGAGCAGATCAAGCGGCGCCATAAGGAACTTGCAAAAAAATACCACCCTGATATCCGTGGTGGAGATAAAAAGGCCGAAGAAATACTAAAAAACATCAATCAGGCCTATACACATTTGCGATCTTGCGCTAACTCGTAAGCTTGCCCGTAAAAGAAACACCACAAATTGTGACACGGAACTGCTATTTATGACGTCCTTAGAACTTGCCGGCGAAACGCCGGAAATGAAAATTGATTTGCCCGATACGAAGGTTTCCGTCCGGGAAGTTTTTAAAATTGACAGTGATCTTGAAGTCCCTGCCTTCAGCGTATCGACCGATCGCGTGCCGGACCTCGATCCGGCCTATGTCTTCGATCATGATACAACACTCGCGATTTTGGCCGGTTTTGCCTTTAACCGCCGGGTTATGGTGCAGGGGTATCACGGTACCGGCAAATCCACCCATATCGAGCAGGTCGCCGCGCGCCTCAACTGGCCCTGTGTCCGGGTTAATCTCGACAGCCATATTTCACGTATCGATCTTGTTGGCAAGGACGCCATCGTCCTGCGCGACGGCAAACAGGTAACCGAGTTTCGCGAAGGCATCCTCCCCTGGGCGCTGCAGTCACCGACAGCGATCGTCTTCGATGAGTATGATGCCGGGCGTCCGGATGTGATGTTCGTGATCCAGCGCGTTCTCGAAGTTGAAGGCAAGCTGACATTGCTCGACCAGAACCGGGTTATCCGCCCGCACCCGGCCTTTCGGATGTTTTCGACGACGAACACCGTGGGACTTGGCGACACAACCGGTCTCTATCATGGCACACAGCAATTGAATCAGGGCCAGATGGACCGCTGGAACATTGTGACGACATTGAATTACCTGCCGGAGGAAACCGAGAACGAAATTGTTCTTGCGAAGTTGCCGGGCTACGACAATGAAGAGGGCCGCAAGACCGTCCGCGCCATGATTGCCTGCGCTGAGCTGAGCCGGGCCGGATTTATCGCCGGCGACATCTCCACCGTTATGAGCCCCCGGACGGTGATTACATGGGCGGAAAATACGCAGATTTTTGGCGAGATCGGGTTCGCCTTCCGCGTCACCTTCCTCAATAAGTGCGACGAGATGGAACGGCCTCTGGTTGCCGAATATTATCAGCGCAGTTTTGGCGAAGAGCTCCCTGAATCCGCAGCCAATATCGTCGCGTAAGCGCTCCGATGGCCTTTATCAAAAATAAGGAGCCTGCGGCCGAACCCTTTAAGCGCGCCGTCACCGCCGCCATGCGGGCGATGTCGCATGAGAAGGAGCTTGAAGTTGTCTATGGGAACGATGCGCCGGGGATGAGCGGGGATCGCGCGCGCCTGCCAAACCCCGCAAAAGACCTGCCGGTGGAGGATGTCCGCCTCGTGCGCGGGCTCGCTGACAGCATCGCCCTTCGCAAGCGCTATCACGACGACGGAATGCATGCCCGTTACGCCCCGGAAGGGGGTGACGCGAAGGCTGTGTTTGATGCAATCGAACAGGCACGAGTAGAGGCCATCGGCGCGGGCCGGATGAAAGGCGTAGCCGACAATCTTTTTAACCGGTGGGATAGCCATTGCAAGGAATGCGGTTTCGATCGTATTTACGACAAGGCGGAAGCGCCGATTGCGGAAGTTCTTGGGCTTCTCGCGCGCGAAAAGCTGGCCAATATTCCCGTGCCGGAGAGTGCACAAAGCATGGTCGATCTCTGGCGCGCCGAGATTGAAGAAAAAAGCGGCGATGATTTCGCCGAGATGCTCAAGACCATCTCAAGCCAGAAGGAATTTGCAAGCGCTGCGCGGAAACTGCTTAAAGATCTCGATCTGATAGATGATGCCGAAGGCGAATTTTCCGACGAGGACGATAGCGGCGACAGCGATGAAGGCGAACAGCAACCGGATGCCGAGAGCAGCGGCTCCGAAAGCGATGATGAGGCACAGGAAGCCAGCGCCGCCGAGGATGCCGACACGCAAGAAGGCGCCGGGGAAGACGGCACCGATACCGAAGCAGGCGAGAGCGCCGATATGGAGGCCACCAGCACCGGCGATGAAGCGGGCCGCGATCGCCGCCCGGTCTATCCGGAGGACTTCCGCAATTCGCCGGAGGCCGCCGCTTATAAAGCCTATACCACTGAGTATGATGAAGTCATTCAGGCCGGCGACTTATGTGAGCCCGGAGAGCTTGCCCGGCTTCGCCAGCAGCTCGATCAGCAGCTGACCAATATGCATAGCCTGGTCAGCAAACTGGCCAACCGCCTTCAACGCAAACTTCTTGCACAGCAGAACCGCTCTTGGGAATTCGATCTGGAAGAAGGTATTCTGGATGCCGCCCGGCTTTCCCGCGTGGTTGTTGATCCGCAGCTCCCGCTCTCTTTCAAGGTGGAGCAGGACACGAACTTCCGCGATACGGTGGTAACGCTATTGATCGATAACTCCGGTTCCATGCGAGGTCGGCCGATTTCCGTCGCCGCCATGTGCGCCGACGTCCTCGCCCGGACGCTGGAGCGTTGCTCCGTCAAGGTTGAGATCCTTGGCTTCACGACCCGCGCCTGGAAAGGCGGACAGTCGCGTGAAAAATGGCTGGAACAGGGGAAAGAGCCAAATCCCGGCCGTCTCAACGACCTCCGCCATATCGTCTATAAATCTGCGGATTATCCCTATCGCCGCGCCCGCCAATCACTTGGCCTGATGCTGCGCGAAGGGCTACTGAAGGAAAATATTGATGGCGAAGGGTTGCTCTGGGCGCATAACCGGCTGCTGGGCCGACCGGAGCAGCGGCGCATCCTGATGGTAATCTCCGATGGCGCGCCGGTGGATGACAGCACACTGTCCGTCAATCCGGGCAATTACCTCGACAAACACTTGCGCGAGGTTATCAAGTGGATCGAAACACGCTCCCCTGTCGAGCTGATTGCCATCGGCATTGGTCATGACGTCACGCGTTATTATCAGCAAGCCGTCACGATCATCGACGCCGAGCAACTTGGCGGGGTCATGATGGAACAGCTTGCCGATCTTTTTGATGAACAGAAACCCGCGAAACGGAAAAAATCCGACCGCTGGTAACCTCCCCTACCCCATCAGGGTCTTTTTGAAAAAGCCGACGCTGCGCTGCCAGGCAAGCTGTGCATCCGCCTGATCATATCGACCGCCCGACGGGTTGGCGAAGGCATGATCCGCATCGTACCAGAACACCTCCGGTGCAGGCTGCTCCGCGAGCTTCATTTGCTCGACAAAGCCATCGACCATCGCCTTATTGATCCATTGATCCTTTTCGGCAAAATGGCCCATGACCGGACCTTTCAGGGGTTTAAGCTGATCGGCGGACCGGTCAACGCTACCATAATAGACAATGGTTGCTTCCGTCGGCGCCGCAATCGAGGCATTGAGCGCCCAACCGCCGCCAAAGCACCAGCCGATTGTTCCGAGATTATCTGTGGTTTTCTCATTGGCGCGCGTCCATGCGACCCATTTTTCAAGGGTTTCGGTCGCCTCTGCCGGTTTAACCGCCTTCATATGCTGCCCGGCCTCTTCGCCATTTTCCGCAATCTTACCTTCATAAAGGTCGACCGCAACGGCGACATACCCTTCCCGGGCCAGCTCCGCCGCAACGGCCTTGATCTGGTCATTGAGGCCCCACCACTCATGGACAAGGAGAACAGCCGGCGCCGGTGTTACTTCCGGATAGATAACGGAAGCCGTTACCGACTGTCCGCCATCAAGCTTGATCGTGACATCTTCGGTCATTTCGGCAGCCGCCCGCGCAAGCAATGGGTCCGCAAGGATTGCCGCCAGCGGCAAGGTTGCCGCGCCTTTTACAATATCACGTCGTGCATACATCTGAATTCTCCCCAATTGAGTAAAGTTCGCCCCGGTGCTTAACCAGATAGTACGCTTGAATTGTGAGGCAAATTTGGCATAAAAAAAACGGGTGGAAAAATCCACCCGTTTTTTATTCCGTGATCTTCAGATCAGATTTATGCGGAAGCCGCCGCTTTCTTGATCTCGCGCTTTACGCGCTGTGCCTGCAGCGACAGATTAGTGTCACGCGCCTTCAACAAGAATTTGTCGAGACCGCCATTATGTTCAACGGAACGCAGCGCCGATGCCGACACTTTCATGTTGAAGGAACGGCCAAGTGCCTCGGACATCAAACGGACTTCCTGCACATTCGGCAAAAACCGGCGACGGGTTCTATTCTTGGCGTGGCTGACATTATTGCCGGCCTGAACACCTTTACCTGTCAATTCGCAACGACGTGCCATCCTGGACCTCTTTAACCAAATAAATAGGGGTGCCGGCGCAGAACGCCGGACGTGAGGACGCTATTTAAGGAATGAAGGCCCATCCGTCAAGCATATTAGGCGGTTATCGCGCTATTTTCCTAAAAAGATTTCCAAGAGCTTCTCTGCGGCGGTTGTCGGCGCTATTTGTGCCGTCCTTACATCCGCTTCCATCTTTTTGATGCGTGCCGCCACGGCCTTATGGCCCTTGAAACGTGCCATCAGGGAATCACCGAGTTCCGACCACATCCAGGCAACGGACTGCTCCCGGCGCTGTTCAGCAAGCTCTGTATTGGCGCCACGCGCCTCTCGATAGTTTGCGATTGTCTCCCAGAGCTTGTCGATCCCGATCTTATTGAGCGCAGAAACCATCAGAACCTTCGGCTTCCAGTTCGCGCTTTTCGGTCGCATCAGGCCAATAGCACCCTTGTACTCCGCTGCGGCTCTTGATGCTGACGCTTTCAGGTCCCCGTCCGCCTTGTTGATGACGACGATATCCGCGAGTTCCATCACGCCACGCTTAATGCCCTGAAGCTCATCCCCACCCGCCGGGGCGAGAAGGAGGAGGAACACATCGACCATTTCCGCCACGGTAGTTTCCGATTGACCCACCCCAACCGTCTCGATCAGGATGACATCAAATCCTGCCGCTTCGGTCAGCAGCATGGCCTCCCGTGTACGCCGTGCAACACCGCCGAGCGACCCACCGGACGGAGAGGGGCGAATAAAAGCATTCGGGTCGCGGACTAACTCTTCCATCCGTGTTTTATCCCCAAGGATGGATCCCCCGCTCCGCTGCGAAGACGGATCGACGGTCAGCACCGCGACTTTATGTCCTTCTCCGGTCAGAAGCTTGCCGAAAGCCTCAATGAAGGTGGATTTCCCGACGCCCGGCGTGCCGGAGATACCAACACGAATGGAATTACCGGTGGACGGAAGAATCAAATTAAGGAGCGCTTGCGCAGTTGCTCGGTGATCATCCCGCAACGACTCCACGAGCGTGATGGCCCGCGCAAGTGCCCGGCGATCGCCCTGTCGCAGTTTCTCGGCGATTCTCTCAGCATCCGCTGACGTTTTTCTGCTCATTTCATTCATAGCCTTCGGTATGGGAAAATCCTGCGGCTTCGTCAAGTCAATTGAAAGCACTATCGGAATTAAACAGAAGACCCTATTCTGGACATAAGAGTGGGGAAAGAATGATCAGCAGTATCCAGACAGTCGAGATGCATACCGGCGGGGAACCTCTTCGCATCATCACCGATGGCGTACCGGTGCCCGAAGGGCATACCCTGCTTGAAAAGCGAGCCTATCTTCGCGACCATGCGGATCAGTACCGGCGATTTTTGATGTTTGAGCCACGCGGCCATAAGGACATGTATGGCGCACTGCTGGTGCCGCCGGATCATCCAGAGGCCGACCTTGCCGTCATCTTCATGCATAATGAGGGATACAGCACCATGTGCGGTCATGCGATCATGGCGCTTGGCCGCTATGCGCTCGACTATGGCCTGATCGTGAAGGAAGACGGAGAAACGCCGGTCAATATCCAGTGCCCCTGCGGCCTCGTGCGCGCCTATGTCGCGACCGAAAATGGCGTAACCGGCGCCGTCCGATTTGAGAGTGTACCTGCCTTCGCCTATAAACTCAGCCAATTTGTCGAGACACGCGACTATGGCCCGGTTGAGCTCGATATCGGATATGGGGGCGCATTTTACGCCATTCTGGATGCCGCAACCCTTGGCCTTGATGTGCGAACGGCACGCACCCGTGATCTGGTGATGGCGGCAACGCATATCTCCGATGTAGTAAAGGCACAAATTCCGACCCCCCATCCGGAAGAGGAAGACCTCGGCTATCTCTATGGCACCATTCTCACCGATGGCAATACTGGCCGCTCGGGTACGCCCAGCGCAAATATCTGCGTCTTTGCCGATGAGCAGGTGGACCGGAGCCCGACCGGATCGGGTGTCACGGCACGCATGGCCCTTGCCGCCGCCCGAAAGGAAGTCAAATCCGGAGAGGCCTGCCAGTTCGAGAGCGTGACAGGTGCCATCTTCAACGGGAAAATCGCGAGTGAGACAAAAGTGGGGCCCCATGATGCCGTGACGGTTGAGGTCGCGGGCCACGCCCATTATTCTGGCACAGCGGAGTTCACCTTCGAGGATGGCGATCCGCTCAGCGGTGGGTTTCTCCTTCGATAGTCTGGCAAAGGAAATAAAGGGTTATGGATAAAGCTGATCTGAAAGCCGAGGCGGACAAGGCACTTGAAAAGGCCTATTCCCCCTATTCCAACTTCAAGGTCGGAGCCGCCATCCTGACAGAATCAGGCAATCTCTATACGGGCTGCAATGTCGAAAATGTCTCCTACGGTCTCACCATCTGCGCGGAACGCACCGCCATTACCCAAGCCGTGGCGAAAGAGGGACCGGGCATGAAACTCCGCGAGGTGTTCGTTGCCAACCGCAATGAAAATGGCGTCTCCATCCCCTGCTCTCCCTGCGGGGCCTGCCGCCAGTTTATCGCCGAATTCGCAACACAAGAGACCCGCGTTCATTACGCAGGCAAAAGCGGAGACGTCACCAAATCGGTGAGCGACCTCCTCCCTGACGGATTTACTTTCTAAATTATCCGCGCCCGCGATAGGTCGGCACGCCTTGATCGGGAAGCCAGACATCGGCAAGCGGTGCGCCCGTCTGCCAGAAAACATCGATCGGGATGCCGCCGCGCGGATACCAGTATCCTCCGATCCGAAGCCAGCGCGGCGCAAGAAGATCGACAAGGCGCTTCCCGATCATGACTGTGCAGTCCTCATGAAAGGCGCCATGATTTCGAAAGGACGTCAGGAAAAGTTTCAGTGATTTCGATTCCACCAGCCATTGATCCGGCACATAGTCGATCACCAGATGAGCAAAATCCGGCTGCCCTGTCATCGGGCAGAGGGATGTAAATTCCGGCGCGGTAAAGCGGACGAGATAGTTTACATCCGCCTGTCCGTTCGGAACCCGCTCCAGCACCGCTTCCTCCGGGCTCTGTGGCTGCTCGACATCCTTACCTAGCTGAGTGAGGCCGCTGACATCCGTTCCGGTCATTTACCGCGCTCCTTCAAAACCGGCGATAAAGCTTGTGATATTTGCGCCAAGGAAATCGCGGTTATAGCCCCCTTCCTGCACCAGAACCGTCGGCAAGTTTAGCTTCGCGATACGCGCCGCGATGCGCCCAAACCCCTCCGTCGTGATGGAAAGCCCGATCAACGGGTCCCCCTCAAACGCATCGAGCCCCAGCGCAATAAAGAGAACATCCGGCGCATAAGCGCGAAGTGCGGTCATCGCTTCCTCCAACCGGTGAAGAAATGCATCATCGGCGCTTTCCGGTGCGAGCGGCAGGTTGAGGTTATACCCCTCACCCGCGCCTGTGCCGCGCTCATGCGCATAGCCAGCGAAAAAGGGATAGAAATCGGTCGGGTCGCAATGCATTGATATTGTAAAGACATCCGCGCGGTCATAGAAAATGCCCTGCGTGCCATTGCCATGATGCACATCCACATCCAAAATTGCGACACGGTTCACCGTCCGGCGGGCATAGTCGGCCGCAATCGCGATATTGTTGAGAAAACAAAAACCACCCGCCTGATCCTTGAAGGCGTGATGCCCCGGTGGACGGCAAAGCGCATAGGCCGAGAGGTTGCCTTTCAGATTGGACAGCACATAATCCGTTGCCGTCAATGCAACATTGTTGGAGGCAACGGAGGCCTCCCATGTGGTCGGGCCGACGGGCGCGGAAATATCGGTTGTATAGAAACCAACCTCACCGATAAGCCCTTTCGGCATGGAGGACATATAGCGCCCCGGGTGAATATTGGGGAGCACTTCCTCCCCGCCCATTCCACCGGCATGCCAACGCTCGTGAATCGTTTCGAGAAAATAGAGATAGCCCGGTGTATGCACCGCCGCGCGCGGGGATGGGCCAAAATCCTCTGGTGCTACAATTTCGTGCCCCGCGCTCTTCAGTCCCGCGACCAGTGCTTCCGCCCGGCCCGGCACTTCCTGCGGCTCGTGAAACGCCCCGCCCTTAAAATATGTTTTCGGATCATGCTTGGCATGATCGGGGCTATAGACGATTTTCATAAATGGCTCCCTGCCCTGTTGTAATAGCGGTTACATCTTACAACACCAGGCAGGAAACAGGTCAAGCCGCCTTGCGATTTTTGCGGATCAATTCGAGCACTTCCGCTGCGGCCTTTGGAATATTGGTTCCAGGGCCATAAATGGCGGCGACGCCCGCGTTATAAAGTGCGTCATAATCCTGCGCCGGGATAACCCCGCCACAGACGACAAGGATATCTTCCGCACCCTGTTTCTTGAGTTCGTCGATGATTTGCGGGACGAGTGTTTTATGCCCAGCTGCCTGAGATGAAATGCCGATGACATGGACATCGCTTTCGATGGCGTCTTGCGCAGCTTCCGCCGGTGTTTGGAAAAGCGGGCCGACATCAACGTCAAAGCCGATATCGGCGAAGGCCGTAGCGATTACCTTGGCACCGCGGTCATGACCATCCTGCCCAAGCTTGACGACCAGCATGCGCGGGCGGCGTCCCTCTTCGCGGGCGAAATCTTCGATATCCTTGCTGATTTTCATAAAGCCCTCATCTCCCTCATAAGCCGCGCCATACACGCCGGAGATAGAGCGGATCTCGGCGCGATGGCGAGTGAACACCTTTTCCATGGCATCGGAAATCTCGCCAACGGTGGCTCGTGTCCGAGCGGCATTTACACAAAGCTCCAGCAAATTTTCAGTGCCTTCCGCCCCTTTTGTCAGAGCCTCCAGCGCAGCAGTGCAAGCCGCCTCATCCCGGGTACTCCGGATTTTTTCAAGCCGGGCGACCTGCTGACGAAGCACCTCTGTGTTATCGACGTCGAGAATTTCAATATTACTGTCGTCTTTGTCGATCCGGTATTTGTTGACACCGACGATGACTTCTTCGCCGCGATCGATGCGGGCCTGACGGCGAGCAGCGGATTCCTCAATCCTGAGCTTTGGCATCCCGCTTTCGACGGCCTTGGTCATGCCGCCCATTTCCTCGACTTCCTCGATCAGCTTCCAGGCTTCCGCCGCGATGGAATTGGTCAGGCTTTCCACATAGTAACTGCCACCAAGCGGATCGATCACATTCGGAATGCCGGTTTCTTCAGCGAGGATCAACTGCGTGTTTCGAGCGATACGGGCAGAGAAATCCGTCGGAAGTGCAATCGCCTCATCAAGCGCATTTGTATGCAGGCTCTGCGTGCCGCCAAGAACGGCGGCCATGGCTTCATATGCCGTGCGGATAACGTTGTTGTAGGGGTCCTGCTCCGTCAGGCTGACACCGGACGTCTGGCAATGGGTGCGCAGCATCAGGGAGCTTTGATTCTGTGGTTCAAACTCCTTGATCATTTTCGCCCAGAGCATTCTTGCCGCGCGCAGCTTGGCAATCTCCATGAAGAAATTCATGCCAATGGCGAAGAAAAAGCTGAGGCGCGGCGCGAAATCATCAATTTTAAGGCCCGACGCCATGGCGGCCCGCGCATACTCCGACCCGTCGGCAAGAGTGAAGGCGAGTTCCTGCACCTGTGTCGCGCCAGCCTCCTGCATGTGATAGCCGGAGATGGAGATTGAATTAAAGCGCGGCATCTTGGCGGAAGTATAGCCGATAATATCCCCGATGATCCGCATGCTTGGTGCGGGCGGATAGATATAGGTGTTGCGAACCATAAATTCTTTCAGGATATCATTCTGGATCGTGCCGGAAAGCTGCTCCGGCTTTACGCCCTGCTCTTCCGCAGCGACGATATAGTTCGCCAAAATCGGCAGGACCGCACCATTCATGGTCATGGAGACGGACATCTGATCGAGCGGGATGCTATCGAACAGGATTTTCATATCTTCTACGCTGTCGATGGCTACACCAGCCTTGCCAACATCGCCAACAACGCGCGGATGATCCGAATCATAGCCGCGATGAGTGGCTAGGTCGAAGGCGACGGAGAGCCCCTTCTGGCCGGCGGCAAGGTTACGGCGATAGAAGGCGTTTGATTCTTCAGCGGTTGAAAAGCCGGCATATTGGCGGATCGTCCAAGGGCGATTGGGATACATGGTTGCGCGAACACCACGTTGGAACGGCGCGACACCCGGAAGAGCGCCATCAAGCTCCATCCCCTCGAGATCGGCGGCCGTATAAAGTGGCTTTACTTTGATGCCTTCTGGAGTTTCCCAGTTCAGTTCATCCAGCTTGCGGCCGCGAAGTTCCTTCTCCGACAGCTTTTCCCAGTCCTGAAATGTTTGTTTTGGAAAATCGCCCATAATTTTTATCCTTTTTATCCCGCCACACAATAAGCCGGCACTCAATCGACAGCCTATTCAGGCCGGGAGCTATATCATAGAATTATAAAAACACCAAACGAGCGTTAGCTTTAGGTGCAACCCAACCTTATTATGACGCATCGAAATAAGTTTTTCTTTTCCCAATAATGCGAATTTCTGCCCGGAAGGCGAGACATTTTTGACATAATGCCTACATATAAAATGCCCTTAGAAATGCCGTGCTGTGAAAGATTTTCCTGTCCTCGGCAGGATGGCTGCGTATAAAATAAGTATGAGGACATTATCCGCCTCACCCAAAGATCAGGTTTGCAATGCGCCCTACTTCCCCCAGCAACTTTAAAACAGGTCAGGTAACTGCCATTCTGGGCCCTACGAATACCGGCAAGACGCATCTCGCGGTAGAACGGATGATGGGCCATGCGGACGGTGTCATCGGCCTTCCCTTAAGATTGCTGGCACGGGAGGTTTATGAACGAGTTGTCGCCCAAAAAGGTGCGGCAAATGTGGCTCTCGTCACCGGGGAAGAGAAGATCATCCCGCCGCAGGCCGCCTATTTTATCTGCACCGTTGAGGCCATGCCGCTTGATCGTGGTTTTGAATTTCTTGCTGTGGATGAGATCCAGCTCGCTGAGGATCCGGAGCGCGGTCATATCTTCACGGACCGGCTGCTCTATGCGCGGGGTCGCGAGGAAACCCTCTTCTTGGGAGCCGAGACAATCCGGCCCTGGATCAAGCGGTTGATCCCGGAGGCGTCCTATATTTCGCGACCTCGCTTTTCGAAGCTGATTTACCGGGGTGCGAAGAAGATATCACGCCTGCGGCCCCGCACCGCGATTGTCGCTTTTTCCTCCAACGATGTATACGCCATTGCCGAGATGGTCCGGCGTCAGCGCGGCGGCGCCGCCGTCGTGATGGGTAGCCTCTCGCCCCGCACACGCAATGCGCAAGTAGAACTCTACCAATCGGGCGATGTGGATTATCTGGTGGCAACCGATGCCATCGGCATGGGCCTCAATATGGATATCGATCATGTCGCCTTTGCAGGCACGGTCAAATATGACGGGGCTTTGTCCCGCCGCCTTCGCCCGGCGGAGTTTGCCCAGATTGCCGGCCGCGCCGGGCGTCATATGAACAGCGGGAGCTTTGGTACCACCGTTAATGTCGAGCCATTGGAAGACGATCTGATCGAAAAAATTGAAAGTCATAATTTCGACGCGGTTCGTCAGATACGATGGCGCAATCTGGATCTTGAATTCACGACGTCCCGCGACCTTTTAAGATCGCTTGAAATGCTCCCCGGGATTGACGGGATGGTCTCGCCGCGGGAACCGGATGATTATAATGCGTTCAAGACGCTGATCAGGGATGAGGAGGTACGACACCATTCACAATCCATGCCTGGCGTCCGTCAGTTATGGCAGGTCTGCCAGGTGCCGGATTTTCGCAAGACGATGCATGATGTCCATGTTCGTCTCCTGCGGGAGATATTTCTGCATTTGCAGGGGCCAACCGGAAAACTCCCTCCAGACTGGGTTTCCGGACACCTGAAAAGCCTGGAGAAAATCGATGGTGATATAGACACACTTGCAACACGTATTGCTCATACGCGCACTTGGACGTATATTTCCCATGTTTCCGATTGGATGGACGATTATAGATACTGGCAGGAAACGGCGAGAAACATTGAAGATAAATTGTCGGACGCTCTGCATGAGCGGCTGACGCAAAGATTTGTAGACAGACGCACCGCGATGTTGGTGCGAAAACTGAAAGACCGAAGTCAATTGGAAGCACAGATTAGCGAGACCGGGGAAGTCCATGTTGAAGGGCATTTTCTGGGCACCCTCTCAGGTTTGAGATTTAACGCCGATACCAGCCTGAATAGCACCGAAGCCAGAACTCTCCGAAATATCGGGAACAAGGCCGTCGCAGCAGAGATTGCAGCGCGAGCCGCACAGCTTGCCGCGGCGCAAGATGCAGACATTACTCTTGATCCAGATGGCAAGCTGATTTGGCAGGAGACCCAGGTCGCGAGCCTTGCCAAGGGTGATACGGTGTTGAAACCGCGCGTCCAACTGCTCGCCAGTGAACAATTGAATGGCAGCGCGCAGGACGCGGTTTCCAAGCGGCTGAGCGACTGGATTACGGCCCAAATCGAAAATCGACTGAAGCCTCTTGTGCAGCTTGAAACGCTGCCGCTTACCGGTGCGGCGCGCGGGATTGCCTTCCAGGTCAGCGAGAATCTGGGTGCCATGCCGCGCTATAAACTCGGTGATCAGATTCGCCTGCTAGAGAAGAAAGACTACGGCAGATTGAAATTCGGCGGCATTCGCGTGGGGTATGAACATGTCTTTATGCCGATCCTGCTAAAACCCGATCCAACGGCACTACGCTGCCTTCTATGGGCGATTTATCAGGAACGCGCCGAAATTCCGCCCGCCCCGCCCGCCGGTCGCGTGTCATTCGAAACCGATGGCAAGCTTCCCTGGACCTATTATCTAACGGCGGGCTACGCGGTTTATGACAAGCTGGCGGTTCGTGTGGATATGCTGGACCGGCTTGCCGGGCTGCTGCGCCGAGCATCCCGCGGCCTGCTTGAAGAGGCCGACCCGACAAAGAATAAGGCCCAAGAGGGCGATAATGCGACACCAACTTCGCAGGAAGGTACCCCTTCTGAAACAACAGTCGCAGTTGAGGGCGATGCAGACAAGACAGAAGAACCTATAGAGAAAACGACAACTGAGGAGTCATCCCCTCCTCCCGCGTCGGAACCACCCGCAGAAGAGGCCCAAGCTGCTCCTGAAGCATCTGAAGCGCCAAGTAAAGCGCCAGAGCCGGATGCTCCGGCGGAAGCCACTGCCGAAGAACAGACATCCACCCCTGAAACGCCTCGGGAAGAAAAACCAGTCGCGGTCGATACGATGGACCAGAAGAAAAAGGACCTGCCACGCAATCTCCCCTTCAAACCGACCCATGAGATGCTCTCACTCGTCGGAACCACGCGGGAGCAATTCTCGCTCATCCTCGATAAGCTTGGCTATGTGGCTGAGGGCGAGGGCGAGGACCTGACCTATCGCCGGAAATCCTTCAAAAAGAAAAAGAAGAGCCCGAAACAGGATCGCAAAGACAAGCCGAAAGTGCAGGAAAAAGGAGCCCAGAAGGCGGGTAACAAGCGCCCCGCACAGAAGCGACCGCAACCGAAGCCTAAGGAAATCGACCCGGATTCGCCCTTTGCGATCCTCAAGACGCTCGGTAAAAAGTAACGCATGATCGACAACGGAGGAACCGCAGCTGCCAGCATCCGTGTTGATAAATGGTTGTGGTTTGCCCGCTTCTTCAAAAGTCGCTCTTTGGCGGCAAAGCTCGTTCAGTCCCGAAAACTCCGTATCAACAGCGTGGTTGTCACGAAGGCGAGTTCATCGGTAAAGGCGGAAGATGTTCTTACCTTCGCGCAAGGAAAAAGCATTCGCGTGATCCGTATTCGCAATATCGGTGTCCGCCGAGGGCCCGCGCTGGAGGCACAAACCCTCTATGAGGACCTGGCGCCGCCTGAAAAGAAAACGCCGGATACGGACCCTGCTTCCGCCCCCGTGGCAAAACGGGATAGCGGTGCTGGAAGACCGACAAAAGCGGATCGACGGGCGCTTGACAAATTACGCTCAAACCCCGAGGAATGAGACAGATTCTTCGCAAAGGAAATAACGGTGACACGCCAGAACAATATTGCGCAATTTATCACAGCTTGGGATGCGGACGGCACGGGCTATTTCAAAATTGGTCGCGTCCAGTTGAACGAAACCAAGGACGCAAAAAAACTTGAAGCCGAAGCCAAAAGGGCTGCACGGGATATCGAGGCAGAAGTGATGTATGCCTGGGAACTTGGCAGTCCCAAAAGTGATGCTTGGTGGCTTGGCTGGGGCGGATATGACCTGGAAGAGGATATCCCGTTTTTCGCCGCCATGACGAAGGCCGAGGTTCAGGAGAAGATCAAAGGTTTCGATCCGAAGGACAATGAGTTTGAATGTGGCAGCCTGGATGAATACAAGGAAATTCTGTTCAACGCCTATGATGAGGAACTGACCGCCGATGAGCTGACACGCGGGTTTGAGGATTGGTTTAAAACGCTTGATGACACCGCCCAGAAAACGCTGCTCAAAGATCTCGAGGGCTGGCAGCGACATTCAGAAGAAAAATAACCCTTCATCAGGAAAGAGTTCCCCCTATGGCCTATGTATTTGACCCGATTGAAACGCCATCAGTTGCTGTAACGGGCACAGATCAACGCTTCCCGGTGAGGCGTATTTTCTGCGTTGGACGAAACTATGCGGAACATGCCCTTGAAATGGGAGGTGACCCCGACCGCGAACCGCCTTTTTTCTTTACAAAGCCCGCGGATGCCGTGGTTGAAAGCGGCACGACAATCCCCTTTCCTAAAAGCACGAATGATCTCCATCATGAAGTCGAACTGGTAGTCGCGATCGGAAAAGAAGGGGAGAACATCCCTGTAAAAAAGGCCCTGGATCATGTCTTTGGTTACGCCGTCGGGATCGATCTGACCCGCCGGGACCTCCAAAAGCAGGCGAAAGAAAAAGGGCGGCCTTGGGACAGCGGCAAGGCGTTTGATCAATCCGCCCCCTGCGGCGCGATTTCGCCCAGGTCCGAGATTGAAAACATTAGCACTGCAAAAATCTGGCTGACCGTGAATGAGGAGTCCCGCCAGTCCGCGACTATTGCTGACTTGATCTGGTCGATCGAAGAGGTGATTGCCGTCCTGTCCGAAGCCTTTATCCTGAAACCAGGCGACTTGATCTATACCGGCACACCAGCAGGCGTAGGTCCCCTTTTTTTGGGCGATCACGTCACCGGCCATGTCGACGGCCTGACTCCTATTGATGTCAAGCTAACGTCATAGTTCAACCGACGTTTCCTCAATAAAAGTATTTGACTAATTCGCGTGTCACGATACATGAGAAATAAAGCTTCCTAGAGGTGGATAATGCAGAACATTCGAAATTTGGCAGTGTGTGGAATAGCGGTTTTTGCCATTTCCTCCTGCACGGGCAACGAAGGATATCTTCAACAGAATATTGCAGCCTTTGGACCTGAAGATTGCGAACCCGTCGTCGAGCAACAGATTGACAGGTTGAAAATTGATCGGAGCAAAATTACGAGGATCGACTATCTGACCTATTACATATCGGAAAGTGAATCTGGCGAAACATACAATTTCCAGGGCTGGCTCGACTTCAATAATTGTAAGGGTAATTTTGTTGTGGATATGAACAGATCCTGTCAGATCGAACGGACCTATCCGACCGGCAATTGCCGAATGGAAGATATCGTCGCCCAGCAGTGACCCTGTCTCTTCAATCTCGAAAGCCGATTCGTGTTAACCATAACCATATGAAAAAGCTGCATTTTTATGGCAAATATTCTAATTGGATAGAGAATATGGATGGATGCACAATCCGTTTTCAGACCATTTTTGAAATTTTCATTAAATTTTTTGTAAATTTACTGGAAATTAACCATAAATCTTAGTTTTTAGGTAGTTTTCGACCGAATTTCCCGTTAAAATGTCCAAAGTGATCCAAAACTGTCCTTGTCAGTTTTTAAAACCGGGATTGCAACCAATCATTCGAGAATGAGACGGGAAAAGCGCATCATATGAGTTTCGCTCGCCACAATCGTGGAAGGCCTCTCTTCAGCCAGTCCGACATCGTGTCGGCGCGGGAACGCGCGCTGCTTGCCGAAAATGGGCAATTGCGTGAGAGAAATGCCCGCCTGAAGAACGCGATGCTGACGCTCGTTGAACGGGTTGAGATGCAGTTGCCGTATCTCAAGGAAAACACGACGACATTTGAGCGGGCCAAAAACGGCAGCTCAAACCAGCATAAATCGAGCGAACGGGGCTATCGGGAACGGTCCCGGAGGTATCGATATTCTTCTCCTCCTAAAATGGAGATTTATGAATCCTTCGAGGAACCGATCGAGTTTGGCGACCCTGCCCCGCAAATGCGTTTTCGCGCGAATACTCCGCCCCGGCAGGAAAAGCCAACGGCAAGTTCGCCTCATCGGACCGAAAATACCTCTTCGGAGTATTTTATCTCCCCGGAGCTTGCGCCAGAAGAAATTGATATCCTGAAGTCTCCAACACGAGAGCGCCCTCGCAAGAGACCCGCTCAGCGTGAAACCGTTGATGTCGTCGATCTGCATCCCGCGAAAGACAGCAATGCCGACGCCGCCGAATGGTATGAAACCGGCCCCTCCAGCCAATCGGAGGTTCCGGCCTTTGAATTCCCGGAGGAAGAAGAGATTATCGATATCGACTTCGAACGCCGGGAAACGCTGCGCGCGGCGATGCGTCGACGAGTAAATCGCCTGCGCTGGTAAAATCCGACTAGTTTCGCTATTCTCCACGCCATTGCAATTGTATTCGTGGAAACTCCATTAGCAGAAATATTCACATGCCCCTTCCCGCCAATCGCCCAGAGGAAATTTCTCTGCCCGTTCTATACAGCTTCCGCCGCTGCCCCTATGCGATGCGGGCGCGTATGGCGATTGCCTGTTCGGGCGCGATTGTGGAGCTACGCGACATACTATTAAAAGACAAACCGGCGGAGATGATTACCGCCAGCCCAAAGGCAACAGTTCCCGTCCTCATGCTTGCGGACGGGGAGGTGCTGGAGGAAAGCCTGGATATCATGCTCTGGGCGCTTGCGCAAAACGATCCGGAAAGCTGGCTGCCAGAGGACAGAACCGCGCGGAAGGAAATCTTCGCCCTGATTGAGGAGAATGACGGCCCGTTCAAGTCCAGCCTTGATCGATATAAATATCATATCCGCTTTCCAGAGAAATTACGGGAGGATTACCGGGAGGAAGGAGAGGCATTCCTTAGAAAGCTTGAACAGAAATTATCAGACCGGCCCTTCCTGATGGCTGACAAGGTCACCTTGGCGGATATCGCGATTTTTCCCTTTGTTCGGCAGTTCGCAAATTCCGACATCACCTGGTTCAACGCGGCGCCCTACCCTCATTTACATCGCTGGATGGAGGGTTTTCTCTCCTCAGAGCGGTTCGCTTATATTATGAAAAAGCGGCCGATCTGGAGGCAAGGAACGGCGGGCGAATTATTTCCAGTTCCCGATGCAAGCTGAATTTTTTGGAGAGTCCGGGGCGGACTTCAGCCCCTGCAAAGCTTATAGATACCGGCTTTGGCGACGCTGGAATAACGGCCCGAGTGTCGCCTTCATCATGCTGAATCCCTCCACCGCCGATGAATTCCGCAACGACCCGACCATCGAGCGATGCCACCGCCGGGCCATCGATATGGGCTACGGCGCATTGGAGGTGGTGAATATTTTCGCCTACCGCGCGACGGACCCGAGGGAGCTTAGAAAACACGCGCATCCGATCGGCCCGGAGAATGACGCCGCCTTGCTGGCAACCGCAGGCAGCGCCGATATGGTCATCTGCGCCTGGGGTGGCCATGGGAGCCATAGGGGCCGTCATGAGGAGGTTCAACGCCTATTGAAGGCGCATGAGATTACGCCGCATGTCCTGTCGCTCACCCAGAAAGGACTGCCCGGCCACCCCCTCTATCTACCTTATTCACGGCACCCCGTCCCCTGGACGGATTTTTAGGATCAAGACTGTCATGGCAAAGCTTTACTTCAACTACTCCACCATGAACGCCGGTAAATCGACCACACTTCTGCAGTCGAGTTTCAACTATCAGGAACGGGGAATGCGGCCCTTTCTCTTTACCGCCGCACTTGATGACCGATATGGCGTCGGTAAGATTGCCTCCCGCATCGGCCTGCAGGCGGAGGCGAGCCTTTTCTCGACTGACACCGACCTTCTGAAAGTCATCGAGGGCGAGATTAAAATCCAACAGATCGATTGCGTGATGGTGGATGAAGCCCAGTTCCTGACCAAGGATCAAGTGTTCCAGCTTTCCGAAATAACGGACAAGCTCAAGATCCCGGTTCTCGCCTATGGCCTGCGCACGGATTTTCAGGGCAATCTTTTTGAGGGGAGCCAGTATCTCCTCGCCTGGGCGGATGAACTTCGGGAGCTGAAGACCATCTGTCATTGCGGCAAAAAAGCCACCATGGTGATCCGCGTGAATGAAGCGGGGCAGCCCGTCCGTGAAGGTGCACAAAAGGAAATCGGTGGCAATGATCGCTACGTCGCCCTCTGCCGCCTGCATTTCAAGGAGGCGGTTTACTCATAAAAAATGCCGGAACCCATTAGGCTCCGGCATTTATCTGCTGGGTTTCGCGTAACCTTATGAGGCCAGCGCGGCGTATTTCTTGAAGTGATAATCGGTGTTGCCGAACAGCATTTCAAGGGTCGTCAGGCGCTTGAAATAATGACCGATGGAATATTCATCGGTCATGCCCATGCCGCCATGCAGCTGGATTGATTGCTGGCCGACAAATTTTGCCGCCTGTCCCACTTGCGCCTTCGCGGCGGCAACCGCCTTGCGACGCTCTGTTTCATCATCAAGGCCCAGCTTCATCGCCAGCATATCGGACATGGATTTGGATTGTTCCGCCTCCATATACATATCAACCATGCGATGCTGCAACACCTGAAACTTCCCGATTGGCGTTCCGAACTGCTTGCGTTCCTTCATATACTCATTGGTGATATTATTCGCGGCCTGCATCGCCCCGACGGCTTCGGCGCAAAGCGCGGCAATGGCCTGATCGACAACCTTTTCGATAACCGGAAAGGCGCCACCTTCTTCACCAAGCAAAGCATCTGCGCCCACCGTGACATCCTCGAACTTGATATCGGCAGCGCGCTGACCGTCAATCGTGCGATAATCGCGGCGAGTCACACCGCTTGAATTATTATCGACGATAAAGAGGGAGATGCCGTTCTCATCACGGGAGTTGCCCCCGGTGCGGGCGGAAACGATAATCTTGTCCGCCGTCGTGCCATGATAGACAACCGCTTTGTGCCCGTTCAGCACATATCCATCGCCCGACTTGGTTGCCGTGGTTTCCACGTCATTCAAATCGAAACGCGATTGCGGTTCAGCATAGGCGAAGGCGAGCATCATGTTACCTTCGATGACTTCTGGAATAATTGCTTCGATCTGCGCCGAGCTTCCGGCTTCACTAACCAGTCCGCCACCGAGAATGACGGTGCTCAGAAACGGTTCCAGGACCAGCCCGCTTCCCATACTCTCCATCATGATCGCTGTTTCGATGGCCGTGCCGCCAAATCCGCCGACTTCTTCGGAGAACGGTAGGCCCAGCCAGCCAAGCTCCGCCATCTTCTTCCAGTGATCCTGGCTGAATCCAAGTTCCGTCTCCGCGAGTTTCGCGCGCGCCTCGGCTGAGTAGTTATCCTTCACGAACCGTTCGACACTGTCTTTGAGCATATTTTGCTCATCGGAAAGTTCAAAATCCATCTTATTGTTATCCTTATAATCCAAGAACCATTTTGGAGACGATATTGCGTTGAATTTCATTGCTGCCGCCGTAAATTGTGGCCGCACGCAGGTACAGATGCTCAGCCATCGGGCCATGCGCATAATCCGGCCCAACGGGAGCTTCGTTACGGCCCTCATAAGCACGTTCAGCCTCATAGGGCGCGCCATACATACCAAGAGATTCAACCAGCAGACCGGTCAGGCGCTGCTGAATTTCCGTTCCCTTGATTTTCAGGAGCGATGGTTCGGCCGAAAGCTGCTTGCCACTGGCAATCATCGAGAGATAGCGAAGCTCCGTATATTCCAGCGCCATCAGGTCAACTTCAATGCGCGTCAGCTTGTTAATGAAATCCGTATCTTCGGCAAGCGTAACTCCGCCGCAACGTTCCGCTTTTGCAATCTCCCGCAACCGTTCAACCTGCCGCTTGGAACGGGCGACACGGGCGATACCGGTCCGCTCATTCCCGAGCAGGAATTTGGCATAGGTCCAACCCTTATTTTCCTCACCGATACGATTGGCAACCGGTACCCGCACATCTTCGAAGAAGACTTCATTCAGGCTGTGTTCCTTATCAATCACGGTAATTGGCTTAACCGTGATACCCGGGGTCTTCATATCGATGAGGAGGAAGGAAATCCCTTCCTGCTGCTTGGCCGAGCTGTCGGTACGGACAAGGCAAAAAATCATGTCCGCATATTGCGCGTAGGAGGTCCAGATTTTCTGCCCGTTGACAATATAATCGTCCCCGTCACGAACCGCCTTCGTCTGGAGAGAAGCAAGGTCCGATCCCGAGCCCGGCTCTGAATAACCCTGGCACCACCAGTCATCAGAGTTAAGGATGCGCGGCAGATATTTATCTTTCTGCTCCTGATTGCCGAAGGTGTAAATAACCGGGCCAACCATGCTAACCCCGAACGGCGTCGCAATTGGAGCCGATGCATGCCCGAATTCTTGCGAAGCGATGTATTTCTGTGTGATGGTCCAGCCGGTACCACCATATTCCACGGGCCAGTTCGGTGCCATCCATCCTTTTCCGTTAAGAATTTTCTGCCATCTGACTTGTCCTTCCTTGGTCGGGTGCAGGCCACGGTCACTGCGATCCTTCACGTCCGCTGGCAAGTTAGCCGCGAGAAATTCCCTGACCTCATCGCGAAACGCCAAGTCTTCTTTACTAAATGATAAATCCATCGGGTTCTCCATTCTTGTCATGGGATTCTATGGGCCCATTTATGTCCCATGCTAGGACGGGTTTTTCTCCATTGCAAGTGCGGCTTTCAATATGTCCTCCAGCTATCTGCAAGGCAAGCATTCCCTTACGTTAACGGGAATAGAATCACTCTATAATTAACCGATCCATAGTCAAAATTTCCGGAATCGGGCAAGTCCGTCCCGCTCGATCTGCTGCACCAGACCAACTTCCCAGTCCAGATACTCCTGCATCCGCCGCCGGGCCGACTCCGGATCATTCGTATCATAGGGTTTGTACCAGACATCATCCGTACGACTTAACAAGTTCGTTTCACCACTTTCCAGGGCGAGGGACGCATCCGCCCAGGCATCGGTACCCCCGTCAAGAACGCGGATGATTGTCTGTGGGCGCAACCTCTCAACTTCCGGGGCCGCAAGATGGGCAATATCCCCATCGGGGGACGTCAGGATGACAAGCCCCACTGCCGGGATAAAAATATGATCCTCCGCCAGTCGCGCGCGGATCGCCCAGTAAGCGCCAGGAACATGACCGCTCCGGTATTCGAGGGAACTCGCCAAATCAATCACGGCAACCGCCTCTCCGGACGCCAGCACCGCATCCAGCTCCAGCGCGGACAGAACTGCCGCCTTCGCAATTTCCGGCATCGGTGCGGGGCCGCTTTCCATCATCTCAGCATCTGTCGCAGTATATACATACACTTCCGGCCAGCTCATCTGAACCAGCCAGGATGCCGTCATAACCCCGCGCACAGCGTCATCATCGATGAGGACAATCCGGCTGTTACGCACCCCGACATATTCATCCGTTGCCTGAACAAGCTGACCGCCCGGCGCATGACGCGCGCCCGGAGCATGGCCGACAAGAAACTCTTCCTCACTTCGCACATCCAGTAGGTAAAGGCTGCGCTCTTCCGTGTCGGCCAGCAAAGACTGCAACGCGGTTTGATCTATTCTTTTGACACCGAAGCGGGCGGCAACCTCTTCTGCCGACTGCTGACTGCGTGCGAGAGCCTGTTCACCCGGCGGAGGGGCAATCGTATCTTCCCGGTGCGCCAGATCCAAGCCGGCCAGGTGCCATCCCATTGTCCCATCCTTCAATGCCGCAACCGGGTTCTTCACCCCGGCATTGATCAGGGATTGCGCGCCGATAATGCTCCGGGTACGGCCCGCGCAATTAACGACAATCTGCGTGTCCTCATCCCCGACCGTCTCGTACACGCGATGAACCAGCTCTGCCCCCGGCATATCCACGCCGCCGGGGATCGACATACGGTGAAATTCCGGAAATGGGCGGCTGTCGAGAACAAAAATTTTCTCTCCGGCCTCACGCCGAGCCGCCAAATCGGCGGCAGAAATATGCGGTGTGCCGTAAGTTTCCTCAACAAATTCGCCGAAAGCCTTGCTGGGCACGTTGACCCCGGAAAAAAGCTCGTAGCCCGCCTCATGCCATCCGACAACGCCGCCTTCGACGAGATATAGATTATCGTAACCGAGAGTACGGAGCTTCTCCGCGGCCTGCTCCCCCAATGGCACCTCCGGTCCCTGATCCAGGATATAGACGGGTGCTGACTTTCGCGGGAGCAGCGCCCCGGCTTTCAGTTCCAACTTGCTGAGCGGCAAGGGGACGGCAAAAAAGGGGTGCCCCTCCGAATGGACGCCATGTTCGCGTACATCGATGAGGGCATATTCCTCCGAGTTTTCCTCCATAATCGCACGAAGGGTCGCCGGACTAACAGTTTTAAAGCTCAATTGCGCGCCTCGCGGATATCTGTATGGGCGGGAAAGACCTTCCATTCATGCGTGTTGTTATTCCAGAATCTCCGCCCATCCAATTGCTCAAGTCCAAGGCCATACATATGAAAATTCAACACCGGTTTGTCGGCATCGATATGGATGGTATGAATTTCACCGGGAAGCATGGCCACGCCTGTTCCCTGCTCCACTACATGACTGGCTATTTGCTCAACGCCGTCCGGCAGTTTTTTATAGAAGCGGTTTTCTTCCTGTCCCTCAATCCCGACAATAACAGCCCATGTCGTATGATCATGCGGCGGAGCGTTCACCGATCCATTGGCGACGTTGAGATAAAGCGCAAAGCCATGATCATCGTCCTCAGACAGCCGATAGAGGCAACTACGGCGTTTTGAATCCGCGCCTGGCGGCGGAAAGTCCTTGATTGAGAAAAGCTCCTTGCGACTGGCAAGTCCGATCAATTCCGACCTGATATCGCCCAGCACCGTTTTCGTTATTTCCTGATTTTTCGCGGCCTGCCGTATCCTATCGACAGTTTCTTTTACCGCCTCTTTGCGTTCTTCCTGCGCCATTGTCTCGCTCCCATTTTTTATTTGCCTTTATATTTACCATCCTGCACCCTTCAGGAAAAGGATTACCGCTAAAAATTCGAACCGGAGTGGTGCAGGGATGTTCAAGAAAATTGGTCTTTTCATCGTCATTGTGATCATTCTCCTGATCGGGGTGATGGCTTTTAACACCTTCACAAACACGCCGGACACCCTGGTTGTCGAGGTGGTTGAGATGCCCGCAATTGACATCGATGCTGTCACGATGCGCCTCTCGGAAGCAGTTCGCATTAAGACCATCTCCACCGGCGTGGACGATCCTCCCGCCAGCGCGGAGTTCGACCGGCTGCATCTTTTGATTACCAGTTCCTTCCCGCTCGTACATGAGAATCTGAAGAGAGAAGTCATCGGCGGGCATAGTCTCCTCTACACTTGGGAAGGGAGCGATCCGAGCCTCCCGCCTGCCCTGCTGATGGGACATATGGATGTCGTCCCCGTCGAGCCCGGTACGGAAGGGGGCTGGGAAGAAGATGCCTTCTCCGGCGCGATCAAGGATGGCGCCATCTGGGGGCGCGGCACGCTGGACGACAAGCTATCTGTCTTCGCGATATTGGAGGCCGCAGAACTCCAGCTAACGGCAGGTTTTGCACCAAAACGCACGCTCTATTTTGCCTTCGGCCATGACGAGGAAATAGGCGGGGAGAATGGCGCGAGGAAAATAGCTGCCTTGCTTGAAGAACGCGGCATCAGACTTGCCTTTACGCTGGATGAGGGCATGGTCATCGTTCAAGGAATCATGCCCGGAGTGGAAGAGCCAATTGCCTTTATCGCGCTTGCAGAAAAGGGATATCTGACGCTGAAGCTGACAGCCACGACGGAAGGCGGGCACTCCTCTATTCCACCGAGAACAACCGCCATCGGAAAGATCGCGCGAGCCGTCTCCCGGCTTGAAGAAAACCGATTTCCTGCCGCCCTCAAAAGCCCGGCCTCGGATATGTTCGATGCACTTGTACCGCATATGGGATTGCCGTTGAAGGCCATCATATCAAACCGATGGCTGCTTGATCCTCTGCTGGTCAGCGAACTGGGCAAGGGCGGCGCGACAAACGCCATGGTTCGCACGACCACTGCTGTCACCATTACCGAAGGCGGCACAAAGGATAACGTTCTTCCGTCAACCGCCACGGCAACGATCAATTTCCGCCTGCTACCGGGTACAAGCATTGAGGATGTTGTCGCGCATGTTACGGATGTAATTGACGATCCAGATATCGACATCACCGTCAAACAGGGAAACGAGGCGTCCCGCGTCTCGAACAAGGACGCAGAGGGATATCGGCTCATAGAGAAAACCATTCAGGAAACTCTGCCCGATGTGCTTGTCTCGCCGGGCCTGATGCTCGCTGGTTCAGACAGCAAGCATTATGAAGCGATCGCGGAGAACAGCTATCGCTTCCTTCCCATGCGCTTTGGTCCGGAGGATATCGCACGTGTCCATGGCACCAATGAGCGAATTTTTATCGAAAACTATGTCGAGATCATCCAGTTCTACCGCCGACTTATGGAGAATACCGGCGGCTGAGCAAAATCAATGCCGCCGGGCCTGAACGATTACAGCATCGATGCTTTCCTCCCCGAGCGCCTTGATCGCCTCAAGCCGGTGCAACCCTTCAATCAAGACATAGCGATCCTGACCGAGACGGACCTGTATCGGTGATTTCTGGCCATTTTCCAATATGTCTTCCGCCAGCGCATCGACGCGTGCCATGTCGAGGAGCTTACGGGCCTTGCTCGTCACATAAATCTTGTCGGTCTCGATAATGACGGTCTTCATCGTGGTTCCAGTTTAAAAAAGATACGGTAGCGTCTATCTCACGATCTCACAAATCAGTGGCTCATGCGTCTAAATCTATATTTAGCCAATGGAGATCAGAATGACAGATAAAGACGACAGAGATAAGTGGGAATTTTACCAGGACCATAACGCAAAGCATCATAAATGGCGTTGGCGGCGCACGGCGACCAATGGGCGCATTGTCGGCGCCTCTACGCAAGGGTATGCGGAAAAGGAAGAATGCATGGAGAATGCCGAACGAAACGGTTATGTCAAAACGCCGGAGTAAACTTGCCTAGCTCGAAGAGGAGGGCAACGGACGACGGCTGTCCTCCTCCCGTATTTCTTCCAACGCCTGACTTATCACCACCCAGGCTCCCTGCAGCGCGAGAAGCGCCATGATCGCGGCGACGATAAAGTCCGGCCAGCCTGTTCCTGTGCCGAAAACACCAGCGGCAGCAATCAAAACGGCAATATTGCCAAGCACATCGTTCCGGGTGCAAAGCCAGACGGACCGCATGTTGCTGTCCCCTGCCCGATAGGACCATAGCAGGATAAAAACTGCGGCATTGGCCACCAGGGCTGCCGTGCCGACTACGCCCATCGTCATCGCGCCCGGCAATGTTCCGGAAATGGCATGCATAATAGCGGTCCCGATCACCCAGACCCCGAACACTGCCATAACCAAGCCCTTGAACAATGCCGCCTTGGCCCGGACGCGGAGAGCCATGCCGAGGACGAAGAGACTGATTGCATAATTTCCGGCATCGCCCAGGAAATCAAGCGCGTCAGCCTGAAGTGAGGCAGAGCCCGCTGTCAGGCCGGCGAAAATCTCGACCAGGAACATCCCGCCATTCACAATCAGGGCGAGCCACAGAATCAACCGGTATCGACCGCTTTGAAGCTCAGCCTTCTTGTCGAAACCATATCCCCCGCAGCAATTCGCACTCATATTCTCAAATATCCTTTTATTCTCGTGACAGGGTAGCATCCCCTATCCCTCATACGTCAAGAGCCATCCTTATAATAGCTAATGCGGCAACTCTCTTGCGCAATGACCAATATTTGCGATACTTAAAAAGAAAAATGATAAAGAGTTCCCTGTATGACAAGTCCTCCAATTCCGGAAGGCTTCCGCGTTTATGGCGCGCGAAGCCCCTTCACCTCAAAGATTGGCCCTCTCTATTACAAAGAGGATGGCGACGACTTTATTTATGGTTTTCTGGCGGAGGAAGGTCATACCAACAGCAACGGTGTCGTCCATGGCGGCATGCTGTTCAGTTTTCTTGACGATATTCTGGGACATATCGTCTGGCGATCGCTCAATCAAAAGCGCTGCGCGACAATTTCCATGAACTGCGACTTCGTCGCGTCCGCCAAGCCCGGCGACTGGGTCGAGGCACGATCGGAAATCAGCCGCAAGGGCATGGCCGTTGTCTTTATGCGCGGCGAATTGCTGGTCAAGGGAGAGCGGATCTTATCTGCCGATGGCATTTGGAAAATTATCGGGAAATGATGGCAGCATGACCACAGATATCACTCTTGAAATGATTGAAACTGCCCGCGACAGGATAGCCCGACGCATTCGGCGGACGCCGCAGATGACGTTCACTCTGGATAATGGACAGGAAGTCTCAGCCAAGCTTGAGAATCTGCAGATTTCCGGTTCCTTTAAAATACGTGGTGCACTCAATACCGTTCTAGGTCTCTCGAAAGAAGAGCTGAAACGCGGGCTGGTCACGGCCTCCGGCGGCAATCATGGGATGGGTGTGGCAACTGCGGGCGCGATGACCGGGACAAAGACAACTATTTATCTGCCCGAGAGTACTCCCCTTTCGAAAATCGAAAAACTCCGGAGAATAGCGACAGAGGTTATCGTCAAGGGAGCCGTTTGGGATGATGCGAACGCGCTTGCTCTTGCCGCCGCCAAAGAGGGAAAACACTATGTTCACCCCTTCGCGAATGCCAGTGTCATCGCCGGGCAGGGAACCACCGGTCTTGAAATACTAGAGGATGCACCCGATCTCGATATCCTGCTGGTCGCCATTGGCGGCGGGGGCCTTATTTCCGGCGTGGCATCGGCGGTCAAGGCCATCAAACCCGGCATCAGAGTGATCGGTGTCGAGGCTATTGGTGCCCCGACCTTGAAAACAAGCCTCGACGCGGGCGAACTAACCACATTGGAAAAAATCGAGACCCAGGCCGGCACCCTTGCTCCGCGCCGGTCGGAAGAGATCAACTACCGGACTATCTCCCGTCTCGTTGACGACATCGTCCTCGTTTCGGATGGGGAGATGAAGAAAGCTGCGGAATGGCTCTGGCAGAACGTCGGTCTCGGGCTTGAACTTTCCGCCGCCGCAGCCGTTGCGGCGCTGCAGTCCGAACGGTTCAGCACCGACCCTTCTGCGAAAATCGGTGTCATAATATGCGGCACCGGACCGGACGGGTTTGACCATTCCGGAAAGTGAATCTCCAGTGCACGGTTTCGATTGACCCCCCTCCCCTCGCGACGTAACCTGAGCTTAAACAGGGAAAATAATATGTTCTGGGGAGATGCATGTCTGAATTTGTATGGGAGAAGTCCTACCCAAAAGGGGTAAAGTGGGAAATCGAAATCGAGGAGAAGCCGGTCTACAGCCTTCTCGATGAAGCGGTTAAGAAATGGCCCAATCAATACGCCATTGATTTCATGGACAAGCGCATCACCTATGCGGAACTTGATGATATGGTCGATCGGGCCGCAAAGGGGTTTCGGGAACTCGGCGTGAAGAAGGGGGTCCATGTCGGCCTGTACCTGCCGAATACACCCCATTACATTGTCTGCTTCTTCGGTATCTTGAAGGCTGGCGGCACGGTGGTCAATTATTCGCCGCTCGATGCAAAGCGCGAATTGCTCCACAAGATTGAAGACAGCAATACGGATTTCATTGTCACGCTGGATTTGGAGGTTCTATATCCGAATATCGCGGCGATGCTGCAGGAGACGCGACTTAAAAAGATCATTGTCGGCTGTATCAAAGAAGTCCTTCCGTTTCCGAAAAACCTGCTCTATCCGCTGGTCAAATCGAAGGAGATTTCGAAAATCCCGAATGATGACCAGCATCTTACCTTCAAGCAGCTTCTGGCGAATGACGGCAGCGGCGAGGCGAGCCCTGTAAATGATCCAGCGGAACGAGTTGCTGTTCTGCAATATACCGGCGGCACCACAGGCCTTCCCAAGGGCGCCATGCTGACCCACAAGAACCTGATTGCGGCCTGTCAGCAACTCCGTGCAATGCAGCAGGGGGAGGATGCGGTTCTCGTCGACGGTACCGAGAAGGTTCTCGCTGTCCTGCCACTCTTTCATATCTATGCCCTGACAGTCATCATGAATTTCGGGATCGCGGGCGGCGCGGAGATTATCCTTCATCCGAAGTTCGAACTTGATGACGTGATGAAGGACATCAACAAGAAAAAGCCGACGATGTTTCCGGGTGTGCCCACCATGTATATGGCAATCGCGAATCATCCGGAAATTGCCAAATATGATCTGTCATCTCTGAAATTCTGCGCTTCCGGCGGTGCGCCCTTGCCGGTCGAGGTGCAAGATCTCTTCCAGAAGGTGACGGGATGCCGTCTGCTCGAAGGCTGGGGCATGACGGAAACCTCGCCGTCCGGTACGTCTACACCGATGACGGACAAACGAATTCCGGGCGCAGCGGGCGTGCCGGTTCCCGGCGTTGAAATCCGCATCCTTGATGTGGATGACAAAAGCAAGGTCATGCCCACAGGAGAAATCGGGGAAATCACGATCAAGGGTCCGAATATCATGAAGGGCTACTGGAACAAACCCGAGGCCACGGAGGCGAGCTTTATCGGCGACTTCTTCCTGACCGGCGATACCGGCTTTATCGATGAAGATGGCTATATGCATATCGTCGACCGGACCAAGGACATGATTACGTCCGGCGGCTTTAACGTTTATCCGCGCATCATTGAGGAAGCGATATTCGAGCATCCCTATGTGGCGGAAGTGACAGTTGTCGGCATTCCTGATGACTATCGGGGAGAGGCGGCCAAGGCCTTTATCAAACTGACGCCGAACGGCGAAGAATTCACCTTGGAAGAGTTGCGCGAGTATCTGAAGGACAAGCTTGGCAAGCATGAGCTGCCAACGGCGGTGGAATTCCGGCCCGAGCTGCCGAAAACCCTCGTCGGTAAGCTTTCCAAGAAGGAGCTTGTGGAAGAAGAAAAGCTGAAGTATGAGGCGCGTAAAAAGGCGGAAGCCTCTACCTGAGTAAGAGAGAAGGAGCGCAAGAGGCGTGTATGAGTAAATTTCTTGCGATTGACTTTGAGACGGCGAATAACGCACCCGATAGCGCCTGCGCCATCGGGCTCGTCCGGGGGGAAAACGGAAAGATTGTTCATGAGGAGGCTTTTCTGATCCGCCCGCCGAGCCCGGAGTTCTTTTTCACTCATATCCATGGCCTGACATGGGAACATGTAATGGATGCGCCGGACTTCGGGTTGCTCTGGCCCGATATCGAACCCCTTTTTGAGGACGTGGATTTTCTTGCCGCGCATAATTCGGGTTTTGATTCCCGTGTCCTCAAAAGCTGCTGCTCCCGCTATGGCCTCGGCATGCCGGAGCCGGAATTCACCTGCACGGTCAAGCTCGCCCGAGGGATGTGGGAAGTGCGCCCGACAAAGCTTCCCAATGTCGCTCATTTCTTAGGATTGGATCTTAATCACCATGACGCCCTGTCCGACAGCCGGGCCTGCGCGAATATCATTCTCGCTGCTGAGCGGGACGGCTGGTCATATGAGGCCGGATACGACAATGTAGGCGAGCGCTATATCGCCATTGATCAGCTCTAAATTGCCAAAATATATTGCGAATGATTCTTAATATCTATTGACGTGATCGTCTGGCTGTTATTTAATAATGCAAATCATTTGCAATATGGAAATGCCCAATGATCCGAATCAGATGCCTCTCCCCTGCTGCGATGGCCTCTCTTCTCATAAAGACCGCAGAAGAGCAACGTGCCACCAGCGGACAGCCCTGCAAACACTCATATGAGGGGTTTGGAGATCCGCATATTTTATATTTTGCCAAGGCACAAAAAGAAGGGCGGCCCCGGTAACACCGGAACCGCCCTGATCTTTTTACTGCATAATACTCAGGCCGCGGCGCGTGTCGCTGCCTGGACTTTCTTCAACTGACGCCGGGCCGCGTGACGACCATGGGCTTTCAGATTCATTTTACGGGCAGCGCGCTGCATATTGGACCGGCTGTTCTTCGTCAGGCCGCTCCCGCTTCCGCCGCCGCCTTTTTTACGGCTCTTGCCGCCCTGATTGCGGCCATTCCGTGCTGATCTCGCTGTCATGTGACTAGCTCCACTCGCTTCCAACTAAAATTCGAAGCGCCTTACATAATAGCTCATGGTCAAAAGGTACAGAAAAAATTTCACCTTCCGACGCAAAAAGCCGAATAATCAGGAAAAAACGCTCTGCAGCTTCATGGCGATCCCCATGTTACCGGCGATTTTCAACTTACCCATCATAAAGGCGGTCGTCGGGTCCAGCTCGCCGTTCGCAAGGGCTTCGAAATTCTCTTTTGTGATGGTAATGGTGCAATCGGCCTCTTCGTCTTCGTTAGAGACAGTGTTCGGCACGGACGCGGCATCGAGAAAAACAATCCCGTCATCCCCAAAATCAAATTTCAGCGTCGCATCAAGACCACTATCTTCCCCAACGCGCTCCCGCATCCCTTCGGTAATCTCTTCAAGCGTCGCCATCTCTCTTTTCCTTTCAGCATTAGACCAAAACTGTCTATAAATTAGGGTGGAAGGCCTATCGAAGCCCTCAGCAACTAAATTGACGTTAACGTAAACGTCAAGCAAAGGTCTGTCAAATACTGATCCTGCGCAACGTTGAATTGTCAGGAGCTGAGCGGGACCGCAATAAGAAGAAAAAGAAACGTGGGAGACATGAATGAGCTATCGATCCATTTATCGACCGGGACTGTTTGACGGACAATCCATAGTCATTACCGGCGGCGGCAGCGGGATTGGCCGCTGCACGGCGCATGAGCTTGTCTCACTCGGCGCGAAGGTCGCCCTCGTCGGCCGCTCACTGGAAAAGCTGGAGACGGTGCAGGCCGAATTGTCCGAGGCTGGCGGCAAGGCCACCATCCATACCTGCGACATCCGCGATGAAGACGCCGTAAAGGCAACGGTGGCCGAGATTATCACGCAACAGGGCGCCATTCACGGCCTGATCAATAACGCGGGCGGTCAGTTTCCGGCGCTGCTTGAGGAAATCACGCTCAAAGGCTGGGAAGCAGTGATCAAAACGAACCTCACCGGTGGATTTCTGTTTGCCCGGGAATGCTATGTCCAGTGGATGAAGGAAAATGGCGGTGGCCCGATCGTGAATATGATTGCGGACATGTGGAATTCCATGCCGGGCATGGGACATTCCGGTGCCGCCCGCAAAGGCATGGTGAGCTTTACCGAAACGGCGGCACTTGAATGGGCGGCGGCGGGTGTCCGGGTCAACGCCATCGCCCCCGGCATGATTGTCTCGTCGGGCATGGACACCTATCCGGATTGGTGGAAGGAACGAGTGACGGCCCGCATCGCCTCTCACCCCGTGAAACGAATGGGAACCGAATCGGAAGTTTCCGCGGGTATTGTCTTCCTGCTCTCGGAAGCGGCCACCTTCATAACCGGAAGCTGCCTGCGTATCGACGGCGGCGCCCCGAATATCCGCATGAACTGGGATATGCCAGATCACAAAAATAACAAAGCCTTTAACGGATTTCACCTGACAGAAGTACCTGCATTTTTACGGGAGGACGGGGAATGATTTATGGAGCCGAACATCGGGAGCTGATCCGCTCCCTCAGCAAATTCATTGATCAGGAGATCAACCCGCATGTCGACGAGTGGGAGAAAGACGGCGCCTTTCCCGCACATGAACTATTCAAAAAGCTGGGCGATCAGGGATTCCTGGGTGTCTGCAAGCCGGAGGAATATGGCGGGCTCGGTCTTGATTACTCCTACAGCCTTGCAATTTCGGAAACTCTCGGCCAAATCACTTGCGGCGGCGTCCCCATGGCGATCGGCGTGCAAACCGATATGGCAACGCCCGCACTTGCACGCTTCGGCTCAGACTATGTGCGGGAGACATACCTCAAACCCGCGATCGCTGGCGATTATGTGGCCTGTATTGGCGTTTCGGAACCCGGTGCGGGATCCGACGTTGCCGCGATTAAAAGCCACGCCCGCAAAGACGGCGATGACTACATCATCAATGGGCAGAAAATGTGGATCACCAATGGCGCGCAGGCCGACTTCATGTGCATGCTGGTCAACACCAGCGATGGCGCCATGCATGAGAGCAAGTCGCTAGTCGTTGTTCCGATGGACAGCCCCGGCATCACACTCGCGCGCAAGCTCGACAAGATGGGCATGCGGTCTTCTGATACGGCGCAGCTCTTTTTTGAGGATGTCCGCGTGCCGCAACGCAACCTGATCGGCGAAGAGGGCAAGGGCTTCGCCTATCAAATGCAGCAGTTCCAGGAGGAGCGTCTCTGGGCGGCGGGCGCAGGCCTGAAGCCACTAGAAAAAGCGATCAATGATGTCATCGACTATACCCGGACGCGCGAGGCATTCGGCAAGCCGCTGATCGACAACCAGTATATTCATTTTCGGCTGGCCGAGTTGCTGACTGAGGTGGAGCAGCTTCGGTCCCTCGCCTACCGCGCAGTGTATGACTATGTCCGCGGGGAGGATGTGACGATGCTCGCCTCCATGGCAAAGCTCAAAGTCGGACGCCTGACACGGGAGATTGCCGATGCCTGCCTGCAATATTATGGCGGCATGGGCTTCATGAACGAAACGCCGATCACGCGGCTCTATCGCGACGGACGGCTTTCGTCGATCGGCGGCGGCGCGGACGAGGTTATGCTCGGCATTATCTGCAAATATATGGATACCCTGCCCAAGCAGCGGCGGGGTTAACGCGGGAACATATAAAACGAAAGGCCCGCTCTTCCAATGGAGTAAAGAAAAGCGGGCCCCGGTTACGCGATGACAAGGTATCGCGTCTCAAAAATCAGCCTTTTTTCTCACCGTGCTTTTTCGGGCCCATTTGCTGAAGTTCATCGGCAGATAGAACGCCGTCGTTGTTGCCGTCAGCCGCGTCGAAGCGCTTGTCTGACGCGGCGGCGAACTCTTCCTTGGTCACCGTGCCATCTTTGTCCGTATCCAGAATTTCCAGCATCCGCGTAGCGTGGCGCTCTTTACGCTTCTCACGCTTCATTTCGTGAAAGGCACTGGCTTCTTCCTTGCTGATGGAGCCGCTGCCATCCGTATCGAGCTTATCGAAGAATTCCTGCTTGCGAACGGTCATTTCCTCGATACTGATCGTACCGTTACCGTCCTTATCAAGCTTGGAAAAGCGCTCTGTGGATTTCGCGGTCATCTCCTCCAAGGTAATTTCGCCATCCTTGTTGGTATCCAACCGTTCAAATATCCCGCCTTTATGCGGACCTTTCGGTGCACCGTCCGTTGCGGCATAGGCAAGGGCGGGAATCGCCAGGGCGGCAATCACCGACCCAATAATAATCTTCCGTTTCATTCCTCAAGTCTCCTTCACTGGTTTGACTTATCCATTCAACGAACCGGGGAAATTATTTCCGTCGCAAAAAACAAAATTATTTTTACAAGCTGATGGCAGAAATATATTGAACATTGTTCATTTATACAGATAATGTTTATTATCCGGAGACATACTTATGAATGACGGGCATAGAAAGCAAGGCCGCACAGAAAGTCTCGCAAAGTTCAAGCGGCAGCATATTCTTGCCGCAGCGCGCCGGATTTTCGATGCTGACGGGACGGACGGTCTCAATATGCGAGCCATCGCCGAGGAAGCCGGTTACTCACTGGGGGCGGCGTACAACTATTTCCGCACGAAAGAAGAGATCGAGATCGAATTGCTGGCGGGCATCCTCGGTGACTTAACGCGTCATATCAGGGTGGCTCTCCAGCAGGACGTTGCGACGGACAATCAAGGCGCGCGAGCCTTTTCAATATTTGCGTCCCATTTCCGGGACCATCCGGAAGAAAGGCGGCTCCTCCTCTTATCTCTTGCCGATCTCGGTGAAACATCAGGCGACGTCCCTGCGCCCGCACGGAAAGAACTGGATAGCCGTCTGCTTAACCTGATGGGCCTGCTGGCGAATGAGCTGCATCAACGAACCCCGGCCTCCGCCGCCGAAGCGCAGGAAGAAACGACGGACTTCACCGCCTCTCTCCTCGGGATGATGCTGCTGGAAAGCGGCGGCCGCCTTCAATTGCTCAATCAGGACAGTCAAGAAATGGTCGACCGCCACAGCAAACGAATGTTATTAAGGGTGGCGCAACAAGAAGATCAACAATAATTGCAAAACAGGAGTTCCCCGTACATGAGCGGTTATATGGAGAGCTATCGCGGTCAGGTGCTGATGCGAGAATGCGACCTTCTGGGACATATGAATATACAGTATTATGGCTCCCGTATCAGCCTGGCGATGTGCAACATGTTTCACATCATCGGCATGGACCCGGATGACTTGAAGAACGGCAAGCGAGGCCTTGCCGTTGTCCAGCAGGACTCCCGTTATGTCGCGGAGCTTCACGCAGGCGACATTATCCATATGGAAAGCGCGGTTGTCGGCAGCTCAAAGAAAACAGTGACCGTCGATCACCGCCTCTATAACAGTGTGGACGATGGGCTTGTCTTTGCCAGCAGGATGACCGCAGCTTATATGGACCTTGAAAGCCGCAAAGCCATTCCGTTGAGCGACGCCATTCGACTAAAGCTGGTTGATTTAATAACCGATGGGGAGGACGTAGCATGAACAAGCTCCTTCCTCTCTATCGCGGCGGGGTCGAGGCATGGGAATGCGATCAGATGCGCCATATGAACGTGCAGTTCTATATGTCGAAAGGCTCAGACGCCTTTGCCCACCTGCAGAACGCGCTCGGCCTGTCACCATCGACTATCCGCGCAACCCGCAAGGGCCTCCGCTTCAAGACCATCCGCACACAATATAAGTCGGAAGTCCATGCAGGTACCGCTCTTTATGGCATGGGCGGCATTCGGGAAGTATCCGGCGATATCCTCACGGGCTTTATTCATATCTTTGATGCCATTCATGGCAGGTTATCGGCTGTTTATGAATTTACCGCCGACTATGCGGATTATGATACGGATGCGTCACTCCCCCTGCCAGGGGATATAAGAGCCGCCGCCGAGGAATTGACCGACCCGCATCCGGATGTTTTCCACCCCGAGCCCTTTGCCGGAACGTTGATGCCGAACCGCCCACTCGATCACATGTTCGAAAGCACACGCGGGTCCGTCGATGTCTGGGAATGCGATCAGTTCGATCACATCGAAATGCGGCACGTGGTTGGCTATTTCTCCGATGCGGCGACGCATATTATTAATGCGGTCGGCCTGACGCGGGAAATTATCCGCAGCCGCAATTTAGGATCGGCGGCGCTCGATTACTATTCCGAATTTCATGCGCCAATCCGGAAATCCACCGCGATTTTGCTGAAAAGCGGTCTTATCGGCGCGGAGAAGAAGATTTTTCGTTTCGGCCATAACCTGATCAATATGGACACTGGCGAACTGGCGGTCACGACCACCGTTATCGGTGTTTATTTCGATATGACAACGCGGAAATCCGTTCCCTTGCCCAAGGAATTTACGGATTACCCCGCAGAAAAACTTCTCAAAGCACAGATGTGAATCACGACGGGCGGGGACTGAAAAGCAGCTTGATATAGGAGCGGAGCAGAATAACTTGAGCGGCAAGTTTTTCAGGCTCCCGCAGGGCCTTTGACATAATTATGCCGCCTTCGACAATGGTAGAGATCAGGTCGGCAACTTCCACCAGGTCAACATCGTCATTCGGCGGATAAATCTCGCTAATCTCCTCCAGCACCCTGACAAATCTCGCGCGCCAGGCAAGGGCCCCGCCCCGGGTCAGTTCATGGATATCCTTGTCGAACAGCCGCTCCTGATAACAAATCGTTGCAACGAGGCAGCCCGGATGTCCCTCCGGCAGGTCCGCCATCATTTCCGCCAGAAGTTTCAGGCCAATCAGGAGTGAATGGAGGGGATCGTCGTTTAATTCTCTGGCCCGCTTAAAAAGATCATCAAGCAGAACTTCATCAGCTTCGAGGTATCGGACTATGAGGGCCCGGGCGAGCTCCGTCTTATCCTTGAAATGATAGAAGAAGCCACTTTTGGTGATTTCGGCTTCAACAATCAATTCCTCGATAGAAGTCGCGCCAAAACCCTTTGCGAGAACTGCCGTCTCGGCAATGGAAAGCAGTCGCTCTCGTGTTTCAGCGCCTTTTCTCATTGTCCCCTCGAAATTCCATACTGCGAGTACTGTACCGCCAGTACAGTTTTGTCTATGTGGAGTGCCATTCTATCATAGTTTGTATTAGTTGGAAATAGCTTAACATCTTGAAATAAACGGCATTTCAACTTTTCCGCCCAACTGTACCATAGTCCTACTATTTCAAAGAGCGCGATATTCATATGTTCCTGCCATCTAACATGATGGAGAAACTTATGAGACAGGCAAAATACCGGCATCACCTGCCGCAGTCGAAAGACAAGATATATCTGACCGATGGCGGGCTGGAAACCACGCTGCTGTTTTTGGAAGGCTTTGACCTGCCACACTTCGCCGCCTTTGATCTTTTGCGCGATACTAAAGGCAAACAGGCGATTGAAAATTACCTGCTGAAATATGTCAGCATCGCCAAAGACAATGGCACGGGAATTATTCTCGATACACCGACATGGCGCGCCAGCCAGGATTGGGGCGATCTTCTCGGTTATAGTCCTGAAGCCCTGGATGTGATCAACAGAGAGTCTGTTGAAATGCTGCATGGCATTCGCGACGCCCATGAGACGGAGACAACGGCCTGCGTCCTTAATGGCGCCATCGGGCCACGCGGTGACGGCTATAACCCGGAGTTCCTTATGTCCGTGGAAGAGGCGACCGATTATCACCGGGCGCAAGTTACCTCCTTCGCGGAGGCCGGTGCAGATATGATCACGGCTGTTACCATGAACTATCTCAATGAAGCGATCGGCATCGCGCGGATCGGTGCCGATATCGGCATCCCGACGGTCATTTCCTTTACCGTCGAGACCGACGGCAGACTACCAACGGGAGAAACCCTGGAAGAAGCTGTCCGCAGAACGGATGATGCAAGCAGTAATAGCCCTGCCTATTACATGATCAACTGCGCCCATCCGACGCATTTTGTGGATGTCCTGAAATCGGGCGGCGACTGGCGGAGTCGGATTGGCGGGCTGAGAGCCAATGCATCGGCCCTGAGCCATGCGGAGCTGGATGAAGCGGAGGAGCTGGACGACGGCAACCCTTCGGAATTCGCCGCACAGCATGTGGATCTTGCGCAGTATCTGCCGAACCTCGCCGTAATCGGCGGATGCTGTGGTTCCGATCATCGGCATATCGCCGCCGTTCATCAGCATTTCCACTGATGAAGAATGTCAAGCCGGGAGCCTTTTCTTACAGGCTCCCGGTTAACTGGCAAGGCACAGAGCGATGTATTTCAGGTATGACTGGGCAGAACCGGGTGTTTCACATGAAACAATAAAACACCCGCATAAAGTGTCAGAAAGAGGGGTCCAGAGGCCGATATCACCAACCGACCCGGCCCATGCCAGGGCGCGCCATCAGCTGTTGACCATCCTTATGGCCCTTATAATCCTCGGGCGATAAGCTCTTTCATGATTTCATTGGTGCCGCCATAGATGCGCTGCACCCGGGCATCGGCATAAGAGCGCGCAACGCGGAATTCCCACATAAAGCCATAGCCGCCATGAAGCTGCAGGCATTCATCAATGACTTTGTTTTCAATCTCGGAGCACCAGTATTTCGCCATGGCCGCCGTATCGACCTTAAGCTCGCCCTTCAGCAGCTCCTCGATACATTTATCGACAAAGACGCGGGCAATCTGCACCTGGGTCTTTTGCTCAGCCAGCTTGAAGCGGGAGTTCTGAAACTCGATGATATTCTTGCCGAAGGCACTGCGGTCTTTCGTATATTCAATCGTCTCGTCGAGGACAGCTTCCATCGTCGCCGTGGCGCCGATAGCGATCTGCAACCGCTCCCAGGCAAGTTCCTGCATCAGGCAGAAGAAGCCTTTGCCTTCCCCGCCCAGCATGTTGCTCGCCGGGACGCGCACATCATCAAAGAAAAGCTCCGCCGTGTCCTGCGCCTTGAGGCCCAGCTTATCTAGATTGCGACCCTTCTCAAATCCAGGCGTATCCGCTTCCACCAGAAACAAGGACGTTCCCTTCGCGCCCGCCGTCGGATCCGTTTTGGTCACGACGATCACGAGATCGCACATATAGCCATTTGTGATAAAGGTTTTGGAGCCATTGATGATATAATCATCCCCGTCCTTCACGGCACGGGTTTTCACGCCCTGCAGGTCGGACCCTGCGCCCGGTTCCGTCATGGCAATCGCGCCAATCATCTCACCGGTTGCCAGTTTTGGGAGGTACTTTTTCTTCTGCTCTTCGGTGCCGTAGTTGAAAATATACGGGGCAACGATTTCAGAATGTAGGCCAAACCCCGGGCCCGTCGTGCCCGCGCGCGACTGCTCCTCCATCATGATGATGCTGTAGAGTTTATCGGCCCCGGCCCCACCATATTCCTCGGGGATCGGCATACAGAGAAGCCCCTGCTTGCCCGCCTCACGCCAGGCATCGCGGCTCACCTGGCCGTCCTTCTCCCATTGGGCGTGATGCGGAGTGATATGCTCCTCATAAAACCGGCGAACCGATTCCCGGAATATATTATGTTCTTCGCTGAAAATGCTTCTTTCGATCATCTCGCCACCTTTGTTTTTAGTTTTCGTGCGACTTTTTCCCTGCAATTGACAATTTGTCAATTTCTCCATGAAGTTTAGCGAACTGCCCTGTCAGATACCACTAAAAAGTAGATAGCCCACCGCGTTTCACACTTCACGAAATAAAGGCGGGAACAACGTCCCGCCTTCATATTATAGATCGTCGGCCCTAAAAGGCTTCCGCATCCAGTTCCATCATGGTTTTTGACCCCGCACTCATTTTCACAAGGAGAGAAGAGACGTCCGGAATCATGCGTTCAAAGAAGAAACGCGCTGTGACCAGTTTGGTCTTGTAGAACTCGGGATCGTCGGTTCCCTCGGCCAGTTTCGCTTTCGCAATCTTCGCCATCTGCGCCCACATAAAGCCGAGCGCGACGAGGCCGAACATCCGAAGATACTCGCTAGAGCCGGCACCTGCTTCGTCCGGATTTTTCATGCCTTTCTCGCCGAGCAATGCGGTGCCCTGTTGGAGCTTCGCAAAGGCTTTGGCGAGCGGCATGACAAATTCCTTCTGTTCCGGGTCCATCATATTCTCCTGAATGAAGGCGTCCACCGGATGGAAGAACTGACGGAGATTGCGGCCCAGATTCTGCGGTAGCTTACGCCCGACAAGGTCGAGAGCCTGAATACCGTTCGCCCCTTCATAAATCTGGGTAATGCGGGCATCGCGGACGAACTGCTCCATTCCCCATTCGTGGATATAGCCATGGCCGCCGTAGCATTGCATCGCAGTCGCGGCGAGTTCGAACCCCATATCGGTGAAATAAGCCTTGATCACTGGCGTAAGCAGACCAAGCGCCTCATCGGCGGCGCGGCGCCCCTCTTCTTCGGGGTGTTTTTCCACCATATCGACCTGCAGTCCCGCCCAAAGGCCGAGCGCCCGTGCGCCTTCGGTAAAGGCGCGGATCATCAGCAAGTTCCGGCGGATATCCGGATGCACGATAATCGGATCAGCCGCTTTTTCCGGTGCCTTAACGCCCGATATCGAGCGGCCCTGCAGCCGGTCTTTTGCATAGATGACCGCATTCTGATAAGCAACCTCGGCCTGAGAAAGCCCCTGGATACCCACACCGAGACGCGCGGCATTCATCATGGTGAACATGGCACGCATGCCCTTATGTTTCTCGCCCAAGAGCCAGCCCGTCGCGTCCTCATAGTTCATGACGCAAGAGGAGTTGCCGTGAATGCCCATCTTGTGCTCGATGGACCCGCAAGCGACACCATTACGTTCTGAAGGATTCCCATCGGCATCCAGCAGGAATTTCGGCACGATAAAGAGGGAGACGCCCTTGATTCCCTCCGGTCCGCCGGGAATTTTCGCCAGCACGAGATGAACGATATTGTCCGCCATGTCATGCTCACCGGCGGAGATAAAGATTTTCGTGCCCGTTACCTTGTAGCTGCCATCGTCCTGTGGCACTGCCTTGGTCCGCATAAGGCCGAGGTCCGTTCCGCAATGCGGCTCGGTCAGGTTCATGGTCCCGGTCCAGTCCCCGGTGACCATTTTCGGAAGCCAGGTCTGCTTCTGCTCATCCGTGCCATGCTTATGGATCGCCGCATAGGCACCGTGGGTCAGGCCCGGATACATGCCGAACGCCATGTTCGCCGCACTCATCATCTCGGCAAAGGCAATCCCGATAACATGGGGCAAGCCCTGCCCGCCATATTCCGGATCGGCATCAAGGCCCATCCAACCCGCGGCACGGTATTCGTCATAGGCGTCCTTGAAACCGGTCGGGGTTGTCACCTCGCCGTCCTTCCAGGTGCAGCCTTCCTTGTCGCCAACCAGATTGAGCGGCTGGATAACCTCGCTCATCAATTTACCGCCCTCTTCGAGGATGGCGTCAATCATATCGGGCGTCGCATCTTCGAACCCCGGCATGTTGGTCATCTTGTCGAGACCCAGAAGGTCGTTGAGGACAAATTTGAAGTCTTTTACCGGTGCGTTATAAACAGGCATCTCGATACTCCCTTCTAGTTTCTGAGCGGCTTGCCGGTGGTGAGCATATGCTCAATCCGGTCAAGCGTCTTATGATTATGGATCAGGGTCATGAAGCCTTCGCGCTCCAGCTGTAGCAGCTTCTTCTCGGTCACCGGCTGGGTGATGTCCGTATCCCCACCTGTGAGGACCCGGGCGACTTGCTCACTGACCACACCGTCATAGGCGGTTGCCTTACCCATGGTTACGAAGCCGGAGACCGCCATATCGAAAGCCGCCGCCGCCGTCGCGCCGGGAAGGTTGACGTCCACCGGTTCCGGTGCCGTATAGCCTTCCACCATACCCAGAGCACGCGCCTTCGCATCGGCGAGGACCCGCTTGCGGTTCATGGTCACCCGGTCACCGTCGCGCAAGATCATCATATCCCGCGCTTCCGCGGCGCTGGTGGCGACCTTGGCGGTGGAGATGGCTTCGAACACGCCAGAAATCGCAGGCATCGCACCACCCGGACGTTTCTTGTTCAGCATCGCGCGCATGACCAGTTCCTTGCAGCCGCCAAAGCCGGGGATCACCCCGACACCGACCTCGACAAGGCCCATGTAGCTTTCTGCATGCGCCTGAACAGCCGCTGCGGCGAGAACAATCTCGCAACCGCCGCCAAGGGCCATGCCAGCCGGCGCGGCAACCACCGGGAAGGGCGCGTATTTCAACTTCATCAGCGCATTTTGGCCTTCAGAGATCGAGTTTTCGATCACTGGCCACATCGCCGCGTTGGCGGCGAAAAGCGCAAGGCCGACATTCGCACCAACGGAGAAGTTGTCCGAGTCGTTGCCGATAACCAGCGCCTTGAAGCCTTTCTTGTCGATCTTGCCGGCTTCCACCAGCATGGTGACCACGTCCTGATCGATGGAATTCATCTTGGTGTGGAGTTCAAGGCAGGCAACACCATCCCCAAGGTCCCAGATGCTGGCGCCCTTGTTGGACATGACAGGCTCGCTGCCCCGCTTGATATCGGCAAGCATCCAGGCGCCTTCGGCAATTGGCACAACGGCATAGTCGCCATCCACCGTCATGAAGTAGGCATCCTTGCCCTCTTCCTTGTAAAGCGGGCGATCACCGACTTTTTTGAGGAACTCCGGCACCGGCAGACCTTCGGCTTCCAACCGGTCGATGAAATACTGGTTGCCGAGCTGATCAAGTTGTTCGAACGGACCATATTTCCAGGCATAGCCGGTTTTCATGGCCGTATCGATGGCGATGATATCGTCGGCAATCTCACCCACAAGTGATGCCGCGTAGGAAATCGTCTTTGAGAGGATCGCCCAAGCATACTCTGCGCCCTTATCCTCAAACTCAACGAGAGCACGCAGGCCTTTCTTCGCCGCCTTGACGGATCCGAGCTGCGGCTTTTCGGCCATGGCATATTCCCCGGTCCTGAGGTTACGAGCTTCCTTGACGAGCTTACCGCCCTCCTTATTCATGCGGTAGAAGCCACCCTTGCCTTTACGGCCTGTATAACCTTCCTCAATCATCTTGGCGGTCATGGCGACCAAAGGATGGTTGGGGTCATACTCTTTCGAGAAGGCATCGCTTGCAGGGAGTTCGGATAGCATAGAGGCAATGACTTTGGGGCCGAGATCAATCCCGGTCAGGTCGCCGAGACCGAATATCCCGGTGGAGGGAATGCCCATCGGCTTACCGCAGACCGCATCAGCTTCCTCAACCGTAAGGCCGAGGTCATAAGCTGAACTCGTGGCGACGGAAGACCAGTATATACCGATCCGGTTACCGACAAAACCCGGCGTGTCGTAACAGTCAACGACTTCCTTGCCGAGCGCAATATCCGCGAACTGCCGCAAATCCTCCAGCGCCTCTTTGCGGGTATGTGTACCCCCGACCAATTCAAACAGCCGCATATAGCGCGGCGGGTTGAAGAAATGGGTGATGGCAAAATCCTTCTGCAGGCTTTCCGGCAACCCCTCCATCAAAGTTTTAAGCGGAATGGTGGAGGTATTTGACGTGACGATAGAGCCCTCTTTGCGCACACCGTCGAGACGTTTGTAGAGATCCTGCTTGAGGCCGGTATTTTCGATAATCGCTTCGCAGATCCAGTCGCAATCGGCGACGAGGTCGAGGTTGTCTTCAAGGTTTCCGGTCGTGACAAGCCGCGCATTCTTTTTGTGCATAAAGGGCGCAGGCTTGGTTTTCAGCATGGCCGCGACCGCGCCTTCGGCCAGCATATTCCGGTTTTTCGCGTCCTTCGGAACGATATCCAGCAGCACGACCGGAACGCCCGCATTGGCGACATGGGCGGCAATCGCCGCACCCATGACGCCCGCGCCGATAACGGCAACTTTTTCAATAGCCATGATTAGCAGGCCTCCAGAACCGTGGCGATGCCCTGACCGCCGCCGATGCACTGGGTAGCCAAACCAAGCGCCTTGCCTTCCCGCTGCAACAGGCTGGCGACCTTGCCGGTAATGCGGGCACCTGTCGCGCCCATCGGGTGACCAAGCGCGATGGCGCCGCCATCAAGGTTGGTCTTGGCGAAATCCATGCCGGATTCCTTCAGGACTGCCAAGGCTTGCGCCGCGAACGCCTCATTCAGTTCAATGATATCAATATCTGCGAGGGTGACGCCCGCACGTTCCAGCGCCTTCTTGGTGGCCGGAACCGGGCCGATGCCCATCAATTCCGGCGCACAGCCTGCGACGGCAATCGACTTGATCCGGGCAAGCTTTTTAAGTCCGTTCGCATCGGCATATTCCTCGGAACAAACGAGCGTAGCAGAAGCACCGTCGGTGAGTGGTGAGGAGGTGGCTGCTGTTACGGTACCGCTCTCATCAAAGGCCGGTTTCAGACCCGCAAGGGTTTCCATCGTTGTTTCGGGGCGGATACAACCATCCTGCTCGACGCGCGTATTGCCATCGACAATCGGAATAATCTCGTCATTAAACTTGCCGGAATCACGAGCGGCGGAGGCGCGAGCATGGCTTTCAACAGCCATTTCCTCCTGTTCTTTACGGGAAATATTATATTGCTTGGCAAGGTTTTCCGCCGTAATGCCCATGGAGACGTAAGCTTCCGGGTAAGACTTGTATAGACCGGGGTGTGGTGCGGGATTAAAGCCCCCCATGGGAACGCGCGTCATGCTCTCGATCCCGCCGCAGACGAAAACCTCGCCCGCGCCCATCTGGATCGCCCCCGCCGCCATATGGATCGCCTGCATGGAAGAACCGCAGAAACGATTGACAGTCGTCGCCGCGGTTGCTTTCGGAATACCGGCAAGGAAGCTGATGATCCGCGCCACGTTCAGGCCCTGCTCCGCCTCCGGGAAGGCGCAGCCAATAATCACATCCTCAATATCCTCGACATTGACGCCAGTCGTGGCAATCAGGCCCTTTACCACCTGACCTGTCATTTCATCGGGGCGGATTTTGATCATCTCCCCTTTGTTCGCAAGAGTGAAGGGAGAGCGTGCATATCCCGCGATTACGACATTTTTCATTGTCTCGACATCCTTTCAGATCATATTGATGAACCGGCTACTCCCGGTCGTTTTTTGTAGTCCTGCCCCTGTATATAGAGCCTGAATTTTACGAAATTTACTGTGCCCGATCCTTTTTGCAGGATTTAGGCGATGGTTTTCTTGCAACCATCCGCGCCACCAGATGCCAAATGTCCCTTCAACTGGGAGATACCGTCTTCCAATTCCGCAATGGCTTCGTTGATATCGGCACGTTGCGTGATCAGCTTTTCCAGCTGCTCTTCGCATTTTTGCAAGGTGAAGGTGAGTTGATCCGTACCGCCGCTCTCCGGCGAGTACATATCCAGCATCTTTTTGATGTCCTGCAGACTGAAGCCGAGGCGACGCCCCCGCAGGATAATCTTTAACCGTCCGCGGTCCTTACGGGAATAAATACGTGTCGTTCCTTCCCGCGCGGGATTTACAAGCCCCTTGTCCTCATAGAAACGGATAGTGCGGGAGGTAACGCCGAATTCCTCAGCAAGCTCCGTGATGGAGAAGCTGATCCGGCCTTCTTTGTCAATTTCTGCTCTGGCATTCATTATATGTACTGAGTCCCAATCCTACTTTGCAGCACGTAATATACTTTACGTTTACGTAAACGTCAATCTATAGCCGACGCTTCGCAGATACTGGATTGAGCGGGTAAATATCTGCTATAATGTATATCGAATATAAGGAAAGAGGCAAGAAATGACGGCCAAAATCACTCAATATGCTGAATTCTGGCCTTATTATCTGCGCGAGCATTCAAATGCGAATTGCCGCCGCTTGCATTATATCGGCTCCACGCTCGCTCTGTTATGCCTGATCGCCGCCTTTATTTTCATGATGCCATGGTTGGTCCTTCTCGCGCTTGTCGCCGGATATGGCCCGGCCTGGATCGCGCATTTCTTTGTTCAAAAGAACCGCCCGGCTACCTTCACCTATCCGTTCTGGTCGCTCTATAGCGATTTCCGCATGTATTTCTACTGGCTGGGCGGCAAGTTGCCCGAAGAACTGAAGAAAGCAGGGATCTGACCGATCAAACCCGGTGCAACTCTGTCGGCCACTGATAGTCCTCACTCAGTTCCTGACGGAAGGTTACTTCGGTGATATATTGGGCGACAAGCCGCTCATTGAATATCTCGTGAGTACGCTGCCAACCATTTTTGGCAATCGTTCGCGCCTCATCATCATGCTCGTTGAAATAGGCAATTCTTTCAAGCAGTTGATCAAAATCGTCGTAAAAGGCCAGTTCATCCTCTTTGTAGATCTGGTCATACCCCGTCCGACGGTGGATTAGGGTCATCAGCCCGTTCCCGGTATACTGCGCCATCCGGTCCGAACTATAGAGAGGAAAAACCTCGCCACGGCTGAGATTAAGGCCCATCCGAGCACCCCCAATACGTCGCTGATAGCCTATTCCGCTTATCGGAGGATTTCCGGGCATCCCGAGAATTTCCATAGTCTCCTTACCAAAACGTTCGATGATCATTTCGGCGACCTGACGTCGTTCACTCCCTTCTTTCGCATTTCCCATCCCATAAAATAGCCTGGTTGCCGGATCGGGATTATCAAATGACCTTACAGTATCAATGCTGGAGTCAACCAAATTAGGAAAAAAGCTGACTACATTGCGCTTATTCGCAAATCTCCTAAGTTCATCTCCAGCTGTAGTAATAAAAGTCGCATCAGCCAACGCCGCATGCTTGGCAGTCCGCTCAACCGTCTGCTCCTGCCAGAGTGGGTCAAAGTCATAAACCGCAATCTTGATATGCGGCACGGCTTTTCTGATTTCCTTCAGCGTTTGTGCATATATTGGATCGGCATGCCCAATAAAGAGCAAATCCGGCCAGTAGGTTTTAGCTGTCTTAATGAGGCGCATATTTGCGGGCACAACGCCAAACTTGCGAGACCTGAACCAGGTTGAGGCACGCGCGATATCACGATCACTGAATTGATACACTTGATGACCGTTCCGGATAAACCCGTTGGCAAGCTTGCGATTAGAGTCATAGAAAGCACCGCCATCATGCTTTTCATTAAAGTTACCGACATAAAGGACCCGCATGTTCTCTCCTGAACTTCTTCGCCACAGATAGTTTGAGGATTTGATACCGTGGCAATCGCTACTTTCACAAGTGATTTCTCCCACCCGCACATATCAGGAACAGCCAGAATAAGCGACATAAGGTTTTTAAAAGGAAACTTGGCGCTGAACAAGAAGATTTCCTTAGCTCCCCTTCCCTTCCCCGGCCTTTTAATGTATAGCCAACAGAATCGGCGTCACTCCCGCCCGAACCACTCAAAAAAGAAGGCCAAAGCTGCCGAATGACTGTTTATCTGCCCATTGCCGAAATTTCAGTCAATCTGTTTCTGATCTTGGGCATGGGTGGTGCAATCGGTCTTCTCTCGGGAATGTTTGGCGTTGGCGGCGGCTTTCTCATGACACCGCTGCTGATATTTGTCGGCATCCCTCCGGCGGTGTCCGTTGCCACAGTTTCCAACCAGATTACGGCCGCGAGCGTGTCCGGTGTTCTCGCTCATTGGCGACGCGGAAATGTTGATTTCAAAATGGGCATGGTGCTCCTGATCGGCGGTATCGTCGGGTCTGTAGCAGGTGCCTGGATATTCACAATCCTTAATTCGGTCGGCCAGGTCGACCTGATGATTTCGCTGTCTTATGTTATTTTTCTGGGAACAATCGGTTTCTTGATGTTGTTTGAAAGCGTTAATGCGCTGATCAACACGCGGCGCGGCACGGTAAAGCGCAAGAAACTTCATCAACATTACTGGATTCATGGCCTCCCCTTCAAAATGCGGTTCCGAAAATCGAAGCTTTATATCAGCGCCCTGATGCCGCTTGGCATTGGCGCCCTGGTGGGCATCCTTTCGGCTATCATGGGTGTCGGCGGTGGTTTCGTTATGGTTCCGGCGATGATCTATCTCCTTGGTATGCCGACCAGCGTCGTGATCGGCACGTCCCTCTTCCAGATTATCTTCGTGACGGCAAACGTTACGTTGCTACATGCCATCAATACGCAGACGGTAGATGTCATGCTGGCCCTGCTCCTGATGAGCAGTTCCGTTGTCGGGGCCCAGATTGGCACTCGATTTGGCACCAAACTGCGCGGGGAACAACTTCGCAGCCTCCTTGCCCTGCTGGTCATCATTGTTTGCCTGAAACTGGCATTCGACCTCGTAATTACGCCGGACGATCTATATTCGCTCGGCGCAGGAGGGCATTGATCGAATGTTCTTTTCCATGCGTCCGCTATTAACAACCTTTGCCACCCTTTGTGCGCTTGTTTTGGCATGGGCACCCCACAGTCAGGCTCAGTCTTCACTGGTCACCGATATTTCCTCACATTTGGTCTCGGTAACGTCCGATTTCACAGGAACGGAGTTGCTTCTCTTTGGCGCTATTAATATTGATGATAAGGATGAAGGGCTAAACCGCGGTGACGTGCTGGTCGTTGTCCGAGGTCCGGAAAAAGATGTCATCGTCCGCCGTAAAGACCGGGTTGCCGGAATTTGGATCAATACAGAAGCGGTGGAATTTGCACGCGTGCCAAGCTTTTACGCTTTGGCGAGCAATCGGCCCGTGGAAGAGATCGCACCACCGGATGTTCTTAACCGCCTCCGTATCGGGCCTTCGCGCCTGCACTTTCGCCCGGTCGAACCTGAGCAGACAAGCCTTCCATTCGAGGAAGCCATCGTCCGACAGAAATCCCGCGCAAACCTCTATTCGGATCAGGAAACTGCGGTCTATTTTCTCGGCGATACTCTTTTCCGGACGACGATCGCTATCCCCGCGAATGTGCCGGTCGGCGACTATATTGCGGAATTCTATCTGTTCAAGGATGGGGAACTCTTGGGAGCCCAGTCATCGCCGCTGTTTATCAAGAAATCGGGGCTGGGACGACAAATTTATGATTTCGCCTATGCTTACCCTGCACTTTACGGCATTGCCGCAATCATTGTTGCGCTGTTCGCAGGCTGGCTCGCCTCTGCCATCTCCCGCAAGGATTAATGTCTTTATAAAGAAAGGGCATTCTATTTTAGGGGCAGGTCGATTAGAATGAATCTTAATTTAATCGATCTTCCCCATTTCCCGGAAAAATAAAAAGAATGGAGCGGGGCCTTTGAGCCAACCCAAAAAAACAGAATTTGTTCCGGTCGCAATTGGCGTTCTCCTGTTGTGTTTTCTGATGGGCTTGGCCGGACGATTTGCATTTGAAAATTTTCCGAACCTGGTCTCGCCGCTCGGCGACGAATTCCAATGGCCGCGCGGTACAGTTGCCTCCATTTACTCCTTTGGCGCGGTTATCACCGGATTGACCGGGCCCCTTGTCGGGGTCCTGTTTGACCGCCTTGGCCCACGCAGTGTTTACGGGATTGGTATTTTATCGGCCGGGGCTGGACTTATTTTCGCAAGCTTTGCCACAAATATCTGGCAATTCTACCTGACGATCAGCCTGCTCGTCGGGTTTTCCGCCTCCTGCTGCGGCAACGTGCCCAACGCCGCCATGGCCAGCCGCTGGTTCAGGGCCCAGATCCCGCTCGCCCTCGCCATCATCTACTCTTCGATGGGCGCCGGAACGCTCCTCGGTCTGTCTCTTTCGCAGATATTTATTGAGAATTATGGCTGGCGACAGGCGGAACTTCTTCTCGGATTTTGCGTCCTTAGTCTCTTGGTTGTGGTATTCCTCCCCTGGCGTCGCATTGCCGCAGGCAGCACGGAACTCAGCCGCCCTCAAGCTACTGATGTAAAGAGGCCGGAAATTGACTGGACCATGTCTAAGGCGATCCGCACATTGCCATTCTGGGGCCTGGCGTCCGTTTTCTTTTTTACCGGAAACGGAATGTTCTCCGTCGTTATCCAGGCGGTGACCTACCTGATTGAAGTCGGATTTACACCAATTGAGGCATCGGTGAATTACGGATTGTCGGGGCTGCTTATCCCCGTCGGCATGCTGGGTGCCGGATATATTGCCCTGAAAATTGGCCTCTTTAAAACAGCCATGATCAGCTATGTCATAACAATCGCGGCGGTTATCTTTATCTGGTTGCTGGACCGATCGGATCATTTACTGCCGCTTTACGGCTTTATCATTTGCTTCGGCCTTTCCATGGGGTCGCGCGGGCCGATGATCGGCTCCATCTCGTCCCTTCTTTTCCATGGTCGCAATTTCGGGACCATATATGGCGGAATTGCCGTCGGGGGCGGATTTGGTATGGCCAGCGGATCTTATTTTTCAGGCCTTATTTTTGACCTGACAGGTAGTTATGATGCGGTATTCACCTATTCAATTATTTGCCTTGTCATCGGCGCGGCGCCATTTATCCTTATAAAAGAAATACGTAACCAATCATGGTAAGATTGGACGGAGCAGAAGGAGCATAAAATGCCCATAGGCTTTGAAGACGGTTCCATCGATGAATTTGCGATGGCCATTCCGGATGGCGCGAAGGTTGCGATCCCGGCGGATTATGCCGGTGTTTCCATGGCGGCAACCCGCGCCCTGATCCGCCGTCGCGTGAAAAACCTCCATCTCGTCGGGGTGCCGACCAGCGGATTGCAGGCGGAATTGCTGATCGGCGCGGGCTGCGTCAAGACGTTCGAAAGTTCCGCCCTTACCCTTGGGGAGTATGGTCCCGCACCCCGCTTTACCAAAGCAGTGCGCGAAGGGACCATCCAACTTGTTGATGCCACCTGCCCCGCCATCCATGCCGGATTGCAGGCCTCTCAAAAGGGCATCCCCTTTATGCCGCTCCGTGGCATCCTGGGAAGCGATGTCCTCAAAAATCATCCAGGCTGGAAAGTAATTCAAAATCCATTCGCAAATAACAAGGATCCGATTGTCGCCATTCCGGCGATACAACCCGATATCGCACTTTTTCATGCGCCCCTTGCGGATCGGGAGGGCAATGTCTGGATTGGGCGAAAACGGGAATTGGTGAATATGTCTCATGCGGCCAAGACCGCGTTCGTCACTGTTGACGCCATATCGGAAACAAGCCTGTTCGAGACGGAGGAAAAGGCCGCCGGAGTTCTGCCTGCTCTCTATGTTGGCAAAATCTGCGTTGCGCCGAACGGGAGTTGGCCGCTGCCGTTCTGGAACGGCGCCGAAGTCGATGATGCCCATATGCGCCGCTATATGGAAATGGCCAAGAGTGACACCGGTTTTCAGAACTATCTCGATCAATTTGTCATGCAAGAAAGTGTTCCGGCATGACGGATATCGCGGATGACAAGAAGGCACTCATCTGCCTTATCGCAAACCTCTTGCGCGACTGCAATCATGTCGCAGTGGGGGCGGCCTCTCCAATCCCCGGCGCAGCGGCCTTGCTCGCGAAAGCGGCTTGGGGCACGCCTAGGTTCGTCAATATCCTGGGGTCCGTCGCCAATAATTTCTTCACCGGCGGCGGCGGGGAGCTGTTTGACTGCGCCGCGCAAGGGCGGATTGACGCCTTCTTCCTGGGCGGCGGCCAGATTGACGGACAGGCGAATATCAATCTCATGGGACGTGGCGATTACCCATCTTCAAACCCGAGATGGCCCGGTACCTTTGGGTCTGCTTATCTTTATTTTCTAATACCGAAAGTAATCCTCTTCCGGGAGGAACATTCTCGCCGCACGCTGGTGGAGAAAGTCGATTTTATCAGCGCACCCGGCCTTTCCGATAACAGCACATACCGCAAAGGCGGCCCCTTCGGTTTGTTGACCAGCAAGGCGTTCTTTCGTTTTGACAAGGATAAAAAGCGGTTCCGCCTAGAATCCATTCACCCGACCAGCTCGCTTGAGGATATTCTTGATAATACCGGCTTTTCTTTTGATTATTCGAAAGAGGCCCCCCTCACCGCCCCTCCGGACCCGGCCCTGCTGGAACTGCTCAATCAGGAGGTGCGAGAGAAAGTCGCCGAAGTCTATCCGAACTTTGCGGAGGCGATATTTCCGATGACTTCCTCCGCTGCGCACGCTAAATAACCCCTCATAAAAACGAAATAAGAAGTAGGACCGACATGTCTAGTAAAGGTGCCCTCTCGGGCTTGAAAGTGATTGATCTTTCCCGCGTTCTCGGGGGACCGTTCTGCACCCAGATTCTGGGGGATCACGGAGCTGAAGTTATCAAGATCGAGCCCCCGCAAGGCGATGAGACGAGAGGCTGGGGCCCGCCCTACAATGATGCCGGGATTGCCGCCTATTTCTCTGGCACCAACCGGAACAAGAGGTCGATTGCTCTCGATATCCGCCATGAAGAGGGAAAGAAAATTCTTCTCAAACTGCTTGAAGACGCGGACGTCATGGTCGAAAATTTCAAGACAGGCAGCCTTGAAAAATGGGGCCTGGGTTATGAGGATGTCCTTTGCAAAAAATTCCCTCGATTAATCCATTGCCGCGTTACCGGCTTTGGTGCCGACGGGCCGTTCGGCGGATTTCCGGGATATGACGCGGTTATTCAGGCCTGGACTGGCTTGATCAGCATTAATGGATCTCCAGATTCTGGTCAGGTCCGCATTGGCATTCCGCTCGTTGATCTGGGAACCGGGATGAATGCGGTTATCGGAATTCTGATGGCGGTGAATGAGCGGCATGTCTCCGGCAAGGGGCAATCAGTGGAAGCATCGCTTTACGATACGGGCATACAGCTACAGCATCCACATGCCCCGAACTATAATATGTCAGGGAACGCCCCAAAACTGACGGGCAATTCCCATCCGAATATCGCGCCATATGATCTTTATCCGACGCGAACAACTCCTGTCTTCCTGGGTGTCGGAAATCATGGACAGTTCACGAAGCTCTGCGCGTCACTGGGGGAACCTGAACTCGCGGACGATCCAAGATTTGCGGAAAATTCTCTTCGCGTGGCAAACCGCGATGCTCTCAACGAAGCTCTGAATAGGCTCTTTGCGGATAAAGACGGTGTGGAGGTAGCAACCCAGCTACTGGCGGCGGGCGTTCCTGCGGGCGCCGCAATGACGGTTCCCGAGGCGATCAATCATCCACATACCCGCCATCGGAACATGATCGTTGAAATGGATGGCTATAAAGGCACAGGCGTCGCCGTCAAGCTGAGCCGGACACCGGGGTCCGCAAAATCAATCCCGCCTGCTTTCGGTGCGCAAGGGCGCGACATTCTGAAGGAACATGGGTTCGATGACAGCGATATCGAAAATTTTGTCGAGGGCGGCGTTTTATGGGAACAACCAAAATGATGCTCTGACGGTCTAAATTTTCAAATCGGGGGTTGATGTCAGCCCTCCCCCGTCTGATAGTATAGAAAGAGAAACCCACGGTGGGCGCACCACATAAACGAAGGTGGACAACAAAATGGTGAAATTCGGTGTAAATCAGTCAGTGGAGCGTAAAGAGGATTTTCGTCTTATCACCGGAACAGGCGAATATACCGATGATATCACGCTGGACGGCCAGCTATACGGATATATGCTGCGATCCCCGGTTGCCCATGGGAAAATCCTCTCCATCGACATTGACGAGGCAAAGCAGGCCCCGGGCGTCATCGATATCATCCTCGGGAAAGAGCTGGCCGCGGATAAGGCGAACCAGCTGCCCTGCATGATCCCGCTTAAAAACCGGGATGGCAGTGATCGCGCAGACCCCGGCCATCCGGTTCTCGCCACGGAAAAGGTTCGCTATGTTGGCGATAATATCGCCTATGTCATCGCCGAAACCCTAGCCCAGGCCAAAGACGCCACGGAATTGATCTATGTCGATTTTGAGGAAGAAGACGTTATCGTCGATACAAAAACGGCAAATGCGACTGGCAAGCCGCTGGTCCATGCCAATGTCCCCAATAATGTTGCCTTTGACTGGGAACAAGGGGATGAAAAGAATATTCAGGACGTCTTTTCCAAGGCGAGCCATGTCACCGAGATTGAATTGGTCAATAACCGCGTTGTTGTGAATTCCATGGAACCGCGTGGCCTGATCGCAGACTGGAACGGCGATGCCGCGAAAATGACGATACGCATGGGAACGCAGGGCGGCTGGGTGCTTCGCTCCCTTCTCGCCAATGCTATTTTGCATGTGCCTGAAGAAGATATCCGGGTGATTACGCCAGATGTGGGCGGTGCCTTCGGCATGAAGCTTTTCTTCTATTCCGAATGCGCGGTGACGGTCTGGGCGTCCCGCAAGCTGGGCCGACCTATCAAATGGATTGGGGAGAGAAGCGACGCGTTTCTGTCGGATACCCAAGGGCGCGATCATGTCACACGCGCCAAGCTTGCCTTCGACGCCGATTACAAGATCACCGGCATGATGGTGGAAACCAACGCCAACCTCGGTGCCTATTTGTCCACATTTGGACCGCTGATCCCGACCATGGCGGCGGTGAAGGTCTTGCCCGGGGTTTATGACATTCCAAATTTCTACTACCGCAGCATCGGCGTCTTCACCAATACAGTACCGGTGGATGCCTATCGCGGCGCGGGCCGACCGGAAGCCATCTATGTGATCGAACGGTTGATGGATACGGCCGCACGGGAACTTGGTCTCGGACAGGAGGAAATCCGCCGTAAAAACTTCATTCCCGTTTCCGCCATTCCCTACACAACCTCTACCGGCTGCGTTTATGACAGCGGCGAATTCGAACGGATCATGGATCGGGCACTGGAAACATCGGACTGGGCTGGGTTTTCCGCCCGCCGGGCCACCTCGGCCGGAAAAGGGAAACGCCGGGGCATCGGCATGTGTTACTACATTGAGGCAACAGCCGGAAACCCGACAGAGACCGCAACCATCCGCTTCGAAGAAGATGACCGGGTAACCGTTGCGGTCGGCACCCAATCCTCTGGACAGGGCCATTCGACTGCCTATGCGCAGATCATCGCGGAACGTCTGGGAGTCCCTTTTGAGAATATCGAGATTGTTCAGGGCGATACGGAAAAGATAAAATCCGGTGGCGGTACAGGCGGCTCCCGCTCCCTCACAACGCAGGGGCCGGCCATCCACGCGGCCAGTGACGAGGTGATCAACAAGGGCAAGGAGCTGGCAGGCCATTTCCTTGAAGCCGCCGCTGTTGATATCGAGTTTTCCGCCGAGGAGGGAGAATTCGCAATCGCCGGAACGGATCGCAAGATCGGCATTCTTGAACTGGCGCATCGAGCCCGCGGTTTGGGACAGCTTCCTGAAAATCTGGCAGAGGGCCTCGATTCAGAAGCAAGCTTCACGGTTGAAGCCTTCACCTACCCCAACGGTTGTCATATTGCAGAGGTCGAGGTTGATGAACTCACCGGCGCAACCGATGTTGTCCGCTATGTCATCGTCGATGACTTCGGCACGATCGTTAATCCGGCTCTCGTCCGTAATCAAGTGATCGGCGGTGTCGGGCAGGGAATTGGCCAGGCACTCACTGAACATACGGTCTATAGCGACGATGGGCAGCTTCTCACCGGGTCCTTTATGGATTACGGCATGCCGCGCGCGGATAATATCCCGGTCGATCTTCTCTATGAGACGATCGAGGTACCCTGCACCATGAATCCTATGGGCGTTAAAGGCTGCGGGGAGGCTGGATGTATTGGTGCCCCGCCCGCCGTTATCAATGCGATTATCGACAGCCTTGAGGATCTCGGTGTCCGTCATGTTGACATGCCCGCAACGCCGCAGCGGGTCTGGGACATCATTCAGCAGGCTAGTTAGGCAGGTCGCCGCTTGACCAGAATTTTCATTGATGCCGATGCCTGCCCGGTAAAGGACGAGATTTATCGCGTCGCCGGGCGGCACCGGCTGATGACTTATGTGGTCAGCAATAGCTGGATGCGCATTCCGCAAAGCTTGCTTATTGAGCAGGTGGTCGTCGATGACGGCTTCGATGCGGCGGATAACTGGATCGCGGAGAATGCAACATCAGGCGATGTGGTAATTACATCAGATATACCGCTTGCCGACAGGGCACTCAAGAAACTCGCGATAGTCCTCGGTCCCTCAGGCAAAGCCTTTACCGAACAGTCCATCGGCCTATCGCTTGCCATGCGTGACCTCAACGCGCATTTGCGGGAGACCGGCGATATCTCCGGCGGCAACGCCCCGTTCAGCAAAAAAGACCGCAGCCAGTTCCTGAATGTGCTGGAGAACACGCTGCAGAAACTTCGGAAGGGATAGGGTTACGCCCCACTCATCCCCAAGGTCTTCTCTGCCGCCAAGAAAATAAGTATTGGCGGCAGAGAATAAAAGATTGTTCGCCTTTGAACTCTGCTTTCGAAACATCAGATCTGGGCGTACCCGCCGTCGACGAACACCTCGCTACCGGTCATGAAGCTGCTATCGCTGGAGGCGAGGAACGCCGCAACGGCCGCCGTTTCGGAAGGATCACCGATCCGGCCTAAGGGTGTTTTCTCAATGAAGCCGGCGACAATTTCGTCCTCCATACCCGTTGTCGCAAAAATATCCTTGAGCTTGTCTGTTTCCGTAGCTCCGGGGGAGAGAACGTTGACCCTGACGCCCGTACCCTTGAGATCAAGAGCCCAGCTTCGGGCAAAATTGCGAACTGCCGCTTTTGATGCGCTGTAAACGCTCATTGCGGGCGTACCCGTCACGCCTACAGTCGACCCCGTCAGGATGATCGATGCGCCCGGCGCAAGCAGCGGAAGCGCCTTTTGAACCGTGAATAGAGTACCTCTGACATTTATATCGAAGGTTTGAACGTAATGTTCCGGCGTGATTTCCCCGAGCGGGGAAAACTCACCAACCCCGGCATTGGCGAACAAGACATCGACGCTGCCCTTCTCGGTTTTCACCGCTTCGAACAGGTGATCGAGATGCTCCATATTTGTAATATCGCCACGGATCGCGCGCACATTTGTGCCAAGCTCGACCAACGCGGCGTCGAGTGCGTCCTGCCGCCTTCCGAAAATATAGACGAACGCGCCTTCGGCCAAAAACCGCTTGGCTGTCGCCAGACCAATCCCACTTGCGCCACCGGTGATGACAGCCGTTTTTCCTTCGAGTCTACCCATGATTTTATCTCCTTCATTGGAACTGATTTGGAGATATGGAATAGTTTCTTTTTGACAAGTATGCACCTTTTGGTAAGTATAAGGAATGAGCATAAAATCTACCGATCCGCCTCCCTTTATCTGCGGTCTCGACGCGACGCTACGCATCGTCGGCGGCAAGTGGAAGCCGTTGATTCTCTTCTTCCTCGGCCAGGGAACAAAGCGATACGGGGAATTGAAGCGCGACGTGCGCGGCGTCAGCCACAAGATGCTGATCCAGCAACTCAAGGAACTCGAATCCCATGGCGTCATCTTGCGCACGGATTACAAGGAGATTCCACCACGTGTCGACTATGCGCTGACACCATTCGGCGAGAGCCTGATCGAAGCTATGGTCCCGCTATGTGGCTGGGGCGAAAGAAACTCGGCGATGATCGAGAAGGTGCTATCTGAACGGAAAGAGAGGACATAATATTGTACCTGACCATTTTCGGTATTAATCATGATGTCCTTGATATCTCCAAGATTCTCACCTTGCGCATTTTTCACTGTGTCGCTGTTGAGGAATGACGCAGATATAATTGTGTTGTTTAGCGCCATGTCTTATTTCCTTTCCATTCATTAGGCAGTGTTCCTAACGATGGAGGAAAAAAATCATTGGGATTTTAATTTTCTGATGTTCATTGTCCAAAAGTCACGGAACTAAGTTCGCTTTTTCTCGTTGGAAGAAATAAATCCACTTAAGGAGAGAAATCGATGACGAAAGATCATGGCCCCCAAATCAAAAAAGACCGCGCCTACGAGGATTTAAGAGAACAAGGCTACAGCAAGGAAAAAGCGGCTCGCATTGCCAACGCACAAGCCAACCCTAACCAGAATCCTTCCCAAAAAGGGGGGAAAGCCTCCAAATATGAAGATCGGACGAAAGACGAGCTTTATAAGAAAGCCAAAGAGGTTGGAATTGAAGGCCGCTCGAACATGAGCAAAGATGATTTGATTGATGCTCTGCGCAATCACTAGGGTGGAAATGACCCTTACCCGCCAATAGACGACTTTGAAAAATGGCGCACCTTAGCGAAGTAAATTCGAACGATTTGTTCGAAACTCTTATGTAATGGAATCAGGTGCTTACAGCCCTCTTCAACCCTGCAAATACCTCCAATATGAATATTTGCGGGGTGGAGCGATGACGAAGACGCTGCCGCCCTTCTCACCCAGGAACCTATACCAGACGCAAGGTATTCGACGGCAAAATGTTCACTCAAATAGTCACGAAATGCTTAACGTTCAATATATTGTACATTTATTTGACAAATATGCTTATGCGCGATTAATATGTTCATTATGATGAACGTAATAGGCTATATGTTCATTTAAACAAACAAATGTGGAAATTGTATCATGGCGCGCAAAAGAAGCTATTCACGAGTAACACGCCAAGCCTTGTCGATACTTGGCAAGCTAATCCGTGTTGGGCGCACTGAGCGTGGCATGACAGCACAGGAGTTGGCCGATCGCGCCGGGATAAGTCGCACAACGCTCTATAATATTGAAAAAGGAGCTCCTGGTCCGGAAGTTGGTGTGGTCTTTGAGGTCGCCACACTCGTCGGTGTGAGGTTGTTTCAAGTCGATGACCGGACCCTTCAAATGCACAACGCCAGGCTCGATGAGAAACTGACACTACTACCGCAAAGCGTCCGGCCTGCGAGACGGGAGGTAGATGATGAGTTTTAATCTCAATGGGCCGCTTGAGGCCTATGTCTGGATTTGGTTGCCCGATGAAACGGAACCCGTTGTTGCGGGTCGCCTTACAAAAGATGGTGGCCGGTTGTTCTTTACCTATGGTGCTAGTTATCGCAACCGTCAGAATGCAATCCCGATTTACGAGCCGGAACTACCACTCCGTGCCGGGACCATTGAGCCGCTCAATGGGTTGCCGATGGCAAACTGTATTCGTGATGGATCGCCGGACGCATGGGGACGGCGTGTTATAATCAACAGGTTAACAGGTAAAAGGTCCCCTACAGACGATCCGCCGAATATCAGCGAACTCGCCTTTTTGCTGCAATCCGGTTCTGACCGGATCGGCGCATTGGATTTTCAGGTGTCGGCAACCAATTATAAACCACGTCTGGCCGCCGAAGCATCTTTGGACGATTTACTGACGGCAGCAGAGCGCGTTGAAAAAGGCTTGCCACTCACGCCTGCACTGGATTCTGCCTTAAACCACGGCACGTCCATTGGTGGTGCCCGGCCCAAAGCTTTGATCAATGATGGAGACAAGAAATTTATCGCCAAGTTCTCTTCAAGCAGCGATCTTTACAGTGTTGTGAAGGCCGAATTCATTGCAATGCGACTGGCGGCACACTGCGGTCTGAATACAGCCCCTGTTTCCTTGACACAGGCGGCCAATAAAGACGTACTGCTCATAGAGCGCTTCGACCGAACTAAAACCGACAACGGATGGACCCGCCGCGCAATGGTCTCGGCACTGACCATGCTCGAACTTGATGAGATGATGGCACGTTACGCCTCATACGAAGATCTTGCGGAAATCATTCGCCATCGCTTTTCCGACCCTAAGGGCACGCTCAAAGAGCTATATGGCAGGATTTGCTTTAATATCTTGTGTGGCAACACAGATGATCATGCACGCAATCACGCCGGATTCTGGGATGGAAAAATGCTGAGCCTTACGCCAGCCTATGACATTTGCCCGCAAGGCCGAACGGGCAACGAAGCAACACAAGCCATGCTGATCAAAGACGAGGCCAGATTCAGCACACTGGCGACCTGCGTTGCCGCTGCTCCTGATTACCATCTGAGCGAAAAGGAAGGGGCTTCAATCATTGAGCAACAAATAATAATCATCGCCGATCAATGGGCCGACACCTGTATTGAGGCCGAACTGAGTCCAACCGACAAATCGTTATTCGCCGGACGTCAGTTCCTGAATGCTTATTGTCTTGAAGGGCTGGGAGATCAGCACAAAGCCCTGAAAGATATATTCACTCAAGCCCGTGCGACAATCATGGCGTAAAGGCAAATGGTTATAGAAATACAATATAACCAGAAGAAACCGGAATGAATAGAAGCATGGTTTCCGCATTGTTGGCAAATGTTCTGACGACGGACAAAAATAAGAGTTATTGCTAAGCGTGTTCCCACCCAAGTCGGTGGCGGTTTTGCCTGCGACTCGCTTCCATTCGAAATAAATCGGTTGGGGGGAGTCAAAACTGAAACGATATTTTCTATTTTCGGTGGAGATACAAAGTATCTGGCGACGGAAGAAAGTCGAAGGATGGTATTCCAGCAACCGCTGATGACTGAAATGCAGAACTCCGACGGCATGAGCACCAGAATCTACAGTGCCGAAAAAGTGGCCGAATTCGAAAACCTATTCGTAAACACTGTCCTTATGGATCAATGGTTTGCAAAATTCATTGAACTGACAAAGGATTCCACAAGCTCAAAGGATATTGCCATTCACGCCTTCCTACGAAGCACTCCTGGACATGGAGACCGCATTTATCGAATGCCCTATTTAGCGCCGACCGCCGCACTTTTCGCAATGCGGTACGGGCCGGATGTTGATCCGAAGTCACCTTACAGTCAGGGGAAAGACATGGAGCTTGTCAAGAAAGTGCTCAAAGAAAATATGGAAAAGGAAGCTGCTATTATCGAAGCAATACAGAAAAAAATTGATGACGAAAAGCCCGGATCGGTAGTTGCGTCTTATTTTCGGAGTATGCTTGAATCTTTACAGGATGCGGCGGAGGTTTGGACGGCGACTGAAACCGGCCAATAACCTAAGCTTAAGAATTCACCAGAGCCTAAGGCAGTAAATACACCATCTCAGTCTACCGGTGATTCCAATAAAAAGGAACAATCTGTAGTCTATGATGAAGCAAAAGAGGAAGAAATAGAGTAACGGCCACCCCCGGAGAAATGAGGGAGGTCGTTACTTATTAACTTAGGATCTGTTGGCAAAGCTATTTAATATCCGCACCTATGAAACAGATACAGGTTAAGACATTTTCTTAAGGGATATTTGCTCATCATTGCTATCAAGGAGTAAGTGATGAAATAAAAACTGAGCGGCGTTGGGAAGCCGCAGATAGCATTTGAATTATATCGACAGTCATGTTAGTTGACTATATGTAAAGCTGAAACTTAAGGGCGGTCGTTTTTTATATAATGAACAGTCAAAATCAGTTGCGGATTGGCGCAAAGCTTAAGCACGCACGAAAAGTTAAAAAGCTGCGCCTCAAGGGCCTTGCGGAAGCTGTTGGGTGCTCGGAATCAATGCTTTCCAAAGTTGAGAACGATAAGATCAGCCCGTCTTTACAAATGCTGCACCGGATTGTCAGCGAGCTCGGAATCACCATCGGAGATCTCACCTATCGCGTTGATGATGAAGACCGTATTGTAATGCGGCACGATGAGCGCCCTGTCATCAATATGGCACCAGGTCGTGATAGCGACGGGACAGAGTTAGAATGGCTTATCCCGCAGGATCAGGCCGACCTTTTGGCTGCATCCATTCATTTCGTCAAACCCGGCGGTGGCAGTATGGGGACCATATCTCACGATGGTGAGGAAATGGGATATATTCTTGACGGTGAACTAGAACTTGAAGTGGACGGTAAGACCTATTTTTTAAAACAAGGGGATAGTTTTTACTTCGCATCTGACAGGCCTCATGGTTATCGAAATACGAAAGCTGCTGTTGCCAAAATCCTATGGGTAACAACCCCTCCGACTTTTTAATCTAATCAACTTTTTTAGATTTAGACGATTTCACGTCCCCTGATTCACGACATCAAGCTCTAAATGATGATTACGGCTATGTAAGCCCATTTTGGCGGGCAAAAAAGCACGAAGCCATCTTTGACGCATCTTTCCTTTAATCATTTCGGATCCGCCAAACTGCGCCGGAATTTGATTATACCTACCTCCCCATAACTAAAAAGAAAATCTCTACGGACAACGCCGCAGGAACAACGAGTAATTATACTATACTAGAAAGACATTTCATATATTTTTAATCAAGTATATTGACTATTAATCATTTTCATGAAAATAGTTTCCATCTTGGCAATTAACTTTAGTTGCAAGACATAGAAAAGACAGGCGACCCCAATGGTCATCTGTCGATTGGGAGCTTATTGGGAGCATTAAAATGAAACAGATTTTTAGGATCGCCTCTATTCTTGCACTAGGGGCGTTGGCCGTCACGGCGACGAATGGTATGGCAAACGCTAAAGATAAGGTAACGGTGGGCTACATCGGGCCCATTACAGGTAAGGTTAGTGCCCATGGGATTGCCGGACGTAATTCCGCGGATCTCGCTATCAACTTACGTAATCAGGACCCTAACTCAAAATATGAGTATGAGTTGGTGGCGCTGGATGACGAATGTAAGCCGAATATCGGTATTCAGGTCGCAACCAAGATGGCGACGGACAAGCATGTTTCGGGAGCTGTGACACATTTTTGCTCTGCTGTTGCGACCGGTGCAGTCAGGATCTACCACCAGTTTCATTTACCTGTCGTGGTCTGGGGAGCCATCTCTCCGTCAGTGACCTATGGCAATGACTATAAGGAAATTCATCGTACTATCGGCACCCTGACCAGCCAGAATAAGGTAGCTGTCGACTTTTTGACAGGACTTGGATACAAAAAATACGTCGTCATTTATGATACGACTGACTATGGCAAGGGCCATCTTGAAGCTTTCGCTAACGACTTGCTGGCCACCGACGGAGAATTGCTTGAAGCCTATGGTGTTGCTGCAGACCAGCAGGATTTCACGGCCGAGCTGACTAAGGCAAAATCACTCAATCCAGAAGTTATCTATTTTGCCGGATTGTCGGATTTGGGTATTCGTGTCCGCAATCAGATGGAAAAGCTCGGCATTGAAGCGCAATTTGCAGGCGTTTCTGGGATTATTTCTGACACCTTTATTGATGGCACCACCGCTAGCGAGGGCAGCCTCGCCATGCGTCAGGGCGCGCCGGTCGAAGTAATGCCAGGTGGGCCTGAGTTTATCAAGAAATATGCAGATGCCGACTATAAGGATCCGGCTGAAGCCTATGGTGTGTATGCCTATGCCGCCATGAACGTTTTGTTGGACGCGGTGGAAGAAGCGGGTCCGGATCGGCAGGCTATCACCAAAGCTCTGAATACGATGCCAGCAAAAGAATATTCTATTGGCATGGTTGAGTTTGACGACCACGGCCAGAACGTCAACTCACTGGTCACGCCGCTTGTCGTTCAGGATGGCGCCTGGGTTACCTGGGACGAGAGCGAATACGCATCAGGCAAACGTACACTGAAGGGTAAGTAAGCTCCATAATCATAATCGCATGGCCGACGACACTAGGGAATCGTCGGCCATCAATTCATTCTGGGAGGAATGCTCGTGGATATCGGATTTATTGGCCAGCATCTGGTAAATGGTCTCATGCAGGGGATGATATATTCGCTGGTCGCCGTTGGATTTACGCTCTTTTTCGGCGTTCTTGATGTTATTAAGTTTTCTCATGGTGACGTTTTGATGGTCGGCGTTTTCGCAGGGCTGACCGCTTTTTTTGGGTTGGACGCCTTGGGCATAGAAAACCCTTACATATTGGTTATTGCGATTATACTGTTTTCAACGGCCCTGATGGCGTTATTGGGTATTGTCATCGCGAAAATCCTTATTCTGCCTCTTAAAGGGGCGCCGCCACTCAACATTTTGCTAATAACCTTGATGTTGGGAACCCTGTTACGTGAATCAGTGCGGTTGTTTTATCCCAATGGTTCGAACTCCAAGGCTTTTCCAGCTATTCTACCTACGGATAGCTTTACATGGGGTAATTTCTCTCTCCGCCTTGACAGCGTAATGCTGTTTGTCGCCGGCGCGGCAGTTATTGTCGGAACTTACACACTGATTAATCGAACGAGGCTGGGGCTCGCCATTCGAGCGGTTGCGCAAGACGAAGAAACGGCCCGCACCATGGGCATAAATTTTGGCTTTATCGTTTTGTTCACCTTTGCCTTGGGATCCGCCATTGCTGCGTTTGCCGGTGTCATGAACGGGTTTTATTACAACGAGATTAATTTTTCCATGGGGCTGCTCCTTGGCGCCGTTGGTTTTAGCGCGGCTATTATTGGCGGCCTTGGAAACTTGTATGGGGCGATACTGGGCGGCTTTCTATTCGCAGGCTTGCAAACTTTGGCCGCCGCAGCTCTACCGTTTTCCAGTTCCTACAAAGATGTCTTTGCCTTCGCTGTTGTCATTGCGCTGATGGCTTGGCGGCCAACCGGTTTGATCGCCGAAAAAGCCTATGCACGCGTGTGAGGGGGAGAGAGCTGTGAATTCTATATCTATTTATCGCAATATATTTGTCTCTGTTTTACTCGGAACCCTGTTTGTTGTGGCTATGATGATGGCGGAATCGCAGGTTGCGGTTTTGAGCCTGATTGTGCTGGCGGCCGTTAGCTGCATTGTCCTGCAGAAAAAAGGTGTCATTCGTAAACTGGGCTCGGATTTTGCGTCGGCGGAAAAATTTGCCAACGGAACAATCATGATTGGGGCTCTGGCGACGGCAGTCGTTTTTGCAGGTGATCATTTTATCCTGCTGATGCTGACAACAGTTCTGATTTATGTAGTTGCCTGCCTCGGATTGAATATCCAGTTTGGCTATGCCGGCATGGTCAACTTTGCCGGTGCTGCATTCTTCGGGGCGGGGGGGTATGCGGCGGCGGTACTGACAATGCAGACCGGCTTGCCACATTTAGTTGTTCTTGTAATCGGCGGGCTGGTTGCTGTTATCGTTGGCTTTTTGTTGATCTTGCCAGTCCTTCGGACACGGGGCCATTATGCGGCCGTCGTAACAATTGCATTCAGCTTGTTGTTTCGCACCTTGGTGGAGGTCAGCCCGGTTCTTGGCGGTGCCCAGGGTTCCCCTGTCACGGGCATGGTGATATTTGGCTGGAACTTTAATGAAGGTTATCAGATCGCAGGGTTTGATGTTTCATTTTACATTAACTATTTCCTGTTTGCTTTGATCCTTACGGCGGTGACATTTACCATCGTCCGGCGGGTTGAACGCTCCTGGATTGGTCTTAATATGGATTCAATTCGGATTGATGAAACCGCTTCCGCCTGCTTTGGAATGAATGTCGCCCGGTGGAAAGTGACCGCCTTTACCATCGGTAATTTCTTTATGGGAATTATCGGGGCGTTCTACGCCATGATGCTCGGCTTCATCGCGCCCAATAACTTCACCTTTGGTGATTCTCTGATCATGGTCTCCATTATATTACTGGGCGGGATCGGTAGCATTTGGGGGATCATTCTTGCGACGGGCATCGTGATTATCCTGCCTGAAAAACTGCAGATCATTCAGGAATACCGCTTTCTGATTTTCTCGCTTGGCGTAATTCTCGTGCTTTTATATCGGCCGAATGGCTTGTTGAGTCGCGCGGCCCGTACTTATTTTCCCGGTCTATTGAGGGGCGCCAGATAATGGATATTCTAACGAGAAGCCAATCGGCGAAAATCAGGTCATCGGGGACTCCTCAAATCGTTCTGAAAGCTCGTAACGTAGTCCGCCGGTTCGGTGGGGTTGTGGCGTTGAACAATTTGGATCTTGATGTTGTGGAAGGGCAAATCCTTGGGCTGATCGGTCCCAACGGATCTGGCAAGACAACCTTTTTCAACGTCCTTACAGGCATCTATGCCGCTGATGAAGGTGCCATTTCTTTTCTGGAAAAAGAAATCACCAACTTGCCCGCCCCGCAGGTCTTCCGTTCGGGTATTGCTCGGACGTTTCAGCGAGCGCGGGTTTGTTTGTCACTTTCAGTGTTTGACAATATTGTTTTGGGGGACCACCCAAGGCTCCAGCAGGGATTGGTTTTCAACTTGTTCAGGCGATCAAGCTTTCGCCGTGAATATGAGGAATGTGTCGAACGTGTTCGCGAGCTATTGGAAATGTTCGCACCGCATCTGGTAGCCAAGATGTTTGAGCCTGTGGAAACTTTCCCCATGATCGATCGTCGTCGCATCGAAGTCTGCCGTGCCCTGTTCAGCTCTCCGCGATTATTGTTGCTTGATGAGCCTTCCGCAGGGATGACACACGAGGAAACACGTTTGCTCGTAGATGAGATTGTGGCCCTTCGAACCAAGCGCCATAAACTCAGCATTATTATTGTCGAGCATGAAATGGATCTGATCTCGCGCATTACGGATCGCTGTGTCGTTCTGAATTTCGGCAGCAAGATTTGCGAGGGAACCTACGATGAAATTGCCAGCGACAGGAATGTTCAAGAGGCTTATCTGGGAGTGGAAGCATGACCAACAGAACTGGATTAATCGTTGAGAATGCAACAACGGGATATGACAGTGCAGACGTTCTTTATGGTGTTTCCCTAAATGCGGAGCCGGGCAAGATAACCTGTCTGCTGGGATCAAACGGAGCGGGTAAAAGTACGTTGGTACGGCTTATTCTAGGCCTTACGCCCGCGCGGCTCGGTCGAGTGTCGTTTAATGGACGCGATATCACCCGAATGCAAACCCATAAGGTGATCTCGGAAGGAATCGCCTGCATCCCAGAAGGCCGTATGGTCTTCTCCAAATGTACAGTTGAGGAAAATCTGCTGCTTGGCGGATATGGCGAAAAAGATGACGCGCTTCTTACCAAGCGCATGAAGACAGTTTATGACCTTTTCCCACGGCTTGCAGAACGTAAACAACAGTTGGCAGGCACAATGTCTGGCGGGGAACAGGCAATGGTCTCTATCGGTCGCGGTTTAATGAGCGAACCGTCGCTGTTGATCATTGATGAACCGTCCCTGGGGCTTTCACCATTGTTGGTGAAAGAGAATTTCAAAATCATCAAGGAGATCAACGAGCGCGGAATATCTATCCTGCTTATTGAACAAAATGTTCGTCAAACCCTGGCCATTGCTCATTACGGTTATGTGCTCACGCAGGGGAAAGTGGTTGCGGCAGGCACTGCTCAGGAACTGTTGAAGGATGAAACCATGCACGCGGCATATTTCGGCTAATAGAATAGAGAGTTTGAGCAATGTTGACGCTTAACGCAACTGATCTGGCCAGACAATTGATCGGATTTGATACAATCAACCCGGTAGGAAATGAAAAACAAATTTCAGAGTTTCTTGGCGGATATCTTGAGGCGCGCGGATTTTCTGTTCGCCTCCTGCCGTTTGGCAATGATCGTTATAATCTGGTAGCTCGAAAAGGGGGACGCTCCGGGAAACTGCCTATTTGCTTTACCGGCCATATGGACACGGTTCCTTTGGGTGCGATGGAGTGGCGACATGATCCATTCGCGGGCGAAATTTCCCATGGCCGGCTCTATGGTCGTGGTGCCTGCGATATGAAAAGCGGCATTGCCGCTGTTACATCTGCCGCAATTGAGGTAGGGGACCAACTGGACAGCGGTCCAGGTGTGGTTTTGATCTTTACAGGCGGTGAAGAAACAGGTTGTGAAGGTGCACATCATTTGGTCCGTGATCTTGCATCCGTTGGGCCTGTTGGCGCCTTGGTCGTGGCGGAGCCAACGGGACTCAAACCCTTCGGTGGCCATAAGGGGGCTCTTTGGCTTCGGGGCGTTTGTCATGGGCGGACCGCGCATGGGTCGGCGCCGCATCTTGGTGAAAATGCTGTTTATAAGATTGCCCGTAAAGTAACTCGGCTCGAAGAGTTCAACTTCGGGAATCTCAAAGACGAAATCTTCGGCGTACCATCGCTGAATGTGGGGACTGTGGAGGGAGGGCAGAACCCTAACTCTGTTCCGGACAGGGCGGCCATCAGCATCGATATTCGATCGTTGCCGGGGCAGAGGCATCAACAGATCAAGCAACAGTTGATAACGCAGGTAGGTGAGGGAATTGATATTGAGATAGTTTCTGACTTGCCGAGTGTCTGGACAGAACCGGATAATTTTTGGCTCAAGTCTGTTGAACGGATTGCGGGTGAGGTTCAAGGGCTGCATTTTGAATCTGCAAGCGCCCCCTATTTCACTGACGCGTCAGTCCTAACTCCGTTTTTTGGGGGGGTTCCCACCGTTATATTGGGCCCCGGCGAAATTTCGGTGGCGCATAAGACGGATGAATATTGCGAGATACGGCAAATTGAACAGGCAGTGGAAATATACCGCGCCATTATATCAAGTTGGACTGGGAAATCGCCTGAGTAAAGAGAAATAGCCAGTCGGCAGGCCGGGCATTCATTTTTTTTCGGAGTTCCAGAGGCTGAATTTGTACCTTTCCGGTTCAGCTTCTCCTCCCTGGGGTGCGGCTTGAAAGTTGTGGCCAATCCCTTTCTTGCCAATGCTCATAGTCGCTCATACCGGCTACGGCATTGGCCTTTTTTTAGAGGTTTAGGATATATGACATCTGTCGCGGTAATAGGTGCTGGAGTAACGGGCGTGACGACGGCCTATGCCCTTCTTGAACACGGCTACGATGTAACAGTTATCGATCGGGAAAGATATGCGGCCATGGGCACGTCATTTGCCAACGGCGGGCAGCTATCGGCATCAAATGCCGAGGTCTGGACGCATCTGGGTACTATCGTCAAAGGGCTTTCCTGGATGTTCCGTGCGGATGCGCCGTTGCTCGTCAACCCATGGCCCAGTTGGCATAAATATTCTTGGTTTGTAGAGTTTCTGAAAAACACTTCTTCCTATCAACAGAATACCATAGAAACAGCGAAAATGGCGCTGGCCGCGAGAAAGCATTTACTTTCCATGGCTGAAGCAGAAGAAATAGAATTTGATCTAGTGGAAAAAGGAATTCTGCATATTTACTCCGATCGGAAATCTTTTGAACATGCGGCGGATGTGACAAAGATGCTAAATGAGGCCGGTTTGGAGCGAACTGCAGTAACTAATGAAGAGATACGCTGCCTTGAGCCAGCCCTATGTGGGGAGTTTTATGGTGGTTACTATACGCCTTCTGACTTTACGGGAGATATTCATAAATTTACGCGTGGGCTTGCGGAAGCTTGCGAGCGCAAGGGAGCTACATTCCTGTTTCAGTCGGATGTAGAGTCAGTGACGACCATGGGCGAAAAAGTAGAGCTTTGCATTCGCTCAAAGGGTGCAGATAAGGCGGCCCCTACTTTGTTTGACAAGGCAGTGGTTTGCGCTGGAACCGGCAGTAAACAGATGGCCGCCAAAGTAGGAGAGAAGATAAATATTTATCCGGTGAAGGGATACTCGATCACAGTAAATTTAAATTCTGAGGCTAGCCGGCAAAGCGCGCCATGGGTCAGTTTACTTGATGATGATGCCAAGATCGTTACAAGCCGGCTTGGGGAAAACCGGTTTCGTGTTGCGGGAACGGCGGAGTTTAACGGCTATAATCAGGACGTCCGCTCGGACCGTATTAATCCGCTAGTCGGCTGGGTCGAGCGGCATTTTCCAAATGTTGACACTGACGATGTAATCTCATGGAGCGGATTGCGCCCGATGATGCCGAATATGATGCCGCGAGTTGGTAAAGGGAAACAGCCGGGAATTTATTACAACACGGGTCATGGCCATCTTGGCTGGACTCTCTCCGCTTTTACCGCACAGATCATTTGTGGCATGATCAATCAGAAATAGATGCTTGTTGTGCGAATTCTTTGGTCTGCTGGTTACTAGTCGATCGGCTGGAAATACATATTGAGATCAATCCCAGAACGACAGTGAGGTAATGTCAATCTTGCAAACATAACTAATGTGCACCTGATTTCCGATCAAATCGAACCTTCTACATATAATCTCAACGGGATGAACGCAAAGTACCCGGTACCCGGCATCTGATATCTCGTCTACGCTACAACGATGGCTTAACCTTCCTACCCTCACTGCCTCAACTTAACTCGCCTCAAACAGGATTTTGTCACGGTTTACTTGAGTTGGTGACCTAGTCATTGACAATGGGAAATTCATCTTCAAGCCTTTTGAGGCGCGGCAATAGAAGCTCAAGTAGTTCATTGATCTGGATAAGCTTCCTTTCGTAGTCTTTCTTTTCGCCCGTAGCAAACGGACGGGTTTTCAATTTATTATCTCCCAAATACACGCCGTCCTGCGTATATTCCTCAATCCGCACACTGTTGGAATCTAAAGCTTCCTGAAGCCTGACTTTTGTGAAATAGGCTGCATTAAATTCTTTGACTTTCGGCATGATATCGAGATAGGCAGAAACTCCCTGTCTAATCACGCCCTGATACTTCTTCCAATTGCAGTCAACCTGATTGAGATCATCCACAAAATGCTGGAAAACAGTCTCGAAACTATGAACATCCCAGATATTACGTATTTCTTCGAAGAGTGGCACAGGAAAGTACGGGGAAAGACCATAAGTTATGTTTTGACATGCAGAGCTTGTACAATGCATTTTATCCACCCAATATCCTCCACGAGGGGTGTGGAATCCGGCAAAGGAAAAATATGACGGGACCAACTCCGCACCAGAACCGTCTTCGTTTGACAAAATAAACCGCCCAGACGTTTGCAGCGGGGCAATGAACAGTTGTTCGAGATCAATCCCGAACGGGATTGTGATTATCTTTTGGGCCTTACTACCGAATTGCAGGCAATCCCGAAGATACGGTGTGACGTAGTCATACTCCGTCAGGCCAAGGGGTCTTTGAAAACCCGAAGGATATTCCCGCTTATATTCTTTCTTTGTGACGGCCAACGCGGCCGGGTCCGCGATCCTTTCTACGTAAGAGTTTCTATCCTTCAAGCCATCATCCGTAAAAAATTGAGATAACTTATCTGTCTTTTTGGTATTAAAAGCTTGCCATTTTTCGATAATTTGGCCGTCAATAGTTTTTTGGTTTAATACTAACTTTTGATATCCTTCAAGCGATCTGCTGACGATAACCTTGTCAGTTTCACTTACAGCCATAGGTAATTTCATTTTGACCTTTTCGCGCACAATGGGGCGATTATGATCGGGCAAATAGCTTTGGTAGACATCCAATGTCGGATATTCTGAAAGCACTCCATCCTGTTTTTCGAAAAGGGTATCTTTTAAACTATAGCGGTATGCAACATGCCCCGCATTAATAAGGCTACCTTTTTTATATGGTCGCCAGAGATATACATCAACCGGTGCAGGGCGAATTTTCCCAAGCTTATATTGTTGCACGAGTGGAGCCACGCGCCATACACGATGCTCAGGGCTCATAATATAGCCGTCTAGTATTCTCTTTAGAATTCTATCCATGATTTTTCTTCTCGACTCTTCAATAGTGCGCATCGTCCACATAACGCCTGCCGTTCCGAAATCGTGATGAGAAAAATGAAAGTCAATGTCTAGGTTAGTGTGGGAATCCTAAGTCGTACTTATATTCAATTACGATTCAAGCTGCGGATTAACACGGATGAAACGGCATGAATTAAAGGGCAGATTTTAGAAGCTCGTTGCGTCACATTTCCCGATAAGGAAGGCCTATATGCTTATGTAACGGATGCTTGTTTTGTTCTTTCAGTATTTCGTTTGTGACAATCCGAACTTCTCATCATCGCTCAAATTGGCTTCTAATGCCTTCCGTATGACGGCGATGATCAAATCCATAAGAAATAAAATGGCTTTGAAAGTGGTTAACTAACTAATATTCAATGAAAAGATTGGCGCACCTCGACGGAGAAAGTTTGAACACTCTGTTTGAGGCGCTGGAGGAATGGGAAAACCATCTCGCACATGAGGACCTTGAAGGTTCGGGGTGCGGGAAAAATGACTTCAAGCCGTGAATTCAATAGGATAGCGGCGGGTAAGACAGCCAAATACCCGCCGCCATTTTCGCTCAGGCTCACTTATGAGGAACGCGCCAGACTGGAATGCGATGCCGCTGGCCGGACGTTGAGTGCCTATATCCGCGAAAAACTGTTCGGCGATACCGTTTCCCGACGCCGTGTAAAGGGCCGCAATCCGATCAAGGATCATGAGGCCCTGGGCCGTGTTCTTGGCGCTCTTGGCGGTTCGCGCCTGTCAAGCAACCTCAACCAGCTTGCAAAAGCCGTGAATTCAGGTTCCCTGCCAGTCACACCGGATACGGAAAAAGACCTTCAGGAAGCCTGCAAGGCTATCGAGGCAATCCGGATTGACCTGATGAGAGCGCTCGGAAACAGGCCGGAGCCCAAGCCATGATCCTGAAAGCCAAGGAACGCGGCGGCGGGGCGCAGCTTGCTCGGTATTTGCTGACCATGAACGAAAATGAACATGTTTCTCTGCATGAGTTGCGCGGCTTTGCCAGCGATACCCTTCTGGACGCATTCAGGGAAGTCGATGCCATTTCAAAAGGGACACGGTGCCAGAAATATCTCTTTTCCATGAGTCTCAATCCACCAGGTGACGCCGTCACCAATGAGGCCATGTTTGAAAAAACCGCAGACGCGATTGAAAGAAAACTTGGCCTTGAAGGGCAACCCCGTGCCATCGTTTTTCATGACAAGGATGGTCGGCGGCATGCCCATGTAGTCTGGTCCAGGATAGACAGCGAGAGGATGCGGGCGATCAATTTGCCGCACTATAAACGAAAACTGAAAGACGTATCCCGTGAGCTGTTCCTGGAGCATGGCTGGACCATGCCGCGCGGACTTGTAAAGACGCGCGAGCGTGATCCACTGAATTTCAGCCATGCGGAATGGCAACAGGCGAAACGGGTCAAGCTTGATCCTCGACATATAAAACAAATCTTTCAGGACTGCTGGAAACGTTCGGATTCCAAAGCGGCTTTCATGCATGCCCTCGAAGAAAACGGTTTCACGCTGGCAAGAGGTGACAGGAGAGGTTATGTCGCGATTGATTATCGGGGCGAAGTCTATTCCATCACGCGCTATGCTGGCGTCCGCACAAAAGAGGTTGCAAGCAAGCTTGGCAGTCATGGAGACCTGCTCCCTGCTCAGGAGAAAAAGTCGCAGATTGCCGCCCGAATGACGAACAAACTGCAAGAGTTTGTCCGTGAGGCCGAGCGCGAAGCTGAACGGGGCAGAAAGGTACTGGAATTCAAGCGTGGCGAGATGGTCGGTCGCCACCGTCAATCCCGCGCCTTGCTCAGGCAGAAACAGGAAAGGCGCTGGCAGGCCGAGGAGAATGCCAGGACAAGGCGGTTGCCCTCAGGCATTTCAGGCATCTGGCATCGTCTGACCGGACAATACGGCAAGGTGAAAGAACGCAATGAACTGGAAGCATGGCAGGCGCTCAAACGCGATTCAGCGGAGCGTGATACGCTGGTTCTCCATCAAGCTGAAGAACGGCGACAGTTGCAGCAACAAATTCGATCCCAGAACAACAGACTTTCAATGGACCTGCTGCGACTGCGCAAGGATATCAGCCATTACGACGATATGCGATTGCAGGGCCGTGAACCCTTGGCACAAGACCGAAAACGCCAAGCCAACAAAGCTGTCCATCAGCGTCAGAGACGATCTCACGGGCCGCAGCCTGACTAAGTATATCTTTAGTCAAAACGAGAATTAGTTGTCAGAGGAACCTTAACCCAATTTTCATAATTTACTCGTTATAGTATTATATCATATTATTTTATATCGTATTGAGGGATTTTGAGTATATTAGACAAAGAATTTCAAAGACTTGCCATACCGTCACAAGAGCTTCTGCTCAAATTGGCTGCCCTGTCGGATGGGGAAAACAGCCCTGTCATTTCCGCTCGTAAAAAATCCGAATTCGCTGAAGTTGATGATAGCGATATAGCCACAGATTTTGCCGCTTATCAAATGACACTGGAGTATGAAGAGCGTATTCAAGCTATCAACGAACGACTGAAAGAGCTGGATAGCCAGACACAATTTGAACTGGTGCAGGCCGAACAGCATTTACAGGAACTTCGGGAACAAGCCAATCAGAATAAAAAAGGGCAGCATATCTATCAGGATGAAGACGATGGAAGCATGCGCTATGAAGATGGCCAGATAGCGGAGCCGCAAGACGTTGATTATCATGCTTTGGATGCAGATGCGCCTTCATATCAAATGATCAGGGACGCGCGATCACGATTTGATAACGCCCAACATAATCGCGCTCGATACGAAGCCATCAGAGACCGTTCGGACAAGATTGAAAGCGTTGATGACCTCGACGCATTGGAACGTGAAATAAGCGCTTTGGAAGCTGACGTTGCAGATACGCCTGCGCCGCCGCAACTATCTGAAAATGGGGAGGAAATAAAAGGGTCCTTTTTGTCTAGTTTCGTTGTTGCACCTGTATTTTCAAAAAATGACCCCAAAGAGTTTGAATGAAAATTGGCTATGCCCGAGTCTCAACCGACGATCAGGATTTATCCTTGCAGATTGACGCCTTGAAGAAAGCCGGTTGCGAAAAGATATTTCAGGATGGCGGCATATCCGGAATAGTCAGAAACCGGAAGGCGCTGGGTGAAGCGCTGTCAACTCTTCAAGCCGGTGATGTACTTGTAACATGGCGTCTTGATCGGCTGGGCAGGTCGCTTGCGCATCTGATAGACATTATCGCAGACCTCGGTGAGCGTGAGATTGGCTTTCAATCATTGTGCGAGGTCGTAGATACAACGACACCTGGCGGAAAGCTAACCTTTCATATCATGGGCGCGCTTGCGGAATTTGAGCGCTCCCTGATCAGTGAAAGAACAAAGGCGGGCATGGCCTCGGCCAAGGCCAGAGGCAAAAAACTGGGCCGCCCGAGAAAACTTACCGACATTCAGCTAAGACATGCCCGTAAAAGGATAGAGACAGGCGGCACTACAATCAGGGCCCTCGCAGAAAAATTGGGAGTATCCCCCAAGACGCTGTCTAAGGCTTTGCGACGACTGGACTGAACGGCTTTACCTCCGAAGGGTCAAGAGCAGGTGTATCGGCGGCAAAAGAACCTTCTGCTGCGCAGCAAAAGGCATTATTGACCGCAGGAGCCTTTCCAAATCCTGTCTTGCCTAACAGGTCATCTTCAAGAGCATTCGCATCAGAAGAAAGGGACCCTTTTCGCTACTATTTTCATAATCATTTTATGAAAAGGACTTCATCATGAAGAAACTGGTTTTGATCATAGCTCTTTTGCTTTCCGCCTGTTCTTCACCATCCCAGGCGATGACGAACAAGGAATTGCTTGAGAATTTTTCTGACGATGAAAGGTTCGGTTACATCACCGGCACAATTGAAGCGTTGGCTTTTGTAGCCAAGGTTAATAAAAGGCAGGAAGCGGCAACTTGTCTGACAAACTGGTTTTTCGGTGAGGGTGATGGCATGACTGAAATTGTTAACCGGATTCATGATCTGCCCGACAAAGCTCCGCAAGCGACGATCTACGTCCTAGCACGCAAAAAATGCGGGAAATTTTGATATTTCAGGGGTCAATTAATCTAATTTGCATTTTAAAAACGCTGTATTGACCAACCTAGCTTGGGTCTCGCCCTGAATGTCCAAAGTCAAATCATCGGTTGCTTCGTTATTGTGATTGTTGCACCTACCGACTCCTCAAACCGAAGCTCAGAAACAAGAACAGTCTTCATATCTCGAATGTCATTATGTTTGACACCATGTGCATTTGGCACAATTCGTAGCAATCATGGAGAGTCGTCCGATGCCTGACGCGCTCCATCTCTGGCAATAAATCAGCGGTATTAGCGCGGACGATCCCACCCCATCCCGCAATGCAAAGCGGATCATGCGTCAATGGATGGCGAAAGAAATAATAACCCGCACCCACGTAGCTATGCTCCAATTGCAAGCGAAGGTATAGGAATGTGAATAAACCACCATGACCGGCTCAATCAGTAACAGAGCAAGCCTGCGCTAAGCTCGAACGTTTTCACCTGTGTCTACTATGAGGCGTCATCAAGCTTGCTTTTTTTGATCATTTCTTCTCTTAGAAGCACGATGCTTTGCTCCACAGAAGGCCCTTGATTGAATGGCGGATCGGGTCTTTCGCAAAATTCTCGCCAAACAAAGAATGTAAGTTCGACCCCATCAGTCCCATTAGCCCCCGGCGGAGAGGAAAAATTGCCAAGAACTCGATAGCGTTCATCTTTCCAGAATAATTCCTCAACCCAATTGAAAATTGGAATCAAATGAAGATGAAACGGTATTCCATCAGTGTGTCCATATCGACCAATATATATTCGTGCTGGGTTCAAAGCTGATTGCATAGCATGCTGCGTCATATTGATTAGTGGGCCTAGCGATGTCAGCGCATCCATAGGAATTCCAGAAAAATCAACTGCATCCGTTTTGGTGCCCAGCATCAAATACCCCGGCAAAGCAGAATTGATCCTATGGTTTATGAGCCAATGTTCAGTTTCATAGATGCGGTATTGGTTCGATATATACATAGCACGCTACTAATGATTGTAGATTTTTATAGGCTAACAGACACCCTCTTGACGGACAAGGGCTTCATTTCTGCCCCTCTTCCGGTTGCGCCAGCATTCACCCACTAGAATATTCTTCTAGAACGATGCAAGGGCGACTAAAGGCCGATGCCGAGGAGCGGGATTAAGGCATGATTTTGAGGCGCCTTATGCCCGAATGTAATCGTTTTTCAGGAACCATATAATATTTTCATTATTTTTCATTGAAAATAATCAATTTTCATGAGATGCTGTTTTTTGTGTAGTAAATTTCAACAAGAATAATCGGATATCAGAAAAAGCATGGAAAGTAAGAGATTTTCAGAGCCAGTAAGTGTTTTTCAGGAAAGCAGGCTTCCAGAGCGTGCTTTGCCGGTTGGCTATGCCGCCCTGATTGATGCCTACAATCTTCAAATTCCGCTACCACTCACATTGAGTGCAATTGGCAAACGTCACAAAATATATGAAGAAGGCGGCTGGCGAATATACACGCCTCGTCATGAACCGCCATCTACGCTTGAAGGCCATTTGGTTTTTGCCCTGAAATATGAAGGGCTCGATCTCGCAATCCTCAAGCGCCTGTTTCTCGCTATGGATGCCGACGAGCTCGCAGCAATTATAACCGCCAAGCCCACAAGTTCCTATATGCGCCGCCTCTGGTTTCTTTACGAATGGCTGCTTGATCGCCCCCTTGACATTCCTGACGCCAAAACCGGCACCTATGCCGATATTGTCGATCCGAAACAGCAATGGGCCGTTAAGGGAGAAACATCGACTCGCCACCGCGTGCGAAATAACCTGCCAGGCACGCCAAACTTCTGCCCGCTTGTCCGACGCACCGAAAAACTGGAAAGATTTGTAGACGCGAGGCTTGATGAACAGGCCCGCGCCGTAATAGGTAAAATTTCAGCGGGGATTCTGGCGCGCACGGCTGCCTTTCTGCTTCTGAAAGATTCCAAGTCCAGCTATGCGATCGAGGGCGAAGCACCCCCGCACGACCGTATCCAGCGTTGGGGCAAGGCCATTGGCGAAGCGGGCAAACAACCGCTCGACAAAGATGAATTTTTGCGCTTGCAACGCATCGTGATCGGAAAAGAACGATTTATCCGCCTTGGATTTCGTAACGAAGGCGGCTTTGTCGGTGAACATGAACAAGACACGCGCATTCCGCTCCCCGATCATATAAGTGCACGTCACGAGGCATTGCCAGCCCTTGTTCAAGGTATGATCGATTTTGACCGCAGCTATGCCAATGGTATTGATCCTGTGATTGCGGCTTCTGCGCTTGCCTTTGGCTTTGTCTACATCCACCCGTTTGAAGACGGCAACGGACGGATTCATCGCTATCTGATCCACCATGTTCTGACAGCTCGCGGATTCAATCCGGCTGGCATCGTATTTCCGGTTTCTTCGGCTATTCTGGAGCGAATAGACGACTATCGCCGCGTCCTTGAAAGCTACTCGCAACGGCTCTTACCAGTCATCGAATGGGAACCGACGGAGAGGATGAACGTACGCGTTCTCAATGACACCGACGATTTCTACAGGTATTTTGACGCCACACCACACGCGGAGTTTCTATTCGAATGCGTGCAGAAAACCATCGAAAACGACCTGCCGGAAGAGGCCGCCTTCTTGCAGCGATACGATCAGTTCAAAAGCCGTGTAGAAACTCTGGTTGAAATGCCTGCTTCAACCGTTGATCTGTTGTTCAACTTCCTGAAACAAAACAATGGCCGCTTGTCCAAGCGTGCGCGGGAAAAAGAGTTTTCGCCTCTTTCCGACGAAGAAACGGCGAAGTTCGAAGCCATTTATCAGGAACTATTCGAGGTTTGAGCAACTGTCCCTCGGCTACACCGCAAGCGACTCCCTTAATCGCACCGATAGGCCAAACGCTTTCCTGCAATTTCGGTCATGCTGTAATCGAATCCCAAATCGCGGGCGATGGCGTCATAGTCCAGATAATGAGCAATATTCTCGGGGATGTCGCCGAACAAACCTTCGTCTATAAACTGCTCGGCAAGTTCGCGCAGGCTGTCCACTTCGAACAGGTCGATATCAAGCGCATCAGGATCGTCCTGTTCCTGATCGAACATACATCCGCATTCACCAACTCCGACAATAAAACACCGCTTCTGCTGCTCGTCCCATTCATCTATGACATCAAGGAAGCGCTTAGCATTACACTGGTTTAGCTCCCAGGCTTTAGCAAGCGCGCAGTCTATTTCTTCGCCGTCTATAAACTGGAGTTCAAATTCCTCGACCGGCTCGCCGTATTCGCTTCGCGCGTTGTGTAGTTTCTGCTGGAATTCTTCTCTGTCGCTGAAATAAAAACCCTTAGCGCAAATGTCGTATGGCTGGGCGTAAAGGACTGTTTTCATTTATTTTCCTCCTTGAGGCTGTCTGGTTGCACATGCAACCGGAACGGCCCTCCGCCGAGGAGCGGGGGAGCAAAGGCAAGTGGCGCGCAAGCGGGACCGGAGCCACGCGGAGCTGCAACACCGTGAAGCGAGCATGGCGAGGCCCCACCCTTTGCCTGCGAGGGGGCGGCTGCCCCCTGACCCTTTTCTGATAGATGTCAGTGCTTGCGCTGGCTCAAGCAGCGCCATTTGGCGCGTTCTTCATTTCCTGTTTCTTCCTATCCCTTGTCGCTGTGTGTCCTGCCGACGCAGCGAAGCCTTCTATGGCCAATGATGATGGATGCGAGTGGCCGAAAGGCTCCGGTGGTCGGTGCCTCCCATAACAAGGGAGGATGACATGAAACTCATCACACACTTCGAACTGGCGCGCATGAGCAAACCAGAACTGCAAACACTGTTCAGAATGGTATCCGGCAGGGTCGCCACCTACCCGCAAGGCAGCATGGAGCGAATCAACGCCCTCGCCTCGCTCCAGAACATCCAGCGTGAATTGAGTATGCGGCCATCTGGCCCGTGACAGGCTTTGCCATCCGATGCGGTGAACCGGAAGGTTTGCCGCATTAGAAAAATGTTATAAAAACACGTAGACTTATCAAGCAGAGGTTGGGCTATACAACAAAATCGTTGCTGTTTCAGAATTGGCTTAGGGATATTTGATCCGAAAGAGACACACATATAAAAATCAAGAAAAACTTGTCAATGCATTGGATTAAATGGCAGCCTTATCCTGCTTAGACAAATATAAACCATGTGCACCTAATGATTGAAAAGATACATTTGGCGAGTGAGGGCTCTTATGATGCTGCCGGAACGACACTTGACGGCCTGAAAGTTCTTAACTTCATATTCGGGGCGAATGGTTCCGGAAAGACCACAATTTCCCGCGTAATTGAAAATGCTGCGGCCTATCCTGACTGCAACGTGACCTGGACCGCTGCGAGTCCGCTGGAAACTCGTGTCTACAATCGTGATTTTGTGGAGAAGCATTTCGATGCCGATAGTAATATCAAAGGTATTTACACATTCGGTGAAAATGTCGAGGTCGCCGCAAAGATCAAAGTGCTCAAGTCAGAAGCTAGTGAGCTTTCTGGTAAAATTGCTGGTTTGAAAACGGCCTTGCATGGTGAGGACGGAACAAGCGGCAAGCAAAAAGAACAAGAGGACCTAAATGCGCAACTTGTTGAAGATATATGGAACGCTAAACGGAACCTTGATGATCTCGACGACGCGTTTACGGGGTTGAATAACAATAAGAAAAAATTCTGCGCCAGATACAAGACAGAAGCCGAAAATAATTCAGCTGAGTTGCGCGACATTGGGGTTCTACGGAATGACGCCGTAACTGTTTTTTCGGATACTTTGAGTGAAGCGGCTGCCCTGCCAACACCAGACACAACCGAACTGCAAGAAAGTGAAACTGCGACAATTTTAGGCAAGAAGATTATTGGCAAGACGGATGTAGACATTGCTGCATTAATCGAAAAGCTAGGCAATAGCGACTGGGTTCAGCTGGGCAGACAGTACTTCGAAAAGCTCGACGACCAATGTCCATTCTGCCAGCAAAAGACCGATGTAGCGTTTCGCAAAAGCCTTGAAGAATATTTTGACGAAAGCTATATCGAGGACATTTCAACCATTGATAAATTATTAGGTGCGTATGAGTCTTGCGCACAAAAATCTGTTGCGGCGTATAATGCTTTGGCCACAAACGAGTCGCCGTTTCTAGACAGCGAGAACTTTAAAAAAGACTTTGCAACGTTACGGCTCGCACTAGAAGCTAATATCGAAATCATTAAAGGAAAGAAAAAAGAACCGAGTGCGCCGGTCACGCTGAAAGATACGAAGCCGCTCATTGCGACCTTGAATACCCACGTTGAAACCGCAAACGCTAAAGTAAAGGCGAACAACGATACAATTCACAACATTGAAGCAGCGAAAAAAAATCTATCATCACAAGTTTGGAAGCGTTTGATTGAAGATACCAAGGCAATCTTTGGGAAATTCAAAACTGAAAGCGGATCGCTCGGCAAAGCGATAACGGGTCTATCCGAACGAATCGCGAAATTTCAGGAGGAGTTTGATGCCAAGCAGGTCGAGCTAGAAGAAAACGAAAGTAAAATCACGAGTATCAAGCCGACGATTGACGCTATCAACAAACTGTTGAAGTCGTTTGGATTTACAAATTTCCACTTAGTTGAAAGTGGCGGCGGAGGTTTCTATGCAGTTGAACGCCCTGATGGCTCCGACGCAAAAGGCACATTGAGCGAGGGTGAGAAATCCTTTATTACGTTTCTGTACTTTTACCACTTTATCAGAGGCTCGTTCTCGTCCAGCGGGGCTACGACGGATCGTATTGTTGTCTTTGACGATCCTGTATCGAGTCTTGATGCTGATATCCTTTTTATTGTCTGCAATCTCATCAAGGGAATTATTGCCGAAATGCGTGAGGGAAGCGGCTCTATCAAGCAAGTCTTTGTCCTTACGCACAACATATATTTCCACAAAGAAATAACATTTAACAGAAAGCGCAGTGGAGCCGACGCACTTCATGATGAGACTTTCTGGATAATTCGGAAATCGACGGAGCGTTCCGAATTAGCGGCATCAGCCGAAAACCCAATCAAATCCAGCTATGAGCTTTTATGGCGGGAAGTTCGGCAAAAACCTCCATCCGATACCGCAATTCAAAATGTCATGCGGCGCATTTTGGAGCATTATTTCAAATTCTTTGGTGGCATCACGCTCGAAAAGGTCATCGAGAGGTTTGAGGGCCAAGACAAATTAATCTGTGGCTCGCTTCTCTCATGGGTCAACGACGGCTCTCACTTCGCGAATGACGATCTCTTCATGTCCTGTAATCCTGGCCAAGTGGATCGATATTTGACTGTGTTTCAACGCATCTTTGAAGAGTCAGAGCATGGGGGACACTACAAAATGATGATGGGCGACGCGTATGTTGCCATAGCTTCGACTGTAAATGAAGCCGCTCAAGAAATAGCTGTGCCCGTCCCCCAGATGGCTGAACATGAATCCGTTGAGCAAACAGACGGTGTAGCAGCAGCCAAATAAATTTATCGACCTTTGTTGTGAATATTACCACTCAAAAAAGATTGTAACTTTTCATTCAGTGCATCTCTCCACTCTGCAACCGTTTCACATTCCCATACTGTCAGCACATCCCAACCCCGATCCTGTAGAGCGGTTCGGTTCTATGCGTCGCGCTCAACGTTGCATTGAAGTTTGGGTTGCCAGTATTCAAGCCAGATATTGTATTTGGTTCATGGCGGCGGCGATATACTCGCTAATCGTGATCCAGCTTCGGGAAGATGGCGGTATCCAATCCAAGTAGTTGGTCGGGGACGCAAGGGATGTGACACACTCCTGCTCGATGGGATGGGTTCTAGGGTAAGGGTAGCGCGAAAGCTCCCTTCCATGGTCTCGATGAAGTCGTCTCCATGACATGGTCAGGATTTCACAAGGGCAGGAACGCCCTTTGATCGATGGGTGCAGGGAGAGCGAAGTCTCCTGCGAGTGGTCCAGAACGATAGGCTGGTCGTGATTAATCGGCGATACGATTAGATGGCTCAGAGGGGTTCGATACCCTGTCTGAGCCAAGGCGGGAGGGTCCACGGGAGGGCGCAGCACCTCTTTGGCAAGATCGGTTTTGTACTACAAAACACATCTTGCGCGCATTTACGTTTGTTCTTACTACGCCAGTTTAGTCGTACTACAAGGAAATATCGTATGCAGATAGCGGTTAAAATTATGGTAATTTCATGCTATTTATAGGAGATTTATATTGATTAAATGCTAAGGGAAAAACTATGAATATATTTCAGGCAGCTAATGGTGGCGCGACATTCTTGGTTGTAGGTGCGGTAGGCTTTGGGATTACTGGAGCAACCAAAAACATTGATATATCAATTTTCCATTATCTAAAAGATTCCCCCAGCATATTGCTATTGATGATCTTTATCCTACTATTCAAAATTAAGACTGCCTTTGACGATCACAAGCATTTTGGTGATGCCTATCAGCACAAGACCTTCTTCCGATATATTGGATTTATTCTTGCGATTTTTTCATGGTTGCTAATGGCTCAAGCTGGATGGTCCATTGGTCAACCGATAAGATCAGCAGAATGGCTGATATACTCAATTCTGGTTTCTACATTGTGGATTTTTGTACATCTCTTTGAGATTTGGGTAGATAAAGGTCGCCCTAGTACTGAGGCGATAGTAAAGCACCTACGCCAGAAATGGGTCTTGATAAACATTGTGTATATCTCCTGCCTCCTTGTTTTTCTTGGCTATTTAGCACCTGTCGTAAATGCAGAATCTGTATTACCTCTTTGTGTAATGATGGTTTTTTTTGCATTTGATTTTTTTACGAGCGATTCTTTTGATAATCTCGACGAATAAATTAAATTTTTACTTAAAAATTTGCATAAATATTTCTAATATGGTAGCTTATCACTATGAAAATGAGAAACGCATGGTATTGCTCATTATCGAATATTGGGCTTTTAGGATTAACATCTTTGACAGCTTTTAACGGAGCTGCCATAGCTACGTCAGCATTAGCAGCAACAGCAGTATTAAATGGGATTTATACTGGCCTATTGCTAAGCGGACAGGCGAAAAACAAACCATGACAAATTCAATATAGGTCATTCAGAATTATGCCCTCTTTGAATTTTTCGGTGTGGCCTGCATTTTTCCATATATTTTTACCATACTACTCGCTTGTACTACGTAGCCGCTTACGTACTACCTGCTCCTATCGATGCTTCAAGTTTCTGTAGTACAACCCCATACTGGGGTTGCTGAAGGCCCGTCGGTATGTCCACCGCGAGATATTCAAAAACTGACGGCATGATAAATGTCCCTATAAATCCGTTCTTTTGCCTTCGCAATACATACATATGGCTGAAGAGAAAATCCCGCATAAGCACCAGAAAGTCGTTCTTGCCGATAGGCAGGCATACGCCTGATTTATGCAATGTAACGGGACCGCCATCCGCCTTGCCATTTCCATGAAAGGGATATGTCTCTTTAGCAACGCCATATCTGTTTCCTTCACCTGGACCAATTGAAAGCCTGACAGGCGTGCTTTTTTCCTTGCTGCCGCTGACGGGAATGCCCCTGCCAACAGCTACAAATGTCTGTGCCAGGCCTCCCTGCGGAGCAATGCCGGTTGATTGTAAAGGATAGACCTTCAGAGAATATTCTCCTGCGAACTGTTCCCACATCTCCTTATAACCATGAAACTGACCGATGAAACGCATCATGGCCAGGCCCAGCTCTTCTTCGGGAGGCGTTTTCATTTCAACTTCCAGAAGTTTGACGCAGGCATTCAAGAAGAAGGTGCCGCGAATATTCTTGCCTTGTCTTAGCCTTTGAAGGTTCTTGATAGTTCCGCTCGTATCGCGGTCCTCCGGATAATAGATGCTCAAACGATCCGCCAGCTTCACGTCTCCAATCTTGTGATCGTTGCGGAAGGCAATGATAGCCCGCCTGATCCGCTCTATATGGTGATCCTCAAAATTCCTGATGAAGTCCATAACTGTCCAGCCTCTGTCCATTACGGCGGAGCTTTTCTCCATTAATTTCCGATCTATCGCCCAGCTGAGCCCAAAAGACAATCTTTCACTGCTCAGAAAGGGGTGAGACGCACCAGAAGCGCAATACAAAATCGAGGAGAAGACTATGAGTAACGACTACAAAAATGGTTACCAAGCTGGATTACAAGGCCGGACTGTCAACACGAACGGCATGTCTTCCCAGCAGAAAGAAAGCACCGATGCCGGTGTGAACCACGGCAAGAAAGACGCCGCGAAAGATAAATAATCATGTGGGTGGG
>NZ_JARGOQ010000001.1:0-9104 GCF_029233945.1 Sneathiella sp. | reverse complement strand
AGAGCCCTATGGCTCTCGCACCTCATTCGAATTTCCAGGGAAGGTTACTTTCATGTCCATTGGGTTTGGTTCAAAGCAATCAGGGTCACCAACCGGTGCCCTGATCATCGGGACAATCTTTTATACTGCCGCCGAATACTGGCCCGAGTTTACAGGGACCAACCCCGACGCGGGCGACCATTTTTATCTTGGCTTTTTCCAGTTCTTAGGAGCGATGGCTGTTCTTTCAGGGCTTGCCGGTTACTACGCGCGCTGGAAAAAGAATGAGAAAATCAAGGAAGCTGAAGCCATCTCAAACACTTTTGGGACAGCCGCCTTCGCAACAAGTGATGAGTGTCGTGCAGCAGGCCTGTTCGATCCGAATGGCCTGTATCTGGGACTGATGGAAGGGCAACCCCTCTTCTACTCCGGCAAGGCGCATCTGCTCACCGTTGCCCCTGCACGTCAAGGCAAGGGGATCAGCACCGTTATTCCGAACCTGCTGCACTTTCAGGGGTCAATGTTTGTCACTGATCCGAAAGGCGAGTTGGCGGCAGTAACGGCCAAACACCGCAAAGAGCACTTCGGCCAGGATGTAGTTGTGCTGAATCCATGGAGGCTGCACGGCTTGCCACAGCATCAATATAATCCTTTACAGCCGCTGCTTGATGCAGCGAATGATCCCCTGCTGGTTCGCGGTATCTTCGATGAAGCCAAATCGCTTGCACTGCAACTGCTACCGGAGCCGGAAGATGCACGGAACCGCTACTTCCGTGAGGGCTCCCGTACGATCCTGCGCGGCCTCATGCTGCATCTGGCAACATTTGCGCGACAAGAAAACTGCACCTTGACAGAGATGTGGCTAACACTGTCCAGCATGCGGCGGATGGAAGGCGTGTTGCAGGAAATGTGTGAGTCAGAAGCACTGTATGGAGCCGTCGCAGCGCTTGGAAGCGATTTGCTCCAGCAGGCCACGGACAATCCGGAACAGTTTGCCGATTTCCGGCAGGGAGCGGTGCAGGCCGTCGATATCTTCGATCCCGTTGGTTGGTTGAGCGATTGTGTCAGTGACTCCGATGTCAGTTTCACAGACCTGAAGAACAAGAACACCACAATCTATCTTGTCATACCACAGGACAAAATCGCCACGCACGGTGCATGGCTCGGTCTGGTTACCCAGCAAGCCGTAAAGGATGTCGCCAGGTCCAAAGGCTCAAACGAGGTTCTGTTCCTGCTGGACGAATTTGCCAATATGGGGCGTCTCGCCGGACTTGCAGAGAGCCTGACTGCCTTGCCTGGGCTCGGCGTCCGTGTCTGGGCGATAGTGCAGGAGCTCTCCGAGCTCATACGGATTTATGGCCCGCATACAGCGGCAACGGTAATGTCGCAGGCCGAGGTGAAACAATTCTTCGCGGTGCAGGACAAAAATCTGGCGAGCATGCTTTCGCAGCTCATGGGACAGCGTACCGTCAAAACCAGAAGCTATGGTCTTGGCCCTGATACGAGAGCGGATGTGAGTTTGAATCTGGGAGAGACCGGACAGCCGCTCATGTCTCCTGCTGAAGTCCGTCTAATGGCGCCTGACGAACAGCTTTTGTTCGTCAATCAGGTATCGCCGATCCGAGCTAATCGGATGCCTTTCTGGTTTGTCGATCCGTGGATGCATTGGGTGGAGGAAAATCCGGTTGAGGGTGCTTACCCGATGACACTGCCGGAACTGACAATGAAATATCAGGCAAGGAACTGAGCCATGAAAAATTATGACGTCGAAGTTGTCGGCGCAAAGGGAAACAAGCAGAAAAAGAATGCTGTCAGACAATCTGCCGGTCGGTTGAGAAACGGGCTTCGCTTTTTGCTGAAACGCCCGTTCTTACTGGGAATGGTATTTCTTGCCGGATGTGCCCTGTTTTACGGCACCCCGCATATTGGCTGGGATTATCAGTGCCATCACCCGATGCGCCCTGGGCAATCCTGCCGGTCGGTATTTTACTGCGCCTATTACGGCATTCAGGGTCGGCGGGAAGTCTTTCCGGCATCCGGTGATAACTGCCGTGCAGTGACTTTTCTGACTCCTGACTGGTCAGAAATATTTTGAGGAGAAAAGTATGAAGAAAGAGATCGGTAAATATCAGCGGCCCTCTACGCGATTTTCGAAAAGTGGGAGGACAGTCACCGTCACGTTGCATGTTGACCGCCGTGACTATGAATTCGCCCGCGCATGGGCTGAATTTCATTCACCCGCTGCTCCGGCGGGGACCGCAGAATGTCAATTGGAAGGATATCTCTCAATGGCGCTTTGTTCTCACAGACTGAAAATTAATTGGGAGCCGCCCGCCGACATTCAAAAACTTTATGAAGGTTCAGACACTCACAAGCCAGGATGGAAACATGGTCCGGATGACGGAACCCCTTTCTGAGCAAGGGTTTCGACATCCCCCTAAAGTTGCCTGAATTTGTTATAGACAACTTAAAATGGTAGAATGGAAAGAAGACATTATGCTGACTAATTACGAGAAGCCTCGCATGGTAGACGAAGAAAAGCAAGTCAGCAAAACTGATCTCGCACTTGGTTTTGCTACACATGCGCAACCCATTATTACCCTGGATGCCGAGAAATACCAGCACTGGCTGGATGACTCGGATTTGAGCAAAGATCAGAAGCAGGAATTCCTGCAAGCTTTGTGGTCGATTGTCGTAGCTTATGTTGAAATGGGCTTCGGGGTTCACCCATTGCAGGAAGTCTGTGGACAAGACGGATTTTGTGAGGGTCAGTTATCGCAGACCTTCGAAAATGAAGTAGACTCTGGAAAATCAAAAGATAAAAAGGAGGGGGCCGATCATTCGGATATCGGTCTTAAGTAATAATGAGTGACAGCTATTCATTGGAAAAATTACCGCAGAAAGCGGTTATCTATTGCCGCGTTTCCAGCACGAAGCAGACGGTCAGGGGCGACGGGCTGGGGTCGCAGGAAACGCGTTGCCGTGAGTATGCAAAATACAAGGCCATGGACGTAATAGAGGTTTTCCAGGATGACAGTTCCGGCAGCCTGATCTCGCGCCCTGGCATGCTCGCCATGCTCTCTTTCCTGAAAGCACAGGGTAAGGAACCTCATGCAGTAATAATTGACGATATCAGCCGTCTGGCGCGTGGTCTGATGGCACATATCGAATTGCGCGTATTGATCGGTGAAGCTGGCGGTGTGCTGGTCAGCCCATCCATTGAGTTCGGAGAGGATGCTGACTCCCAGCTTGTCGAGAATTTGCTGGCCTCGGTGTCACAGCACCAGCGCCAGAAGAACGGTGAGCAGACAATCAACAGGATGCGGGCCAGAACCCAGAACGGATATTGGGTGTTTCAGGCCCCTGTCGGTTACCGGTACGAGCGCGTTAGCGGGCATGGCAAACTTCTGATCCGCAACGAGCCAAATGCCTCTGCCTTGCAGGAAGCGCTGGAGGGCTTTGCTTCCGGACGTTTTGAGACCCAGGCCGAGGTAAAGCGTTTTCTGGAGGCCCAGCCCGCTTTTCCGAAGGACCTGCCGAACGGCGAAATACGGAACCAGCGGATCACGGATCTTCTGACTCGTGTTATCTATGCTGGATATATCGAAGTGCCCAATTGGAATATCAGCCTGCGTGAAGGTAAACATGAAGGGCTGATCGGCCTTGAAACCTTTGAAAAGATTCAGGAGCGCCTGAAGAAAAAGGCGAAAGCACCGGCGCGAAAGGATATCAACCACGACTTTCCGTTGCGTGGGTTTATACTTTGCGATGACTGCGGCAAACCGCTCACGGCCTGCTGGTCAAAAGGCAAGCTGAAAAAATACCCCTATTACCTTTGCCCGACAAAAGGTTGTGCAAGTTACCGTAAATCCGTTCGCAAGGAGGAGCTGGAAGGAGCATTTGAGGAACTGCTAAAGGATTTGCAGCCTGCTGAAAATCTGTTCCAGCTTGTCAGGACCATGTTCAAGGATGCCTGGAGTATGCGCCTTATGCAGTCCAGAAGATCAGTAGCAGAGCTGGAGGCCACTATCATGCAGATAGAAAAGCAGATTGAAGCGCTTCTGGACAGAATTGTTGAAGCGTCAAGTCCGGCTGTCGTTGCGGCCTATGAAAAGAGACTGGCAAGTCTGGAACGGCAAAAAGCGGTTGCGGTGGAAAGGATTCAAAGAATCGGTCGTCCACGACTAACCTTTGAGGAGTCGTTCGAACACGCCATGTCTTTTCTTTCAAGCCCTTGGAATATATGGAATAAATCGGAAATCATGGGCAAGAAAATGGTGCTCAGACTGGCTTTTCTGGAGCCTTTGGCCTATAGCCGAAACAAAGGACTTCGAACACCTAATTATGCCTTTCCATTCAAGGCTTTAGGTAAGATTCACAGTAGAAATTGCGAGATGGCGCACCGGGGAAGATTCGAACTCCCGACCCCTAGATTCGTAGTCTAGTGCTCTATCCAGCTGAGCTACCGGTGCTTATTTGTCAGCCTGTCTTTAGCCGACTGCAAGGCGCGATTTAGGTATGGCGCCTGCCTGAGGATCGGGAAATTAATCAAAAGGGGGAGGCATTGCAAGCGATTAAACCGGATTTTCTTAAAAAGTTGTGTCGAAATCGCTTCTTGTCGCCACGCTTTTCATTAGATACTATCTCCCCCTGATTTCCGGTTAAAATAACCGCTCGGCATGGAACGGCGATTTTGCCCTCCCGCTACCGGGTTTTTGCGCGCACAGAAACTAAGAGTGTTTTACAACCATGGTATTCAACCTCACCCGCCCCGTTGCAGTCAGCGCCGTGTTACTCGTCGCGAGTTGCTCTTTTGTTGATGAAAAACTGCTGCCGCCCCTGACGGGAGATCCGGCACCCGCGAAAGCAGGACAGGAAGCTGTTGCCAACGCGGAGAAGGCGACGATGTCCGCCGATCCAACAGCAACGCAAGCGGCATTGGCCTCAACCTCTTCAGCTCCCGCGCCGCAAGTGGCCGCGAGCCGGTTCCAGCTACCGGAGGTCAGTACGGCGCCAAGTACCGGCACGGTCGTCGGGCAGCGGGTTGAAACTTTGCGGGACAATCTCCGTGCGCTTCAGGCACGCGTCAACCAGAGCAGCTCACAGTTCGAGGCGATGGAAGCCTCAACCACCGCAACGTCGCAGCGCTACCATGGCACCATGGCCGCCATCAACGCACGCCTTCAGATCGGCACGACCAAGGGGAACCCTATTCTGATCAACCAATGGAATGAAGCGCAAAGCGATCTAGAGAAAATTGCGGCGGATGTCTCAAGTATGAACAGCCTTGCAAATACGGTTGCCGGAGATGCGGGTGAGGTTGGTTTCTTGCTCGAATCGGTGCGATCCGCCTTTGAACTCAGCGGCGCAATTGAGGAAGATCATCGTCAGTTGACGGTGCTGGAGGATGAGACCAGCCGCACTTCTGTGCTGACAAACCGTCTTCTGAACCAGCTCACCAACGATATCAACCGCCAGACCGCCTATGTCGGGACGGAACGGATGAATCTTACCAATACTTCCATCGCGATCAAGAATGGCGGGTTTCTGGGCACAAGCGCTGGCACGCGCAATTATCTGGAAACCGCAACGACAGACTCCGCATCAGGGGAACGTCAGGCACTGGTCATCATCCGCTTCGATCGCGACGATGTCGCCTATGAACAGGCACTTTATGATGCAATCAGCCGCACCATGCAGGAACGGCCACAGTCATCCTTCGATGTTGTCTCCATCGCGCCTCTGAACGGCAATCTCGCCAGCAATCAGGCGAAGTCCGTCCAGAATGCGGAACGGGTGCTGCGCTCCCTTGTTGACATGGGCCTTCCCGCGGCGCGGGTTAATCTCGCGAGTACCGCAAATGCGAACGTCGCCTCTAACGAGGTACATGTGTACGTCCGCTGACGGCGACCCATTGCTGCAATAAAAAAGAGACGGTAGTTTTCCGTCGCTTTTTCTTTGGAAAAGGCCGCCCGCGCGGCCCAACTGTTCTTTAACCGAAAATCATGCCTTCGACATTTTCGACGAAGAAAGCGAAACCAACGCCAGCGGCAACCGCACCGGCAATCCTTGGTTTTGTCGCCGCAGCCTCCGTTGCGTGCCAGAATTTCTCAGCAATAAATCCGGTGCCGATGGCGACTGAATACTGAATAACAGCAAAGCCAATGAGATAAGCGACAAGCGGCGTGTTTTCCGCCCCGACAATTGCTTCACCATAGGCACCGCCATGAAACAGGCCCGCAATGGCAAAAATTGCCACATAGAGACCCGCCGGGATTTTCTTACCCGATACCACCAATGCACCCATAAGAATGACGGATCCTGTGATCACCAGCTCAGCGTAGGGAAGGGTTACCCCATTTGTAATCAACAGGCACCCGGCGATGGTTCCAAGAATAAAGACAAATGGCGCCACATATTTTCTTGTCAAAAAGGCCGCCGCCAGCCCCACCAGAACCACAAAGGCCAGATGGTCGATCCCGATTACCGGATGGGCCAGGCCGGATATTAGTCCTTCCATGAAGCTACTCGGCATTGCGCCGCCCATCGCATGATGGGCAAATGCCAGATTAGGAACCGTCGATGCCGCAAGCACCGTCGTCGCCGCTATTTTATATCGCATGTCATTCTCCTGTTTTCGTCTCACCCGACGAATTGACTTAGTTTCCAATCAGCGGCAGGTCTCCTGGCTCGCGCTAACGCAGTGCTTTCTGCCTTCCCAGAATTCTCCAGTGGCATCTTCGAAAGCCCCTTCGCGCTTACAGTTGCGGGGGCAGCCATAGAATTGGACGATAAATCGTCCTCACTATATTCCCTTTTAACCGACCGATAAAATCGATAGAACCGCCTTGCGCAAACTCTACCAACTGCCATCGATGATGACCAGCGGCAATTACAGTCATCTGAAATCTTTTGCGGTTAGGCCGCCTAGTCAAGACACCATCAGGTATTTTGGGCCACGTCGCTTAGTATTTTAAAATAATTCTAAAAACTACTTGCATTCATTTCTGAGCTGAATATATATGGCTCATCAACAGAATTTGCATATTGATGGAGTTGAAAAATGAAAAATATGGAAGGCCAGAAAGTCCCGAATGTCACCTTTAAAACACGCGACGGCGACAGCTGGTGCGATGTGACAACGGATGAGCTTTTCAAGGGCCAGAAAGTTGTTTTATTCGCTCTTCCCGGAGCCTTTACGCCAACATGCTCTTCGTCGCATCTCCCCCGGTATAATGAGCTTGTGCCGGTATTCGAGAAGGCTGGCATCGACCGCATCATCTGCCTTTCGGTCAATGATACCTTTGTCATGAACGAATGGAAGAAAGACCAGAAAGCCGACAATATTACCTTTATCCCCGACGGAACGGGCGCATTCAGCGACGGCATGGGCATGCTTGTGGATAAGGCCGATCTGGGCTTCGGCAAGCGGAGCTGGCGCTATTCAATGCTGGTCAATGACGGTACCGTTGAGAAAATGTTTATTGAGCCGGAAGTCGAAGGTGATCCATTCGAGGTTTCGGATGCGGACACAATGCTGAACTACCTGAGCCCAAGCGCGGAAAAACCAAAAGCGATTACGGTCTTCTCAAAACCGGGTTGTGGCCATTGCGCGAGAGCAAAAACCGCACTGGAAAAAGCTGGCCTTGGATATGAGGAAATCGTTCTTGGAACCGACGCAACGATGCGCTCCCTGAGAGCGGTATCGGGCGCCCTGACCACGCCGCAGATTTTTATCGACGGCCAGAAAATCGGTGGCGCCGATGAGTTGGAGAGCTATCTGGGCACCGGTAAATCCGCCGCCGCATAAAACTTCGGTTACCGCGAAGAAGGTTTCGTCAATTTCCTTCTTCAAAAAGAAACCCGCTGGTGTGAGCCAGCGGGTTTCTTTACTTCGATTAGATGTGAGAGGCGTTAATCGCTCCAGGACATCCGGGACGCATCAGTTGCAAAGAGCGGCAAGTCGTTCCACACACCTTTAAGCCCCTTGCGGACAACATAAATTCGCGGAAACTGGAAAAGGTATCCATTAACCGCGTCTTCGGCCAAGATTTTCTGTGCAGTCTGCAAGAGCTCCGTTCGTTCGGCAGCTGACGCTGCAGATTCAGCCGCCGCAACCACTTCATTAAACTTCGGGTTATTGTAGTTGAAGTAGTAATTTTCGCGGGCATAAATGCCAATATCCATGGGTTCAACATGGGCTACGATCGAGAGATCGTAGTTTTTCTTCTTATAGACCTCGTCAAGCCATTTCGGCCAATCCACATTCTCGATATTGATCTTGAAACCTGCTTTTTCAAGCTGGGAAGCAACGATCTGCCCTCCTTGGCGAGCATAATTGTCCACCGGCGGCAGCTTCAAAGAAAGCTCAAGCCCGTCTGGATATCCTGCTTCTGCAAGCAGTTTTTTGGACAACTCCGGATCATATGGATAGGTATTTGTCAGATCAACATAATCTGGATGATGTGGCGCAAAATGCGATCCAATCGGTGTACCGTAGCCGAACATGGCACCATCAATAATTTCCTGTCTGTTAATTGCATGCGCAATCGCCTGACGGACTTTCAACTTGGAAAGAGCTTCGTTCGCATTATTTGTACTGAGAACAACTTCGCCATTAGTGTTTCCAACAATAATGTCAAAATCCTGCTTCAGTGAATCACTCGAGAGGAGCTCAGTCGGGATATCGGTCGCATCGACATCACCAGAAAGCAAAGCGGCAAGACGTGCGGTGCCGTCTCCGATGAACCGGATCGTAACGTTCTTGATCGCTACACTATCCTTGTCACGATATGTATCCGCTGCAGAGAGCTTTATGCTGTCACCCTTTGTCCAGCTAGCAAGCTTATAGGGACCAGTGCCAACGGGCTGAGTGGCGTTTGTCGCATCCGAAGCCGGATCAACGATGACTGCGGTTGATTCGCCAAGTTGTTCCAACAAGTCAGGGCGACGTTCTTTCAGCTTGATCACCACGGTATTGGCATCCGGCGTCTCAATACTTTCCATGCTTGTGAAGCGATCTTTACGTTTGTTCTGGCTATCCTCCGCAGCATTGGCTTCAAATGTGTACTTAACATCGGAGCTGTCAAAATCCGCGCCGTCGTGGAATTTCGCGCCCTCAACCA
>NZ_JARGOQ010000083.1 GCF_029233945.1 Sneathiella sp. | reverse complement strand
ATCCTCACCGAGCATGCCGGTCCGAAAGGACAGGTGTTCGAGAAGGGCCGCGACGCCCCGCTCTGGTTTACTGCGGTCCGGGACGCGATTGCCTATACGCGATTGCCCGGAGAAGGGCAAAGCACTGTCGCCCTTTATGTCCAGGACATGGCCCGCGCGGAGAGTTGGGAGAGGCCACAGTCAGACGGTATCTGGATAGAGGCCGAAACCGCCTATTATGTACTTGGCAGCGACATGCGGGGCGGTATGGGGATGCCGGAAACCATTCCTTTCGGAACGATTGAAGCGGCTCAGGCCTTCGCAGCGAAACATGGCGGACAGGTGATGCGGCTTGAGGAAATTCCGCACACGGCCCTGTTGCCCGATGACGGTGAGGACAGCGACACAATTGCCGATAGACAGCCAGGAGAAAGTCTGGAGAAATGACACAGAAACATTCCAAATCAACGGTCACACGCCGTCGTTTTATGATCATGGCGAGCGCCTTGGGGGCTCTCCCCGCGATGCCGGTCGCCGCATTCGCGTTGAACGGCGGGATGCAATCTGTCAACTGGACCGGCGCCGCGCTTGGGGCGGAGGCCTCGATCCGGCTATTTCATCACGATCCCGAATGGGCAAGAAGACAGCTGGATCGATGTCAGCAGGAGATCAACCGGCTTGAAAGTCTCTTCAGTCTTTATCGGCCGAATTCGGAGATCTGCAGGCTGAATGCCGACGGCCATCTCGACAATCCCGATATCGAGTTTTTGAACCTCCTGTCGCTGGCGAAATCCTTCTCACAGCAAACGAATGGATTGTTTGATGTAACGGTACAGCCGCTCTGGAAACTATATGTCGACCATTTTTCCCGGGAACATGCAGATCCGGCGGGTCCTTCATCATCTGAAATAACGGCAGTTCTTGGGACTGTCGGATCGTCGAAGATCAATTTGACCGCAGGCCGGATCGGGTTCGAAAAACCGGGAATGGCGATTACACTAAATGGTGTTGCGCAAGGATATATTACGGATCGCATCGCAGTCCTTCTTAAATCCGCCGGGTTTGATAATGTGCTGGTTTCCCTTGGTGAAAATTATGCGTTGGGCGGTAAGCCCGATGGAAACCCGTGGCGCGTCGGCATTCTGTCGCCGGAGGACGGAAAAACCATCGCAACAACTGTAGACCTCGCGAATAAAGCACTTGCGACCTCTGGTGGCCATGGCAGCCCCTTTACCTCTCATTCCACGGCAAATCATCTTCTCAATCCGCTGACGGGCAGATATGCGGAGTTTAAACGGTCCGTGTCTGTCACATCCCCGTCCGCCACGCTTGCGGATATGGCCTCAACAGCGCTCTCGTTCATGACGGATGAAGACGGCAGAAAATTCATCTCACGGCTCCCGCTCATTGAAGACGTGATTTACGGATGAAATAACCGCATTGTTCTCTACTCGGCCGCCTGTCGAACTATTGTATCATTCAAAATTTCCGCGATTTCAGAACGGCAGGAACCGCAATTCGTACCAGCTTGAACACAGTTGCCAATCGCCACGATATTTGAACAACCCATTTCTGTTATAGCGCTTAATATCTGATTGCGGCCGATAGAAAAACATGAACAGACGATCGCGCCGATATCAATCTCGGTGCCGCCGGACCGGCCCGCCAGCAGCTGATACCGGTTCAACCGGTTCTCATGGGTCTTCCCAAGCTGATTGACCAGCCAGGTTCTAGAAGCGGAGACGGGAATGGAGGACATATAAACGGCGCCGTTTAGTTGCTCGCCGTCGAAAACGGCATAGCGGTACTCTCCCGCCTTCTGGTCTTGATACGCAAGCAATTCGCCGATGCCGAGTAGTTCCGCCGCCAGATCCATGAATTTGGCAGGCACTTTAAGATCTGCAAACTCGACGCGCCAGCCATCTTCGCATTTTGCAATCGCCCAGTAATCGAGCTTCGACAAATGCGGCTTGCCGCGCGTCACCATAAAACCATGAAATTGCGCGACGAAGGGCCGGATGGAGCAGGGAATATTTTTAGTTGCAGGCTGGCCAGAAAACGGGTCAGTCACAGCGGGAACCAGACTGTTTACTCGCGCATTTGACGCGTACTGATCGGCCCAATGCATGGGAACGAAAACGGATTTGCGGTGAACGCGGTCTGTCATTAGCGCCCGAACAACGATAGATCCGAAATTATTGGAAATTTCGACGAGACTCGCCTCCCCTATCCCAAGTTCAGCAGCATCGGCAGGATGAATTTCAACGAAGGGTTCCGCCAGATGTTGCGACAATCGCGGACTCTTTCCGGTGCGCGTCATGGTGTGCCATTGATCGCGGATGCGCCCGGTATTAAGCACGAAAGGAAAATCAAGGGATTGGGCGACCCCCATTGTCTCCTCAGGCACACAAAACCGCGCCCTGCCGTCCGGTGTATAGAACCCGCCATCGGCAAAGAACCGGGTTACCGTTGGGCTTTCTCCTGCCCGGAAGGGCCATTGCACCGGCGCGAATTTGGCAAAATCCTCTGCCGCCATACCCACAAGAGCGCCGATATCAAAATCGCGCTCCCCGTCATTTTCGAACGCGGACAGCGCCGCATATTCGCGCGCGACCGCCGCCGCATCGGCGAAATCGAAGGCCTCTGCAAATCCCATTCTCTTGGCGACTTCCGCCAACTGCCACCAGTCGGCCCTCGCCTCGCCCGGTATCGGCAGAAATTTCTGCTGGCGGGAGATCCGGCGCTCGGAATTGGTGACCAGGCCTTCCTTCTCTCCCCATCCCTCGCTTGGCAGCTTCACATCCGCATAAAGAATGGTATCGGTTTCCTGAATGATATCGGAGACCACAACGAAGGGACAGGCTTCAAGCGCCTCTCTGACCATGTCGGCTTCCGGCAGACTATCGACAGGATTTGTTCCCATGATCCAGATCGCCTTGATCTTGCCCTCGCGAAGGCTCTGGAACAGATCGACGGCCTTTAATCCGGGCCTGTCTGCCATAACCGGCGAGTCCCAGAACCGTTGCACGGTTGAGCGATGCTCCGCGTTCTCAATATCCATATGGCAGGCAAGCATATTGGCCATGCCGCCAACCTCGCGCCCGCCCATGGCATTCGGCTGGCCGGTCACCGAGAAGGGGCCCATGCCTTCGCGGCCAATCCGCCCCGTCGCCAGATGGCAATTGATGATGGCGTTCACCTTGTCCGTTCCAACGGCAGACTGGTTGACGCCCTGGCTATAGAGGGTGACGGTTTTTCCCGTTTCCGAGAAAAGCCGGTAGAAGTCTCTCAAGTCACTGATATCAATGCCGGTCCGCGCGGAAATATCGACAAGCGAGAGCGGTGCCGCCGCGGCCAACGCGTCCTCAAACCCGGTCGTATGGGCATCGATATATCGCCAGTCCAGGGTGCCATCCGCGCTTAAATGCGCCAACAATCCCTGAAACAGGGCGACATCCCCATCGGGATCAATTGCAAGATGCATGTCGGCGAGATCGTTGGTCATGGTTCGGCGGGGATCGATCAGGACGATCTTCATCATGGGCCGCTCCGCCTTGGCCGCGACGATCCGCTGATAAAGGACCGGATGGCACCAGGCGAGGTTCGACCCGACCAGAACGATCAGATCCGCGAGTTCCAGATCTTCATAGGTTCCGGGCACCGTGTCGGTGCCAAAGGCACGGCGATGGCCCGCGACGCTGGACGCCATACAAAGCCGCGAGTTCGTATCAATGTTCGCTGTGCCGACATAGCCTTTCATCAGCTTGTTGGCGACGTAGTAATCCTCCGTCAAAAGCTGACCGGAAATATAGAGGGCGACCGCATCCGGACCATACTCCGAAATAGCCTCGCGGAATTTCGACGCGACAAGACCCAGTGCCTGATCCCAGCTTGCGCGCGTTCCATCAATCTCTGGATAGAGTAGTCGTCCGTTCAACCCGACTGTTTCGCCGAGCGCCGACCCCTTGGAGCAGAGCCGCCCGAAATTCGCCGGATGGTTTGGATCACCCGAGATCGAAACCTTACCGTCCTCGGCATAGGACGCCAGAACGCCGCAGCCGACACCGCAATAGGGGCAAGTAGTTTTGACTACATCTATGCCGTCCGTTTCTGTCACGCGGATTTTCTCATATCGGACAGGAAATTAAGGTCCAGATGAATGTCATCCCCGTCGAGCTTCACCGGGAAGGAGGTGATCCGGCCTTCATCCGCGCCTTGCGCCTCACCGGTTTCCAATGAAAACACCCAGTTATGGAGCGGACAGGTGACGCAATCCCCATGAATAATGCCCTGACTGAGAGGGCCCTGTTTATGCGGGCATCTATCTTCAAGGGCGAAAATCCTGTCCTCGGCGGTGCGGAAAACGGCAATGGTAACCTCGCCATTTTTCACCCGCCGGGCACCGCGCTTCGGTATGTCCGACAAGCGGCCGACAAGGATCCAGTTTGCTGTAGTGGCCTTCATTCCGCTGCCTCCAGAGTTAAATCCGACATCGGCATGAATTCATGCTTGTCCTTGCCCGAGACCCGCTCCGACCAGGGATCGACTTGCGCAAATTTCTGCGAGAAGACGAAACGGTCAAAATATCCCTGACGAGCGTCTATATCCTCCATTATCTGGCGACGGATTTCATCGAGCCCAATGCGCTTCGCCCATTTATAGATGCGCTCAAGATAATGACCTTGCTCACGGTACATCTGTGTTAGAGCGACAATATGCTCCAGCGCTTCATCTTCAGTTTTGACATGCCCGAGAACTTCCGTTCCCTTGATGTCGAGACCCGCGGCCCCGGCAAAATGAATATCAAAGCCGGAGTCCACGCAGATAACGCCGACATCCTTGCAGGTTGCCTCAGAGCAATTTCTCGGGCAGCCGGAGACCGCCATCTTGACTTTCGCCGGGGTCCAGGCCCCCCACATGAATTTTTCAATTCTTATGCCAAGACCTGTTGAATCCTGGGTTCCGAAGCGGCACCAGTCTGTACCAACACAGGTTTTCACTGTTCTGAGGCCCTTGGCATAGGCATGGCCCGAGACGAAACCTGCTTCGCCGAGATCTGCCCAGATAGCGGGCAAATCCTCTTTCCGGACGCCCAACATATCGATCCGCTGACCGCCGGTGACCTTGACGGTCGGGATATCGAACTTGTCGACGACGTCGGCAATTTTCCGAAGCTCGGCGGCTGAGGTGATCCCGCCCCACATCCTCGGAACGACGGAATAGGTGCCGTCTTTCTGGATATTGGCATGGACTCGCTCATTGATGAAGCGGGACTGGTAGTCATCCGCATACTCACCGGGCCATTCCGAGACCAGATAGTAGTTGAGCGCCGGGCGGCACTTAGCACAGCCACAGGAGGTTTTCCATTCCAGTGCCTGCATAACAGCCGGAAGAGTTTTCAGACTTTTCGCCCGGATGAGGTGCCGGACATCGTCATGGCCGAGATCGGTGCAGCCGCAAACAGGCGTTACCGCAGAAGGTTTGTAGCCATCCCCGAGAGTGACCGTCAGAAGCTGTTCGACAAGCCCCGTGCAAGTGCCGCAGGAAGACGACGCCTTTGTATGTGCGCGGACGCCATCAAGCGAGGTCAGTCCCTTTTCGGTAATGGCCGTTGTGATCTGGGATTTACAAATGCCGTTACAGCCGCAGATTTCTGCATCATCTGGCAAGGCTGCAACGGCCGCCGTAGGGTCCAGCGGGGCACCCCCTTGATAGGCCTGACCGAAAATAAGCGTGTCGCGCATCGGTGCAATATCCGTCTGCTTTTTGAGCAGATCGAAAAACCACGGGCCGTCCGAGGTCTCACCATAAAGCACCGCACCGATGATGCGGTTGTCTTTCAACACGAGGCGCTTGTAGATCCCGGCCATGCCGTCCCGCAGGACAATTTCCTCACGGTCTTCGTCATCGGCAAAATCCCCGGCGGAATAGAGATCGATCCCCGTTACCTTCAGTTTCGTTGCCGTCACCGAGCCGTTGTATTCAGCCCTGCCACCCAGCAAATTCTCCGACAGCACCTTCGCCATTTCATACAACGGCGCTACCAAGCCATAACATAGTCCCCGATGTTCGCTGCATTCGCCGAGCGCGTAAATATCCGGATCCGACGTCCGCATGTCATCGCCGACAACGATGCCCCGGTTACACTCGATATCCGCACTCGCAGCAAGAGCTGTCGAGGGACGGATGCCGACGGCCATGACCACAATTGTCGCCTCTATTTCTCGCCCGTCGTCCAGTAGAACGCCGGCAACCTTGCCGTCCTTTTCAAGGATTTTCTCCGTGTTGGCTTCGGTAATCACTTCGATGTCGCGATCGGCGATGGCATCTTCCAGCAGATGCCCTGCGGTCGGATCCAACTGCCGCTCCATCAATGTCGGCATCAGATGCAGGACGCTTACTTCCATGCCTTGCTCTCTCAGCCCGGCCGCAGCTTCCAGTCCGAGAAGTCCGCCGCCGATTACCACTGCCCGCCCGCCTGTCCGCGCTGCCTTCAGCATCTTGTCGACATCATCAAGGTCGCGGTAGACCAGGACGCCATCCAGTGTATGGCCGGGCAACGGAATCATGATTGGCAGGGAGCCGGTGGCAATGACGAGCTTGTCGTAATCGGCGGTCACCCCATTTTCCGCGGTAACCTTCTTCGCCTCGCGGTCGATTGTTGAAACTCTTGCGCTCTTGTGCAGGGTGACGCCGTGGTCATCATACCAGCCGTCGTCATGGGTGATGATATCGCTGTAGGTTTTTTCCCCCGACAGAACAGGCGACAGCATCAGGCGATTATAATTCACGCGCGGCTCCGCGTTGAAAATGGTGACGTCAAACGCCTCCGGATCCATGTCAAACAAATGCTCCAGCATCCTGCCCGGCGCCATACCATTGCCTATGATCACGAGTTTTTGTTTCATCTCTCGCTCCGTCAATTTGCAGTTGAACATAGAGGGGCCGTCGCCGCCTGCTGGCGTGCGATCCGCTCGGCGCGTTTCTGGCGAATGGAGTCTAGCTGCTCCTCACTCGGGTTTGCGCCACCTTCATAAGCCTCGAGGAAGCCGAGAAGCTCCTCGCGATAGGCATAATAGTCCGGATGCTCCAGTAATTCCTTCCGGGCGCGCGGCCTTGGAAGATCGACTTTCATGATATTCCCGATGCGGGCGTTGGGGCCGTTCGACATCATGACCACGCGGTCGGCGAGTAAAATGGCCTCGTCAACGTCATGAGTTACGCAAAGTGTGGTTACTTCTGTTCGCTTCCAGACTTCCATCAATACGTCCTGAAGTTCCCACCGGGTCAGGCTGTCAAGCATCCCGAAGGGTTCATCAAGCAACAGAAGCTTTGGCGACAGCGCGAAGGCGCGGGCAATGCCGACCCTTTGCTTCATCCCGCTGGAGAGACCGGCTGCGGATTTATGCATGGAATCCGCGAGTCCCACCTTGGAGAGGTAATATTCGACAATATCCTGCCGCTCCGCCTTGCTGGCCTTCGGATAAACCCGGTCAACGCCAAGCGCAACATTGTCATAGGCCGTCATCCAGGGCAGCAGAGAGGGTGCCTGAAAAACGACCGCGCGATCAGGGCCCGCCTTGGTCACATGCGTTCCGTCGAGCACGATCGCCCCATCACTGATGCTGTTCAACCCGGCAACCATGGAAAGGACTGTGGATTTCCCGCATCCCGAATGGCCAATCAGGGTAATGAACTCGCCTTTATCGATTTTCAGATCAAACCCGTCGACGACGGTAAGCGGACCGGTTCTGGTCGGGTAAACCTTGCAGGTCTGGCTGAAATCGACATAGCGTTCGGTCCTCGGCGACGTACCCGCCTCGATATAGGCGGTCGGCAAGGTTTCCTTCTGAGTTATCGGAACAACATTAGGGAGAATAATATCGTCCTGATCCACTGTTCCGGCGCGCGCCGCGCCGAGTTCCATCAGATATTCAGTGATTTCACCGCGCAGGCGGATAAACTCGGGATCACTGTTCATCTCCGACCTGTCGCGGGGACGCGGTAAATTGACAATGAACTCCTTTCCCAAAGTCGCCTTTGGTCCTGGCTTCAGCGGGATCACCCGATCGGCGAGAAGAATGGCTTCATCGACATCATTGGTGATGAGAATAATAGTCTTTTTCTCCCGCTCCGAGATTTCAGCGAATTCATCCTGCAGCTTCGCGCGGGTCAGGGCGTCCAGCGCCGAGAGCGGCTCATCCATCAGCAACACTTCGGGCTGCATCGCGAGGGCACGGGCGACCGCTACCCGCTGACGCATGCCGCCGGACAGCTCGGCAGGTTTGCGGTTTTGCGCATGATCCAATCCGACCATCTCAATATATTTCTGCGTGATGCCTGCGCGCTCGGCCTTACTCTTTTTCCTGAAAACCGTGTCAACCGCCAGCGCCACATTTCCTTTCACCGACAGCCAGGGCATCAGGGAATAAGACTGAAACACGACGCCCCGTTCGGGATCGGGGCCGGTCACTTCCTTGCCTTTGAAGATGATGCCGCCCTCATCCGGCTTGATCAGGCCGGCAAGCGCCGAGATGAGCGTCGTCTTGCCGGAGCCGGAAAAGCCGACAATGGCAATAAACTCTCCCTCTTCCACCTTGAGATTTATATTGTCGAGAATTTCGGCTCGGGTCTTCCCACCATCAAAATGCTTCGACAGGCCGGAAATTTCGATAAATGACATATCGCCCTCCTACCTGTTCGCCGAGAAAGTGAAAGCCCGTTGCAGGGCATACATGACCCTGTCGAGCGCGAAACCGATCAGCCCGATGGTCAGAACCGCCACCATGATCTTGGCCAGGGACTGCGAGGAGCCGTTCTGGAATTCATCCCAGA
>NZ_JARGOQ010000020.1 GCF_029233945.1 Sneathiella sp. | reverse complement strand
GATCTTGCCCATAAGATGTTCTGGTGGGTATCCGCGGCGTTGCGCCGCCATATTCTTGAGAATTTCGAGATTGACGAGCTGGAACTCAATGAGAAGATCGTCGCGGCCGCGAAAACCGAATACCGCTATGACATTGACGAGAAAACGTCCAACGCGGACAAGCTGATTGCTGAGCTTGCAAAACGCAAGGAGTTGAACGAAAAATTTCTGGTGCAGGCCCTGCGCAGCCGCCAAATCCGGTTGTTCGTGATCGGCCTTGCCGAACTTTCAGGGCTGGATTATCAGAAAATCAGCCGTTTTATCTACGATCCCAACGCCGAGGCATTGATTGTCGTCCTTAAGGCACTGGAGTTCAGCCGAAACTCTTTTTCTACTACTTACCTTCTGACCCGCAACATTTCCCATAACCAAAAAGTAAAAAAGACGACACAGCCAGAAGAAGTAGAGATTATTATGAAATTTTATGATAAACTTTCTACAAAGAAGGCTAAAATGACGTTACGCTTCTGGCAGTTGGAGCGTGACTATACGGAGATTGTTGAACAACTTGACGCCGATCTTGATGATGATCGGGTTTATCTATGATTTTCGTGCGTGGCGTAAATTTGTACAAGGGAACATGTCAGTTTGCATGTAATGAGTAGATGACGGAACGGGGGCAAGGAAGCGTCGTGTCGCTTCATACCGATGTCAAAAGTACCAACGGCTCAGAAAATCCGTCGATGCAGGGTGTTATCAGTCGGGAGTTTTTTGACGCCGTTTTTGAACAGGCTCCCCCGATGTATATGGCCCGCCCCGACGGGACTGTTATTTACGCCAACAGCGGGTATCGGGAGCATTTCCGCCCCGGCGGCGCGCAACGGGTGGAAGACAAAATCCTCCCCACCCTGCCGCAGGATCATCTTGATATCGTCACCCGTATCGCCGAGACACAGGAAACAGAAACCCGGCAGCTCGCGCTCTCGACAGGTAAGGAGCCCGATTATTTTCTTTCCCGTCATTTCCCTATTTTTGATGACGACGACCAGCTGATCGCCATCTGCGGCAGCTTTATCAACTCCACCCGACAGGTTAATGCGGAAACCAAGCTGAGAGAGGAAAAGCGCCGGTTTCTTGACATTACCCGCGCGGCCTCGGACTGGATCTGGGAAACGAATGCGGACGGACGGCTCACCTTTGTCTCCGACCGTGCCGTACAGGCCGTCGGCCTGCCGCCGATGCTGCTGAAAGGCAAGCGCCTTGCCGATCTGGGTGTCTTCAAACCGGAAGCGGATGGCAGCAACCGGGCCGAGACGGCCATGGGACAGCATGTGCCATTCCGCTCAATCCCCCTAGAAATCCAGGATACCAGCGGCGCGTACAAGATTTTCAATATGTCCGGTGTCCCTGTTTTCGATGATAAGGGCCGTTATGTCGGCTATCGCGGGACCAGCGATGATATCACCGCGCGGCTTCTGGCGGAGGACGAGGCCATGTCCTCAAAGGCCGACCTGGAGCAGGCGATCAACGAAATCACCAAGAAAAACATGCAGTTGGAAGTGACGGCTAAGAAAGCACTGGAATCTGCGAAAGCGAAAGATACTTTCCTCGCCAACATGAGCCATGAACTCCGTACGCCGCTTAACGCCATCATCGGTTTTGCCGAAGTCATTGGGCTTGAAACCTTTGGCCCGATCAGTGACAAATACCGCGAATATGTCGGCGACATCCTGAATTCGGGCAAGCATCTGTTGAGCCTGATCGAGGATATTCTGGATATCGCGCGCATCGAAAGCGACAAGATCCCGATCGAGATCGTGCCGACCCCCCTCGCCGGTATGGTAGCGGACGCCTATGTTCTGATACAGAACCATGCGCAAAAGAAAAATCTCGAGATGATCGGCACGCGGATCACAGAGGATATCAAACTTGCCGTCGATCCAACTCGCTGCCTGCAGATTCTGGTCAATATCATCGGCAATGCGGTGAAATTCACCCCGCATGGCGGCACAATCGGCATCGAGTATGAGATTATCGATGACGCCTTCGTGGACATCACTGTCTGGGATACGGGCCCCGGCATTGCCGAGGAAGACCAGGAGAAAATCTTCGAGGCCTTCAAGCAGGCGCATGAAGGCGTATACAGCCGCGGCACGGACGGTGTCGGCCTCGGCCTGACGCTTTCGCTGAAGCTTGCGCGGCTCATGGGCGGCAACATTTCAGTGAAGAGCAGTCTGTCGGACGGCAGTCGCTTCAAGGTTCGCCTGCCCCTCGCCCATTAAGACCTCCCTCGTCTGCTCCAGCCGCATTATATGGTTATTAATTAACAGAGTTTTAACAAAAATTACCTATCCTAAGGTTGAGATATCCTAACCTTTGGACAAATAATTATGGCCGCTGCTGCGCAGGAGAATATCGAAACATTAAAGACACTTGTCGACCTTGCGGAGACAAGATCTCGGCAGAAGCGCGAATTCCTGTATAACCGGATCAGTGAATTCCTCATTGAGGATCGCCTGAAGTTCTCCGATTCCGAAAAAGACATCATGGCGGACATCATCTGCCGAATAACCACTGATGTGGAAAAATCGATCCGCGCAAAATTTGCAAAAAACCTGGCCCTCCGGGAAGATGTCCCAAAAAGCCTTCTCGTGTTTCTGGCCAATGACCAGATTGAGGTTGCGCTCCCGATCCTCCAGGGATGCGGCCTGCTGGCCGAATATGACCTTCTGGAAATTGTCAAACATCGCTCCAACCAGCATCGGCTTGCCATTGCCGCGCGGGACAATATCGGGGAAGAGGTCTGTTCTACGCTCTGCGAGATAAATGATCCCCATATCACGGTCACCCTGCTCAACAATCACAGCGCCCGGATACCGCTCCTGACGCTGAATTATCTGGGGGAGCAATCAGAATATATTCCGGAGTATCAGCGCCCGCTTCTTGAGCGCCCCTTCCTGCCCAACCCGATCGCGGAAAAGATGTACCGCTGGGTCTCCATGTCTTTACGGGAATATATTGCCACAAATTTTGACGTGGATATCCGCGCCCTTGAGATGGATATCAAGGATCGCAAAGAGACGATCCAGTCTATTTCCAAGGAAAGCGATCCCTCATTTCGCCTTGTCGAGAAACTACACCGCTCCGGCGAGCTTTCCACCCGCTTCATGATCAAGTCCCTGCATCAGGGGGAAATCGACCTGTTTGAATTTGCCTTCGCCAAGCTGCTCGGTGTGGAAAGCGACGAGATTCGTGACATTATCTATGCGGAAAACCCGGAAATCCTTGCCGTCGCCAGCCGTAGCCTGGATATCGACCGGGTCATTTTCAAGTCAATTTACGATCTTACCGCCTCCATTCGTGAACAGGACGCCTCCATTCTTTCCCCCGCTAAATCAATCTCAATGGATTTTTATGACCTGTTGAGCCAGGACTCCGCCAAAACGGCGCTTCAAAATGATGACTTCATGTCAGGAAAAATCAGATACGCCGATATATCCTAGTCGGCATCGCTTCTTTTCCGTCATTGCTTGCAAAACATATTTAAAAAGATATTTTTAGAAGAGAAGCTTCGCGTCTCTTCTTTACTGGAATATGAATGTGATTGATCCCTTTGGCAGAAAAATCGACTATCTCCGCGTATCGGTAACGGACCGGTGCGATTTCCGCTGCAAATACTGCATGTCGGAAAATATGACCTTCCTGCCGAAGAAGGACATCCTCAGCCTGGAAGAACTGGAAATGGTCTCCGCCGCCTTTATTCGCAAGGGCGTGCGTAAGATCCGCATTACCGGCGGCGAACCTTTGGTCCGCAAAGGGATTATGGAGCTGTTCCGGAATTTGGGGCTCTATATCAAGAGCGGCGAGCTGGATGAGCTGACCCTCACCACCAACGGCAGCCAGCTTGGTAAATACGCGGACGAGCTATATGACGCGGGCGTGCGGCGCCTCAATGTCTCGCTCGACACCCTAAACCCCTATCAGTTTCAGGATATTACCCGCTGGGGCAACTTTGAAAAGGTAATGAAAAGTATTCGTGCTGCGAAGGCTGCCGGGCTTAAAATCAAGATCAATACGGTCGCGCTCAAGGGCTTTAATGACCATGAATTCAATGACATGATCCAATGGGTTGGCGATGAAGGCATGGATATCACCTTTATCGAGACCATGCCCATGGGCATGATTGACGGGCAACGCTCTGATCAATATCTCCCCCTCTCGGAGGTGAAAAAACAGCTCGCCGAGCGCTGGACCCTGACGCCCTCCGCCTATCGCACCGGCGGCCCGTCTGACTATGTCGATGTGGCGGAAACCGGCGGGCGGATCGGCTTTATCACACCGCTCACCCATAACTTCTGCGAAAGCTGCAACCGGGTCCGACTAACCTGCACCGGGATGCTCTATATGTGCCTCGGGCAGGAGGACAGCGCCGACCTGAAAGCCGTTTTGCGCGGCGAAAATGGCCTGGAAGCACTGGACGCCGCCATCGATGAGGCTATCGGGCGCAAGCCGAAGGGCCATGACTTCGTTATCGACCGGCAGAATGATGATCGCCCGGCAGTTCCCCGCCATATGAGCGTAACGGGCGGCTAACGGCAGATGAAAATACATTTTACCGCGAGCGAATCGGAAGATGCGCAAAGTGCCTGCGAAAGCCTGATAGCCCGCTATGGCGATGTTCCTGCCAAGGATGCTGAAATTATTGTCGCCCTCGGCGGGGATGGTTTCATGCTGGAAACCATGCATGCGTTTATGGACTCCAATCTTGCCATCTATGGCATGAACAAGGGAACCGTCGGATTCCTGCTCAATACCTACCGCGAAGAAAGCCTGATCGAACGCTTAAGCGACGGCGAGATAACCGAGCTTCACCCGCTCAATATGGTCGCGGTGGATATGCATGGGCAAGAGACGCAAGCTCTTGCCATCAATGAGGTTTCTCTCCTGCGGGAAAGCCGCCAGACGGCCAAGATACGCATTTCCATCGATGGCCATGTCAAGGTCGCGGAACTGACTTGCGATGGCGTGCTGGTGGCGACACCGGCGGGCAGCACCGCCTATAACTACTCCGCCCATGGCCCGATCCTGCCGGTAAATGCCGGCGTTCTCGCCCTGACCCCGATCAGCGCATTCCGTCCAAGGCGCTGGCGTGGCGCCATACTGCCAAAGGAAGCCCGGATCGAGCTGGAAGTCCTTGAGGCCGCGAAACGGCCGGTCAGCGCCGTTGCGGACGCCGTGGAAGTGCGGGATGTCTCCACGGTTAGCATTGAGGAAAAGCGCGATATCACCATCCGTCTTCTGTTCGATCCGGAGCATAATCTGGAGAAACGGATCCTTGATGAGCAGTTCATTCTATAGGGGTTCAAGGCCGCTTCCTGATACTTTATAAAATTTTACTAATTTTTAGCTAAGATTTGGCAGAATTCGTAAATCTTCCTTAATTTTTAATCGGTAATTTTGCTCCATGAGACAACAACTGGAGCGATAAACCGACTGTAAAAACCGGTTTCATTATCTCCAGTTTTAAAGAACCGAGCAGGAGAGTTCTGATGAAGGTTATTGCAGTTGCATCACAAAAGGGTGGTTCAGGTAAGACAACGCTTGCCGGACATCTTGCTGTTCAGGCCGAAATGGCTGGCGGCGGCCCGGTGGCGCTTGTAGACACAGACCCCCAGGGCAGCCTGTCGGAATGGTGGAACGAACGCGAGGCGGAAACCCCGCTGTTCGCCCGGACAACCGTTGAACGCCTCGAGGCGGACATCGGCCGGATGAAAAAGATGGGCATCAACCTATTGTTCGTCGATACGCCGCCTGCCATTACCTCAACGATTGCCAATGTCATCGGGCTATCGGACCTGCTGATTATCCCGACCCGGCCGAGCCCGCATGACCTTCGGGCTGTGGGCGCAACGGTGGAACTGGCTGAAGGGCTGAATACGCCGCTGATTTTCGTTGTTAACGGCGCAACGCCGCGCGCCCGGATCACCAGCGAGGCCGCTATCGCGCTCTCTCAACATGGCACGCTGGCCCCGGCAATCATCCATCAGCGGGTCGATTTCGCTTCCAGCATGATAGATGGCCGGACGACCATGGAGTTGAACCCCGGCTCACGCTCCAGCGATGAGATCGCCAAGCTTTGGTCCTATATCGATGAGCGTCTGTCGCGCATGGAAACCAACCATGCAATGCCGACGTCGCATCATCTTTCCGCCTCTCCGGCTAGCAATGGCGCGGCGTACAACTAAGTTCTGACGGCCATTTACAAGAAGAAGATTTGTCATGAAAGCAGCTTTTCTCTCCAGTTCATTGATTGCCTCCAAGGGCAAGGCCGCCCCGGCTTCGCCGCGTCTGACGCCGAGAAATCTTCTCGACGACGACAAGAAGAATGGCAATAACCATGTATCGCGCATCTATGACAGGGTACGCGAGTATGCCGAGACGCATGATGCGGCGCCTGAGCAGAATGCATCGAATAGCTCCGAGGGAGTTTCTGTCTCTAACGGCAAAGACAATGCTCCGGCCTTCATGGCCCGCGAATCCGATTCCGCAACACCGGAAAAGGCCGCGACTGCCCATAATGGCTCCTCTCCCTTTCAATCGACGGATTTTTCCCGTGCCTCCACGCCCAAACCTGCCGTAAATGGAACGCTCAACGATGCGGAAAACTCCCCGCTTGGCGAAGAAAAAGCGCAGGAAATTGCCGCGGAAGTCTCAAAGCTGAAGAAAGATGGCCTGGGCCGCATCCGGATTTCCGTCCGCATGTCCCCCAAGGATCATCTGCAGCTCAAACTCATCGCGGCGCATACGCAGATGTCCGCTCAGTCAATCTTTGAAACCGCTCTGGAAGAGTATGTCGCCAACCACGGATCGGATATTCTGCCGCAATCGTGCAATTGTGTTCTGGACAAGTCGTCCCTCTGAGCGGAAGTAGCCAGTTATGCGTGAAAATATTGATGAAAATAACGAGCTGGACGCGGGCCTGAATGCGGCGTCGCTGTCACAGATCAAGGTACGACGGCCAAAGGATACGGTCGCGTCCCCCCGCAAGGTGAAATCCGGCGACATTACCGACCGCTTGCAGGCACTCTCGGAGGAGCTGGAGGCCAGCAAGCCGGAAGCAGGCGCGCCCAAACCTGCCTTCGCGCAGGAAGCAGAAGAGACGCTCTCCCCGGCCCCTAAGAAGGCGAAAGCCCCTGCGAAACCCGCAAAAAAGCAGGCAAAGCCGAAGTCGGCAACTCCAGCTCCTGCAAAAGAAGAGATTCTTTCCACTCCCGAGCCGGTTTCCGCCGTGCCGCCACGCCGGGCGCATTGGGCCCGGCCTGCCGCTACCTCCGGATGGCAGAAAAAGCCGGCGACACCGGATATTCTTTCCTACTGGATGGAAATACGTGACGGCAACCGCTACCCCAGCTGGCAGAATCTGGATACGGCCAAGATCGGAAAATACTGGCCCAATTGTACGCTGGTCCATTGTGATCGGGTCGCCGGTCGTCTACAGCTGGAAAACGGGTTCGCCAGCGAAGTCCGCCAGGCCACGCAGGCAGAAAACCCGCACCAGAAATATGCCTCGGATATCGAATTTACGCCGATGGTGGTCGACTGGGTCCTCGGCCTTGCGCGGGATGTCGCGAATTCAGGCAAGCCGACCCACGGGACCGAGCAATTCCCCTCTACCTTCGATGAAATTCCGCTTCGAGTGATCGCCCTGCCACTCAGCGAGAACCAGATCGATATCGATCACGTCCTTTGCTATGTGCAGAAGCTGGATTAATCCACCCAGCTTTTCAGCGTTTCTTTCTCCGGTTCCTTGAAGCCAACCAGATAGCGGCCGTTATGCGAGAAAATAGGCCGTTTCAACAATGTCGGCTGGGCGATGATCTCAGCCGTCGGATCGTCCCCCGCCAGCGCCGCCTTCGCCGCATCGTCCAGTTGGCGATAGCTTGTCCCGCGCTTGTTAACCAGGGTATCGCGATCAAAGGCAGAGAGCCATTTTTCAAGCTCCGCCCCGGGCAAGCCATCGGCGCGTAAATCATGAAACCGGCAGTCGATCCCCTCCGCCTGTAGCCATTTGAGCGCCTTCCTGCAGGTATCGCAGTTTTTAATCCCATACATTATCACCGCGTAGATCCCTCATCTTTGTGTAATCCGGTTGCTCCCTTGTAACGCGGAGGCGCAAAGCGGGACAACCCTTCCCGATAAAAACTTTGCTCTTCATCCCAAAACCCGCCCAAACCAGAGAGCTTCGGTCACAAACCGCCCTCATCCGTCGTCACAGGACAGGAGGAGCGAAACATGGGTCTTTTTTCAAAGCAATCAACGACGGACGGATCGCAGCAGAGCGAAAAACCGTCAGAGCGGACCCTTGCAACGACCATCCTCCAGACATCCCTCGTCGATGCCCAGCTTCTGATGATGACGGCGGCGGAACGCGGCATCGAGCTTGATGCGGAAGTAACCCAGACCATTCTTGAGACCAGCGATGCCCTTGATAAATCCCGGCTCACCCCGGAGAATATCAACAGTTTCTGGCATGCCTATGATTCTCTCTCGCGTACGTTAAGCCCGATCACCATCGACAGCGTCCGCGCAACCCATGACATGCGGCGCCTGCGTTCCGGGATCTGGGGATATCTGCAAGGGCGCATATATGTACCCTTTTCCCGAAAATCTGCCTTTCGATACAAAATGCTATCGCTGACTACCTTGCTGAGCCTGATCGCGTTGCAGGTGTTCTGGTCGATCGGCAACACTCTTGTCATCGATATCAAGGACCAGTCTGATCAGATCATAATGCTGGAAGAGCAGCTTTTTAGCGAAAACAACACCTCTTCACCCAATGGTAGCCTCAACAGTTTTCCGAAGAGCAACGGCACAGCCACGAATGAGGAAGGGGAAACAGAAGGCGAGACGACAGCCGCGCCAGAGGCACGCACCGCCCCGGGACGGAAGGTCGATATCCAGGCCCTCAATCATCAGATCGGCGAATATATCGCCTGGCGCAGCGCAGAGATTATCGAGCTTAAAAACTGGAACCGTTTCTGGGGACGGATCATCTTTTTCAGTGAACAGACCTGGGAAAAGCCCGATTACAACGACCTCTCACCGGAATCAAAAATCCATGTCCATTACGTTTCCGCCCAATATGTGCTACATGCCATCTCGGTTTATTTCCTGCCGATCCTTTATGGGTTGCTGGGGGCATCCTTCTATGTGCTTCGACAGCTCCCAAAGGATATCGAAAATCTGACTTTTTCGATGAACTCCCATATCGATTACAGCCTTCGGATCACGCAAGGCCCGCTTGCCGGGATCATGGCCAGCTTCTTTTTTACCGAAGCGCCGAGTAAATTCTACTCCCTCACCTCGCATTCCTCGGCAATTGCGACGATCAAGCTCGGCTCGTCCAGCCTCGCGAATTTCAGCCCGCTCGCCATCGCCTTCCTTGCGGGCTACAGCGTCGAGCTTATTTTCTATGTGATTGATAAAATCATTTCCACGGTAACGACACGCTCGACCGCGACCGCCGTCAAACCAACGCCACAGCCGGTGAAAATGACCTCTCCTGCGAAACCCGCGAAACCCGCCAATTCCGCCGACAGCTAAGGACGATCCGGTGACAAGAATCGCCTATCCGAGCACAGGAATCTCTCCGTCCTCTTACTACTCCAGCGAGAGTTTTGCCATAAAATTGTCAGAAAATGCGGTTAAATTGCGTAATATGCAGTCAAAAAGCGGCATCTTTGCCGGCGGGTCCGCGACCTCGGTATTTGTTAACGCAATGTTAAGAGTTCTGGGCGGATGATAAAGTTGTCCAAGGTTGATCGAAGCTGTTTTTGCCGATTCCACCCCCTCCCCTCAAAGGCAAAGATGGCTTCGATTACCATTTTTCCCAACATTTCAGGTCTAGATCGGCTCGATATCGCCTTTTTCCTGCATGGCAAAAAAATCGAGGGCGAAATTCGCGAGGCCACCTTCCTCAATCGCATCGCGCATCCCCGCCATAATTTCCTGATAATAATGCAGGTTGTGCCAGGTCAGCAGCATGGAGCCCAACATCTCCTTCGCCTTGAACAGGTGATGAAGATAGCCCCGGCTATAATTCCGGCAGGCCGGGCAGTCGCAGCGCTCATCGAGCGGGCGCGGATCATCCGCATGGCGGGCATTACGGATATTGACCGTGCCATAGCGGGTAAAGCCTTGCGCATTTCGCCCTGAGCGCGTTGGCAGCACGCAGTCAAACATATCGATGCCGCGCATCACCGCGCCGACCAAGTCATCAGGCTTGCCAACGCCCATCAGATAGCGCGGCTTGTCCTGCGGCAGGGCGGGTGTGGTGAATTCGAGGGTGCGGAACATCTCCGCTTGCCCCTCCCCCACAGCGAGGCCGCCAACCGCATATCCCTCAAACCCGATCCCGGTCAGTGCCGCGACGGATTCCAGCCGCAAATCCTCGTAAGTAGAGCCCTGCACAATCCCGAACAGGCCATAGCCGTTGCGATGCTCATAAGCCTCGCGCGAGCGCAGCGCCCAGCGCATGGATCGGCGCATGGAACTCGCGGCGACCTCTTCCGTTGCCGGATAAGGTGTGCATTCATCGAAGGCCATGGTGATCGTCGCGTCGAGGTCGTTCTGGATCTGCATGGAGCGTTCCGGCGTCAGCTCAAACCGCTGCCCATCGATATGGGATTTGAAGATAACGCCATTCTCATCGATTTTACGCAACTCATTGAGCGACATTACCTGAAACCCGCCGCTGTCGGTGAGGATCGGTCGCTCCCAGTTCATGAATTTATGCAAGCCGCCAAGGCGCTTTACCCGCTCCGATCCCGGCCGGAGCATCAGATGATAGGTATTGCCAAGCAGGATGTCCGCGCCGGTCTCGCGCACGGCCTCCGGTGTCATGCCCTTCACCGTCGCCGCTGTCCCGACCGGCATGAAGGCAGGCGTCCTGATCTCGCCATGGGCGGTCTTGAGCGTCCCGCGCCGGGCAGCGCCATCGGTGGCGGAGATTTTAAAGTCAAATGCGTTCGTCATAATTTTGGATATAGCAGCGAACAGTCGCCATAGGAATAAAAACGGTATTTTTCCGCAATCGCATGGGCATAGGCCGCCTGCATGGTCTCCAGTCCGGAAAAGGCGGAAACGAGCATGAAAAGCGTCGATTTGGGCAGATGGAAGTTGGTAATCAACAGATCAATGGCCTTGAACCGGTAGCCGGGCGTAATAAAGATATCCGTCTCTCCCTCGAAGGGATGAACAATACCCTTCTCATCTGCTGCGCTTTCAAGAAGGCGGAGGCTCGTCGTTCCGACTGCCACAGCCCTTCCCCCACGGGCGCGCACAGCATTTATTTTTGTGGCGGTTTCCGCGTTCAGGAAACCCCGCTCCGCATGCATCTTGTGATCATCCGTATCCTCGACCTTGACTGGCAGGAAGGTGCCGGCCCCGACATGCAGGGTCGTCGTCACCATATCGATCTTTTTCGCCGCGAATTTCTCTAAAAGTGCCTCGGTGAAATGAAGGCCCGCCGTCGGCGCAGCCACGGCTCCCTCGTCTTTCGCGAAGATCGTCTGGTAATCGCTCTTGTCCTGTTCATCGACGGCGCGCAGGCTGCTGATATAGGGCGGGAGGGGGATTTCCCCATGTTCCATCAGCTTCTCCATAAGGGCTGGACCGGACGCAGAAAAGGCAAGCGCCACTTCCCCGCCCTCAAATTTATCCGTCACCAACGCCGTAAAGCCGCGCCCGAAGTCTATGATATCGCTGACTTTTAGTTTCTTTGCCGGTTTCGCGAAAGCATGCCAGCTATCGGCGGCAACATTCTTGTGCAGCGTCACCTCGATCTTCGCTGTGCGCCGCATCCCCCGAAGTCGCGCCGGAATCACCTTGGTGTCGTTAAAGACAAGCAGATCCCCGTCGCGCAGCAGGTCCGGCAGATCGGCGACAGTGTAATCGCTGATCGCCTCCCCAACCACCAACAGCTTCGCCCCCTCACGCGGGACCGCCGGGCGATCGGCGATCAGCTCCGTCGGCAGGGTAAAATCAAATGCGTCAACTTTCATGATCTAAAACGCAAACGAACGACTTGGATGCCCAAGCCGTTCGTGCCCGGAAATTTGAAAATATTATTCGACGTCAGCGGCGACTTTAAGGCTGATGATCTTCTCCGGGTCTGTAACAGAACCATTGTCCATGCTACTGCCCTTCTTGATCTTATGCACAGCCTCCATCCCCTCAACCACCTGGCCCCAGATGGAATACTGGCTATCCAGATGCGGTGCGCGGTCGAACATGATAAAGAACTGGCTGTCCGCACTATCAGGATGCCCTGCGCGGGCCATAGAGCAGGTACCTTCGATATGGTCTTCATCGGAGAACTCAGCGGTGAGTTTCTGGCCCGAGCCGCCGGTGCCGGTGCCGTTCGGGCAGCCGGTCTGTGCCATAAATCCATCGATCACCCGGTGAAAGACGATGTCATCATAAAAGCCTTCGCGTGCCAGCTCCTTGATCCGGGCGACATGGTTCGGCGCAAGATCGGGGCGCATCTCAATGATGACACGACCATCCTTCAGTTCAAGATAGAGGGTGTTTTCAAGGTCTCGTGCCATAACTTTCTCCTGTTTTCCGCGCGCGATATCGCCTGCGGTTTTAAGTTCTACTATTTCGAATTCTTGTGAATAAGTTCGACCCGATCGACAATTTTCTGCGCCGTCGTCGCCGAAACAAATTTCGTGATATCGCCATTCAGCAAGGCGATTTCCTTGACCAGGCTGGAGGCGATAAATTGATGCTGGTCAGAGGCCATCAGGAAGACCGTCTCAATCTCCGAGTTCAACCGACGGTTCATGCCGACCATCTGGAACTCATACTCAAAGTCGGAAACCGCGCGAAGGCCACGGATAATGATGGCGGCCCCCACTTGCTCGGCGAAATGCATCAAAAGATTGTTGAAGGGTTTCACCACGAAATTGGTGCCCGGAAATTCCTCAGTCATTTTTTCAACCATCTCGACCCGTTCGTCCACGGTGAAGAGAGGGTTTTTCCCGGGGTTCATCGCAACGCCAATCACCAGCGTATCGACCAGTTTCGACGCACGGCGGATAATGTCATAGTGACCCACCGTAATCGGATCAAAGGTCCCCGGATATAATCCTACGCGATTTTTCGACATGAAATTTCCTTCCCTTTCTTCGCTACTTCTATCTGTTAGCTTGATATTTTAGGTGCGCCGTTTTAGCTGTTCGCATCCTCATCGGCGGGCCCTGCATCATCGGCATTGTCGTCACCTTCCCCGTTCTCATCCTCCGACTTGGCATCGGCAAGCGCAGTCACAGAGACGACCTGCTCCCCTTTTGAGGTTTTGAACAGGGTCACGCCCTGCGTATTCCGCCCGGCAATCCGGATATCCGTGACCGGCGTCCGGATCACCTTGCCGCCATTGGTGACCAGCATGATCTGCTCATCTTCCGTGATCGGGAAAGTGGCAACGACATCGCCATTCCGGCTGGAGGTTTCGATATTGATAATGCCCTGTCCCCCGCGATTGGTGACACGGTATTCAAAGGCATTCGTCCGCTTGCCATAGCCGTTTTCGGTAATGGCGAGCAAAACCTCCTCATCCTGCAGGAGAGCATCATACTGTTCCGGCGTGAGACTGCCGTATTCCGTGACATTTCCAGCCTCATCGGTGGATTTGCGGGCCCTGAGATACGCATCCCGGGTTTCCGTGTCCGCCTCAACGGATTTGAGGACCGACATACCAATAACGCTGTCACCCTTGGCAAGCTTCATGCCGCGCACGCCGCTGGAATCCCGGCCCTTGAACAACCGGACATCGGTCGCACGGAAGCGAATGCATTTTCCGCCCCTGGCCGCGAGGAATACGTCAGAATCCGGCGTACAAATCCGGACATCGACGAGCTGGTCATCCTCATCAAGCTTCATGGCGATCTTGCCGTTGGCCTTCACATTGGAGAAGTCGCTGAGCTGGTTGCGCCGGACATTGCCCTTGGCGGTCGCGAACATCACTTCCAGCTCCGACCAGCTTTCCTCTTCCTCCGGCAGCGGCATCAGGGTGTAGATAACCTCCCCTTCCTCCAGCGGCAGGAGATTGATGATCGCCTTGCCAAGGCTCTGCGGCGAGCCAAGCGGCAGACGATAGACCTTCATCTTATAAACCCGCCCGAAGGTCGAGAAGAACAGCACCGGTGTATGCGTGTTCACGACGAACAGCTGCGTGACGAAATCCTCATCGCGGGTCTGCATGCCGGCACGCCCCTTGCCACCGCGTCGCTGCGGCTTGTAGGTCGAGAGCGGCACGCGCTTGATATATCCCTTATGGCTGACCGTCAGCACCATATCTTCGCGCTGGATCAGGTCCTCGATATCATGCTCGAACTCGCTTTCCTCGATCTGCGTGCGGCGCGGCACCGCGTATTTTTCCTTCATTTCCAGAAGCTCGTCGCGGATGATGCTGATCAGGCGCGGACGGCTGGAGAGGATATCGAGATAATCGAGAATTTTCTCACCAAGTTCCTTAAGCTCATCGCCGATTTCATTCTGGCCGAGCGCGGTCAGGCGTTGCAGGCGAAGATCAAGGATTGCCCGGGCCTGCGCCTCCGACAGGCGATAGGTGCCCTTGTCCGTGATTGCATATTCCGGATCGTCCACCAGCCGGATCAACGGCTCCACCGAGGAAGCATTCCAGTCACGCTCCATCAACTGGGTGCGCGCCGTCGCCGGATCGGGCGCGGCGCGGATCAGCTTGATCACTTCATCGATATTAGCGACCGCAATCGCAAGGCCGATTAACACATGGGCCCGTTCACGCGCCTTGCCGAGCAGGAACTTGGTCCGCCGGGAGATGACTTCCTCCCGGAAATCAAGGAAGGCTTCCAGCAGCTCCCTGACGTTGAGAAGCTCCGGTTTGCCGCGGTTGAGCGCCAGCATATTCACCCCGAAGGAGGTTTGCAGCGAGGTAAATCGGAAAAGCTGGTTCAGCACCACCTCCGCCATCGCATCGCGCTTGATCTCGATGACGACACGGACGCCGTGACGGTCCGATTCATCGCGAAGATCGCCAATGCCTTCAATTTTCTTGGCACGCACCAGATCGGCAATCTGCTCGACAAGGCGGGCCTTGTTCACCTGATACGGAACTTCGGTCACGATCAGCGCCTGCCGATCTTTGCGAATTTCCTCAATATCAACCTTCGCCCGCATAATCACCGATCCGCGCCCGGTGGTAAGGCCACTGATTGACCCGCTCCGCCCGAGGATCGTCCCGCCGGTCGGGAAATCCGGTCCCGGAATATAATCGACCAGCTCTTCGACCGCCATTTCCGGTTTTTCAAGAAGCGCAAGCGCTCCGTCAACCACTTCACCCAGATTATGCGGCGGGATATTGGTCGCCATGCCGACGGCAATACCGCCCGCGCCATTGACCAGAAGGTTGGGATAGCGCGCCGGCAGAACCGAGGGTTCGCGCTCGCTATCATCATAGTTATTGACGAAATCGACAGTGTCCTTGTCGATATCATCGATCAGGCTCTCGGCGGCCTTTTGCAGACGCGCCTCGGTATAACGCATGGCGGCAGCCTTGTCGCCATCCATGGAGCCGAAGTTGCCCTGACCCTCAATCAGTTTGAGGCTCATGGAGAAATCCTGCGCGAGACGCACCATGGCGTCATAAATCGCGCTGTCCCCATGGGGGTGATACCGGCCCATCACATCACCGACCACGCGGGCGGATTTGCGGAATGCCTTGTCCGAGGTGTAGCCGTTTTCATACATGGCGTAGATGATGCGCCGATGCACCGGTTTGAGCCCGTCCCGGGCATCGGGAAGCGCACGTGAGACAATCACGCTCATGGCGTAGTCGAGATACGACCGCCGCATTTCCTCTTCGATAGTGACCGGTACGATATGGTTATCGGAAGGAGGTATCGTTACATCATTCAAGGCAGGGGTTCCTGAATAAACTTGAGCATGCCAGGCATCGGCCAAGCATAGAAAAAACCGTTAAACTCCCCCGTCAATATCAGCTATTGTCAGGGTTGGCCTGTTCTACAAGATATCCGCCCCATACGCAACCTTTAGCGGGCCAAAAACCGCGCCTTACTAGCCCAACCGCGCCTTTATAGCGCCGCGCTGTCGAGAGCCTGATGGGCTGGCGACATGGGCATCGGTTTCGTCACGCGGCCCGTTACCATCCGGCCATGCAGCCTGGTAATGATCCGGCTTCCCGTCTTCTCGAACAGGAAGGGGAAAATGGCATGAACCGCCGCGCAAAAACCGGCGATGAACAGCCAGAAGGCAAAAGAGCCGGACATTTCCATATGCTCGACATAGCTTTCATTCACGGACGCGGGATGATCGGTAAACAGTTTCTGAATAGTCATGGTCTTTATCCGTTACTTAGGCTTCTCTCACAGTTTTAATATGGGATAATCATAACGGTAATTTCCGGAATTTTTGCCTTTAATTAACTCATAATTCCTATAATATGAAACATATGTTTCGATATATCGGAATTTTAAGGGACAATACTTCATGGATAGCATAGACCGCAAAATCCTCGGACATCTGCAGAAGGACAGCTCCATCGCCGTGGCGGATCTGGCCGAGAAAGTCGGCTGCTCCCGCACCGTCTGCTGGCGTCGCATCAAGTCGCTGCAGGAAACCGGCGTTATCCGGGCGCAGGTAACCCTTCTCGACCGGGGCAAGCTCAACCTGCCGGTTACGGTCTTCGTCGCCATCAAGACCAGCCGCCATGATACGGACTGGCTTCAAAAATTCGCCGAGACAGTCGATAAATTCCCCGAAATCATGGAGTTTTACCGGATGAGTGGCGATATCGACTATCTGCTGAAAGTGGTGGTGCCGGATGTGGCCGCCTATGACAAATTCTATCATCGCCTGATCCGGGAGATTGATCTTTCCGATGTCAGTTCAAATTTCGCGATGGAGGAGATAAAATTCACCACCGCGCTCCCCCTGCAGATGCCTTAGCGGGCGATGCGCGGCCTTCCGAAAGCGGTAACGTCAAGATGGCTTTCGATGAACATTTCCCGGCCATCGATATGGGCAATATTATCCCGCCGATCGAATGTTGTCTGAACTTCCACCGCACCCGCCTCTAAGGCGAGGGCACGCGCCTCAGAGGTGAGCAATCTCTTTGCCTCAGCCGCGGCCACGTCCACACTCTCAAAATCCAACGGCTCCCCGCTGTGATAGAGGCGATAGCCGTCCTTGTCCGTTGGAGAAATGCTGGCATGAGCACTCATGCGGACCTGACCCACCACCGCGCCCACCGCATTGGCGACGGCGGCATGGTCAGGGATCACGGCCTCGGTTTTAAGCCGGGCCGCCACCTTCGGGTAATAGATATGGGCGGAGGCACCAAGCCCGATCACCGGCAGTTGCAGACCGATATCCAGCTTCACCAGCGGATGGGATGCCTCCCGGTTTGCGGCGCGAAGAACCCTCACCGCCTCGTCCGGGGTGAGAAGCGGGTCTCCCCCGAGTGCCGCCGTGAGCAGGGTTTCGCTTGACTTAGCGACCAACGCATCAAAAATCATCCGGCTCACGTCTTCGGCCGTCCGGGTGAGCGGTTGCCCGCGCGTATCCTTCTGCCGCGCAAAGAGGCGCGCCGCCTTTTCCGCCACCGCCTTATCCCAGCTATCCTGCAGTCCCAGAATATGCGCCGCATCGGACGGGGTCAGCCCGGCGATCATCACAAGACCCGCCGAGACCAATCTTTCCAGCGCCGACATTTGCCGCCGCCGGGTGATCAGTTTTTCAAGCGGCTTCGGTCCTGCCTTCAACTCAGCGAGGAGGGCCGCCTCCAGCTCGGACAGGGTCGCGAGATGCGCACTCTCCCGCCCAACGGCAAAGACGAAACGACCAAAGCTGTCCTGCCAGCGGTCGCGCAGTAACTGTGCATCCAGCGCATCATGCACAAGTTTGGGATATTCTGTCGCAAGCAGGCTGACCGGCACCAAACGCCGCGGCCCAAGCGCGATGGCAAGGCCGAAACCGGACTTCGCCGCCGTTACCTCGCTATCCCCGCCAAGGCCGACGGTATGGATCGCCACCGCCTCCACCATCGTACGCCAGCCGCCGACGGTCGCCCCCGCCGGATCAAGACGCGGGCTGCCGCCCTCCAGCACCGCGATATCCGTTGTCGTGCCGCCAATATCGGAGACAATTGCATCTTTCTCCCCGCTTAAATAGGCCGCCCCGACAAGGCTCGCCGCCGGGCCGGAGAGAATGGTCTCGATGGGTTTCAGCTTGGCAATCTCCGCCGAGATCAACGCGCCATCCCCCTGCACCACCATCAACGGCGCGTCGATCTTCATCTCCGCGAACAGGGCTTCACTTGAGGTGATCAGGTGATGGATCAAATTGATCAGCCGCGCATTAAGAACCGAGGTCAAAGCCCGGCGCGGCCCGTCGAGCTTGCTGGACAGTTCATGGCTGCAGGTAACGCTATTCTTTTCAGAACGTGCGAGGAGGATCTCCCGCACGCGAAGTTCATGCTCCGGGTTGCGAATGGCGAACAGCCCCGCGACGGCAAAGGCAGTGATAGGCCCCGCAACGTCCAACCCGGAATTGAGCGCCGCTTCATCGAGCGGGGCTTCCGCCTCCCCCTGCCCATTATGACCGCCACCCAGAAAAATGACCGGATCGCCCTTCAAAGCCTCCCGCAGGCCATTCCGTTCCAGCGCGGTCTCGTCAAAGCCAATCAGGATCAGGCAGACGCGCCCGCCCTGACCCTCCACCAGCGCGTTGGTGGCAAGCGTGGTGGAGAGGGAGACAAGACCGATATCTTTGGTCGAAATCTGCGTCGAGCCAATCACCGAGACGACGGACTTGCCGATCCCTATGGCATAATCATTCCGTGTCGTGAGGGACTTGGCGCTCGCGATCACGCCCTTGTCTTCATCGAACAGCACGGCGTCCGTATAGGTGCCGCCCGTATCAATCCCCAACAGTAATGTCATTAAATTCCCACGCCCGCCGGTTATTCTGGTTTGGGGAAGGTCACGATTTCGACCTTGTTGCCATCCGGATCCTTGAAAAAGGCGCCAAAGTATGTGGTCAGTGCTGCCTGTCGCGCCCCCGGCGAACCCGCATCAGTTCCGCCATTCTCAAGCGCCGCCTGATAACATTCAAGAACCAGTTCCTCACTTCGGGCACGGAGCGCGATATGAACGCCGGTATCGGCCGACACCGGTGCCATATCCGGGCGCGCATTAATCCAGAATTCGGGGAATTTCTTACCGTAACCGATCGTCATCTCCCGATCTGCTATCCGAGCCATTCCAAGATGGCCAAGAACCGCATCGTAAAAGGCACCGCTTTTTCCAATATCACTGACTGCAACGGAAATATGATCTAGCGCCATGTTTTCCCCTCCTCTGCCTTCAATCCCGTCCCAATAAAAAAGGCCGCCCGCGACGGGCAGCCTCTTCCTCATTTCACCGTGATGTCCACGCCCTTAGAAGGGAATGTCATCATCGAAATCACCGCCCATGCCGCTGCCGGCCGGACCGCCAAAGCTGCGATCCCCACTCGGGGCGCCGCCACCGCCATAATCATTTCCGCCCTGCTGCGCGCCACCGCCATAGCCAGCGCCCTGACCCTGACCGCCGCCCGGGCTATCAAGCATGGTCAGTGTCGAATTGAAGCCCTGCAGCACAACTTCGGTTGTATATTTGGTAATACCGTCCTGCTCATATTTACGAGTCTGGATCTGTCCTTCCAAATAGACCTTGGAGCCTTTCTTGAGATATTGTTCAGCAATCCTACAAAGCCCCTCGTTAAAGATCACAACCCGGTGCCATTCCGTGCGTTCCTTGCGCTCCCCGCTATCGCGATCCTTCCAGGATTCGCTCGTTGCTACGCTGAGGTTGCAGACCGGCTTGCCATTGTTCATATGGCGAACTTCGGGATCCGCGCCCAGATTTCCAACAAGAATGACTTTATTAACGCTGCCCGCCATGATGATTTCCGCTTTCGATTCTCAATTCTCTTAAAAAATTCTGGCCAGACAATAACGTGCAAAAGCGCCTCTGGCCAGTGCTTTTCGACCATAATGTCGACCGTGAACAAAATGAAAACATTTTTTGGCTTTAAGTCTGGCCTTTTCCCCTGATACCCGATAAATTCCGGCACAGTTTTAAGCACATGTCAGGTATACTATCCGAATGCAGAAAATTCTCAGCATCCGCGGCGCCCGCGAACATAACTTGCAGAATGTCAATATCGATATCCCCCGCGACCAATTGGTGGTGATCACCGGCCTTTCGGGATCGGGCAAGTCATCGCTCGCCTTCGACACCATCTATGCGGAGGGGCAGCGCCGCTATGTCGAAAGCCTGTCGGCCTATGCCCGGCAGTTCCTGGAAATGATGCAGAAACCGGATGTGGACCATATCGACGGCCTGAGCCCGGCCATCTCGATCGAGCAGAAGACAACCTCGAAAAACCCGCGCTCCACCGTCGGCACGGTCACGGAAATCTATGACTATCTGCGCCTATTGTATGCCCGTATCGGTGTTCCCTATTCCCCGGCGACCGGCCTTCCCATCGCCAGCCAGACAGTCAGCCAGATGGTCGATCAGGTCATGGCCAAGGGCGAGGGCAAGCGGCTCTATCTGCTGGCCCCCATCGTGCGCGGCCGCAAGGGCGAATATCGCAAGGAATTCCTTGATCTTCGCAAGCGCGGCTTCCAGCGGGTCAAGGTCGATGGTGAAATCTACGACATTGAGGACACGCCCGAACTCGACAAGCAGATCAAGCATCATATCGATGTGGTTGTTGATCGCGTGGTTCTGAATGAGGATATTCAGGGCCGTCTCGCCGATTCCATCGAGACCGCGCTCGACCTCGCCGATGGGCTCTTCGCCGTGGAAGATGCGGACACGCAGGAGCGGACGATGTTTTCCTCCAAATTTGCCTGCCCTGTATCGGGCTTCACGATTGAGGAAATCGAGCCGCGCATCTTCTCCTTCAACAACCCCTATGGCGCCTGTACGTCCTGCGGCGGATTGGGGACGGAAATGTATTTCGATCCCGACCAGATCGTGCCCGATGTCACACTCACTTTGCGCGAAGGGGCGATCGCCCCCTGGTCCCGCTCCCAGACGCCGGCACCATACTACATGCAGACGTTGGAAGCCCTCGCCAAGCATTACGGCTTTACCACCACCGAACCCTGGGAGGAAATTGACGAGGAAGCGCAGAAGGCTATTCTCTTTGGCACCGGGGAGACAAAAGTCCAGATTACCTTTGACGATGGCCTCAGGACCTATAAGACCAACAAGCCGTTCGAAGGGGTTATTCCAAATATCGAGCGGCGTTGGCGCGAGACCGACAGCAGCTGGGTCCGCGAGGATCTGGAGAAATATCAGGACAAGACCAACTGTTCCAAATGCGGCGGGCACCGGTTGAAGGAAGAAAGCCTCGCCATCCGCATTGGCGACCATCATATCGGCGAGGTTTGCGCGAAATCCATTCTCGATGCGCGTAAATGGTTCGCGGAATTGTCCGGCGCCCTGTCGGATAAAGATAATTCCATCGCCGAGCGGGTCTTGAAGGAAATCAACGAGCGGCTCGGCTTCCTTGTCGATGTCGGCCTTGAGTATCTGACGCTTTCGCGGGGTTCCGGCACGCTCTCCGGTGGAGAGAGCCAGCGTATCCGCCTTGCCTCCCAGATCGGCTCCGGCCTGACCGGCGTGCTCTATGTACTGGACGAGCCCTCCATCGGGCTGCATCAGCGCGATAACGCGCGGCTTCTTAAAACCCTCGTCAATCTGCGTGATCAGGGCAACTCCGTGATCGTCGTCGAGCATGACGAGGAAGCGATCATGACCGCCGATCATGTGGTCGATATGGGCCCGCGCGCGGGTCGCCATGGCGGTCGCCTGATCGCGCAAGGCACCCCCGACGACATCATGAAGGAACCGGAGAGCATCACCGGCAAGTATCTTTCGGGTGAGATGGAAGTGCCGCTACCGAAACAGCGCCGCCGCATTCAGGAATCGCGCCAGATCCATATTATCGGCGCACGGCATAACAATCTGAAGCGTGTGAACGTCAATATTCCGCTCGGCACCTTTACCTGCGTGACCGGGGTTTCCGGTGGCGGAAAGTCCTCCCTGATTATCGAGACGCTGTACAAGGCTATCGCCAAGAAGCTCAACAACAACCGCAATCACCCGGGACCGCATGACCGGATCGAGGGGATCGAATGGCTCGACAAGATTGTCGATATCGACCAATCCCCCATCGGGCGCACGCCCCGCTCCAACCCCGCGACCTATACCGGCGCTTTCACGCCAATCCGCGAATGGTTTGCGGGGCTGCCCGAGGCCAAGGCGCGCGGCTATAAATCCGGGCGGTTCTCCTTCAACGTCAAGGGTGGCCGCTGCGAGGCCTGCAAGGGCGACGGCGTCATCAAGATCGAGATGCATTTCCTGCCCGACGTCTATGTGCAATGCGATGTCTGCAAGGGGGAGCGTTATAACCGCGAGACGCTGGAGATCAAGTTCAAGGACAAATCCATCTCCGACGTGCTGAACATGACCGTCGATGATGCGGCGGTCTTCTTCAAGGCGGTGCCAAACGTTCGCGAGAAGTTCGAGACCCTGCAGCAGGTCGGCCTCGGCTATATCCATGTGGGGCAGCAGGCGACGACGCTGTCGGGCGGTGAGGCGCAGCGCGTCAAGCTGGCGAAGGAACTCTCCCGCCGGGCGACGGGACGCACGCTCTATATCCTCGACGAGCCGACCACCGGTCTGCATTTCGAGGATGTGCGCAAATTGATGGAAGTGCTGCAGGCCCTTGTCGATGCGGGCAACAGCGTCCTCGTGATCGAGCATAACCTTGAGGTCATCAAGACCGCCGATTGGGTCGTCGATATGGGCCCCGATGGCGGCGATGCGGGCGGCTATCTGGTCGCCGAGGGCACGCCCGAAGACGTCGCCAAGGTCGCCGAAAGCTACACGGGCCAGTATCTGAAGGACATCCTCGCCAAGCGCCCGCCGGTCAAACAGGCGGAAGGCAAGGCGAAAAAGCCAAAGAAGACAAAGGCCGCCTGAACATTATGAGCACAGATCAAAAACCCGTCCATGTGATCGGCGGCGGTCTCGCCGGGAGTGAGGCAACATGGCAGCTCGTGCAGGCTGGCATTCCGGTCATTCTCCATGAAATGCGTCCCGTGCGCGGCACCGACGCGCATCTCACCGATGGGCTGGCGGAGCTTGTCTGCTCGAATTCCTTCCGCTCCGATGATGCGGAGAACAACGCCGTTGGCCTCCTGCATCGGGAGATGCGGGATATGGGCTCCCTGATCATGGAAAGTGCGGATTTTAACCGGGTGCCGGCGGGCGGTGCGCTTGCTGTCGACCGGGATGGGTTCTCTGGCTATATTCAGGAAAAAATCGAGGCGCATCCTCTGGTGACGCTGGCACGCGAGGAGGTCACCGAGTTGCCGCCCGCCGACTGGGGACAGGTGATTATCGCGACCGGCCCCCTCACCTCCGGCGCGCTGGCGAAAGAAGTTCATGCGGCAACAGGCGCCGACGCGCTCGCTTTCTTCGATGCCATTGCGCCGATTGTCTATAAAGACAGCATCGATTTCGATATCGCCTGGTTCCAGTCCCGCTATGACAAGGGCGACGGATCGGACTATATCAACTGCCCGATGACCGAGGCACAGTACAAGGATTTTATCCAGGCGCTTAACGAGGGTGGCAAGACCGAGTTCAAGGACTGGGAGAAGAACACCCCCTATTTCGACGGCTGCCTGCCGATCGAGGTGATGGCGGAACGCGGACCGGAAACGCTCCGGTTCGGGCCGATGAAGCCGGTCGGCCTCACCAACCCGCGATCCGACGAGAAGCCTTACGCCGTTGTGCAGCTTCGTCAGGATAACAAACTCGGCACACTCTATAACATGGTCGGCTTTCAGACCAAGCTCACCTATGGGGAGCAAAAGCGCATCTTTTCGGCCATACCGGGGCTTGAAAAAGCGGAGTTTGCGCGCCTTGGCGGCCTGCACCGGAATACCTTTATCAACAGCCCCGAAGTACTGGACGGACAGCTTCGTCTCAAAAATCATCCGCATATCCGCTTTGCGGGCCAGATCACGGGGGTTGAAGGCTATGTGGAAAGCACGGCCATCGGCCTGATCGCGGGTCGGCTTGCCGCCGCCGATGTTGCGGGGAGTGAATTCCAGCTTCCGCCCGTCACCACGGCCATGGGTGCAATTTTGAGCCATATCACCGGCGGAGCGGACGCCAAATCCTTCCAGCCGATGAATGTTAATTTCGGCCTGTTCCCGCCGCCCGAAGGCCGGATTAAGAAAAAGGAGCGCAAACTGGCCTATACGTCGCGGGCAGCACGGGATTTCTCCGGCTGGCTCGAAAAGGCCGCGCTCTGAACGCCCGGAAACTGCGTTATCTGGTAACCATTTGTATACGATGTTTCTCTATGATCAGACTTAAGCATCTAATCTGACTGCTCCGATGCAGACAGGATATGTGCAATTAGGCCAGATTAACTGGATACATAAGGTGTAGCGGGCAATTCTATGGGTGAAAAGCAGGATCCAAGCGTTTTTTTCGCGTTTGACCATAAAATCTTCACTGTCGAGGGGGCGTATTTCAGCCTGACACACGACACGAAGGAACCCTGTTATTTTGTCAACCTTGGCGAAATAAAGGGCGCCATTCCGACGAAATCCTTGTGTCGGGAATTTGGTATCGACGACGAAAGCTCGGACTCCGAATTGCTGGCCACCATTGGGCGCGCCCTTAAATATGTCCAGGAAATCCGGCCCAATGATTCCATCCCGAAAGAACTGCTCGACGGCTCCGCCTCCTGGTCTATAGACGACGCGCATAAGGAAATCGCCCGCGGCCGTATCACGGCACAAATTCTGTCCTGGCTCAGGGGGGACGAGGAAATAGTCCTCAATCTGAGTGAGCTCCAGAAAATTTCCAGTGACCCGAATACCAAGGAGAAGGTTCAGGAGGCCTTTCGCGAGATTGCCGAGAAGCTCGGCGTTCAGCGAGAGGATGTGGTTGCCAAGATCGATGAGATCATTCGCGAACTTGCCTATATCGAGGCCTTGCGCGACCATTATTCAAAGATCAAGAAGATCAACACTAATCTCGGCCGGATCGCGAGCATCTACCGGCGGGATCGGGCAACATCCGAAGAAATCAACCGGATGCAGATCCTGATCGATCCGGTTCTCCGAAGATTCGACAGGGAGTTTATCGATATTGATGCCCAGACCTGTGAGGTCATGGTCATCCTGAAGAATTTCCAGCCGACCGTGGATACGGTCCGCAAAACACGCGACGAGCTGCATCAGCACTTTATGATATGGCGTGAGATGCTGGAAAAATGGGACGGGATGATTATCGAGGAAAGCTCCGAGATTGAACGGCTCCTAAGGGATACATACCAGTTTCTTGCCCGTAACTATATGCAGGCACAAAACTGGCGCCTGGGCGGCGTTTAGCCCCTACCACCTCAGCGTCCGAAGGTGAGCGCAAGAATTTTCCGCAAAGCCCCGATATCCATTTTCTCATGCGCCGGATCGGAACCGGTCGAGCGAAGCCGGTTAAGATAAAGCGTCGTGAGCGCGGCCAGCCGGTACGCGGATTTCTCCGATTTAGGTCTCGTTCGCATCAACTCACGTGCCGCCGCCTGTTCCCCCTCGGCAAGTTCTGTCAGTTCCCGCATGATTTCGAAAAAGACCTCCCGGTTTTTGGAGGTAAAGAGCGTGTCCGGGGTCAGCCCCTTGGCGGCAATCATCTCCGCGGGGATGCGTAAAACATCTTGCGCAACGTGATAGGGCACAGACCGGATGATCCCAAGAAACGCATAGGCCTTGCCAACCTGCCGCGCAGCGGTCAGCCCCTCCCCATCGGTCACCCCTGTTATCCGCAGGAACAGGCTGTTCAATACGCCGCCGGTCTGTTCCGAATAGCGGAGCAGCTCCGCTACTGTCTGGAACGGCAGCGGATCAAGATCATACGCCCGGGCATCAATGATGGTCTGAAAATCACCGATATCAAGATTATGGGCCGGAATAATCCGAGCCAGCGCCTCCGCCACCGGATGGGCAGGAGAGGTCCCTCCGGCAATCGAGTTCAGCGCATCGCGCCACCATTGCAGGCGAATGTCGCCGAGCATCGGCTCGCTCACCGTTTCGCGAATACGCGCTATCTCGGCATGAAAGGCCAGCAGGGCAAATACCCCCTCCCGCGCCGCTGTCGGCGCAAAAATCGCCGTCAGCCATCGGTCATAATCATACCGCCTTACTTCATCGGATAGATAGCTATTCTGGCCTGCCTCACTCACGAACTGCCTCAACTTTTATGTAGAATCATTATAAAAAACTGGAAGCGCACATAATTTGGTATATATCTGTATGCGTAGCGATATGCGAGTTCTTTCCCCAGTCAGGGGCTTGAATTTTCACGGAATTATGAACTGAAAAATTGACCACTAAAATGGCAAGAGGATAATTATGGCTTTTGAACTTCCCCCCCTTCCTTACGCAAAAGATGCTTTGGCTCCCCATATTTCGGAAAATACCCTCGATTTTCATTACGGAAAACATCACAACGCCTATGTGACGAATTTGAACGGTCTCCTGGACGATGCCGACTCCCGCTCCCTGGAAGAGATCATGAAAGATACCGCTGGCGACGCGGGCAAAGCCGGTCTTTTTAATAATGCCGCGCAGGTCTGGAACCATACCTTCTACTGGCATTCCATGAAGCCGAATGGCGGCGGCAAGCCGACGGGCGCAATCGCCGACAAGATCAATGAGGATTTTGGCTCATACGAGAAATTCGCCGAGGAATTCAAGACCGCCGGCGCAACCCAATTCGGCAGCGGCTGGGCCTGGCTGGTTCTTGATGGCGGCAAGCTGAAGGTCACCAAGACCCCGAACGCGGCCTGCCCGCTCACCGACGGTGCGAAGCCGATCCTGACCATGGATGTGTGGGAGCATGCCTACTATCTCGACTATCAGAATGCCCGTCCGAAATATATGGAGACATTTCTGGAAAGCCTTGTGAACTGGGATTTCGCCAACGAAAATCTCGGCTAACGGCTACCGCGTAAAATGGAAAAGGCGCTTCCTGCGGGAAGCGCCTTTTTTGTGCCTAGAACAGGTTCTGCGCCGAGACCATTGCATAGAGCATCGGGATCGACAGCATGGTGTTCGTCCGCGAGAAGAGCATCGCCGTCCGTGCGGCGGCGGCCTTGGTTTCCGCATCCGCATCGACAATGCCGAGCGCCTTCTTCTGGTTGGGCCAGATCACGAACCAGACATTGAACCACATGATGATGCCAAGCCACATGCCGATGCCGATGGCAAGGCTCTTGTCCACGGCAAATCCGTCCATCGCCCCGAGGGTCAGCGCATCCACGATATAGCCATTCATCCAGGCGAGCAGCAGACCGGTGACGATGGTCGCCATTGCGGCCCAGCGGAACCACCACAGCGCGGCAGGCGCGATCACCTTGCCAATCGCGGGTTTCTGTTCATCCGGGATATTGGGCATGTTCGGGATTTGCACGAAGTTGAAATAATACAGCAGTCCAACCCACATCACACCGCTCAACACATGAAGCCAGCGCATGATAAAGGCACCATAGGCGTGACCGCCCATGTCGAAGCCGCCACCGGTAACCCCGGTGACAATCGCCACCATGATGATGGTCAGAACGATCCCGGCAATAACCGTATTTCTGAGGTTTGATAAGATACTGGACATGACTTTCCCTCCCCTTGAGGATAATTCCGCCCGGCACCATTACAATTTTTTTTCGCCGGAAGGATATGCGCGGGAATCATAAGGCCGGAAGGCCGTACATGTAAAGTCTGTAATATATATAGAAACTCAGACGGCGATCAGGGCGGCGGCCACCCGGCGCCGTTCCAGCAGCAGGACATTATAGGTCCGGACCGCCGCGCCCGTGCTCATGGCGTCGATGACAATGCCTTTTTCCCTGAGAGCGTTACGGATATCATCCTCGATATAGGCCATCCCGTCGCCGCAGCCGATCAGCAGGATTTCGATGTTATCACTGCTCTCGGTCAGGCTGGAAAGGCTGTCGAGGCTGATCCCGTCAATATCCGCAAGCGACCAGCTTTCCGTCTTTTCAGGCAGGATCAGGACAGATCCCTCATAGCGCACACCGCTCACCCGGAAGCCCCCATCGCCGTAGCCGTTGATGAGCTGCTGCCCTTCTTTTGGAAGGCCGGATATGTCCTGCATGACGTCTCCTGTTGTTTGGATCGCGCGGCGCTAGCCTTTTTCTTCTGCGTCCCCATCGGCACGTTCCGCACCGGCGAAGCCGTCCTCTTCCTCTTTCTGATGCGTCAGGCCGATATGAAGAAGAACCGGCGCGGCCACAAAGATCGACGAATAAGTACCGACGACCACGCCAAAGATCATCGCTGTCGCAAAGCCGCGGATCACCTCACCCCCGAAGATATAGAGGGCGACAAGCGCGAGTAAAGTCGTGACCGAGGTCATGACCGTCCGGGTCAGGGTCTCGTTGATGGAAAGATTGATCAGCTCCGCGACCGACAGCTTCTTGTAGCGGCGGAAATTCTCGCGAATGCGGTCATAGACGACCACGGTATCGTTGATCGAATAGCCGACAATCGTCAGGATGGCCGCAACGGACGCGAGGTTGAACTCAATCCGCGTGATGGCAAACATGCCGATGGTCAGAATAACATCATGGACCAGCGCGACAACGGCACCGACGGAGTAATGCCACTCAAATCTCAGCCAGATATAGACCAGCATGGCCAGTACGGCGACGATCACGGCCTCCGTCGCGGCAATCACCAGCTCTTCCGAGACGGTCGGGCCAACGAATTCGACGCGGCGATAGGAAATTTCATCACCGAAATCTGTGGCGAGCTGCTGCTTGATCACTTCCACCGCGTCCTGCTGGGCGGAGGCGTCGCCTTCCTGCCGCTGAACGCGGATCAGGATGTCGGTATCGCTGCCGAAGGTCTGGAGCGCCACCTGGCCCAAGCCCAGCCCGCCGAGAGAGCCGCGCATATCGGCGATATCCGGCGCGGTTTCCGTCCCGACCTCGATCAGGATACCGCCCTCAAAATCGATGCCCTTGTTAAACCCGAAGGTCAGGAAGGCTCCGATCGACCCCAGGATCAGCACCGCCGAAAGAATAAAGGCGATCATCCGGTATTTCAGGAAGGGAACGGCGGTGTTATCCGGCACAAGCTTGATTTTATACATGTTTCCGGTCCCCTAAATCTCAAGTGTCTTCGGACGCCTGCGCTGCATCCAGAAAGAGATGAGCATGCGCGAGAGCATAATCGCCGTGAACATGGAACTGATAATCCCGATCAGCAACGTCACCGCGAAGCCCTTGACCGGACCGGAGCCCATCACGAACAAGATAACGGCGGCGATACCGGTGGTCACATTGGCGTCAATAATCGTGGTAAAGGCGCGCGCGAAACCGGAATTGATCGCATTCAGCGGCGTCTTGCCGACGCGGATTTCCTCTCGGATACGCTCGAATATCAGCACATTGGCGTCCACCGCCATACCGATGGTGAGCACGATGCCCGCAATACCGGGCAGCGTCAGCGTTGCCCCCAGAACGGAAAGCACCGCCATAATCAGGAAAATATTCATGGCCAGTGCCACATTGGCGATAATGCCGAACAGGCCATAGCTGGCGACCATGAAGACCGCAACGGCGATAATGCCGATAATCCCGGCAATCTCGCCCGCCGCGATGCTGTCGGCGCCGAGGTCCGGCCCAACGGAGCGTTCCTCCAATATATCAAGCGGCGCCGGGAGTGCGCCCGCCCGGAGGAGCAGCGCAAGATCCTGCGCGCCCGCCACATTGAAGCCGCCGCTGATTACGGCGGAGCCACCCAGGATCGGCTCGTTAATGCGCGGCGCACTCACCACCTTGTTATCGAGAACAATCGCGAACGGCTTGCCAACATTCTCGGTCGTTGCCTGACCGAACTGCTTCGCCCCCAACCCGTCAAAGCGGATGGAGACAACCGGCTGGCCCTGCTGGAAGGTCGCTTGCGCATCCTCCAGGTTTTCGCCCGAAACCATAACCCGGTTCTTGATGATATAGGTGCGGCCATCTTCCTCAATCGACGGAAGCCGCTTGGAGCCCGGAGGCACCCGGCCCGCCGCGCCGACATCGGAGGTCAAATCGACCAGATGGAAAGTCAGCTGCGCCGTCTCGCCCAGAAGCCGCTTGATCCGGTCAGGATCGTCAACACCCGGCAATTGCACCAGAATGCGGTCATTCCCCTGCCGTTGGATGGCCGGCTCGTTCACACCCGTCTCATCGACGCGGCGGCGGACAATCTCGATTGACTGATCGACAGCGGCGCTCAGCCGCGCGGTGATCGCCGCCTCGCTCGGGGTCAGGGTAATCTGCCCGTCATCGGAGGTAATCACCACATCACGCTGCCCGTTTGGCATGATATTCGATAAATCCGCGATACGCTCCCGCGCCTTGTCCTCATCCGCCGGATCCCGAAGGGTGAAGGACACCACTTCGCCGTCATGGGCAAGGTCCCGATAGCCGACATTATCGCCCTGCTGGCGCAGGCTGTCCCGCACCCCATCAACAAGGCTGTCCATCATCTTGGTCTTGACCGTGTCGGCATCCACCTGCAACAGGAGGTGGGAACCGCCCTGCAGATCCAGCCCGAGATTAACCTGCTTCGTCGGCAACCAGTCCGGCAGTCCGTTGAGCGCCGATTTGCTGACGAAATTAGGAAGTGTGTAGAGTATCCCGAAGGCGCAAACGATCGCCACGACGATAATCTTCCACATGGGGAAGCGGTTCATGAGGGCTGGCCGTTATTTCTTGAAAAGCTTGCTGACCGGATTTCCGCCTGATGGCTTATCCCCTTCGGCCTTGTCGTCACCGCCCTCTTTCGGCGCGGCAGGCGCAGGCTCGCCCTTGGTCTTGACTTCCGTCAGGGTCGATTTCACGACATCGATGCGGACTTCCGGCGCCACCTCGATCTGGACGACATTGTCGTCGCGCACCTTTGTCACCTTACCCATGATGCCCCCGGCAGTAACAACATTGTCACCGCGGCGAACCGCCTCAATCATGGCGCGATGTTCCTTCGCCCGTTTCTGCTGCGGACGAATAAGAAGAAAGTAAAACACGACACCGATCAGTACGAGCGGCAGAAGTTGGGTTAGTCCTTGGTCCATCGTAATAGGTCCTTTGGTACAATTCGTGACGAAGGGAGGACAGCGCTGTGCCCGCCCCGTGAAAATACTGAACGACTTTTATATTGTTCCTGCCGCGCAATGCAAGCCGCAATCGGTAATCTCCGTCATTTGAAGGACCGTTGAGGCCGCCGGACGAACGGGCGCTTGAACATTCCGCCGTATGGTGGCATTTATGTTGCCTGTCCCGTAAATTGGGGTCTGCCCCTTCTGATTTCAATTGGTGAATATGAGTAACGACAAAATCCTCGCGCAGCTGACGCGCATCGCCGACAGTCTTGACCGTCTGGCACCGCCCGCCGCCACCCCCGTTGACCTGAACAGCGGCGACGCTTTTATCTGGGAAGCCGAGAGCAATCACCTGCGCGTCATCCCCAAGGTCAATCATGTGGATATGTCGATCCTGCATGGCATCGACCGGGTCCGCGACATTCTCTATGACAATACCTTGCGCTTCGCCAAGGGCCTGCCCGCCAATAACGCCCTGCTCTGGGGCGCACGCGGCATGGGGAAAAGCTCGCTGGTGAAGGCCTCCCACGCGCAAGTGAATGAGGAAATGGACCACCCTCTCGCCCTGATCGAGATCCATCGGGAGGATATCCCCTCCTTACCCGTCCTGATGCAGCAGCTTCAAAAAACCAGGCGCCGCTCTGTCATCTTCTGCGATGATCTGTCCTTCGACAGCGACGATTCCACTTATAAATCGCTCAAGACCGTGCTCGATGGCGGACTGGAGGGCCGGCCCGCGAATGTGATCTTCTATGCGACCTCCAATCGCCGCCATATGATGCGTCGCGACATGATCGAGAATGAGCGTTCCACCGCCATCATGCCCTCCGAAGCGGTGGAAGAAAAAGTCTCCCTCTCCGACCGGTTCGGCCTCTGGCTCGGCTTTCATGGCTGCTCGCAGGATGAATATCTTGAGATGATTCGCCGCTATCTCAAGCATTACAACATCCCGATCGGCGAGGAAGAATTCACGCGGGAGGCGATCGAATGGACCCGCACGCGCGGCAGCCGCTCAGGCCGCGTTGCCTGGCAATATGTTCAGGATGTGGCCGGACGGACCGGCACCATCATCGAGTAATCTTGTTCAGAGATCAGTTCCGGCCTCGGGCTTTCACCGCGAAACGAAGCAGGCGTTGAAATGTCGGGCATTCCATATGGCTCGGGGCTTTGCAAACCGCCGTATGACGCAGCCCATCGCGCAACACGCTAAGCTGGCGGATAGTCTTATCGATATCCTCCGCCTTCGCCATGAGCTGCGATCTGTCGATCTGCGGCCGTCCGTCTAGCGAAAACATTGCGGCGATTTCCGCAAGCGAAAACCCGGCATGCTGACCGAGGGCAATGAGCGCGAGCCGCTCCAGCACTGCCGAATCAAATAGTCTTTTTAGTCCGCGACGACCGACAGAGCGGATCAGGCCCTTTTCCTCATAGTAGCGCAATGTCGAGGCCGGCAGACCGGACGCCTTCGCCACAGTGCCGATATCCAGAACACCAGTTCGCATCATTTTTTTCTTGACCTCAAGTTGACTTGAACTTGTACCTTACGAAAAACAACGCAAAAATCCAGTATCAAAGGAATGACTATGGAAGCAAGTTTCTGGCATGAGAAGTGGAATGCAAACGAGATCGGGTTCCACCAAAGCAAACCCAATACCCTGCTTGAAAGGCATTTCGAGGCACTTGTTCCCACCCAAGGGAGCCGCATTTTCATACCGCTTTGTGGCAAGACCCTCGATATAGGCTGGTTTCTCGCGAAAGGGTATCGCGTTGCCGGAGCGGAACTCAGCGAGTCCGCCATCAAGCAGCTGTTTGAGGAACTGGGGGTCACCCCTGACGTCACTCCCGTGGGAAAGCTCACCCGCTTTAGCGCCCCGGATATCGATATCTTTGTCGGAGATATCTTCGATCTTACTGCTGATCTGCTGGGCGATGTCGATGCGATCTATGACCGGGCCGCGCTGGTCGCGCTCCCTGAAGAGATGCGAGGAGATTACGCGCGGCAGGTGACAAAGATTACCGGCACAGCGCCGCAACTCCTCCTGACGTTCGAGTATGAGCAGAGCGAGATGACAGGTCCGCCCTTCTCCATCGATGGAGAAACCGTGGAAGACCTCTATAGCGACATCTACCGGCTCTCAGTTCTTGAACGAGCGGAGGTACGCGGCGGACTGAAAGGTCGGGTCAATGCCGAGGAGGTTGCCTGGCATCTCGGAAAAGCCTGACCGGCGCACCGTCTTTACCTGTGAGGTAATTGATTATCCTACGGGAGTGGGTCAGGATGGGACATCTATCAACACATAAGAAGAAGTGACCCGATGACTGAGACTGACCTCACCGCCTATCTCCAGAAACAGATGCCCCTTTGCGCGACCCTCGGCATGAAGGCCGAGAAGATGACGCCCGAAGAAGTGATCCTCACCCTTGACTGGGCTCCGTCCCTCTGCACCAGTGCCGGTATCCTGCATGGCGGGGCGATTATGGCACTCGCGGATTCGGCGGGCGGCGCGGCGGCCTTCGCAAATCTGTCCGAGGGCGCAAGCGGGACCTCCACCATTGAATCAAAGACCAACTTCCTTGGTGCCGTGCGGGAAGGAAAAGTCACCGCGACGGCGAAGCCGCTCCATGTCGGAGGCTCGACCATTGTCATTGAAACGGAAGTCAGGAATGAGGCCGGAAAGCTTGTCGGCAAGGTCACCCAGACACAGACCGTGCTGCGGCCAAGAAGCTAGCCCGCGTTAATCGAGCATCGCGACGGGGTTGATGGCGCGTCCTTTTTTGCGGATTTCGAAATGGAGCTGGCTGCGCGTCACGCTGCCCGACGATCCGGCATAGGCGATCACCTCACCCTTTTTGACCGCGTCGCCCTTGGCGACCGCCGCCCGCTCCGTATGGCCATAGGCGGTGACATAGCCATCCGCATGGGAGACCAGGATCAGGTTCCCGAAGGAGCGCATTTCATTGCCAACATAGGAGACCACGCCATTTTCCGCGGCGCGAATGGGGGTTCCCTCCTTCACCGCGATATTGAGCCCGTCATTATGAAAACCGGTCTTCTTCTTGCCGAAGCCGGAGATAATCTGCCCTTCAACCGGCCAGCCGAAAGACTTGCCGCTCCGCTTGGGCGGGGCCTTCGTGGTGAATTTCCGCGTTGGCACGGGCGGAATATCGAGTTTCGCCGTCTGATAGCTGGGCTCCACCTTCGCCGGGGCCGGAGCCGCTTTCGGGGCCGCCTTGGTGGTGATGACCGCAGGCGTTGCCTGTGGCGGCGGCGGAAGCGCCACGACCTGTGGTTTGGAATTGATGAGGACCGTTTTAACCGGCTGCGCTGAAGTGCTGGCCCCTGCGGGCTTCGGCGCAGGCCAGGCAGACATATCGGTGGAGGCGACACGCACCTCTCCCCTTGTCTTCATCGGGATTTTCAGCTTCGTTCCCGGCATCAGGGTATAGGGTGTCTCAAGAAAATTAAAATGCGCCACTTCCGACATTTCCACATCATACACGCGGGAAATGGCATAGAGCGTCTCCCCCGCCCGGACGGAATGGACATGGAAGGCAGGCACCTTCAGCTGCTGACCGGGATAAATCCGGTAGGGGTCGCGCATATTATTCATCGCGACCACCGCCTTGACCGGCACATTGCTGCGCGCCGCAAGGCGTGAGAGCGTATCCCCGCCGCGCACGGTCACATATTGATAGGACAAATCCTGATAATAGGGCGAGAAATCGGCGGGCATCACGACTTTCGCAGTCACCAGCTCCGGCTTCGGGGTATGCACGACCTTGGCGCTTTTGTAGCGCGGCAGATAGTCGTCATAAAGGCAGCCCGCCAACATCGGGAGCAGCAGGCTTACGCAGGCAACGCGACTGAAAAAAGATACATACCTCGCCATAATGCCCTGATATTAAGCATAAATGGCCGCGAATCACAACAAAATTAACCACATACAAGATATAGTGCTAAATTAAGATTCGTCCGCAACCCCTTGAACCATGGGCACGAATCGAACGGGCAGCATAACCTCTTCCGAGACATTGCCGTCGTTATCCTTGGTTAAGCGCAGGATATGCTGGTTGGCGGAATCCTTGCCCACGGGCAGCACCATAATCCCGTCCGGCCCAAGCTGGTCAAGCAGCGCCTCGGGCACTTCCTCCGCCGCGGCGGTGACAATAATCCGGTCAAAGGGCGCCTGCTCCGGCCAGCCCTTATAGCCATCGCCAAGCCGCGTGGTGATATTGGTGATTTTCAGTTCCTCGAACGCCGCCTCCGCCTGCTCCAGCAGGTTACGATAGCGCTCAATCGAATAGACCCGGCGACACAGACGGGCGAGGATGGCCGTCTGGTATCCTGACCCGGTGCCGATTTCCAGCACCTTGCGCCGCTTGTCCAGATTGAGCATCTGGGTCATATAGGCGACCACATAGGGCTGGCTGATGGTCTGGCCGCTGGCGATGGGCAGGGCGATATTCTCATAGGCCCGGTCGCGGAAGGTCTTCGGCACGAAGGCATCGCGCGCCACCCGCTCAATCGCCGAGAGAACCTCCGTATTGTTGATCCCCTGCCGGCGAAGCTCCATAATCAGGCGGATTTTCTGGGCAGGATTATCAATCACGCAAAGGCTTTCTTGATTTTGTCGGCCAGCGCCACTTTCGTCAGGTTGAGCTTGAGCGGGGTAATCGAGACCCGACCGTTCGCAACCGACCATAGATCCGTGCCCTTGGGCGGATCACCGAATGACGGGCGATAACCCAGCCAGAAATATTCCCGCCCGCGCGCATCGACCCGGTCATCAATGGACAGGTTGGAGAGATCACGCTTGCCCTGCTTCGTCACATCGATGCCCTTGACCTGCACTTTCGGGACCGCCGGAAAGTTCAGGTTGATCAGGACATCCGGCCCCCACTCAAACTCGGTCAGCTTGCGAATAATATCGGGCGCCAGTGCCTCCGCCGTATCCCAATAGAATGTCGCGCCGTCCGGGGCAACGCACTGACTGAGCGCGATGGACGGCACGCCGAGCAGGCACCCCTCACTCGCTGCCGCGACCGTTCCGGAATAGAGAACATCCTCCCCCAGGTTGCCGCCGCGGTTGACGCCCGACAGGATCAGGTCGGGGCGCCTGTCCTTGAACAGGTAATTCATCGCCATCATGACGCAATCGGTCGGTGTTCCCTCAACCGAATATTCCTTATCGCCATATTTATTGATACGGATCGGGTCATGCAGGGTAAGCGAGCGAGAGGCGCCACTCTGTTCCTTTTCCGGGGCGACCACATAGATGTCGTCGGAAAGTTCCGCCGCAATGCGCCGCAGCGTTTCCATCCCGGGCGCGTTAAACCCGTCATCATTACTGAGTAGAATTCGCAAAATCTCTATTCCTTATTCTTCTTGTTTTAGGCCCGGATCTCCGTCACTCCGCCCATATAGGGCACAAGTGCGTCCGGTATCCTGATTGATCCATCCGCCTGCTGATAATTCTCCATCACCGCGATGAGGGTCCGCCCGACCGCAAGGCCGGAACCGTTCAGGGTATGCACGAACTGCGTTCCCTTCTCGCCTTCAGGACGGTAGCGCGCCTTCATCCGGCGGGCCTGGAAATCGCCGCAGGTCGAGCAGCTTGAAATCTCGCGATAGCTATCCTGTCCCGGCAGCCAGACCTCGATATCGTAGGTTTTACGCGCGCCGAAGCCGGTATCGCCGCTACACAGCACGACAACGCGGTATGGCAGGCCAAGGCGTTTGAGGATATCCTCCGCGCAGGCCGTCATCCTCTCGTGCTCTTCGTCGGATTGCTCCGGCGTGGTGATGGAGACCATCTCAACCTTCGCAAATTGATGCTGGCGCAGCATGCCCGCCGTATCCTTGCCCGCCGAGCCCGCCTCGGACCGGAAGCAAAGCGTATGGGCGGTAAAGCGCTTGGGAAGCTCACTTTCGGCAAGAATGCTCTCGCGCACAAGATTGGTCAGCGGCACCTCTGCGGTGGGGATCATATAGTGATCCTCTTCCGTCTTGTAGAGGTCTTCCTCGAACTTCGGGAGCTGTCCCGTGCCGAACAGGCTGTCGCCGCGCACCATCACCGGCGGAGAGATTTCGAGATAGCCTTTTTCCAGCGTATGCACATCGACCATAAAGGCGGCAAGCGCCCGTTCCAGCCGGGCGATCTGGCCGCTGGTCACAACAAAGCGCGCGCCGGAGAGTTTCGCCGCCGTCTCGAAATCCATCATGCCGAGGGCGTCGCCAAGCTCGTAATGCTCCTTCGGCTCGAACTCGAACTCCGGGATGTCACCAATACGGCGAAGTTCGACATTGTCGTCCTCGCTCGCACCATCCGGCACGTCGTCTTTCATGATATTGGGCAGGACAGAGAGCGCCGCATCGAGATCAGCCTGAAGATCGCGTTCGCGCGTCTCCAGCTCCTGCGCAGCGCCTTTGAGGTCAGCCACCTCACGGATCAGCGCATCGGCATCGCCGCCGGACGCCTTCGCCTTGCCGATTTCCTTCGCGGCCGCGTTCCGCCGGGCCTGCACATCCTGCATGTCCGTCTGGATTTTCCGCTTGTCCGCGTCGAGGGAGAGCAGCCCTTCAGACTGCGGCGGCAGGCCGCGCCGCTTCATGGCCGCGTCAAAAGCTTCCGGGTTTTCCCTGATCCATTTTAAGTCGAGCATAGATACGTCATTTCGGTATTGAAGGATGGATATCCTGTGTATAAGGGCGCGGTCGTCCGACGTCCAGAGGGGTTTGCGCCGTCCGTCAAATTTATCTCAAAAAATGTGGTGACCAGCCCACAGGCGGCGGTGAAAGATCAGTCTTCGTCTTCCAGTGCCTCTCGCGCCTCGCGTTTTTTCTCGACCATGCGCACACTGACAATGGAAATGCCATAGAGCACGATAATCGGGATGGCGAGAGTGATCTGGCTTAAAGGATCGGGCGGTGTCAGGATCGCCGCCGCGATAAAGGCAAAGACGATGGAGTATTTGAATTTTGCCTTCAGCCCGGCGGAAGAAACGATCCCCACCCGCCCCAGAAGCGTCAGCAGGACCGGCAGCTGGAAGCAAAGACCAAAGGCGAAGATCAGCTTCATGGAAAGGCTGAGATATTCACTGACCCGCGTTTCCGACTGGATCGGCAGGGCCATGGGTTCCGCCGGTGTCGGCAGATAATTCACCAGGTTCGGAAATTCAGCAATTAACGCGGTAAAGGCCCGCGAATAAAGGCTGGCCTCCCCACTGCTTTCAAAGCTGAGCAGGAATTTCCACGCAAGCGGCATGACGATTTCATAGGCGAGCGCGCCGCCCAGAAAAAACAGGACCGGGGTCACCACAAGAAAAGGCAGAAACGCGCCCTTTTCATTCTTGTAGAGGCCCGGGGCCACGAAAATCCAGATCTGCGTCGCGACGACCGGAAAAGAGACAAACATCGCCGTGAAGAAGGCGATCTTGATATAGGTAAAAAAGGCTTCATGCAGGCCGGTGAAGATCATCCGGCGGCCTTCGATATCATCGCCCATCGCCTCGACCAGCGGCCGGACAAGAAAGGCGAACAAATCCTCCGCCACCAGATAGCAAAGGATAAAGGCCACCAGCAGCGCAATTACCGAATAAACCAGCCGGTTGCGGAACTCGATCAGATGCTCCATCAAGGGAGCCTTGCTATCGTCAATCTCGGATTCGTTCACGACGCTTTGGTTTCCGCTTTAGGTTCTGGGGGAGCGTCCGCTGTCTTTACAGGTGCGGGTGCAGGCTCGGCAGAGGTGGTTGATGCGGGCTTTGCTGCCGGAGCGTCGGTTTTTGCGGGGACCTCCGCCGCTGGATCAGCTTTTTCGGGCGGGGCGGAATAGTTATTGGCGCTGTCGCGCGGATCGCGGATCTGCGGCTTGATATCGTTGAACATGTTCTCTTTGGAACCGGTGGGATCGACCGCATCTTCAATCTGTTTCTTGATATTGAAGTCTGTCCCCTTCTGAATATCCTTCTTGATATCGTCCAGTTCCGTCTCCCGGGCGAGATCATCGATACCGGACTGAAAGTCCCGCGCCATGGACCGGGCCTTGCGGACATATTTCCCGATAGTCGAGATTGCTTTCGGCAGGTCTTTCGGCCCGATGACCAACACGGCGATCACCAGTACAAACACCATTTCCGTCCAGCCAATATCAAACATGGCTATTCACTTCGTCCAGGTTGAAGGGTTTCACGAAAGAGGCCGCGTCAGGCTTAGCCCTGCGCCGCCTTGTCCTTGCTCTCGGCCTTGTCATTATTGCTGGCGGATTCAAGCACTTCAGGCTTTTTCTCCTCAGCCGTTTCCGGCTTGTCGTCCTCGCTCATCCCACTTTTGAAGTTTTTAATGCCCTTTGCCAGATCACCGGCAACGCGCGGCAGCTTGCCGGCCCCAAAAATGATGAGCACGATGACAAGAATTAGAATAATTTGCCACGGACCAATACTCATGTTTTATGCTCCTGTTCTCATCTTGAGAATATCTTAAATCTATATGACGACCGCAAATATCGAAAAGTTTCCAACGCCGGACTTTTTCAAGGAACTCTGCGGCTCTTCCTTCGTTTTATATAAAGGTCTATAGGCGTTTATACGACATTTAATTTGCGTTTGATATGGGTTTATCGACGTATATGCCATTTCCGGGCTCCGGAAAAATGAAAACCCCGCCCAAATTAAGCGTGAGAGAGCAGCTTTCACCCAAATTTGGCTGATACATGGACGCAACCCGCACTGTCACCCTCATTCCGCTCTCAAACTGGACATCAACCAGGCTGTAAGCCCCGAGATTCCTTGACAAAACCACCTCACCCGTCGGCGCGTCGGGATTGACCACGGGCAGGAAGCGGATCGCCTCCGGCCGGATCAGAATGTTGGTGACACTCTCGCCGTTTAACGCGGCGGTGGCCGGGACAGGGCCAAGGTCGGTTTCGAAAAATTCACCATTTTGCCGCGCCGGCACCCGGTTCACATCACCGAGGAAGGACGCCACGAACGCATCAACCGGGCGGTTATAAAGCTCCCCGCCGGGTCCTTGCTGCACGATTTTGCCTGCTCGCATCAACACAATCTCATCGGCCATGCGCAGGGCCTCCTCCGGATCATGGGTGACCATCAGGACGGTCGTTCCCATTTCCTTGAGCAAGGCCAGTGTCTCGTCCCGGAGCCGGTTGCGCAAAACCGCATCAAGGCCCGAGAAGGGCTCATCCATCAGCATGATGCGCGGGCTCGGGGCAAGTGCCCGGGCGAGCGCGACGCGCTGCTGCTCCCCGCCCGAAAGCATATGCGGGTACTTCTGTGCGGAAGACGCCATGCCAACGGTTTCCAGCATCGCCTCGGCCCGTGCGCGCCGTTCCTCCCCGCCGAGATGCGAGAGGCCAAAAGCCACATTATCCGCCACCGTCAAATGCGGAAACAGGGCGTAATCCTGAAACATCAGCCCGACACGGCGATCCTCCGGCCCGACGAAAATCTTCTCATTCGCCATTACCTCGCCGCCGATGCTGATTTCTCCTTCCAGCGGGCTTTCAAGACCCGCCGCGAGGCGCAATGTCGTCGATTTACCGCAGCCCGACGGACCGAGCAGGCAGACCAGCTTGCCCGTGCCCACCTCCAGATACTCGATATCGACGGAGTTTATTCCGTCATACTGATGACGGACATTGCTGAAAACAAGATTACTCATCAAAGATCGCTTCTCGAAGCTGAATGCTGTCCCGGGCGGGATTTGGCGATCGCCCGGCTGAGGATAATAACCGGCAGGATACCGACGATGACGATGGCCAGCGACGGGCCGGCCGCGTCGGCGAGCCGCTCATCGCTCGCCATTTCATAGGCGCGGATTGCCAGGGTGTCAAAGCCAAACGGCCGGAGCACAAGGGTCGCGGGCAGTTCCTTCATCACATCGACAAAGACCAAGAGGACCGCCGTCATCAGGCTGCCCGAGATAATCGGGATATGCACCCGGAAGAGCTTTTTGAGCCCGGTGACGCCGAGGGTTCGCGCCGCCCGGTCCATATTCGGCGTCACCGTATCCACCCCGGCCTCGACCGTGTTGAGGGAAATCGCCAGGAACCGGACGATATAGGCGAACAAGAGCGCGACCATGGTGCCGCTTAAAATCAGGCCGGTCGAAATACCGAAAGCCGTTCGCATCCAGCTATCGACCGCATTATCAACAAATCCGAAGGGGAGCATGATCCCGACGGCAAGCACCGGACCCGGCACCGCATAGCCCATTGAGGCGACGCGCAAGGCTCCCTGCTCAAAGCGGGAGGGGGCAGCGCTATCCCGCCGCAAGCCATAGATCAAGAACAGAGCCAGCAGCAGCGACAGCCCCGCCGCGATCAGGGCGACGGTCACGCTGTTCAGCACCAGCTGCGGAAAGTGAGCATTAAAGGCGCTACTCGAATGCGAAATGCTGTCTTTCAAGAGCCAGCCCGTCGGCAGCAGGAAGCCAAATATAATCGGAAGCGCGCAGGCCAGCAGGGCGAGGCCCTGATGCCCCTTGCCAAGGCGATAGCGGGTGATCTTCTGATACCGCCCCGTGGTGTGGTGGAATTTGCGTTTTCCCCGGTTGAACCGCTCGATCAGGATCAGGGTAAAGACGAAGAGCATCAGGATCGCCGCGAGCTGCGCCGCCGCTGCAGGCTCCCCGAGGCCGAACCATGTCCGGTAGATGCCGGTGGTGAAAGTATCGACCGCGAAGAACTGAACAGTGCCGAAATCGCTCAAGGTCTCCATCAGGGCCAGCGCAAGGCCGGTGACAATGGCCGGGCGGGCAAGCGGGAGCGCGATCGAGAAGAAGCCGCGCCACGGCCCGCGTCCCAGCGTCCGCCCCACTTCCAGCGCGCAGATCGATTGCTCAAGAAAGGCCGTGCGGCTCACCAGATAGACATATGGATAGAGCACCAGGCCAAGCATGGCGATGGCCCCGCCCAGGCTCCGGATTGACGGGAACCAGTAGTCTGCCCGGCTCCAGCCGAACATCTCCCGCAGAGCCGTCTGGAGGGGCCCCGCAAAATCAAACATGCCGGTATAGGTATAGGCAATGATATAGGCGGGCATGGCGAGCGGCAGGAACAGCGCCCAGGAGAATATCCTGCGCCCCGGAAACTCACACATGGTGACCAGCCAGGCCGTCCCCACCCCGATGATAAGGACCACAGCCGCCACGCCGAGAGCCAGCGCCAGCGTGTTATAGAGATAGGTCGGCAGAACCGTGCTGGCGAGATGGGCCCAGATGTCCTGCGCCGGCACAAACACATAGCCGAGGACAACAAGCACCGGGATCGAAAGGATCAACGCCATCACCAGCACGAAGCCCGTCGCAAGGGACGTGCCCTTGCGCCGCCGCCCCTGCCGCACAAGCGGTTGCTGATTTTCAAACTCCAGGACTGCCAATGATTTCCCTCATTCCAGTTCACGCGCAGGGGCTTGTCTAAGCCACCCGGCGCAATCGGTAAATAATAATCATTTGCAAGGGATAAGAAAAGGCGGATGTGAGCGGCAAATCGCCGCGTTTTTCCGTAACAAGCCCAAAACGGGCCTGATCACCGAATGTTCAGCAGAATCCCGCCAAGGTCATCCGGGATTGAGGCAAAGGGCGAATGGCTGCAGCGCAGAGTATGGACGGTTGTTTTCGAACCCAAGGCGGCATCAACGGCTGCGATCATAAACCGCTGTCGATAAATGGGAATCGCATTATCCTCGGTACATTCGATATAATGTCTTGGGACGGTCCCGAAGTTCCCGGCCGTCATCGGTGACGGCTCCATCCGCACCACTGCCGGTTCGTCGCAATGCAACCCTTTGGCCACCCTGTCAAATGTCTCCTGATCCACATCCCCGTAAAAGCATTCCTTCATCCGCGCGCGATATGCCGGATCCTCGCTTCTGGTATTAAGCCGCATCGCGCCGACGGTATTCGGATTGGCGCATATCAGGGACGGGAGCATCTCATCCGGCAGAGCATCGCGCTTGGATACCTCCAATGCCGACATGCCGCTCGGAAGCATCATCGCCGTTAAATAGACAACCGCGCCAATCTCTTCCGGAATTTCTTCCGCCACATGGGACACCGTCAGGCCACCAAGCGAATGCCCGACGAGAATGGCCTTGCCGCCGGTTTGGCTGTTAATCTCGCGGACTGCCGCAATAACGGCATCGGTTCGTTCCCGTTGCGTAACATCTGCATTTGGGGAAGGTTCCGTAGCAAAAGCGTCCTTATCGAAAGGGCGCCGGGTCAGCGAGGCCGGCTCAGACGCATTCGGGCCCGCCCCCGGCAGATCAACGGCGCGCACAAGATGCCCTTGCCGTTCAAGCCGGGGTTTGATCTCGGCCCATGTTCCGCTGCTATGCCAGGCCCCGTGAATAAAGACGTACCCCCTGCTTTTTGACATCCCCTCTCCTTTTCTGCCGCCTTGTGCCGACTTGTTCTTGTTATTCGTGATGCCGACGAGGCCCCGCCTAGAGTTCCTCTTCCTCCGGGTCCTCAACTTCGTCCAGTTCTTCGTCGGGGCGGGCAAGATCATTGAAAATGCCGGTGGGCTCTGTACTGAGCAAACCCGCCGCCTTCATCTCGTCAAAGCCCGGGAGGTCATTGATATCATCAAGGCCGAAATGAATGAGAAAGTCTTCCGTCACACCATAGGTGACCGGCCGTCCCGGCGTCCGACGGCGACCACGCGGGCGTATCCAGCCCGCATCGAACAACACATCCATGGTGCCGCGGCTGAGGCCAACCCCGCGAATTTCCTCAATCTCGGCGCGGGTCGCCGGTTGGTGATAGGCAATAATCGCGAGGGTCTCAAGCGCGGCGCGGCTGAGGCGACGGGTGGTTTCCCGCTCCTCTTCGAGCAGCCAGGAAAGATCCGGCGCCGTCAGAAAGGTCCATTTTCCGGCAAGGCGGGTGAGATTAACGCCCTTATGGCGGTATTGCTCCTCAATGGTCGCGAGGATGGCCGAAATATCGGCGCCGTCGGGTAAGCGTTCCGCCAGCGCGGCCTCATCCAGCGGCTCTTTCGAGGCAAACAGCAGTGCCTCCGCCATTCTGACATGCTCGGGATCGAGACTCATTTCTCGCTATTCCTCTTTTTCACCTGAATGGGGCCGAATGTCGCGCCCTGACGCAGCTCAAGCTGCCCCTCTTTCGCCATCTGCAGGCTCGCCAGCAAGGTCGAGGCCTGGGCCGAGCGGCGGCTGAACGGATCGGAGATATTCTCCGGCAGATACGCCATCAAATCCGTCCATTCCGGCAGGGTGCCGAGCATCTTTTCAAGCCGGTCGAGCGCCGCCTCCACCGAGAAGACAGCGTCGCGCATCAGGCGGAGCGGATTGATGATGCCCTTGCGTTCCTTCTGCGCGGCATAGGCCTGAAGCAACTCCCGTAACGTACAATCATATTTCGAATGGCGGGTAATCCGGATCGCCTCGGGCCTGCCGCGCTGCATCCGGTCGCGCCCGACGACCGTGCCGTTCGTCAGCTTTTCCGCCGCGTCGCGCATCGCCTCCAGCTTTTTCAGCAAAAAGGCCAGCCGGTCCGCCAGTTCCTCTCCGGTCGGGCCATCGTCTTCCTCCGCCGGGAGCAACAGGCGCGACTTCAGATAGGCAAGCCAGGCCGCCATCACCAGATAATCCGCCGCCACCTCAAGGCGGAGCGCGCGGGCCTGCTCGATAAAGGCGAGATACTGCTCCGCCAGCTGCAAAATGGAAATTTTAAGAAGATCTACCTTCTGGTCCCGCGCCAGCACCAAGAGCACATCCAGCGGCCCTTCATAGCCATCAAGATCGACCAGCAGCGCATGCGTGGGAAGCGGGATAACATCGGGGTTTTTCTCTCCCGCCTCGTCGAAGGAGCCCTTATCCACGGTGCGCCGCCTTTACTCTGATTTCTGTGCCTGTCAGCATCGCAAAAGCCTATCCCAGACCGGCCAGATTGGCAATCAGATTGACCACATAGCTGATCGGTCCGGTGAACAGCCAGTTCAGCAGATCAACCTCCATGCCGAGTTGGCGCGTGATCATGGGAAGAAGGAAAATCACCCCGATCAGGATGAAAAATCCATAGCGTTCCAGCCGGGCGAGCGGCAGGGCGAGACTGTCGGGCAGAATGCCGACGGCGACCCGCCCGCCATCCAGCGGCGGCAGCGGCAGCAGGTTAAAAACACCCAGCACCACATTGAGAATAATACCATTTTTGCAATTATGTGCGAGCCATTCAGCCACCTCTCCCGGAAAGAGCGGCAGAAGATGAAAGCCGAGCGCAAAAAGGAAGGCCAGCAGGAAATTCATGCCCGGCCCGGCCAGCGCCACCCAGATCATATCGCGGCGCGGATTGTTCAGGCGACCGAAGTTCACCGGCACCGGCTTCGCATAGCCGAACAGGAACGGCGCCTTGATCAGCAGCAAAATGCCCGGAATGATGATCGTGCCCATCGGGTCGATATGCTTGAACGGATTGAAGGTTACCCGCCCCTGCCGCTTGGCCGTGTCATCGCCGAGTTTCCAGGCAACGAAGCCATGCGCCGCTTCATGCAGGGTAATGGCCGCGAGCGCCGGGATAATCCAGATGGAAATCTGGTAGAAAATATTGCCAAAATCCATCAGGCGACGCCCATTTCCAGAAGATCGTTAAGCCGGGCGAGATCCACCTTTGCGTCCATCTTGTCCGGGGTATGGTTGAACACCTGATTGCCAAGATTGATCCGCGCCTTGGCCTCCTCCGTCAGGGGCGGGCAGACAGCAGCCACTTCCTCCATCTCGATAAGGACACCGGAACAATGCAGCACGATATCCACCCCGGCCTCCAGCGCGGCGGTCGCCCGTTCGGGCAGACTGCCCGACAGCGCCTCCATATTGAGGTCATCGGTCAGCAGAAGCCCGTTAAAGCCGATCTCACCCCGGATAATATCCTTGATGACGGCGGCGGACTGGGTCGCCGGATGATCCGCATCGATGGCGTCAAAGACGATATGGCTGGTCATCCCCCAGGGTAGCATGGAAAGGGCCTTGAAGGGCGCGAAATCCGTCTCCTCCAGCATTTCCAGCTCTGCACCGACATGGGGCAAGGCGTGATGGCTATCGACGGTTGCGCGGCCATGGCCCGGCATATGCTTGATCACGGGAATGATCCCGGCGGTCAGCATTTCCTCCGCCACCACCGCGCCGAGGCGGGCAATGGCCTGCGGATCGCCGTCAAAGGCCCGGTCGCCAATGGCTTCGACAGTCTCCGGCAGGGAAAGATCAAGACAGGGCGTGCAATCCACAGTGATTCCGGCGTCGTTAAGGTCCGCCGCGATCAGCCGGGTCGTCAGGCGCAAGGCCTCAATCGCCTTGTCCGGATCGGATTGATAGAGTTTTCCGAAATAGCCGAAGGGTTTCGCCTCGAACCAGTGGGGCGCGCGCAAGCGCTGCACCCGGCCCCCCTCCTGATCGATCAGGACCGGCGCATCGGGCCGCCCGACCGCCGACCGCAGGGATTTCACGAGTTTCTTGAGCTGTTTTGGTGTCTCCACATTACGAGCGAACAGGATAAAGCCGAAGGGCTGCTCCGCCTTGAAGAATTTCTTCTCCGCCGCGGTCAGCTTCGTTCCTTCACAGCCAAAAATGACGGAGCGGCAGCTGGAAAGATCAGCCCCTGACAACGAGACAATCCTGCTTTTGCGCCTTTAGATCACTGCAAAGCTTGTTCGCGCCGTCCCGGCTGCCATAGGCCCCAAGTTGCAGGCGGTAGTACTTGCCCTTGTCCTTCACATCAACATCCTGTACCCGGTAGTTAAGGCCGGAGAGAAGCGACTTATGCTTGGCGGAAAGCGTTGACCATTGTTTCTCCGCCGCGTCGGGAGAGCGGAAAGAGCCAACCTGCACCCGGTAAAGCGGCCCGCTCGTCTTGGGTTCCTCAACCTTTTTGGGCACCGGTGCCGCCGCCACCTCGACCTTTTTCTCCTCTACCTTGGGTTCAATCTTCTCGACCATCACCTCAGGTTTTTCGGCCGGTTCCGCTGCCTCGGATGCTGCGGCATCCGCCGTGGGCGCGTCCTTCGTTGCCTTCTCGATCAGGGTTTCAAGCTTGTTCTCGTCCGCAGCCTTTTCGGCCTCGCTCACGGCTGCCGTCTCAGTCGCCTCATCCTTGATCGCGTCTTCCGGTGGCGGCATCAGTTTTTCCACCTTCTCAGGCGCGTCGCCGGATTTCAGCACGTTAAAGACCTGTTTGTCCTGATTGGGGATATCCATCCCGCCCGGATCGTCGGGCTTGACCTTGACGGGCGATGTGTCGGCGCTGATGATTGGCGGGGCGAGCTGGACGCCCTTTTTAACGCCCTGATCATAGGCATACCAGATGCCGATCCCGAAACCGCCGATGATCAACAGGGCGAGAATGCCGCCAATCCATTTCTTGCGGCTGAAACGCGGCTCATCTTCGCCATCGTAGAAGTCATCGTCCAGATAATCATCATCGTCAGTCACTTAACCATACTCCTTTACTGCATCAACGCCGAGAAGCCTCACGCCGCCGATTAAAATTACATCAAGCGCACCCAGCAAGCAAAGGCGCGCCGGTCGCTCCGCCTCCGCCGTCAGATAGTTTGACGATACAGGATGCACCCGTTTATTGAGTTTGAAAAATAGCAAGGAAAGCGCCTGGAGGAAAGAGGCGAGATAAAATGCGTCCCGTTTGCGCATCGACCGTTCAAGCGCCAGCGGCCAGTCGCTCAAAAGCCGCGCCAGCGCCACCTCCTCCGGCAATTTCAGAACCGACATATCCACCCCGTCACTCATACCGGTTTCCGCCGCCTCCGCCGTCGCGCCGAGCCGTTGTAGCATCAGGCGCGCGTAAGGTATCGCGAAAACCGGATTATCATAGTGCCGGTCTATGGCTAAAATAGGGCTGAACGCATCGATAAAGCCGGGCGGATTGGCGATAACGGCAAAGCGTGTCTTCGCCTCGGTGCATTTTGCAATTGCCGTTTTATGGGGGAACCCCGCTGCCTCCCGCACTGGCAGAGGCTCGCGCACCACCTCCGCGCCAGTCAGCACCGCAATACGGTCCAGCGCCTCAAAATTTGCCTGCTCACGGAAACTCGCGAGGTCAACAACTTCCGCCGGTGCCGGGAAAACGCAATTTTTCGCGGCTATCCTCTCCAGGCCGAATTCCAACCCGTCACTCAACACCAGTAAAATATTATTTAACCAGTGTTTTACAGAATATTTAATGTTGATATAGCCGTTATCCTCCAGGCGAACATCGCTAACCTCCGCCATCTCACTAAAGGCGGTAACAAGCTTTTCCGAGATGGATTTAAAGTCTATATTCTTTTTTGATTTCAAAATAATACAGGTGTTTGTTGAGAGATCACCATAAGATTTTTCCTTTGGCGGACGCAACGTCACCTCCCGCAGGATCGCCGCTTTTTCCGCCTGATCCGCAAACTCAACCGCATCGAATGTGGAGTGAAGTGCCTCCCGGGCCTCGGTTATATAGCTGATGGACATAATGCAGGCACCTTTTCGGGACCGTCGATTGACAAACAGGCATAGGATTAATACATCATTTGCTATATAGTCTCTATAACGAAGGCGGTTTGTCTTTGTAAGATGGGAATTTAAGTACGATGTCTGTCATGGATACAATGGAGCCTCCCGTCAAGCTGTCGACTTCGGCAGCGGACCGGATTAATGCCATTGTCGAGGAAATGAACTCCGACAAGAAGATGCTGCGCGTCGCGGTCAATGGCGGCGGCTGCTCGGGCTTTCAGTACAGCTTTGATCTGGAGGATACGCAAAACCCGGACGATGTGGCGGTGACCAACAAGGGCGCGACCCTGCTGGTGGACCAGATGTCGTTGATGTATCTCGCCGGGTCGGAGATTGATTTTGTCGATGACATGATCGGCGCGTCCTTCCAGATCAAGAACCCCAACGCCACGGCCTCCTGCTCCTGCGGATCGTCATTTGCCATTTGATTGAGGCGGCAAAGATGCTAGAAAAAAGGCCCGGTTTTCGCCGGGCTTTTGTTTTGCGCGAGGGGTGATATGAAGATAGCCAGCTGGAACGTCAATTCGGTGAAAGCCCGCCTGCCGCGGCTTACCGATTACTTAAAAGACTATGCGCCGGATGTCCTCTGCCTGCAGGAACTGAAAGTCATTGACGACAACTTCCCCCGCCTGGAGGTGGAGGATCTTGGCTATAATGTCGAGACTCATGGCCAGAAAACCTATAACGGCGTGGCGATCCTCTCGAAATCCCCGATCGAGGATGTGATGCGCGGCCTGCCGGGCGATGACGCGGATGAGCAGGCCCGCTATATCGAGGCGACCATCAACAATGTTCGTATCGCCTCCATCTACTTACCCAACGGCAACCCGACCGACACGGAGAAATTCCCCTACAAGCTTGGATGGATGGACCGTCTGATCACCCGCGCGAAATATCTTCTCACGCTGGAAGAACCCATTGTGCTGGGCGGTGATTACAATGTGATCCCGCAGGATGAGGATTGCTATGACCCGAAAGCCTGGGAAGGCGACGCCCTCACCCGCCCCGAGAGCCGCAATCGTTTTCGCCAGATTCTTAATTTGGGCTATGCGGACGCCTACCGCGCTTTCACGAGTGAGGTGAATTACACCTACTGGGATTACCAGCGCGGGGCGTGGCAGAAGGATAACGGCATCCGCATCGATCATCTCCTCCTCTCCCCGCAGGCTGCCGACCGGATGACGGAGGTCGGCATCGACAAGGACCCGCGCGGTCAGGAAAAACCCTCCGATCATACGCCGATCTGGGTCGATCTTGCGGACTAGTTCAGAAAAATATTAAGGATTTCCGGCTATTCTGCCCCTGACGATGACCAAAGGGGCGCGAAGTTATGGGCCGGTATGGAAAAATTGACCTGATCACGGAAGACGAGGCGCGGCAAAACCCCGCGCTCCTGACCGCAAAAATGTCCTGGAAAGGGCATTTGATTGTTGCGCTGTTCCTCCTGGGTTGGAGCGTCGTATTTCCGGCTTTTCTGGGGGCGAACGATCTGTTCAGCAGGGGCGACTCCCTCTTCAGTATCCTGTTCGCGATCTTTATCTGGCTCTTTTGCGGCGTGATTGTCCTGACCTGCGCGCTTGTTGGCCTGGTCTTTCTCTCCTCCGCCGTCGCCGCGATGAAGCAAAGCAACTGGACGCTGCGCGCCGCGCCGGAAGGGCTCTATCTCAAGCTCCGCAATTACAGCGATCACCGCTTAAATGCCGCTGACCCCATCGTCGCCTTTATCCCAAAACGGGAAATCCGCGCGCTCCGCTTCATGGGACAGAAAACCCGCATGGTGACCGATGCGGACGTGCCGGAGGATAATCATGTCCACAAGGAGGAAAGCCTTGAGATTGCACTTTATGGGGACGATCTTGCCAGGGTTGCCACCGCGCTTGAAGAAGAACGCCGCCGCAAGGGGCCGACCTGGATCAAGGGGGTGACCGCAAACGCCAAGGGGTCGGACATCAAGCTAATGACAGAGACCGGCATCATCCGCATTGACTGGAAAACCCGCAAGACCCGCCTCACCCCGTCGATGAAGGAGGCGGAGGGCATTCTGAACGGTCTCTACCGGACGGAGACGGCGGAAGCGGCGGAGGAAGCCCCACTCCTCTCCCTCTCAACGGAGGAACAGGAAGACCGCCTCCGCGAGATGGTCCGCCGCGGCGACGCCCTCGGCGCCACCGCCCTTCTCCGCGAGAACCGCGGCCTCACCCTGACGGAGGCGCATCAGTATCTGAAGAGTTTGTGAAGGGTGACAAAAAAACGCCCGCCGGGCGTACCAGCGGGCTTTTCTGTTGGGTGCGCGCCTATCGGCTAGCGTTTCAGCTGATCGACGTCGCGGACGGCGCCTCTTGCGGCGCTGGTGGTGAGCGCGGCGTAGGCGCGGAGGGCGGTGGTGATTTTGCGGGCACGCGGCTTGGTCGGTGCCCATCCGGCATCGCCCTTCGCATCCATCCTGATCCGCCGGTTCGCCATCTCGTCATCGGAAACGCGCAGATTAATCGTCCGGTTCGGGATGTCGATATCGATGATATCCCCCTCCTCCACCAGGCCAATCGCGCCGCCTTCCGCCGCTTCAGGGGAGACATGGCCGATGGAGAGGCCCGACGTACCGCCGGAAAACCGCCCGTCGGTCAGGAGCGCGCATTGCTTGCCGAGGCCCTTCGATTTGAGGTAGGACGTCGGGTACAGCATTTCCTGCATACCGGGGCCACCCTTCGGCCCTTCATAGACAATAACGACGACGTCGCCCGCCTTGATCTCATCACCGAGGATCGCCTCGACCGCCGCGTCCTGGCTCTCGAATACGCGGGCCGGGCCGGAGAATTTGAGGCTGCCCTCATCGACGCCCGCCGTCTTCACGATACAACCATCCAGCGCAATATTCCCGTAAAGAACGGCAAGCCCGCCATCCTGTGAATAGGCATGCTCCTTCGCGCGGATACAGCCGTTTTCCCGGTCAACATCAAGATCGGGGTAACGCTTCGACTGGCTGAACGCCTCGGTCGTGCGGACCCCGCCGGGACCGGCGCGGTAAAATTCCTGCACCGTGTTACTGCGGGTTTTGACGACATCCCACAGCTCAATCGCCTCGGCCATGGTTGGCGAATGCACTGTCGGCACGTCGGTATGCAAAAGCTCCGCCCGGGACAGCTCCCCCAAGAGGCCCATGATGCCACCGGCGCGATGCACATCCTCCATATGATAGGTCTGGATGCTGGGCGCGACCTTGCACAGATGCGGCACCCCTCGGCTCAGGCGGTCAATATCCTCCATCTTGAAATCAACCTCCCCTTCCTGCGCGGCGGCAAGAAGATGAAGGACCGTATTGGTCGAGCCGCCCATGGCGATATCCAGAGTCATCGCATTTTCAAACGCCTCGAAACTGGCGATTTCGCGCGGCAGCAGTCCGGGCTCATCCATTTCATAATGACGGCGGGTGATATCGACAATGGTCCGCGCCGCATCGAGGAAGAGCTGCTTGCGATCCGCATGGGTCGCCAGCATGCTGCCGTTCCCGGGCAGCGCAAGGCCGAGCGCTTCGGTCAGGCAGTTCATGGAATTGGCGGTAAACATGCCCGAGCAGGAGCCGCAAGTCGGACAGGCCGAGCGTTCCACTTCCGCCACCTCTGCGTCGGAAACATTCGGGTCCGCCGCCTGGATCATCGCGTCGATGAGGTCGAGGCCAATCTCCTTGCCGTCGGCCATGCCTTTACCAGCCTCCATCGGGCCGCCGGAGACAAACACCACCGGGATATTGAGCCGCATGGCCGCCATCAGCATCCCGGGTGTGATCTTGTCGCAGTTGGAAATGCAGACCAGCGCATCGGCGCAATGGCCATTGACCATATATTCCACGGCATCGGCGATCACTTCGCGCGAGGGCAGGCTGTAGAGCATGCCGTCATGGCCCATGGCAATCCCGTCATCGACGGCGATGGTGTTGAATTCCTTGGCCACACCGCCGCATTTCTCAATCTCCCGCGCGACCATCTGGCCGAGATCCTTCAGATGCACATGGCCGGGCACAAACTGCGTAAAGCTGTTGGCGATCGCGATAATCGGTTTCTCGAAATCGCCATCCGTCATGCCGGTGGCGCGCCAGAGTGCCCGGGCGCCCGCCATGTTCCGTCCCTGCGTGGTGGTCTTCGATCGATATTGGGGCATATTCTTCTCTTTCGTGAAATCTATAGTCCCTAGTTAATACGATCGGCGAGCGAGGACAAGCGCCAGCCCGGATTTACGAAGGCCGGGGGGATATTTTTCGCGGAAATACACCTTATACTTGTTTTTAATATTTAATTTACTATTTTTAAGATTATTTGCTTCCGAAAACCAAGAGGCGTCGAAACAATGCAATGTGAAGGAATAACGCGCGCCGGGGTGCGCTGCCGCAACAAGGCTCTTGATGATGACATCTTCTGCGAGGTGCATTTGCGGGTGAACCGCACCTATAACCTCGCGTTGCTGGTGCCGTTCCTGACCACCCTTGTGCTATGCTATTTCTTTGTTTTTGGCCTGTTTTTCGAAACGCTGCATTACGGCGTTTTCGATCTTCAGTACCTTAAATTTGCAGGACTTGACGATTTCTTCATCAGCGCGCTCAGGAACGGCGGCGTGCTGACGGTTATCATCCTGAAAGCCTGGGTATTCTATACGATTATCCTTGCCGTGATTTTCGGCATCTGGCTGCTGGTCAAGGTCACCCTGTCCACCTCGCACAAGCATCTGAAACCCGTCCGGCGGCTCAAGATCATCGGCCTCAGCCTCGGGATTTTTATTCTCAACATCCTGCATATGTTCATTTTTCTGCTGCCAAAGCGCAATCGCAAGAACCCGTCGCAAATCCTGATCGGGCGCGAACATCTGGCCCTCTCCCTGCATCGCCACAAGAAAGCGCTACACGCCGCCACCGGGCCCGACGCGGGTGATATTGCGCGCGATATCTACCGTCGTTTCCTTGCGGTCTGCACGTTCAACAATCATCGTTTCTTTGTGACGATCCTGTTGCTCGTGCTGGCCTCAAGCGGATCGATCCTCTATGCCGCTCATCAGGCACGGGATTTGCGCGAATGTATCATCATGGTGGCGGACAAGAAAATTGTCCCCGCTGCGACGGAGACCAAGACCCTGTACCCGGCGCTCAATATGTCGAACCTCTGCCATAGCGACCTCGCCGACCTGCCGGAGGAAGTGGCCGTGTCGGATAAGTTCCAGCGAAGCCTGACCAGTTTTTTCAGCTTCCCCGTTGTAAGGTTGCATCAGGGAGCGACTGCAGAGCCGGTCCTCTATCTTGGCTCTACCTCCCGGTTCGAACTGTTCTTCAACGGCAGCACCCGCCTCCCCTTCGCCGTGCCGGTCGAAAATCTCGGACCCCTTTATGGCGGAGAGACGCCGAAGGAAGAGACGCGCCTTGCCGGTCTTGAGGACAAGATCGGGACCATCGAGAAGCTGGCGCGGGAGAATAGCGACAATATCACAACCCTCGCCAAGTCAACCCGGCAACGCGAACAGGCGGACACAGCAAATCTCAAGCTGAAGCTGGACGCGCTGGAACGGAGCGCCGCGAAATCAGAGGCTGCGCTTGATAATCTTGAGGAAGGGCTTGGCCGGATCTCTTACGCCCTCAATGAAGTGGAACTCGATCATACCAAGCGCATTGTCGCCACCATCCCCGACTACTGCTGGGATCAATCGCCGCATCTGGTGGTGACGTTCAAGGTCGGCTCGACGGCGGTGCCCAGCGAAGAGACAAAAAGCCTGATCCGCAAGCTGGCGGGCCGGTATCTCGATGGCGGCAGCCAATTCATCGTGGTCTCCGGCCATTCGGACCCGAGCGGGTCGAGCTTTGATAACTACCGCCTCTCGCGTCAACGCGCGGCGGCGGTCACCCGCCTGCTGACAGAGGCCGGGCTCAACAAGACCGCGCTCTATATGATCGGCCGGGGCGAGGATAACAGCAGCAGCCTGCCCCGACGGCGGGTCGAGGTCAGGGATTGTACCCGCGCCGGGTGACGGAATGGCGCGCGCTAACTGACCTGCTTTTCCTTGTCCGCCCAATAGGGTTTGCGCAGTTCCGTCTTCAAAATCTTGCCCGCCCCGGAGAGCGGCAGCGGATCGGTCACGAAGGTAACGCTGCGCGGGCATTTGAACCCGGCGATCAGCGTGTGGCTGAACGCGATCACATCCTGCTCGCTGCTCTCCTTGCCGTCATGCAGCCGGACAACGGCGTGGACCTGCTCGCCCCAGGTTTCATGGGGGATACCGATCACCGCGCATTCGGCAACCGCCGGATGCTGATAGACCGCATTCTCGACCTCGGCGGAATAGACATTCTCCCCGCCCGATATGATCATGTCCTTCACCCGATCGACGACATAGACGAAGCCCTGCTCATCCATATAGCCGCCGTCGCCCGAATGCATCCAGCCCCCGCGAAGCGCCTCTGCCGTCTGCTCTGGCTTGTTCCAGTAACCGAGCATGACATTCGCGCCACGCACGCAAATCTGTCCAACGGTGCCATAGGGCACTTCTGCGTCATTGGCATCGAAAATCCGCACCTCCACCGCATAGGCGGGCCGCCCCGCCGACTTGAACCGCCCCGCGTTCGGCCCGTCCATCACATGAAATTCCGGCCCCGTAAAAGTCACCAGCGGCGCGCATTCCGTCTGGCCATAGGCATGAGTGAAGCCCGCGTCCGGCAGAACCTCCAGCGCTTTCACGATCACCGCCTCCGGCATCGGGGAGGCGCCATAGATAATGTCTTTCAGGCTCGACATATCGTAGTTGGCAATATCCGGGTCATTGACCACCATATTGACCATGGTCGGCACGAGAAGGGTATTGGTGATCTTATATTGCTGTACCGCCTCCATCGTGCCCTTGGGCGTGAAGCCCGGAATGAAAACATGGACACCGAGGCCCATGGTCGTGCCGAACACCGCCGCGCCATCAGCAATATGGAACATCGGCGCCACATGCAGCCAGCGGGCATCTTCCTCGAAGCTGAAGCAGGGCATGGCGTTCAGCGTGTTGGTGATGAAGTTCGTATGGCTGAGCATTACCCCCTTGGAGACGCCCGTCGTCCCGCCGGTATAAAAAAGCCCGGCGATATCGTCAAAGCCGCGCCCGGCATCCGGGACCGGATCATGGCTCTCGATGAGGGTTTCATAATTCAGCATCCCCTCCGGTGTGTCGCCATCGCCGATATAAACAATTTCCCGCAAACTCGCGACCCGCTTTTTCAGCTCCGGCACGGCGGGCGCAAAGGCGTCATCGACGAGCAGGATTTCCGAGCCTGAATCATCCAGCCAATAGGCAAACTCCGGCACCGCAAGGCGCGTATTCACGGGCACGAACACCCCGCCCGCCCAGGGCGTCGCATAGTAGAATTCCAGATACCGATCGGAATTATGCGCGAGAATGGCCACCCGTTCCCCCTTCGTGATGCCGAAAGACCGGAGCGCGCCGGCAAACTTCTGTACCCGTTCCGCAAACTCCCCATAGGTCCGCTCCCGCCCGGCGCAAATGGTGGCGATGCAGTCGCGCTTGGTCTGGACCGCGCGCGTCAATAACTGTGAAATAAACATTCCCTGCTCCCTGTCTGTTTTCTTGAAATATTAGAGAAATCGCAGCGAACGTAAAGGGAAAGGATGACACCGCAGGAAATGGGCGATTGCATTGCATATTGCCCGCCGCCGAAACTTGCGCCATTGTAACTTTGGCAGAAATCTAACAATAAAGGGCCGCATGTCTGAAATTACTCTAAAGGAAGCGCAAGACTTCTTCGAAAACAGCTTCGCCGACTGGATCAAGGAGCTGGACATCACGATCACCGACATTACGACGGGAAGCGCGACGTTACGCATTCCCGCAACGGACCGGATCAATCGCCTGGGCGGGATGATCTGCGGTCAGGCGATCATGGCGCTTGCCGATACCGCCATGGTCTTTGCCGTCGCCGCCAATGCGGGCTCTTTCGTCTCCATGACCTCCGTCAATATGCAGACGACCTTCCTCCGTCCGGCGCAAGGGGACGAGATGTTCGCCGAGGCACGCATTGTCAAGTCCGGCAAGCGGCTCGTCTATGGGGAGGTAAATTTGCATATGGGCGACGCGGCGAAACCTGTCTCCCATGTGACGACCAGCGTCATGCTGCTGTAGCAGGCAAATTATTTCTTCAGGAAGGATCCCTGATGATGGTCATCGATCAGGCGGTCGGATAATTTCGGCGACGCCAGGCGGATCCGCTGTCTCTTTGGCGTCTCTCCGGTGTCGTAAATATCTTCCATATTATCCTGAAAGCTCGGCGGTACACGGACGGCTTCTTCCGTCATGGCTGTGTGGCTGTCCCGCGCCGGGCGATACCCCCGCGACAGCAGCGAATGATAGTGCCAGGCGTTATAGACGAAAATGAAAACCGGCAGGGAGAAACCAAGCGTCGCCAGATTGACCAGCGACATGCCGACAAAGCCGAGGATATGGCTCCGGTACAACGCCGGAAAGGGCCCGAAAAACAGGCAGGTCCAGGAGATGCCCGCATAGGCAATCGCCCGTCTCCGGGTTTGCGGCTCGATCATCGGAATGGCATAGGCCATTTTTGCCTCCAAAGCAGAAGTTCCGCCGTCATCCCGGTCCATATTCGCCGCTCAGACCGAGGCGCATCGGCGCAGTCATCCTGCGACAAGAGGTAGCAAGATTTTCTTTACAAAGTCTTGCTATCTGTCTGCATTTTTACGAAAAATTTAGGCTTCGGTCGCCCGGAGATTTATTTTCCGTTTAAATACAGTCTCTTATCAAAGGCCGCCGAAATTAAGGCATTTTCGGGGAGTCTTTGGGGTTAAGGCTGCGCCCGGCTCAATCATACCCGGGCGGCGGGGTGAAGCCGCCGAATGCCTCCTCGATCAGCTGGCAGAGCCGGAGGGAGGTCTTGTCCTCGCCGTAAGCCGCGACGGCCTGCAGCCCGACCGGCAGACCGCCGGGCGTGATCCCCGCCGGCACCACGGTGGAGGGCAGATCGACCATGTTGGGGTAGCCCGCCCAAAACATCTGATCCGTGCTCGGCTGCGGATTGCCATTGATATCGATCATGCGGTCCTGCCGCTCCCCCGTCTGGTTTTGCGGGAACGCCGGTCCGGCGGCGGCGGGACAGATGAGAATATCGTAGTCCTCAAAGAACGATGCCCATTTTAGCGCCATCAGGTGACGCTCGTTATTGATCCGCAGCCATTCCTTATGCGGCAGCGTCCCGGCCCGCGCCATCAGGGTGAGATAGCTCTTGTCGTCGGGATCCGCCTCGGCAACGATCTTGCGAAAGCGCGCCAGCTGCTCCTCGGTAAGTGCGCCGGACGTCGCCGCCCGCAAGAGCAGGATATAGGTCTCATAGGCCGCGGCGATGGGAATATCGGGCCGGGCGGTGCGGCTGACGCGGGCGCCCGCCGCCTCCAGCTTGTCGGCAATGGCGCTGAGGGCCGCCTGATAGTCATTATCGACATCGAACCCCTCGGCGCTCGTCATCACGGCGACGCGGAAATCCGCAAGGTGCCGGTGGCGCGCCGGTTTCAGGTTGAGCGTCCAGGCGGCGTTTTGCGGTCGCCCCGCCCCCGCCATCACATCGAGGGCAATTTCGAGATCGAAGGCGGAGCGTGCGAGCGGGCCCAGCACGGCGATATCGCTGTCGGCGACAATCCCCGGCGGTTTCTGGCCATGCCCCGGAATGATGCCATAGGTCGGCTTGTGACCGCAGACGCCGCAGTAATGCGCCGGGTTACGGATGGACGCGCCAATGTCGGAGCCGGTCTCGATCCCCGACAGCCCCGCCGCCAGTGCCGCAGCCGAGCCGCCCGACGAGCCGCCCGGTGTCCGGCCGAGGTCCCAGGGATTGTTCGTCGTGCCGTAGATATCGTTAAAGCTCTGCCAGTCGGCGAGCATGAAGGGCACGTTGGTCTTGCCGAAGATATTCGCGCCGACATCGAGAAGCCGCTGCACACTCAGGGCATTTTTCTCCGGATAATGGTCTTTCCACGCCGGATTGCCCCAGGTCGAGGGGCTGCCAACAAGGTTGTAGCTTTCCTTGATCGTCATCGGCACACCGTGGAGCGGGCCCAGCCGATCGCCTCTGCTCCGCGCCGCATCCGCCTCCCGCGCCCGTGCCCGCGCGGTTTTCTCGTCCATCCAGATCACGGCATTGAGATCGCCGTTATATTTGGCGATGCGCGCGAGATAATGATCGAGCAGCTCCTCCGCGCCGATTTCCCCTTGAACGATTTTCGCCGCCTGTTCATGGGCGGACGCAAAATGAATGTCTGTCATGGATGGGCTCCCTCTCGCTGATGCCGGGTATTCCCGGCTTTTCGTTGCGTGAAATTATCAGCGGAAGTGTAAGGCTATTTTCCCTCCCGCCTCAATCACAAACTTACGAGCCGGGATTGACAAGCCCATTTCCCTAACCATAAATAGAAGATCATATGACAATTTGGTTACAATATTAGAGTAAACCGGAGCGCAATGTCCCTTTCCACCTCAGACGCGCGCCTGCTGCGAACGCGAATAACCCTGCTGATCGTCTGCACCCTGTCGGCCGTGATTTTGCTGATGTCAAATCTGACCGGGTTCTATGACGTCATCTGGCGGAAGCTGGATATTGGTGTTTTCCGGATCCTGAATGACACAATTACGCCGGATGGCTTCCTCACCCAGTTCTGGGCCTGGACGAACAGTAAAACCTTCGATCAGGGAACATTCGTTGCCATGCTTGCCATCTGTATCTATATGGTGGCCTCGACGGAGCGGAAAGCACGTATCGCGGTCATGGCGAAACTTAGCGCAATTACCTTCCTCATCCTGCTCGCCTTGCTGGTGTCGAAAAAGCTGGTTGGCGATTTCATTCATCCAAGCCCCGGCCTCGTTCTCAGCCCGTTCAACAACATAAATGACTATATCACGGGCTATACGGTGAAGACCTCGACCGACAATTCCTTCCCCGGAGACCATGCGATGACCAGCGCGCTGTTCGCGGGCGGTATTATTATGCTGTTCCGGGATCGTCCCTATATCGCGATTTTAAGCGTTCTGCTGATGGTTTTCGTTTGCCTACCACGCCTTGCGGGCGGCGGTCATTGGCTGACGGATGCGATAGTCGGCGGCGGAGCGGCCTGCCTGATCCTGTTGCCGTGGCTCGTCATCTGTCCGATGGTGCCCTGGATTGAACGGCAGCAGACCCGCCTCTGGAACGCCGTGATCGCGCGCGCCGGATCTTAATTCGTTACCTTTTTTGAGGGCGGATTTGCGATACAGTCCTTCCGCTATCTCGCGTAATTCGGGCAATTTATGCTCATTCGCGATTTCAATTAACCGCTTCCTCATCTGGGGGATGGTTTTTGTTCGGTTGCCCAATACATGGGTTTGCGGATATTCACTTTGCATTGCTGACCTCTTGGTTAAAAATGTCTAATACATCGTTATCCCGCAAGTAATGTGGTATATTTCCGGTTCAAGCTTTGGCCGCATCGATCATAAAATGATCATATTTTTGCCATCAAACAGACAAAAAAAAGCGGCGCCAAAGCGCCGCTTCTTAATCCCGAGCCGGGCGTTCAAAGCTCCGCGAGGCGTTCCGCTGCATCGTTGAGCTTGGCGAGTTGGGTTTCGGCATCCGCCAGCTTCGCCTTCTCGCCCTCGACCACATCCGCCGGGGCATTGGCGACGAATTTTTCGTTGCCGAGCTTCTTGTTGAGGCCGGTCATATAGCCCGAGAGCTTAGCCATTTCCTTGGCGATCCGCGCTTTCTCCGCGTCCAGATCCATCGCCCCCGCGAGCGGGAGTATGACCGTCGCGCCCTTATGCACAAATTGCAGCGCCCCTTTCGGCACAGCGGCATCAATCTCGCGCGACTCCAGCCGGGCCATGCGGGCGATGATATCCCAATGTTTTTCAAGCCGGGCGTTATCGTCCGCGCTCCCCTCATTGAAGATCAGCGGAATTTTCGCACCGGCGGGCACATTCATTTCGCTGCGCACCCCGCGAATGCCGGTGATCAGCTCCTGTACCCAATCCATTTCCGCCGTTGCATCCGCATTGACGCCCTCCGCCGGATAGACCGGCCAGTCGGCAACGATCAGATCGCTGTTCCGCTTTGCCGCGACGCTGCCCCAGAGTTCCTCAGTGACAAACGGCATAAAGGGATGCAGGATTTTCAGGATCTGGTCCAGCGCCCAGGCCGCTGTTGCCTGCGTTTCCGCCTTGTCATTGCCCATGAAGGGCAGCTTCGCGAATTCGAGATACCAGTCGCAGAAGACATTCCAGGTGAAGGCATAGATCGCGTTGGAGGCATCGTTAAAACGATAGCCCTCGATCGCCGCGCGCACCGCGCTTTCGCATTTGACCGTCTCGCCGACAATCCATTGATTAATGGTCTCTTTCACCGCGAAGGGATCAAACCCTTCCGGCACCGCGCAGTCATTCATCTCGCAGAAGCGGGCGGCATTCCAGAGCTTGGTCGCAAAATTGCGGTAGCCCTCGACCCGCTGCTCGGAAAGGCGCACATCGCGGCCTTGCGCGGCGCTGGTGGAGAGGAAAAAACGCAGCGCATCGGCGCCGTATTTGTCCATCAGCTCCAGCGGGTCGACCACATTACCCTTGGATTTGGACATCTTCGCGCCCTGCTCATCGCGGACCAGCGCATGGATAT
>NZ_JARGOQ010000019.1:52564-62216 GCF_029233945.1 Sneathiella sp. | reverse complement strand
CCGGGCCGGATGCGTGCCGTACTCCTCACAGAGGTTGGCGGGATCGCGCGGGCGTCTGTCGTCGGCTGGTGTCTTGCGCCGACGCATTTCCTGCTGACCATGGCGGCGAGCGAGCTGGCGATCGTGCGCAACCGGCTGGAGGCTCTGGGCGCCGCATCGGAGAAGCCGCTGCGTCTCAAGCTGACGGAGGTGACCGATGAATGGGGCGGTGTCGCCCTGATGGGCCCGAAGGCGGAGGCGTTGCTCGCGGCGAGCCTGCCCATGTCGGTGATGGGAGAGACATTGCCGCCGATGGGATTTCGGGATTTTACGCAGGATGAACTGCCGGTCCGTCTCGCCCGGATCAGCCTCTCCGTCGGCGCGGGCTATGAGATTTACACCCGCGCGGGCTATGCGGATATTCTCTGGAACCTGCTGCTGGAGAAGGGCAAGGCGTATTCGCTCACCCTTGCGGGCACGGCAGCGCGGGAGACTTTGCGGATCGAGGCAGGCCGTCCCGGCCCCCGCGAGATGAATGGCACGGCCACCGCGTCGGACCTCGGCCTTGCACCGCCCGAACGTCTGGAAGGGCGGCATCGCGCGCGGCGGCAGCTCGTCGGGCTGAAACCCGTCTCCCATGAAGTGGAGGGAAAGGCGCCCCCGCCGCTCAGTGTCGGCATGATCCTCTATGAGGGCGACGGGACGGAGGCGGCAGGCCCGGGCATCGGGGAGATTACCTCCGCCTGCTACAGCCCCGCCCATGACCGGGAGATTGCGCTGGCTCTCTTAAGTGATGGCCGTGCGCGAGAGGGAACGCTGATCCGTGCCGCCACGGCGGATGGGCGCAAAGTGATCGACGTCAAGGTGCAGGCCCCGCGCGTCCTGCCGCGACAGGAGATTGGCCATGGTTGATCGCAATTCCGCGCTTCGGGGGGAGCGTATTCATGGACGCTTCGGCAAGCTGGATAAGGAACCGGGCGTAACCTTAAAGGAAATAAAGGATTTTTCTTATCTGGAGATTACCCTCTGGGATTGGGAGCGGGACAGTCTCCGCTCCAAACTCGCGGAATTGCTCGGCATCAGCGACCTGCCGGAGCAGGGTGGATCGCAACGGCTGAAAGAGGGGCGGCTCCTGCATCTCAACGATGGTCGGCTTGCCTATCTTGGGGAGGCGGCGCCCGCGGATATCCTCGAAGTTGCCATCACACCGGAGGAGGGGTGCGTCGTGCCTCTCGGCCATGGGAAATGCCTGCTGCGTCTGGGGGGTCCGCAAGGGGCGGCGTTGCTCCGGCGGGGTATCCGGGAAGATGCCCGCGACATCGCCTTTCCGCCCGGGCGCGTGATGACAACCGATATCGGCGGGATTGATATCCTGCTTTTCCGGCCGGACAAGGCGCAGTATGACTTGCTCCTCCCGCGCTCCCATGCCCCGGAAATCTGGCGCTGGCTGACCCGGCGGGCAGCGCAGTTCGGCTATGAGGTGCTATAGGCCCTGAAGCGCCACCCGGATGTCATTGATCCGGGCCTCCGCCGCGGTTGTCTCGTAAGGCTCTGCCACGCCCTTGCCCCAGACCGGGGCCGGCCAGGCGGCATCATTGCGATAACGGGCGATGATATGGATATGAAGCTGCGGCACCATATTGCCAAGTGTCGCGACATTCATCTTGTCCGCCGTGAAGAGCGCCGCCATGGCTTTCGATGCGCCGCGTATCTCTCGCGTGAGAGCATTGTAGTCGTCATGCTTCAAATCATGGAGGTCGACAAGGTTCGGCCGTTCCGGCACCAGGATGATCCAGGGAAAACGCGCATCATTCATCAGAATAACCGTCGAGAGCGGTAAATTCAGGATGGGAAAGCTGTCTTTGGCGAGTTGCGGATGAAGCTGGAACATTGTCCTTATTCCTGCGATAATAAGCGATCTGATAACTCGATCAGGGTAGGGGATTTCTCATGAAACATAAATCGCTTTTTAACCGCGTGCTTATTCTGTTGGCACCGGTGTTCCTGTTGCTCACGGCGTCTGTATCGGCGGAACCGACAAAACTGACGTTCCTGCATTTCAATGACATCTATCAGCTTTCCGGGGTCAAGGGAAATGGCGGATTTGCGGAGATTTCAAGCCTGATCAAGGCGGAGAAGGAACGCTCCCCCAATGCGGTTGTCACCTTTGGCGGCGACCTGATTTCGCCCTCCATCATGTCCGGGTTAAGTCACGGCACCGAGATGATCGCGCTGATGAACGCGATTGGCGCCGATATTGCCGTGCTTGGCAACCATGAGTTTGACTTCGGCCCTGATGTTACGGCGTCACGGATTGCCGAATCGGATTTTACATGGCTCGGCACCAATGTGCTGGATGCGTCGGGGAAAGTGGCCCTCGGCGCGCAGTCAGCGGTGATTGTCGAGATGGGCGGCTTCAAGGTCGGCTTTTTCGGTATCCTGACGCCGGAGACGGTTTTCCTCTCCCAGCCGGGAGAAGACATCCAGTTCGCAGACGTGATTGAAACCTCGACGGCGGCGGTGAAATCCCTGCAGGAGCAGGGGGCGGAGGTGATCGTTGCCCTGACCCATCTTGATCTGTCGGAGGATGAGAATCTCGCCGATCAGGTGGATGGTTTGCACGCGGTGCTGGCCGGTCATGATCATGTGGCGGCGACCTTTGTGAAAAATGGTGTTTCCGTCATGCAATCGGGGGCGGACGGGGTGTATCTCGGCGTGCTTGACCTCGATGTGGAATGGGTTGAAAGCCGGGGCAAGAAACGGCTCTCCATCCTGCCGAGCTGGAAAATGATGCCGACAAGATACGCGGCGGCAGATCCCGAAATCAAACCGCTTATCGATGAGTATGAAGCCGCGCTCGATAAGGAACTCGGCGTTGCCATCGGCAAGACGGCGGTAATGCTGGATACGCGGCGCGGCACCGTTCGTGCGAAGGAGGCGGCGTTCGGCAGCTTGATCGCCGATGCCATGCGTACGGAAGTGAAGGCGGATATTGGCATCACCAATGGCGGCGGCATTCGCGGCGACCGGCTCTATGATCCGGGCACCACATTGACGCGCAAGGACATCCTGACCGAGCTACCGTTCGGCAATGTCACTGTCCTGCTGGAGGTGTCCGGTGCGGATGTGAAGGAGATGCTGGAAACCGCCGTCTCCAAGGTGGAGGATGTGGGCGGTCGCTTTGGCCAGGTTTCGGGCGTTACCTTCTCCTATGACAAGACCCTGCCTGTCGGTGCCCGGGTGAGTGAGGTGGCAGTGAGCGGCGCACCGCTTGATATGGGTAAGGTCTACACCGTCGCGACCAATGACTATATGGCCGACGGCGGGGATGGCTACGCGGTGCTGAAAGGCAAGAAGCAGCTTATCGACACCTCGGGCGGCACGCTGATGGCGACGACGGTGATGAACTACATCCGCGATATGGGCGGGGTGAACAAGGTCGTCGGCGGGCGCATCACCGAAAAATAACGTCCCTGACTTCAGGGAATTAAGCGGCCTCCCCATTCTTTGCTTGGCTTTGAGGGGAGGCAGAGGCTAATCTGCGGGCAAAATAACGCCACGGTCCAGTGCGGCCGAAAGAAAACGGGAGATATCATGAGCCAGACCACCCCCACGAACAATGCCGAAGAGAGCTTTCCTTTCGTGCATTATGCCGAACGCATCCGCGCCGCCGCCGCGGCGAACCCGTCGCTTGACGTCATCAAATGCGAGGGCGAGACGCGGACCTGGGCGGAATTCCTGCCGCGCACCAATATGGTTGCCAATATGCTGAACTCCCGCGGCCTCGGGCGCGGGGATATGGTGGCGGTGCTGGCGAAAAGCAGCGTGGAGTATCTTGAGGTGTTCCTCGGTGCCCTTCAGGCCGGACTCTGTATTGTGCCGCTCTCTGGCATGGCGTCCAGCGAGCAGCTGGAAGTGATGATCCGCGACAGCGGCTCGAAGCTGGTCTTTGCCTCGGGGTCGACACGAGATCTGATCGAGCCTTTCCGGGGCAGGATCGACGGCGTCGCGGAAGATGGCTATGTCGCCTTTGACTTCGCGGGCGAGGGCTGGACGGCGTATGAAGAGCTGATCAAGGGCGCCTCCACCGAGCCTCTTTATGTGGATGTCAAGGAGACGGACGGCTTTAACCTGATCTATTCGTCGGGCACCACCGGGGTTCCCAAGGGGATCGAGCAGAGCCAGAAAATGCGCAGTCAGCATGTCCTCCGGTTTGAGGCGATGGGTATCCACGCAGGCGCGGTGACGCTTGTTTCCACGGCGATGTATTCGAACACGACGCTGGTCGCGCTGCTGCCGACGCTCGCGCTGGGCGGGCGGATCATTGTCATGCCGAAATTCGATACCGAAAAATTCCTGAAAATCGCGGAGGCCGAGAAGGTCACCCATGCCATGCTGGTGCCGGTGCAGTATCAGCGCATTCTCGCTCATCCCGATTTCGATAAATACGATCTCAGCAGCTTCGAGGTGAAGCTCTCCACCAGCGCGCCGCTGCGCGAGGGGGTGAAGCGCGATATTATTACCCGCTGGCCCGGCAAGATGATCGAGATTTACGGCCTGACCGAGGGCGGGATCGGCACGGCGCTCTCCTGCACCGAATTCCCGGACAAGCTGGCCTCCGTCGGGATGGCGGGCGAGGGGACGGAACTGCGCCTCATCAACGAGGCGGGCGAGGAATTGCCGCAAGGGGAGATCGGCGAGATCGTTGGCCGGTCGGATGCCATGATGACCGGCTATCACGGGCGGCAGGATTTGACTGACGCCATGATCTGGCGTTCCCCCGATGGCAAGGTCTTCTATAAAAGCGGCGATATGGGCCGGTTTGACGAGGATGGCTTTCTGTTTTTGCTTGATCGCAAGAAGGACATGATCATCTCCGGCGGGTTTAATATCTACGCCGCCGATATCGAGGTGGAACTCGCGCAGCATGAGGATGTCGCGGATGTCGCTGTGATCGGCATCCCGAGTGAGGAATGGGGTGAAACCCCGCTCGCGCTTGTCGTGCCGAAGGAAGGCGCAGGCCTGACCGAGGCCGCCCTCAAGGACTGGGTCAATAACCGCCTTGGTAAAACCCAGCGGATCAGCGGTGTCGAGTTCCGCGATACCCTCCCCCGCAGCACGATCGGCAAAGTCATGAAACGGGAGCTCCGCCTGCCCTATTGGGAGACGGCGCAGGCCTCCTGAGGGCAGTCTGGCCCTGGGGTGCGGCGGTGCGTTTTACGAAGGTTTAACCCTTTTCTGGGATATTCTAATATACGGTCAAGTGAGGGGCCGAATAAGGAATATATTCCAGGAACTTATGGATGAGCGCAGAATCGGATAGCCCGGAAACGGACACCAAACCGTCGATGAAACACCGCCTCAAGGCTTGGTGGGACGGTTATGAGCTGGACGGTGGTAAACGATCCCGAAAATCCGGGACAGAGCCGGAACGTGAGAAGATCGTCATCGATGACAGTCCGCCCACGGTCAAGGGCTGGAGCCTCGCCCGGCAGCAATCGGTGGTGACCCTCTTTGGCGAGGGGATGACACGTTGCGTTCCCGACGATGCGAAAACAAAACTGACGCAGCCGCTCGGTATCAACAAGGCGTTGAGCGTCGCGGAGCTGGGCAGTGGCCTGGGCGGTTTCTCCCGCTGGGTGGCGGAAGAATATAACGCCTATGTCACCGGGTATGACTCGGACCAGATTTTGCAGGATGCCGCCAATGAGATGACAAAAATGGCGGGCCTTGCGCGGAAAATTAATTTCCTCCATTGCGATTTTGAGAATTTCAACCCCAAGCAACGCTCGGCCGATGTGGTCTATACGTCGGAGGCGCTGTTCCCGGTTGCGAACAAGGCCGGCTGTTTCGCCGCCATCTTCAAGTTATTGAAGCCGTCGGGCCAATTCATGATGTCCGATTATATGCTGGACGGCACGGCACCGGATGCGCCGGAGTTGAAGGCCTGGCGCGACGCGGAGCCGATCGGTGCGAACCCCGTCGATGTGCAGGAAACGCGCAAGCTGCTGACCGCTGCCGGCTTCGACGTTAGTATCGCCGAGAATATCACCATCGAATATAAGGCGAATGTGCTCCGCGCCTTTGCCGATTATGCGGCCCGGACCAGCAATGGCGAGAAAAGCGGCCATCTGCATGAATGGATCCTGAAAGAGGGCGAACTCTGGATGGGACGGATCAAGATGATGGAGGCGGGCCATCTCAAGGTTTTCCGCATTTACGCCCGTAAACCCGTTGAAATCATCTGACCGGCGGGCCTCGCGTGGTATCGGTAATTTCTTCGCCGGAACAGGCCTTTTCGTCATTGACAGGCCGCGCCGGGGTCAGTATGTTCCGGCCTTCGAATTCATCAAGCTGTTAGGATCTGGACAATGAAAGTCTTGAACTCGCTCAAGTCCGCGAAAAAGCGTCATCGCGATTGTCGCGTGGTACGCCGCAAAGGACGCGTTTACGTTATCAACAAAACCAACCGCCGTTTCAAGGCGCGTCAGGGCTAATCTGCCTCTGGCGCCATTGGTTCTGTAATGTGGAAAAAACCGTAATGCCCCGGCATTGACGGTTTTTTTGTTTGCCAAATGTCGGCTTTCCGCCCTATGTCAGGGGAACAGGGAATAAACCTGAAGGGGGAGCCGCCATGTTAATGCCCAAGCCGAACGCCGATGTGCTGGCCAAGCGCGATACGCTGGTGACGGGCCTCCGCCGCATTGTCGCCGATCCGGAAGGCGTGATCGACGACAAGGACGACTTGCGCGCCTTCGAATGCGATGGCCTCAGTGCCTATCGCCAGCTTCCGATGATTGCGGTGCTGCCGTCCACCGTTTCCGAAATCTCCGATATCCTGAAATACTGCAAGGCCGAAGGGGTCAATGTGGTCCCGCGCGGCGCGGGAACGTCGCTTTCGGGCGGCGCGCTGCCGCTCGCGGATGGCGTGCTGCTCGGCCTTGGCAAGTTCAACAAGATCGTCGAGATTGACTATGACAACCGCTGCGTCGTCGCACAGCCCGGCGTCACCAATCTCGCCATTACCGATGCCGTCAAAGGTGATGGCTTTTACTACGCGCCGGACCCGTCCAGCCAGATCGCCTGCTCCATCGGCGGCAATGTCGCGGAGAATTCGGGCGGCGTGCATTGCCTGAAATACGGTCTCACCACTCATAACCTCCTCGGGATCGAGATGGTGACCATGGAGGGCGATATCATTCGCCTCGGCGGCAAGCATCTCGATGCGGAGGGGTATGACCTGTTGGGCGTCATGACGGGCTCGGAAGGGCTGCTCGGCGTGATCACCGAGGTAACGGTACGCATCCTCCGCTCGCCGGAACATATCTCCGCGCAGTTGATCGGTTTTCCCTCCAGCGAGCAGGCAGGCGATTGCGTCGGCAAGATCATCGGCGCCGGCATCATCCCGGCGGGCATGGAGATGATGGACCGCTACGCCATTCACGCGGCGGAGGAATTCTGCCATGCGGGCTATCCGCTGGACGTTGAGGCGCTGTTGATTGTTGAGCTGGATGGCCCGGAAGTCGAGATCGCTCATTACCAGAGCCAGATTGACGCCATTGCAAAAGACTGCGGTGCCACCGTCAGCCGGATCAGCGCGAGCGAGGAGGAACGCATGACCTTCTGGGCCGGGCGCAAGGCGGCGTTTCCGGCGGTCGGGCGTATCTCCCCCGATTATATGTGCATGGACGGCACGATCCCGCGCAGCCAGCTTCCCAAAGTGCTGGCGAAGATGAATGAACTCTCCAAACATTACGGCCTCCGCGTCGCCAATGTCTTTCATGCCGGGGACGGCAATCTGCATCCGCTGATCCTGTTCGATGCGAACAACCCGGGGGAACTTGAAAAATGCGAGGCGTTCGGCGCGGATATCCTGAAACTCTGTGTCGAGGTGGGCGGCGTCCTCACCGGCGAACATGGCGTCGGGATTGAGAAGCGCGATCTCATGGGCGAAATGTTCTCGGAAGAGGACCTGAAACAGCAGCAGCGGCTTAAATGCGCGTTTGATCCGGACGGGCGGCTCAATCCGGGCAAAGTCTTTCCGATCCTCCATCGCTGCGCCGAGCTGGGCAAGATGCATGTCCATAACGGCGAATTGCCGTTCCCCGACATCCCGAGATTCTAGGCCGACATGCAAATCAGTAAAATCACCGAAGAACAGCAGATTGCCGACATGCTCGACTGGGCGCTGGCGGGCCGCCACGGTCTCGCGCTTCAGGGCGCGGGCAGCAAGGCCGGGATCGGCTGCCCGGTCGCAACAGATCAGATGCTTGATCTCACAGGCCTCACCGGGGTCGAGATGTATGAACCCGCCGAACTGGTGATGAAGGCGAAGGCGGGCACGAAAATATCCGAGATCAAGTCGCTCCTCCGTCAGAGTGAGCAACGGCTTGCTTTCGATCCGCCGGATTACGGGCCCTTGCTGGGCGGGGCCGCGGAAGAGGGAACGCTTGGCGGGATATTTAGCACTAATCTCTCCGGTTCGGCGCGCATCAAGGCGGGCAGCGCGCGCGATCATCTGCTGGGGGTTCAGGGCTTCACCGGACGCGGTCAGCCCTTCCAGACCGGCAGCCGGGTGATGAAGAATGTCACCGGCTATGACCTCTGCAAGCTGGTCGCGGGGAGTTACGGCACGCTCGCCATTGCCACCTCGCTCACTTTCAAGGTGCTGCCGCGCCCCGACAAGACCCGTACCGTGCTGATCTATGGCGTGCCGATGGAGAAGGCACAGCCGATCATGAACCGGGGGCTGTCCTCCGTCCATGATGTCGCGGCGGTGGCCTGGCTGCCCGAAAATATCGCCGCCAAATGCGATGTTGACTATATCCGGGGGCCCGGCAAGTCGGTGCTGGCCCTCAAGATCGAGGGGCCGGGCCCGTCCGCCGAGTTCCGCTGCAACGCCCTCCGCGAGATGTTCGAGGGGGAGGGCGCGCTGGAGGAATTGCATGGCAGGAATTCTCAAAGTCTCTGGAATTTTGTGAGCAATGCCAGTGCCTTTGCCGGAAATGATAAACCGCTTTGGAAACTCTCGCTCCCGCCCGCCAATGCCGCCTCTGTGGTCGCGGCAATTTTGGACAAGAGGCCGGAGGCGCATTATTTTCTCGACTGGGGCGGCGGGCTTGTCTGGGTGGAACTCCCCGAAGAGGGAGAGGATGGCGGAGAGAGCCTGATCCGGGGCGCACTCGCGGGCGCGGGCCATGCGACGTTGATCCGGGGATCAACTTCCTTGCGCCAAAAAATCGCGCCGTTCCAGCCGCAACCGGAGGCCATCCGAAAGATCAATGCGCGGATCAAGGACGGGTTTGATCCCGAAAATATCCTCAACCCCGGGCGCATGTATCCGCTTGAAGACATGAAGGCAAGCGATTGAAATGAAAACAGAATTCTCCATTCTTCAGCTTGCCGACCCGAAGATCGCCCGCTCCAACGATATCCTTCGAAACTGCGTTCATTGCGGCTTTTGCACCGCAACCTGCCCGACCTATCTGGAGCTTGGCGATGAGCGCGACAGCCCGCGCGGACGTATCTATCTGATGCAACAGATGCTGGAAAGCGGGGAACCGGCTCCGGCCTCGACGGTCAAGCATCTCGATCGATGCCTCTCCTGCCTGTCCTGCATGACGACTTGTCCTTCCGGTGTGGATTACATGCATTTGGTGGAGCATGGCCGCGA
>NZ_JARGOQ010000019.1:32715-52464 GCF_029233945.1 Sneathiella sp. | reverse complement strand
GCGCCCGAAATCAATGACGCGACCATCCGGCTGCTTAACCGCCATGGGGTCGAGGTGATCATACCGAAGTCCGCCGGTTGTTGCGGTGCGTTGCCGCTCCATATGGGCAAGGAAAGAAGCGCGCAAGGCTTTGCCCGCGCCAATGTCCGTGCCTGGACACGCGAATTGGAGGGGGAGGGGCTGGACGCCATTATCATCAACACCTCCGGCTGTGGCACCACGGTCAAGGATTATGGAGAATTGTTCGCCCATCAGCCAGATAAGTATCTCGCGGAGCAGGCCGAGAAAGTTGCTGCACTCGCCTGTGATATCACCGAATTTCTGTGCCGGATCGAGCTTGACCCAAAAGTGAAACCGGGACTTAAAGTTGCCTATCATTCCGCTTGCTCCCTCCAGCATGGGCAACAGATACGGGAGGAGCCGAAAATACTCCTCAAGCAAATGGGGTTCGAGGTCGCGGATATCCCCGAATCCCATATCTGCTGCGGCTCGGCGGGCACCTATAACCTGTTGCAGCCGGACCTTTCCGCCAAATTAAAGGCGCGGAAAGTCTCTAATATCGCCAAAACCGCCCCCGATCTGGTGGCGGCGGGAAACATCGGCTGTATCGCGCAGATCGCGTCCGGCATGGATTTGCCGGTCCTGCATACGGTGGAACTCATCGACTGGGCGACGGGCGGACCGAAACCCGCCGCCTTGCAAAAAGGCAATTAATCGCGGCGCTCACAAATTTGTGTCTCCTTGCGGCATTAGAAAAATAGTTGAACTGTGCTATATTTATTGTATGGGACGACGGTTTTTGAAATTTCTCCTGATTGTGGGACTCCTTTTCTGGAGCAACCCCGCGCTCGCCCGACAGGATGACCCCAAGCTCGATGAGCTGTTCGAGCAGCTTGCCGAGACGGAAGATTTCGACAAGGCAAAGGTGATTGAGGGCAGTATCTGGAAAGTCTGGCTCACCTCGGGCAGTGATACGGTGGATTTCCTGATGCTTCAGGGGGTCAGCTATATGAGCCAGGGGCAGTTCGCCAAGGCTATCTCCCTTTTCTCCACGGTGATCAAGATCGACCCGGAATTCTCCGAAGGCTGGAACAAGCGCGCGACGGTGTTGTTCCTGATCGGAGAATATGACAGCTCGATCGAGGATATCGGCCGCACGCTGGAGCTGGAACCGCGTCATTTCGGGGCGCTCTCCGGCCTCGGCCAGATTTACGACCTGCAGGAGAGCGAGGAGGGGGCTCTCTCCGCCTATGAAAAGGCGGTTGCGATCAATCCGCATATGCCGAGCGTGAAGGCGCGGCTGGAACGGCTGATTATTGAGCGGGACAAGAAGCGGATTTAGCTCGCCGCGTCCTATTGCTCTCCAACCCAGGCGATGCGGAGGATATTGGTCGATCCCGGCGTTCCGAACGGAACTCCCGCCATGATCACGACTCTATCTCCCGGTCGTGTGAAGCCCTCGGCGAAGGATATCTTGCAGGCCTTGTCCACCATCTCGGCGAAATTCTTGGCATCCGACGTATGCACGCAATGCAGCCCCCAGACGAGGGCGAGCATCCGTGCGGTCTTGAGGGCCGGGGTCAGCACGAGGACCGAAGTCTCGCCCCGCTCCCGTGCGGCCCGGAGGGCGGTCGAGCCGGAGGTGGTATAGGTGACGATGGCGGCCGCGCCGATGGTGCCGGCAACCTGAGCGGCGGCGGCACTGATTGCATCGGCGGTCGTGGCCTCCAGCGCGCCATGCTTGGCGTCGATCACGCTCCGGTACATCGGGTCTTTCTCGGTTTCCACCGCGATATCGTTCATCATCGCCACGGCCTCCAGCGGGAAGTCTCCTGCCGCACTCTCCGCCGAGAGCATCACCGCATCGGTCCCGTCATAGATGGCGTTGGCAACGTCGGTCACTTCGGCACGGGTCGGCACCGGGGCGGCGATCATGCTTTCCAGCATTTGCGTCGCGACGACGACGGGCTTGCCCGCTTCGCGTGCGCGGGCGATGATCCGCTTCTGGATGGAGGGGACTTCCTGGATCGGCATTTCCACACCGAGATCGCCGCGCGCGACCATGATCGCATCGGCGAGATCGATAATACCGCTCAAGGTCTCCACGGCGGCGGGCTTTTCAATTTTCGCCATGACGGCGGCGCGTCCCGCGACGATTTTCTTGATCTCGGCGATATCTTCCGGCCGCTGCACAAAGGAGAGGGCAACCCAGTCCACACCGAGGCTGAGCGCGAAATCAAGATCGCGGCGATCCTTGTCGGTGAGCGGGCTCATCCGGACGACCGCATTCGGGATATTGACGCCCTTGCGGTCGGATATCTTGCCGCCGACCGAGACCTTGCAGTCCACGAAATCCTTATCCGCCTTGGTGACGGTGAGCTTCAGCTTGCCATCGTCAAGTAGAAGGATGCTGCCTTCTTCAAGACTTTCCAGCACCGCCGGATGGGGCAGGCAGACTCGGTCCTGATTGCCAGGGGTCTTGTCGAGATCGAGGCGGAATTTCGCGCCGTTGGTCAGGATGACAGAACTGCTCTCAAAGGTGCCGAGGCGGATTTTCGGGCCCTGCAGATCGGCGAGAATGCCGATGGGGCGCCCGGTTTTTTCTTCCAGAGCGCGGATCGTGGCGGCCCGTTCCTCATGGTCCTTATGCTCGCCATGACTGAAATTGAGGCGGAACACATCCGCCCCCGCCAGATGCAGCGCCTCGATACTGTCTGCGCCGGAACTGGCCGGGCCGAGGGTGGCTATGATCTTCGTCTTTCTAAGTCGTCGCATTACTTTGGTACTCGTTACAGGAGGTTGATCCATACTCGCCAGATTATACTACTCTTTTTATGACACGCATGTGAGGGGGATTATGAGCTTTTTTCGGATCAACCCCGGAAGACGCGCAATCGGCGCTTAATCGCCATACACCAGCAGGTCCTGTTGCGGGGTTTTGGCAAGCGCGTCAAAGTCGGCGACGGGGCTTGGATCGGTGCCGGAGCCCTTGAAATCTAGGATATGCGTGTAATTCTCTCTCAGATAGGCGATGAATTCACGGGCCTTTTCCTCCCCGATAAAGCGCGGGGAGAATTCAAAGAACACGGGCAGGCGGCTGCCAAAGGTCTTGTTTATGTCCTGCAGGATGTCAAAATCGAACCCCTCTATATCCATCCAGACAAACTCAACATCTTCAAAATTGATATCCTCGCGCCGGGCGATGCTGCCGACGGTTAGCGCCGTCACCTCGATGGAGCGGGTGTTGCCGGGCAGGTTGAGCAGGGAATGGCCACCGCTCACGTCGTCTTCCTTCAGATGCAGCTCAATCGTGCCATCCTCCGTATAGACGGCGGCATGGACGGGCGTGATTTCCGCCGCCCAGTCATTGAGATGGACATTGCTGCGCAGAAATTCGAAATTCTGCGGCGCGGCCTCGACCGCGATTACCTTGCTGAACTGGTTGGTGAGCTTCAGGTAAAGTGCCTGACAGCCAATATTGGCGCCGAGATTGAGGGCCACGCCATGGCCGCGCAGCTTGCCGATGCGCGTCAGATATTCCACAACCCGGTTCGTTCCGCCGCGCCCCCAACTGCCATGCAGCAGGACGGAGCGGCCAACAAGATCGCGCGGATCAACCATAATCTTGTGATCGACCGTCTGCACCGTGACTGCGATAACATCCTCGGGCAGCGCCTTGCTGAGCACCTTGCGGCCTTGCTTGCCCTTGAAGAATTTCTTCAGTGGCTTGTTGCGGATTGTGTCGATCAGATAGGTTTCAAGCTTGCCGGGCATCGGGTCCTGCGGTGTCAAATTCACATTGTCGGATGGTCTTTTATAGCGGGTTATCCGTTGTCGCGGATAGATAAAATAAGGTTTTGCCATAAATTTTCGCGAGCGAAATTCCCGTCATTGTAAGTCGCGGCGTGATTGGGATAGTATCCACCGGTTTCGTATATTATGATTGAGACCCATGACAGACAGTTCATCCGTATTCGATATTCAGCATCCCGACAGCGACAGCGCCCTGTTGCTCACCGTCGATCATGCGAGCCGCCATATCCCCGAAAGCTACAACAATCTCGGTTTGCAGGATCATTCCGTGCTGGCGCGGCATATCGCCTGGGATATCGGGATTGAGGATGTGACGCGGAGGTTGTCTGACAAGCTGAAGGCAACGGCGATCTATGCAAGATTTTCGCGGTTGTTGCTGGATGCCAATCGCTATCCGGACGATCCGGCAAGTACGCCGATCATGAGTGACGGCGTGGAAATCCCGGCCAATCAGGAGATTACCGAGGCGGAGAAGACGCGGCGTGTCGAGACGTATTTCACGCCCTATCAAGGCGCGATTACCGGCCTGATTGCGAAGAAACAGGAGGTGCATGAGGTGCCGCTCCTGATCTCCATGCATAGCTTCACCCCGGTGATGAATGAGTTTGAACGGCCGTGGCATATCGGCGTTCTCTGGGACCGGGATCCGCGCCTTGCGCTCCCGCTGCTGAAGATATTGCGTGAGAACAGCTCCCTTGTCGTGGGCGATAACGAGCCTTATTCGGCGCGCGATCCGCTGGGTTACACCATGAATGAGCATGGCATGAAGCGGGGCATCCCGAATGTCGCGATCGAGATCCGTCAGGACCTGATCGACACCCATCAGGGGGCGGAGAAATGGGCCACCATCATGGCGGACGCGCTGAGCCGCCTTGGCCCGCTTGCGCCGTATGAGCCGGGAGGGCAGGGATGAGCGTTAAAGAACCCACATTCACCATCGGGATCGAGGAAGAGTATCTGCTTGTCGATCTGGAAACCCGCGATCTCGCCATCGAGCCGAGCGAGGATATTCTTGCCGAATGCGAGCGGCGTCTTCTCGACCATCTGGTGACGCCGGAATTTCTCCGCTCCCAACTTGAGGTCGGCACCCGCGTCTGCAGTAATATTTCCGAGGCGCGCGACGCGCTGCAGGAATTGCGTGGCACGGTGGCCGAAGTGGCGGGCAAACATGGCCTCGGGGTGATGGCCGCCTCCATCCATCCGTTTGCCGACTGGCATCAGCTCAAGCACACCCCGAAGGAGCGCTACGATACGATTGCCCGCGATCTGCAGGCGACGGTACGGCGGATGATGATTTGCGGGATGCATGTGCATTGCGCGATTGAGGATCCGGAACTACGCATCGATCTGATGAATCAGGCGAGTTATTTCCTGCCGCATCTCTTGGCGCTCAGTACGTCTTCGCCCTTCTGGCGGGGGGAGGAAAGCGGCCTTAAATCCTATCGCGTCACCGTGTTCGATGCGCTGCCGCGGACGGGGCTCCCCGACCGGTTTGAAAGTTACGGCGAATATGCCCGCCTTGTCGATACGCTGGTGGAGGCGGGTACGATTGAGGATGGCACGAAGCTCTGGTGGGATATGCGCCCGTCGGCGAAATTCCCGACGCTGGAGATGCGCCTCGCCGATGTCTGCCCGCTCTTGGAGGATGCGCTGACCGTTGCCGCGCTTTATTCCTGCGTTCTTCGCATGCTCTATCGCCTGCGCCGTAATAACCAGCGCTGGCGCGTCTATCCGCAGACACTGGTTGAGGAAAACCGCTGGATCGCGCAGCGCTTCGGCGTGGAGGGCAAGCTGATCGATTTCGGCATTCCGGCGCCGGTCCCGCTCGCTGACCTGATCGAGGAGATTATCGAGCTTACCGCCGAAGACGCGGCGGCGCTGGGATGCGAAAAGGAAGTGCAACATGCGCGGGAGATTGTCCGGCGCGGCACCTCCGCCGATCGGCAGATCGCCTGCTACCGCGCGGCGGTCGAGGACGGGGACAGCAAACAGGATGCGCTGATAAAAGTTGTCGATCAGGTCTTGAATGAGACTGTTTCCGGCATAGACTCTTAAAAGACGGCGCAATGACAAAGGGAGAAGAAAATGGACCAGCAGACACTTGAGTTAGAGGCCGCAGCCTATCGCCGCCTGCGCGATCACTTGCGCACCCGCACCGATGTGCAGAATATCGATCTGATGAACCTGGGCGGCTTTTGCCGCAACTGCCTCTCCAACTGGTATATGGAGGCGGCGGCGGAAAAGGGCATCGAGATGGACAAGATGCAGGCGCGCGAGATTGTCTATGGCATGCCGTTCGATGAATGGAAGGCGAAATACCAGAACGAGGCAACGCCGGAGCAACAGGCCGCCTTCAAGGAAAGCCATAAGGATCACTAACGCGCGGGCAAAAAAATTGCCGAAAGGCATGTACTTGCCCGCGCCAATAATGCTAGAAATCCCACCCGGAAATTTTCCCGGACAGCACGCATGTTTATTTATACGGAGAAGGTAAGTTATGGCTGACGTCGGCGGAGTGGCCGCAGATCATCTGCGGTCCTATATCGAGAGAATTGAACGTCTGGAAGAAGAGAAAAAGGGTATTGCCGACGATATCAAGGAAATCTTCGCCGAGGCCAAGGGCACCGGCTTCGATGTCAAGGCCATGCGCGCCGTGCTGCGTCTGCGCAAGATGGACAAGGCCGATGTGCAGGAACAGGAATATATGATCGACCTGTATAAACATGCGCTCGGCATGGCGGCCGATGAAAATCCCGCTGAGGACGACGCCGAGAACGAACCGGAAGCCGCCGCCTTTTAAAGGCGGGGTCGCGCCTCTTGTATTCTGCGCCTGCAATAATTAAGTGTAGAACACACCTGTAATAAACCCGCAGGTGGTCTGGAGCGATGACGAAATTTTCCACCGATGCGGCGGGCTTCGCGGCCCTCACCATCTCTGAGTTGATATTGCAGCAATGCGTGCTGAATGGTCTGTTCACGGGCGAGGAGGCCCGGCGGTTGCTGATTTCCGCCGCAAAGCGGCATGAGGCGGCGGCCTCGGGGACAGACGAAAAAATAGCGCTTAATATGGAAGCGGCGCATCTGATCCGCGCGCTTTCAAGCGGTCTGGAACCGCTTTTTCGCGAACAACGAAACGCGACCCCGCCCAAAACGCCCCAACAGAAGACCGGGAGCCGCCCGAATTGGGTCCGTTTCCCGGACTAGCTATTTCTTCGCCAGCACCCGCTTGGTGCTTTGCGGGAATCGGGTGAGGGCGGCGGCGGGCCGCACGGGACGCAAGGTGAAATTGCCGCCGCAATTGGGGCAGACGCCCTTATGCACATCATGCGCGCAAGTCTCGCAGAAGGTACACTCAAACGTGCAGATATAGGCATCCACCTCCCCGTTGGGCAGATCCTTATCGCAAGTCTCGCAGTTCGGCCTGAGTTCCAGCATCGTCGTAACCCTCTCCTTTACTCCGCCGCTTGTTTCTGCGGTTCGGGGTTTTTGAAGTTCGCAAGCATATTCTCAAGGTCGCCGCGATAGACTTTTATCGCCTTGTCCTTCACATGGCCGTAGCCGCGAATTTGTAGGGGCAGCGCCGCAATCTCGACGGCGATGGCGTGATTTTCCGGCGTGAGACCGTCCATCAGCTCGGCAATGATCCCTTCAAACTCCTTGATCAGGGCGCGCTCGGTTTTACGTTCCTCCTGATAGCCGAAAATATCGAGCGGGGTGCCGCGTAAGGATTTGAACTTCGCGAGGAAACCGAAGGCCTTCATCATATAGCCGCCAAACTCCTTCTTTTTCAGCTCCCCGGTGTCCGGATCGCGTTTGGAAAAGAGCGGCGGGGCGAGATGGAATTTAAGGGCGTAGTCACCCTCCATCATCCGTTCCACCCGCTTCATGAAGGTCGTGTCGGTATAAAGCCGCGCGACTTCATACTCATCCTTATAGGCCATCAGCTTGAAGTAGCTCCGCAGGGCGGCCTCCGACAGGGACGTCTTGCCTGGCATGACCTCGCTCTCGCGGGTGCGGACGCGGGCGACAAGGTCGCTATAGCGCCGGGCATAGCGACTGCTTTGATAGCCGGTCAGGAACTCCCCCCGGCGGGTGATCATTTCATCCAGATCCTCCGTTGGCTGCATACGAAGCGCCGGACCTTTCAGCTCCGCCACTTCCTTCATCACCCGGTCCGGATCATGGGCCATTACGCGGCCCCAACCGAACGCCTTCTTGTTGAAGGGCACGGCAACGCCGTTGAGTTCCACCGCACGGAGGAGGGCCTCTTCCGTGAGCGGGATCAGCCCTTTCTGATAGGCGAAGCCGAGCATGAAGAGGTTGGTCGCGATGGAATCGCCGAGGAGCGTTGTGGCGATCTCGCTGGCCTCAATCAGGTCGCATTGATCCGGGCCAATGGCTTCGCGGATATGATCGAGCGTGTCCTTCACCGGGAAGGGCGCGTCGGGATCGAGGGTGAAATCCATGGTTGGCGACGGATGCGCGTTGATCACCGCATGGGCAACATTCACATCAAACTTCGCAAGGCTGTCGTAGGAGCCCGAGACCACCATATCGCAGCCGATCAGGAGGTCGGCACGTCCGGCAGGGATGCGCACGGCGTTGATGTCTTCCGGCTTCGGCGCGATATGCACATGGCTGGTGACCGCGCCGCCCTTCTGGGCGAGGCCCGCCTGATCGAGGACGGAAATACCCTTTTCCTCCAGATGCGCGGCCATGCCGACAATGGCGCCGATGGTCACGACGCCGGTGCCGCCGATCCCGGTGATCAGGATGCGGTAGGGACCGTTCAATTCACGCGCTGCCGGGGCGGGGAGGCCTTCCGCCGGGTTTTCCGCCGCATGGGGCGCGGCTTTGCGAAGTTCGCCGCCCTCGATGGTGACAAAGCTCGGGCAGAAGCCCTTCACGCAGGAGAAATCCTTGTTGCAGGTGGATTGGTTGATGGTTCGCTTGCGGCCGAATTCCGTCTCGATCGGCTCGACCGAGAGGCAGTTCGACTTGACCGAGCAATCGCCGCAGCCTTCACAGACCAGATCATTGATGATCACGCGTTTTGCAGGATCGGGGAAGGTGCCGCGTTTTCTCCGGCGGCGTTTCTCGGCGGCGCAGGTCTGGTCATAGATGAGGATGGAGACGCCCTTTTCCTCCCGCAGGTGACGCTGGATCTTGTCGAGATCATCGCGGTGATGGATGGTCGTGCCCTTGGGCCAGGGAGTTCCTTCGGGGTATTTTTCAGGCTCGTCCGTGACCACGCGGATAACGGAAACGCCTTCGCCCTCCAGCTGCTGGGCGATCTGCCAAGGCGTGAAGTTATCGCCGAGCGACTGGCCGCCGGTCATGGCGACGGCATCGTTATAGAGGATCTTGTAGGTCATGTTGGCCTTCGCCGCGACCGCCTGACGGATGGCGAGAATGCCTGAATGGTGATAGGTGCCGTCGCCCAAGTTGGCGAAGATATGCTTCTCGTCCGTGAAATGCATCTGCCCGACCCACGGCACGCCTTCGCCGCCCATTTGTGTGAAGGTGTCGGTGTTGCGGTTCATCCAGGTGACCATGAAATGACAGCCAATCCCGGCGACCGCGCGGCTTCCCTCCGGCACCACGGTGGAGGTGTTATGCGGACAGCCGGAACAATAAAACGGCGTTCGCACCAGCTTGGCCGGTTTTGCGTCGAGCTGCTTTTCCTTGCGGTCGAGGAAGGCGAGGCGGTTCTCGATCGAGTCGGACGTATAGAAACGGCGGATGCGGGCGGCGATCACGCGGGCGACCATGGCCGGGGTCAATTCCCCGGTGGAGGGTTGCAGCGGGTTTTTATCCTCGTCAAACTTGCCAAGGATGCGCGGGCGTACGCCGGTGTCCCAGTTATAGAGCTGCTCCTTCATCTGGTTCTCGATGACGGCGCGCTTCTCCTCGATCACCAGCACTTCTTCCAGCCCTTCGGCGAACTGGCGGATGCCATCGGGTTCCAGCGGCCAGGGCATCCCGACCTTATAGACGGTCAGGCCGATATCGGCGGCGAGTTCATCATTGATGCCAAGATCACGGAGTGCCTGGCGCACGTCATAATAGGATTTGCCGACCGTGACGATACCGAAGCGGCGCTTCGGGCTGTCCATGGTCACCCGGTCGATATGATTGGCACGGGCAAAGGCGCGGGCGGCATAGACCTTGTGCTGGTTGAGCCGGACTTCCTGATCGAAGCGGTTGTCATGGGGCTGGATATTGAGGCCGCCTTCGGGCATCTCGATATTCGGGCGGATGAAATTACCGCGGGTCGGGGAGACATAGACACTCGCGCCGCCCTCGACCGTTTCGGAGATGCATTTGAAGCCGATCCACAAGCCGGAAAAGCGCGACATCTCAATCCCGAGAAGGCCGTAGTCGAGAATCTCCTGCACATTGGCGGGATGCAGCACGGGCATCATCCAGCCCGCGAAGCTATGCTCGCTCTGATGCGCGATGGAGGAGGAGACAATGCCGTGATCGTCGCCCGCAAGCGCGAGGACGCCGCCATATTTCGAGGTGCCGGCGCTGTTCGCATGGCGGAAGACATCGCCGGTGCGGTCGACGCCCGGACCCTTGCCGTACCACAGGCCGAACACGCCGTCATAGCGCGCGCCCTTGAACATATTGAGTTGCTGGCTGCCCCAGACGGCCGTGGCGGCAAGGTCTTCATTGACGCCGGGCTCAAACTCGATGTCATTTTCTTTGAGAATTTTAGCGGCTTTCCAGAGAGACTGATCATAACCCGCGAGCGGGGAGCCGCGATAGCCCGAGATAAACCCCGCCGTATTGAGGCCCGCAGCGCGGTCGCGTTCCTTCTGCATCAGCGGCAGGCGCACCAGCGCCTGAATACCGGTCAGGAAAATACGGCCTTCCTCAAGCGTATATTTATCGTCCAGAGACACATTGGCCAACGGCATCTTTACCTCACTCCCATTCGAAAAAGACGTTTACTGTTGTACGATATAAGAAGATTATCATGAAAGACAAAAAAGGTCAATAATACTGACTTATATGGATTTTAATTAAAGAGTCATCCGATTTTTTGACTCTTCCGGGGCAAAATGGCTTTAGAATAGCCCTTTAGGTTTTAGTCATTCTCGAAAGCAAATCATGACCATTCTGGTGACAGGGGCGGCAGGCTTTATCGGCATGCATGTGTCGGAGGCGTTGCTGGCGCGCGGGGAGAGGGTTGTTGGCGTTGATAATCTCAACGATTATTATGATGTCTCCCTGAAAGCCGCCCGGCTCGCGCGGCTTGAAAAGCATGAAAATTTCACTTTCCACAAAGTCGATATGGCCGATCACGCGGGCTTTACGGCGGTGATGGCGGGGCAGGAGGGCATCACCGGTGTTATCCATCTGGCGGCACAGGCCGGGGTGCGCCACAGCCTGACCCATCCGTTTGACTATGCGGATGCGAATGTCACAGGATTCCTCACCATTCTGGAATACTGCCGCGGCCTTGAGACACCCCCGCATCTGGTTTATGCCAGTTCCAGTTCTGTCTATGGCGCCAATAACGAGCTACCCTATTCGGTGGATCAGGCGGCGGACCGGCCGGTCTCGCTCTATGCGGCGACGAAAAAGGCGAACGAGTTGATGGCCTATACTTACGCCCATCTTTATGGCTTGCCGTCAACGGGCCTGCGCTTCTTCACCGTCTATGGGCCGTGGGGGCGGCCGGATATGGCCTACTGGCTGTTCACCGATAAAATCCTCAAAAATGAGCCGGTTCAGATCTATAACCATGGCAACATGATGCGGGATTTCACCTATATAGATGACTTGGTGACGGGCATCCTGTCCGTGCTCTCGCATCCGCCGCAAAAAACAGATGCCGAGCCGCCCCATAAGGTCTACAATCTGGGCAATAATCAGGCGGAGCAGCTGCTTGATTTCGTCGCAATCATCGAAAAGACCCTTGGGCTGACGGCGGTGCGGGAACTTCTGCCGATGCAGCCGGGCGATGTGAAGGCAACCTTCGCCGATATTGACCCGATCCGCCGGGATGTGGGATATGAACCCACGACATCCCTTGAGGAGGGTCTGCCGAAATTCGTCAAATGGTACCAGGAATACAGTAGTAAGGATTAGTTTTTCATGTCGACAGAGTTCGATATCAATCAGATACAGAATATTATCGATCACGGCATTCCCCATTGCGCGGAAATCGGCGTGAAGGTCCATGACATGGACGCCGATGGCGTGATTTTTAGCCTGCCTTATCAGGAACGCTTTGCCGGAAACCCGGTGAATGGCGTGCTGCATGGTGGGATCATCACCACGCTGATCGATACGGCGGCAGGCATGTGCATTTATGCAAAAATAAAGCAATATGTGCCGATTGCGACGCTGGATTTGCGCATTGATTACTTGAAACCCGCGACACCGGGGGAGGATGTGTTTACCCGCGCGACCTGTTATAAAGTGACGAAGCAGATCGCCTTTGTTCGCGCCATCGCCTATCACGGCGATCCGGAAGACCCCATCGCCAACAGCGTCGGCACCTTCATGCTGAAATCCACCGGCAGCCCGCCGCTCAATGAGGTGAGCGGCAAGAAGGGAGGGGCACAATGAGCGAGATGAGCGCAGAGGATTTCGTCGCCTTGATCGAAAAATCGAAAGAAGACAGGGACTGGCGGCCGGTATTCGATACTATTCCCTATTTCAGCTATCTTGGCCTGCGGCTGGAGCCGACGGATGACCGTCTTGTCTGTGTCCTGCCCGCGGACGGAAAATTCATCGGTAACCCGACCCTGCCCGCGCTGCATGGCGGGGTGGTGGGCGCGTTTCTGGAAAGCACGGCGCTGGTCCATCTGCTGGCAACGCAGGAAGTCACGCGCCTGCCGAAAATCATCAATATCACGGTGGAGTATCTCCGCTCGGCCAAGCCGATCGAAACCTATGCGGAGGCCGTTATCACCAAGCCGGGCCGCCGCGTTGCCAATATGCGGATCGAGGCGTGGCAGAAGGACCGGAACAAACCCGTCGCTGCCGCCCATGCCAATTTCCTTGTCAGCTAGGGAATGTTTCCTAAATGAACAAGATACGCCTTTTTTGTTGAAGTGAGTTTTACATGACCGAGACTGCCCTTGCCAATTTGCCCGAATGGGACTTGAGCGATCTATATCCGTCCCGCACCTCCCCGGAACTTATCGAGGATCTCGATACGGCGGCGCGGGATGCGACGGCCTTCGCCGAACAGTACAAGGGCAAGCTGACCTCTCTCGACGGGCAGGAGCTGTATCTCGCCATCGCCAAATATGAGGAAATCGGCGAGATGGAGGGGCGGATCATGTCCTACGCCTATCTCGTCTATGCGGGCAATATGTCGGACCCGGATATCGGCAAGTTCTTCCAGACCATGCAGGAGAAAATCAGCGCCATCGGCACCGACCTCCTGTTCTTCACGCTGGAACTCAACCGGATCGAGGAAGACAAGCTGCAGGCGATGTATGAGGGATCGAGCCTCAAGAAATATGAGCCCTGGCTCAATAATGTCCGGGCGCTGAAACCCTATCAGCTTTCCGACGAGATCGAGAAACTCCTGCATGAGAAGGACATCTCCGGCCGGAGCGCGTGGGTGCGCCTCTTTGATGAGACCATGGCGGGCCTCAAGTTCGAGGTGGATGGCGAGGAAATGGCCTCCCAGCAGGCCCTGCATCTCCTCTCCAGCCCGAACGCGGAACTCCGCAAGAAAGCCGCGAAGAACATCGGCAAGGTTTTTGGCGAGAATGTCCGGCTGTTCTCCTTGGTCACCAACACGCTCGCCAAGGACAAGGCGATTGAGGATGAGTGGCGCGGCGCGCCCGAACCTGCCGCCATGCGCCATCTCTCCAATCAGGTCGAGGCGGAGGTCGTCGATGCCTTGTCCGAGGCTGTGCAGGCCGCTTATCCGACGCTCTCGCATCGCTATTACGCGATCAAGGCGAAATGGATGGGCAAGGACAAAATCGATTACTGGGACCGTAATGCGCCGCTCCCCGATTCCGATGATCGCATCATCCCGTGGAAAGAGGCGCGGGACACGGTTCTCGATGCCTATGGGCGTTTCTCACCGGAACTTTCAAAACTGGGACAGCAGTTTTTTGAAAAGCCGTGGATCGATGCGTCCGTGCGCCCCGGAAAATCGCCGGGGGCTTTCGCGCATCCCACAGTGCCGAGCGTGCATCCTTATCTCCTGCTCAATTATCAGGGCAATATCCGCGATGTGATGACCCTCGCCCATGAGCTGGGCCATGGCGTGCATCAGCTGCTGGCGGCGCCGCAGGGCGGATTGCTGGCCGATACGCCGCTCACCTTAGCCGAGACCGCAAGCGTTTTCGGGGAGCAGCTTACCTTCCGGGCGCTGCTGGAGAAAGAGGCCGATCCGGATAAACGACGGATCATGCTGGCGGGCAAGGTTGAGGATATGCTCAACACCGTGGTGCGCCAGATCGCTTTCTATGAGTTCGAGAAACGCCTGCATGATGCGCGGCGAAAAGAGGAACTCTCCCCCGACCAGATCGGCAAGATCTGGATGGAGGTGCAGAAGGAAAGCCTTGGCCCGGCGATCCGTCTCCATGATGAATACCAGTATTTCTGGAGCTATATTCCGCATTTCATCCATTCGCCCTTCTATGTCTACGCCTATGCGTTCGGCGATTGTCTGGTGAATGCGCTTTATGCCATCTATCAGGAGGCGGAGAGCGGCTTTCAGGAGAAATATTTCGATATGCTGAAAGCGGGCGGCACCCTCCGGCACAAGGAATTGCTGGCGCCGTTCAATCTCGATGCATCCGATCCCGCGTTCTGGTCAAAAGGCCTCAGCGTGATCGAGGGCTTTATCGACGAGTTGGAGGCACTTTAGGCGCGCGTATTTTAGCTTTTTATTGCGTTGCACACGACATTCTGTTGCCCGACGGACATTTTTCGGTATATTTCAGGACAAATTAAACAGTATCGAAAAAGACGAGGGGTTTGTCGTTATGCATGAAAACGGATCTATGGACATTTCAGCCCAGAAGGAAAGCTTCCATGCTTTCATCAAGCTTTTCAAATACAGCACCATTTTTCTGGTGATCCTGTTGATCCTGATGGCTATCTTTCTGACCTAGCGGATAACCGGGCCGTTTTGCGCGGCCCGTAACATCCTGCGGCGCGGCGGGACGCCTGTCATTCCCGCCTCAAATAACAGACAAGAGGATCGATTATGAAGATCGCCATCCCCCGGGAGCGTCGGGAAAATGAAAAGCGCGTTGCGGCGTCTCCGGACACCGTGAAAAAATTCGTCGGCCTCGGCGCAGAGGTCATTATCGAGACAGGCGCGGGCAAAGCCAGTTCCTTCTCCGATGCAGATTTTGAGGCTGCGGGCGCGAAAATCGCCGCCGATGAGGCGAGCGCGCTCAAAGACGCCGATATTGTCCTTAAAATCCAGCGTCCCCTCACGGCAGCGGAGGGCGAGGATGAAATCGCGCTGATGAAACAGGGCGCGGTCCTGATCGGTCATCTCGCCGCACTCCAGAACAAGGATCTGGCGGCGGCCTATGCGAAAGCCGGGATCACCGCAATCTCGCTGGAACTGCTGCCACGCATCAGCCGCGCGCAGTCCATGGACATTCTCTCCAGCCAGTCGAACCTCGCAGGCTATAAGTCCGTGCTGGACGCGACGGCGGAATATGGCAAGGCACTGCCGATGATGATGACGGCGGCGGGAACAATCGCGCCCGCCAAATGCTTCATCATGGGCGTCGGCGTTGCCGGTCTTCAGGCGATTGCCACCGCGCGCCGCCTCGGTGCAATTGTGACGGCGACGGACGTGCGCGCCGCAACGAAAGAGCAGGTCGAGAGCCTCGGTGCGAAATTCGTCATGGTCGAGAGTGAAGAAACCGGCGAGACCGAGGGCGGCTACGCCAAGGAAATGAGCGACGACTACAAGAAACGCCAGGCGGAACTTGTGTTCGAACATATCAAGAAGCAGGACATCGTCATCACCACCGCGCTTATTCCGGGGCGCGAAGCCCCGATCCTGATCACGGATGAAATGCTCGCCGTGATGAAGCCGGGCTCAGTCATCGTCGATCTCGCGGTTGAGGCGGGGGGCAATGTCACCCAGTCGAAGCCGGGCGAGGTTGTGATTACCGACAACGGCGTCAAGATCGTCGGTCATCTCAATGTGCCGGGCCGTCTGGCCAGCGATGCCTCATCTTTGTTCGCGAAGAATCTTTTCAATTTCCTGAACCCCATGATCGACAAGGAAACGGGGAATTTGAACCTGAACTGGGAGGACGAGCTTGTTCTCGGCACCGCGCTCACCCGCGATGGCAACATTATCCACCCGCAACTAACCGAGGGAGGGAACTGATTATGGATATGGTAGATCCAACCGTTTTCCGGCTGGCGATTTTCGTGCTCGCCATTTTTGTGGGCTATTACGTGGTCTGGAGCGTGACACCGGCCCTGCATACGCCCCTGATGGCGGTCACCAACGCCATCTCCTCGGTGATTATCGTCGGCGCGCTGATTGCGGCGGGCCCGTCGGAGGTGAACCTCGCCAAGATATTCGGCTTTGTCGCCATCGTGCTCGCCTCGGTCAATATCTTCGGGGGCTTCCTCGTGACCCAGCGGATGCTGTCCATGTACAAGAAAAAACAGAAGTAAGGGGGACGATCCGTGTCAGCTAATTTTACGGCGCTTGCCTATCTGGTCTCCGCCATCCTTTTCGTTCTGGCGCTGCGTGGCCTGTCCTCACCGGACAGCTCCCGGCGCGGGAATATCATGGGCATGGCCGGTATGGCCATTGCCATTATCGTCACCATTCTCCGTCCCGACGTTGTCTCCTATGAGTGGATCATCGGCGGCATCGTTATTGGTGGTGCCATCGGTGCGGTGATTGCCCAGCGCATCGCCATGACCGCCATGCCGCAGCTTGTCGCGGCCTTCCATAGTCTCGTCGGTCTTGCCGCCGTGCTGGTCGCCGCGGCTGCCTTCTATAACCCGGATGCTTATGGCATTCTGGGGGCGGGCGGCGAACTCACGGTGCTCTCCCGCGTGGAAATGTCCATCGGTATCGTGGTCGGTGCGATTACGTTTTCAGGCTCCATTATCGCCTTCACCAAGTTGCAGGGGCTGGTGTCGGGCAATCCGGTGATCTTTCCGGGGCAGCATTTTGTCAATCTGCTGATCGGTCTTGCGATTGTCGCGCTGATTATCTGGTTCTGCGTTGATCTGGACCCGACGATCTTCTGGGCGATGACGGCGCTCGCCTTCCTCATCGGCTTCCTGATCATCATCCCGATCGGCGGCGCCGATATGCCGGTGGTGGTCTCGATGCTGAACAGCTATTCCGGCTGGGCGGCGGCGGGTATTGGTTTCACGCTCGAAAACACCGCGCTGATCATTGTCGGCGCGCTGGTCGGCTCCTCGGGCGCGATCCTTTCCTACATCATGTGTAAAGCCATGAACCGCTCCTTCTTCAGCGTGATCCTCGGTGGCTTCGGCGGCGATACGGCGGCCGCCGGTCCCGACAAGGGCGACCGGCCGCACAAGGCGGGCTCCGCCGATGATGCGGCCTTCATCATGAAGAATGCGGGCAAGGTGATCATCGTGCCGGGCTACGGCCTTGCGGTGGCGCAGGCCCAGCATGCACTCCGCGAGATGGTCGATGTCCTGAAGGAAGAGGGGGTCGATGTCACCTATGCCATTCATCCGGTCGCGGGCCGCATGCCCGGCCATATGAATGTGCTGCTGGCCGAGGCGCAGGTGCCCTATGACGAGGTGTTCGAGCTGGAGGAGATCAACTCCGACTTCGCGAGCGCCGATGTCGCCTTCGTGGTAGGCGCCAACGACGTGACCAACCCCGCCGCCCGCGATGACCCATCCAGCCCGATTTTCGGCATGCCGATCCTCGATGTGGACAAGGCGCGCACGGTTCTCTTCGTGAAACGCTCCATGTCCTCCGGTTACGCCGGGATCGACAACGATCTTTTCTACAAGGACAACACCATGATGCTCCTCGCCGACGCGAAGAAAATGGTCGAGGATATCATCAAGGCGCTGTAACGATCCGTATCTTGTGATAGAATTAAAGACGCGGGGAAACTCGCGGCTTTTTTTGTGTCTTGTCTGACGGCGCGGGGTTATCGCTAATGCGTAAAAGATTTCTGTTTTTGACTTTATCCGTTCTTCTTGCTCCCCTTGTTGTGTCCGCGCATGAAATTTCCGCCCCCTTGCAGGGCGAGGCGCCGGTCGTCGCGCCAACGGCCTATGAGCAGCTGTTGCGGGCATTGATGCCGGATGCTCATGCGGTTGCCACCTTCTCCGTCGAGGGGAATTACCGGATCATCAAGGGAGACGGCTATCCCGGATATACGCCGGGCGATTTTCCCAATGCCCATAACCCGAACGCCATTCGCAAGAAGAACTATCATTTGCGCGTCGCGCTTGACCCGAAACTGGGCCCCGCGCGACCGACGGAGCGCACGCCCTTCGGGATCGCCTTGAACGGCGTGCTGTTCGACCCGAAAACCGCTGCCTACTGGGATAACGATCCATCCACGGGCTGGAATTATGAGGCGATTGGCGGCGCCTGCCAGCTTGGGCTCGATACCAGCAACGCCCATGTCCAGCCGAACGGTGCCTATCATTATCATGGCCTGCCGACGGGCCTGCTCGATAAATATGCGTATCAAAGCACGCCGGCCCTGATCGGCTTTGGCGCGGACGGGTTTCCGATTTACGGGCCGTATGGATATGCGAATGCTGACGATCCGTCGAGCGGCATGATAAAGCTGAAGTCGGGCTACCGCCTTAAATCCGGCACCCGGCCAAGCGCGCCGGGCGGGCCCTATGACGGCGTGTTCACGGAGGACTGGACCCATGACGCGGCGCTCGGCGATCTCGATGAATGCAACGGGCGGAGCGGGGTCACAAAGGAATATCCGAACGGCACCTATTATTATGTCATCACCGACAGCTTTCCGTACGTGCCCCGCTGCTGGCGCGCCGCGCCCGATCCGTCTTTCTTTACGTTGAAAGGCCGCCCCGGCGCGCCGCAACCGGCGGGACCCCGCGCCGGACCGCGTCCGGGACAGGGCGGGCGCGCCTGTCGCGGCAGCTGACGAATTTCGTCACGGTATATTTTTAAGCGCGGTGCTTGATCCGGCGCGGGAAAGGCTCATCTCCTTGGGGTAGGTTTATCAAGGAGTGTAGCCATGCGCATTTTACTGATCGGAGCGGCGCTGTTCCTGCTGGCGGCCTGTCAGACGACGACGGCGGAGCAGAACCCGGACTTGATGTGTTGCACCTGGGGCAATAACCAGCATCCGTAAGGACGCGGGCGCGGCACCTCAGTAGAGATTTTCCTTATAGGCGACTTCCAGATAGGCGTCCGACTGTTCGGCGTCCATCCCGGCGATCTGGTCGGCCAGCACCTGTCCCAGCGTCGGGAAGACACTGCGCTCGACCTTGCTATCCGGGTCCCAGAGCTTGGAGCGGATCAGCGCCTTCGCGCAATGCATATAGGCGGAGGTTACCGCGATTTTCAGCACCGAGCGGGGCAGCTTGCCCTGGACGGCGTGAGCCTCCATCAGGTCGGGGTCAAGGCTGATCGTCGCCTTGCCATTGATGCGCAGGGTCTCGTTAATCCCCGGCACGAGGAAGATCAGGCCGACGGCCGGGTTTCGGAGAATGTTGAGCAGGCTGTCGAGGCGGTTGTTGCCGGGCCGGTCGGGAAGGGCGAGGGTGTTATCGTCCAATACGGTGACAAAGCCCGGCGCATCCCCGCGCGGGGAGGCATCGGCCGTGCCGTCGCCGCCATCGGTGCTCATCACGAGGAAGGGGGAGAGCGCAATGAAGTCGCGGCAATGCTTGTCGAGCCGGGGAATTTCCTTCTGCACGGCGCGCTCCGCCGGTGGCTTATAGACGCTGTAAAGCTCCTCAACGCTTGTGATG
>NZ_JARGOQ010000019.1:21967-32615 GCF_029233945.1 Sneathiella sp. | reverse complement strand
ACTTCCTCGCGCAGCTTGGCGGAGAACTGGGTGAGCTCGCCGACGCTTTCGAGAAGCTGTGTTGCCGAACTTCCGGAGGAGGAGGCCATGTTGGATACCTCCATGACGGAGCGGGACACTTCGCCGGTGCTGACTGAGGCCTGCTGCACATTCCGGGTGATTTCCAGCGTGGCGGCATTCTGTTCCTCGACGGCGGAGGACATGACCTGAACCGTTTCGTCAATCTGCACGATCATTTCCTCGATCCGCTTGACGGCCTCCACGGCTTCGGTGGTGGCGTGCTGCATCCCGTCGATCTTGCGGGTGATTTCCTCGGTCGCATTGGTGGTCTGCGAGGCGAGACCCTTCACTTCCGAGGCGACGACGGCAAAGCCCTTTCCGGCCTCCCCGGCGCGGGCAGCCTCGATCGTGGCGTTGAGCGCGAGCAGGTTGGTCTGGTTGGCGATATTGTTGATCAGGTCGATGACATTGCCGATTTCGCCGGCGGAAACCGCAAGCTTGCCGACAACCACATCGGTTGATTCCGCAACCTGCATGGTTTCCTTGGAGAGCGTGGCGGAAACATTCACCTGACGGCCGATTTCCTGCAGGGAGGCAGAAAGTTCCTCGGCGGCGGAGGCGACCCCGCTCACGTTGCCTGCGGCCTGTTCGGAGGCGGCGGCGATGGACGTGGAGTGGCGGTCCGTATCGGCGGCGCTCGTCACCATGCTCCTGGCTTTTTCCTCCATGGTTTCGGCGGCGCCGATAATCTGCTGCGCGACCGTATTGACCGTGCTTTCGAGTTTCTGGGCAAGGGTCTGGGCGAAGCTGACGCGCTCCGCGGAGGATTTTGCGGTCGCTTCCTGATCGCGGCGTTTCTCCTCCTCGGCGCGGTTCATTTCCTCGCGGCGACGCTCTTCCTCTGCGGCGGCTTTTTCCTGTGCGTCCTTCTCGCGCTGAACTTCCAGCGCCTTGACCTTTTCGGCATTCGCCTGGAAGACCTGCACGGCGCGGGACATGTCGCCGACGTCATCCTTGCGATCGAGCCCGTCAATGATAATGTCACGGGCCCCATTCGCGATGGACAGCATGGCCTGGGTCAACTGGGTGAGGGGACGACCGATAAAGCGGCCCAGCAAAAACCCGGTCAACACCATAATGCCGAGAAGCGCGGCCCCGGTCAGCAGAAGCTGCTGCATCAGGTTCGCGGAAAGCTGCTCATTCAACTTGTTGAGGCTCCATCCGATGGCGGCAAAGCCGACCAGTTCCCCTTTTGCGGAGGTGACCGGCGTCAGGATAATCTGATGGGAGCCTGTGTTTTCCGTATATACCTCGCCCTGTTCAAGCGCGGCTTTATGTTTTGACAGCAAGGCGGCCAGACCCGAGGCGGAGGGGAGGGTCTCTGAGTGATATTCGGTGACGAGAGCGCCCTCGTTGTCGAAGGTGAGAATATCCGCGAGAACGGAGCCGTCTTTCGACGCCATCTCCTGATAGACTTCTGCAATCTTGTCGGTTTTCTTCCATTTCAGGGCACCTGAAAGCTGCTCCGCCATCAGTTCCGAAATGGTGAGGTTATTATTTGTTGCCAGATCTTCCAGGGCATGGCGCTGGTTTTGTAATCCCAGATAGACGAGGAGCGAGAGACCCATCAGGGTCGTCGCAAACACAACAAGCAGGATTTTGCGACTGACAGTCATCTTGGCGGCGAAAGATGTCTTGTCTTTCATGGCCGCGTCGTTCATGTCAGCTTCATTCGTCGGGGTCTCTGCGCTCATCTCGTGCGTCATCCTTATATATAAATGTAGGTGAGGGATATGGCGGGAAGTCTATTCCAGCATCTCGACATTGACGCCGACGGTCACCGCGCCGATGGCTTTATGGGTGCTCGGGTCAACAATCGCGACGCTGACCTGCGACTGGTATGTCTGGGTGGATTCGTCAAACTCAACTTCGTCGATCAGAACGCCGTCCGGACCGGCGCCATATGACTGTTTCCATTTCGCTTCGTCGCCCTGCCAATAGTCTGACGTGATGTCGCTCTGGCCGACATTGAGGCCCTTCATATCCATGACGAAGATCTCGGTGTATTTGCCTTGTGAGTTGGTCTTGACGCTTTTCAGGTAGTTCGACAGGCTGTTGGACAACACCGCATTGATCATGTTCTGGCTGCCGCCTTTTGTTTCTGCGCGCCATTTCTTGTCCTGATTATCGACATCGTCCTGGCTGAGCGAGGCGGACATTTCATTCTGCTTACGGACGGCATCAATCACTTCATCGGATTGCGACCAGCCACGGATTTCACTGTCGATCAGATTGGCGACGGCGACTTTGTAATCCTGGGCGAGGGAGGTCGTCGGCAGTCCCGCAAAAATGGCGATAGCAGCGACGGAGGCAATTAAGGTACGGATCATCATCAGGGCTCCATTTGGGTAGATGTTTTACTTAGATATCTATAAATAATGGTCTGCCGACTATGGCAATAAAACCAAGTATTCAAATACTGACGGCGAATTGTTTATTTATAGTTAATCGAGAATATATTCTGCGTGTGACGCCGGAATTTTTGGTGGCACGGAACGCTCAGGCAACCTGGCGATGGGCTTCCTTGGGAAAGGTCACGGTCACCTTGGTGCCGAGGCCCAGCTCACTCTCGATATGGAGCCGTCCGTTATGCGCGGCGACAAAGGATTTGACGATCGAGAGGCCCAGTCCGACCCCCTCATGGGTGATGTGGGAGGAGCTGTGGCCCTTGACGAAGGGTTGCGTGATATTCGGCAACTGGTCGTCCTTGATACCGTCGCCGGTATCCTGAACCTCGATAATCACTTCCGTTTCCGTGGTGATCGCCGAGACGGTGATCTTGTCTCCGACGTGGGAAAATTTGATCGCGTTGGTGAGCAGGTTGAGAAAGATCTGGCGCAGGGCCGTTTCATCGGCATTTATTGTCGGCAGCGTGCGGTCGGCGGACAGCGCCACCATGATCCCGTGCTTGGCCGCGCGATGGCGCACGGATTTTACACAGTCGGTCAGCAGCGCGCGAACCGCCACCGGTTCCAGTATCATGTCGCGCTTGCCCAGCTCAATCGCGGAAATATCGAGAACCTCATTGATAAGGGCCAGCAGATGACGGCCGCTGTGATTGATATCCTCGGCGTACTCAGAGTATTTTTCATTGCCGAGCGATCCGAAATACTGACCGACAAGGAGATCGCTGAACCCGATAATGGCGTTGAGCGGGGTTCTGAGTTCATGGCTCATGGTGGCGAGGAATTTCGATTTTGCAAGGTTGGCATCCTCCGCCTTCATCAGCGCGTGGCGCAGCGCCTCCTCGGTCTTTTTGTTGGCGCTGATATCGGTGATGGAGCCGCCAATCGCGATCACGTTCCCCTCGTCATCCATGATCGGGAACATCTGAACGAAGGTTGGAATCAGGCCATTGTTGATGGTGGGGCTTATATACTCCCGCTCGATCATCTTTTTTCCGGCGGCGATCTCTTTTTCCTGCGCGAGCACGCGCTCGGCATATTCCTCGGGGAAGAATTCATATGTGTTATGCCCTCTAATCTCGCGCCCTCCCGGGTTAAACCAGTCGTGCCACTGGGCGTTGGCATGCAGATAATTCCCGTCCATATCCTTGATGATGATGGCGGAAGGAGAGTTTGCAAGAAAGGTTCGAAAGAGCTTGTCGCTCGCCCTGATATGGAGCTGGCGGACCATGGCGAGATGAATAAGATAGGCAATGGCAATCGAGAGCAGGATCAGTGTCACAAGGACAATTTCGTCCACTAATGTTTTATGGGCGGCGATTGTCTCCGGGGTCGGGAGCAGGCTGATCGTCCACACGCGGTTGCCAACAACAATCCATTTATGGAATACATTTTCATTGTCCCATTCCGTCGATGGGTCGAGTGTGCCGAACACAGGCATGTCCCGGTCATGGATCATCACGTCATATTTCTTCAAAAGACCATTCGGCATGGCCTCAAGGATGAGCGGATCACTGCGGAAAACGATATTCACAAAGCCGGTCAATCGCTTCATCTTGATCACCGGGATATAGGCGGTAAAGCCCCTGCCGCCCTGGGTCAGTTCGATTGGCGGGGTGATTTGCAGACGGCCGGTTTGCTCCGCCGCGGCTATTGCCTTCGCGGGCGAGGCAAGCTTGCGGACATCGAGATTGACGGCGGGCTCATTGCCCTCAAGCGGGGTGACCCAGCGAATGACGCCGAGGGAATCGACCCAGTTGATCGCCTGGAAATCCTTGAACAGGTCATGCAGATAGGACGCCTGGGTCAGAAATTGCTCGCGGCCGCTAATCTCCCCCTTGGCCAGGGAACTGCGGATTTGCTGGCCGATGGTGAGGCGGGTCGTGATATGGCTCTCCAGCCGTGCGGCGAAATTACCAAGGTCGCTGCGGGCCTCTGTGATATGGCCCTCGGTCTCGGATGTCGGCGTCACGACCCATGCCGTCACGACAAGCAGGATCATGGCCATGGCAATGGCGATCGGCACTCCGATTGTATGGCGCGTCAGGCGGCTTACAAATCGCAGCAGATGGTTCCGTTCGATAAAACTTTTCATTCGGCGTATTCTAGTAAACAAATCCCTAAGAAACCTTAAACAACTTTCCATAGTTTTTATGGTTTTTTGGCTGTTTGGGAGGCGGTCACAACTCCGTGATCTTGCCCGTTTCCCGTTGCCTTTCATCCATGAATAAAATCTAATTTATGCGAAATCGATTGTTTTCTCAACGAAAGGATATACCCATGACACTGATGAAATCGCTCACCGCGGCGGCGCTTCTTGTTGCTGCCGCTTTTCCCCTCGCCGAGGCACAGGAGGCGCATCCCATGGGCTTTTTCGTCACCAGCGTCGGGCCGGGCAACGGCGGCGACCTTGGCGGGCTGGAGGGGGCCGATGCCTGGTGCGAGAAGCTCGCCGAGGAGGCGGGCGCTGCGGCGCGGGACTGGCGCGCCTATTTAAGCACGCAGGAAGACGGCAAGCGCGGCATCTCGGCGCGCAACCGCATCGGCCACGGCCCGTGGTATAACGCCAACGGGGAGCTGATCGCGAGCGATCTCGATATGCTGCATCTCAGCCCCAATATCGTCAAGCGCACCGCCGTCGATGAAAACGGCAACCCGGTCAAGGGCCGGGGCGATGGCCCGAACGAGCATGATATGCTGACCGGCAGCATGTCTGACGGCACCGCCTATTTCCCGAACGTGACCGACGACAAGACCTGTAGTAACTGGACCAGCTCGGGCGAGGGGAGCGCCACCGTCGGCCATCATGACCGCCATGGCGGCGGAAATACATCCTGGAACGCCGCCCATGACAGCCGCGGCTGCAGCGCCGACGCCCTCAAAACCACCGGCGGCAACGGCTATTTCTACTGCTTCGCGGCGGACTGATTTTTCGGAATAAACAACGCATGGCGCCTCACGCGCCATGCACCTCTTTCAGGCCGATCACATCGCGATAGAGGAACGATGCCGTGGAGACCATAATCGCGATAATAATGACCCATGCGATGAAATTGACGACCCCGACGAGTATGGCGACCATCGTGACGGCGCCGAACATTGATGCAATTCCGAAGGCGATCAGGGCGGCCGCGCCGACCGGCAGGATAAAGATCAGCATGGCGAGAAGGCCGCCGAGAATAAAGGAGAAGATAAGCGTCAGCCCCTCCTGCACGAAAAGGCCACCGTCGATCGGCTGCTCCAGCGCGATGGCCGGATAGAAGAAGACAAGGATCGAACTCGCGACAAGGACAAGAATAAGCACGACCACAATGGCCGCTTCGTCCGGCAACACGGCCACAAGGGCGGAGGTAACGACATAGCCGATCAGGCTGACCACGACGATCAGCGCGCCGAACTTGATCTCGCGCAAGCCGAAGGAAAGCGCGAAGCCGCGCTTCTCCCGCACCTCGGGCAGCAGGGAATAGCGGTGCCAGGCAACGGCGAAAATGGCGTAGAGAAAGGACTCGATCGCCTGTCCTGCAATGGCGAAGGAGCCATTGGTGAGAACGTTGATATAGGCCAGCACCCCCATCGCCACGACAACCGGCAGGCCCCGCATAAAACAGGCCCCCGCGTTCTGGACGACAAAGACGGTCGCGGCAATCATCGCCTTTGGCACAGTCAGCAGATTTTCCAAGATAACCCTCACGATTTTTAAACGGCAACAGTTTCGCTTGGAAGATTATCGTATGACGACGCGATTGGATAGAGGGAATGGGGTGGATTACTAATAGTTTCGTTGAAGTCGGAACTTTCAGGTTCATCTGTTATGATAGGATTATTATGAAAGAAAAGATCATTACTTGGTGGAGAAAATACAGCATTTCTTTGGCAATTTCTGTCCTCAGCTGCTCAGGACGTTTGATGTTGAAATTGTCTACACTTAAGGCGGGGCAAATTTTAGATAGCCACGGCCCAGTAAAAGTCCTTGTTGATAGCGCTACACTTGGACACGGCGTTACTCATGAAACAGACTGGATTTCTACAGGCACTCAGAAATGGGGAGATATTGATTTCGATGGTGGATATCTTGCTAGAATCCCGGTTCACTCGACCGATGACAAAAGCGACTTGGGCGAGAATGCGCGTTACCTCGCTAGCATTGCGTATTTAGCTGAAACGGGCAGAATTTCTTTATGGACATCTGCGGAGCTTCAGGCAGAAAGATTCTATCAGCCATTAGGGCGGTTTTCTGGATATGGATATTATGATTTGAATGTATTTTCAGATTTAGAAATGAAAAGCGTCGATGGGAATTTTATTCCAGATATTCATAGCAGAACATTAGCTTCGCGAGATTTTAACAAGGAACAAAATGATAGATTAGTGCGTTCGGGCGACATATTGTTTCAAACTTTGTTTGCGTTGCTTGGGCAAAAATACACGAAAGATGCTTGGCATATTAGAACGGCTGAAAAGTATGAGATGTTCTGCTTTCTGACATTGGATTTTAGGCTACTAAACCAGATTGAGAATCTAAAGGAAAAAGAGCCTATTAAATCCCTAAAAACATGCGTATGGACGCCTAAGCAGTTTGGCAGTTACTTCAAAATTCAGCCTGTTCCTACAAAGTTTTTGAGTTATAGAAATGCAGACTTTCCTGTACGATCTGACTTGCATCAAGTAAATAATATGCGACGGTCGAAAAATGAGTACAAAAAAACCGAATGAAATTGGAACTTAGTTATGTTCCATCAAAAATTCCCGGATTTTCACAAGCGGTAGATTCTCGTGAAATCACCGCTGTACAGATTTCATTTGAGAGTTTAGCCAATTCTTTGCTGACAGTATTAGGTAAGGCATTTTTGAAAATGTCTATATCGCAAATTCGATTATCTCTTGTGTCATTTTCCATTCCAGTAAAAAGCAGGTATTTATCAATTATCCGCGTGCCATGGAGCTTTTTAAACATTTCATACTTATTAACTATACACTTAATTTTCTCCGACGTTTGAATAAACCCCCGACTAGATAATATCTTGTAATATCGGATCATTTTGCTATCGGTATCACCATTTCGTTTTCGCGTCAAAACTGCTTTGCTTGCCAGTTCGTCATAAAGTGTCCAACTATCAGGTTTTATAAACCAGACAAGTTTCGTCACAGCAGAGAGCGGAGTGCCCGGCGTACTATTTTGTCCATGGGCTGGTGTAAGCCCTTTTTCTCTCAATATATTAGCTATTTCGACACATCGGTTCGCACGTTCAACAAGTTCTTTAGGCCAATTATTAACAACTTCATTTAGTTCTTTAGCTATTCTTTGGGGATTATCATTTTCACCAGTTTTCAGGTTTCTTCCTACTTCGTAACGCCGACCGATACTGGTCAATAACTCCGGAGTTAGTTTGCCTTTGTTTAGCCGAACCTTTTCTTCGGATATGAAGTCATCCGCTAAATACCAACGATAATGTTCGAAAACAGAGGCGGTTAGAATCTTTTTTCGTTCGTCCAATGTAAGAGTATCTATTTTTGCCTTTTTCGCCATGGCTACATTTCCCCCAAAATCCTTGACATTTCATAAAATCTATACTAGTATACACACCTTCCCTAATCGTGACAAACTATCGTACCCAGGTCACTGATCAGGTGTGAGAAAGCCGCGGAGATTTCTCCACGCGGCTTTCTGCGTCAGCGGAAGGATCTCAAGCGGTCCGGGCCCTATGATCGGCCAGGCGCTTGAGGCCGACGGTTTGCACGGCAGCGAGGACAGCAACGGCAATGGCGAGAAGCTCGACCATCCAGCTGCCCTCCACCGTCAAACGGTTCTGGAACAAGAGGAGGGAGAGACCACTCCCCACCACCCAGGCAACGTCGGCGGCAATGATGAGCTTGGCGAACAGCGGATTGATTTTTTTCCGCGTGGCCGTCCAGGCGACATCGGCAGCGAAGAGCACTAAGCCCACCCCAAGCGTGTAGAGGATCCATTCGGCCATCCCCGTCCAGCGCGCAAGCGGGTCCGCGAAGGCGAGCGCCGCCCCTCCCGTTAGAAGCGAGGTTCCTGCATTGATCAGCAGGGTATTTCGTAGCAGGTTTGACTTAACCATCATCTTGATCTCCTTTCAGTCAGGCCCGGCCATGGTGGCCGCTGAAAGCAGGATGGCGGGGATAGGTTATCTTCTCAATTACCTCTGTGGTAATGTTCCTGATCTTTATTTCGGGGTATTCTGGACGCCGGATTATCGAGGAAGGAAAGAAGATGACCGCGACAGCCTTGCAAACCCCGGTGCCCGAGCTCGGTCGGCTCTTGAAGCACTGGCGGCAGGTTCAGGGAATGAGCCAGCTCGATCTCGCCCTTGACGCGGGAAGTTCGGCCCGGCACCTGAGCTTTATCGAGACCGGCCGCTCAAACGCGAGCCGGGAGATGGTCCTGCGCCTTTCCGAGGCGCTGGCGCTTTCTTTGCGCGAACGCAACCGGCTGCTGAATGCGGCGGGCTATACCGCGGCCTATCGGGCGCGCTCGCTGGATGATGCCGGTTTTGGCAAGGTGCGCGAGGCGCTTGATTTCATGCTTCAGAAGCAGGAGCCATATCCCGCGATTGTCATGAACCGCAGCTTCGATGTGTTGATGATCAATCAGGCGGGGGCGAAGATGCTTGCTCTGTTGGGCCTCTCCGCCGCAGAGGGGAAGGGGCCGCCGAACACGCTCCGGCTGATGCTGCACCCGGAGGGCCTGCGGCCCGTCACCCGCGATTGGGACCGCGCGGCCGGCCATCTGATCGAGCGCGCGCATCGGCAGCTGAAAGGCGCGGAGGAAAACGATCCGCTCCGTCAGTTGCTGGCCGAGGTGCTGGCCTATCCGGGCGTGCCGGAAAGCTTCGCGAGTGAAAACCCGTCGGCGGATGCGCTGCCCGTCCTCCCGCTGGAGTTCGAGTTGGGCGGCAATGTTCTTTCCTGGATCACGACGGTCGCGAGCTTCGGCACGCCGCAGGATGTGACGGCGGAGGAAATCATGGTGGAGAGTTTCTTTCCCGCCGATGCGACGACGGATAAACTGATCCGCGCGCTTGTCGGTGAGGCGGGGAACTAGCGCCGTTATCCTGAGATTACGCTAAAACGCCAAAAGCCGCAAACCGGAGCCCCGGTGCGGCTTTTTGAATTCTGGTATCCCGGCGAACCGGGACGGCGACTTAGCCTTCGCGCTGCATCCGCTTGCGGGCGAGCTTGCGGGCGCGTCGAATGGCTTCCGCTTTCTGGCGGGCGCGCTTTTCGGACGGCTTTTCATAGGCGCCCCGGAGCTTCAGCTCACGGAAGATGCCTTCGCGTTGCATTTTCTTTTTCAGCGCACGGAGCGCCTGGTCTACATTGTTGTCACGTACAGAAACTTGCACAGTTAATCGTGCTCCTATCTAATCGTCTAAAGTTAAACCGGTTACGGAGTGGCGCGGGTGTAGCACGCTTCATTTCCCCTGTGAAGGGGGAAAACCGCATTTTTAAGGTGAAATCCCTAAAGAAAAGAGTAAATAACATAAAAGACACGAATTTGGAAGGGCTTATGGCAATTAGAGACATTCTGAAGATGGGCAACCCCACCTTGCGCGTGCCGGCGGAGCCGCTGACGCCCCCCTTTGGCGACGAGATTTATCAGCTGGTGGAGGATATGCGGATGAGCCTGGAGGCCGTCGGCGGGGTCGGTCTCGCGGCGCCGCAGATCGGCGTCTCCAAGTCCCTTGTGATCTTCGAGGTGCCGGCCGAGCGGGTCGAGAGGGAGGAGGGGGATATGGCCGAAAGCGTCCCCTCCACCGTGCTGATCAACCCGAAGATCGAGCCCCTTTCGGACGAGACGGAGCTCGGGTGGGAGGGCTGCCTCTCGGTCCCGGGCCTGCGCGGCCTTGTCCCGCGCCACACCCATATCCGCTATAGCGGCCTCGGCCTCAACGGCAAGGAAATCAGCGTCGAGGCGCGCGGCTTCCATGCCCGCGTCGTGCAGCATGAATGCGACCATCTTTTCGGCATTCTCTATCCCGAACGGATGACAGACATGCGCTATCTGATGTATGAAAGTGAGGTGCAGGCCTTTATGGAGGACCTGCGCGCGAAATCCGAACCGGAGAAGGAGGAAACATGAGCAAAAAGGCGGAGACCGAGCGGGAATGGCAGACGCGCCTGCTGGACGCGGTGTTGCCCCATGTTCTCTTCGACGG
>NZ_JARGOQ010000019.1:0-21867 GCF_029233945.1 Sneathiella sp. | reverse complement strand
GCATAAGGAGGCGGTGCGCCGCGCCGTCAATATCCTGAGCTTACCGCAGAACGCGCCGCTCGCCCTCAAACTCACCGCCAATACGGTGAGCCGCATGTGGTGGGCGACGGGGGATGCCTCCGCCGATTATAACTGGTACACCAAGCGGTTGACCTTGGCGGGCGTCTACGCCGCGACGCTGTTCTACTGGCTCGCCGACAAGTCCGAGGGGCACGCCAAAACCTGGGAATTCCTCGACCGCCGCATTGAGAACGTTATGCAGATCGAAACCGCCAAATTCAAATGCCGCGAACGGCTTAAAGAAAAGCCCGATTTTTCGCATATCCCGAGCCCGAGGAGATTTTGGCGGAACCTCACGGAGCGGTGAGGGGAACCTTTCACTTGTTGTTACGATATATCAAATGAAATAAGTAAGCTACAGATTGATAGTCATTTGGACTAATTGGAGCTTTGATCTTCGAATTCCTGACCATACCGAAAATCAATTATCTCATATACTTCATTAAAAATATTAGTTTGTTGTGGGAAAACGCGCATTCCCAATGGGCTGTTTAATTGAATACTATTAAATACTGCCGCTTTAATTTTTTTTGGATCTTTTGCATCTTTTGGTACTGTTGTGTTTTGTCCGCGAGCATAGGGGAAAATTAACTCTACTAAATAGTACATGAATGCCGCATCGGCAATATGCCCGTTTATTCTGTCGCTGCTCATTATGGTTTCAGAACGGTCGCTTAGTCTTGCGTTATTAATTTGGTACTCAAGGACCAACCTAAGGAGGTAAGGCGCATAATCAGCGTTCGCATATTCAATGCAAGTTTTTATTATATTGATTGAATTTTTCGGAGGTTGAGAAAGTAATTTTTTATAATCTATTTTTTGAAATATTTCTGTACCTTCATCGTTATTTTTTTTCCCGTTTTCTAGTTTTTCAACACATTCAGTGACTATGTTTGACGCAAATTTTAGTATCTCGGTAAGTGCGTCGGGAAGTTCAGCGCGCGCGACCAATTCTTTGCGCATTATAGCTTCATTGTGGCGTCTTTTATCTTCGTCAAAAGATTCTTTCTGCAAATTAATTTGCTTATTAATTTTATGTACAGTCCATCCTGCCGCGCAAAGTGCGCCAACCAACGCTATCAACCCTGCAGCTAGCGTTTGCCACTTATATAAACATTCAATCCAGTCATCCATTATGATCACTATGCTAAGTATTTGAATTTTAATGGCAAGCAGTAATAAATCATTTGCAGCCAGTCATATTAATCCATAATCTTTTGCTCATTTTGCAAAATTTATGATTTAAGTTGAAATAGTGGCTCATAATTTCAGAAGATCTATCGTTGTACCTAAGCTGTCTCGACAGCCAGTCACTATAAGTTATAATTGTATTAGTTGGAATTAATATAGCTTATTAAATTCCGACTTCATTACGTGGCTCATATTTTGCAATGCTTAAAAAGGGTGCGCCGGATGGGATATCTCGATTTTATTTCTGGTATATTTATCGGTAACGTTTCGGCGATAGTTTCACTGGTGTTATTTAATTATGTTTTGAGCCCGAAAGTTACTTTTTCGAATGACATTAGATGCATTAATTTTAAAAAGGAAAATTGGAAGCGTTACTCAATAAAAGTAAAGAAAAAAGGGTTTGTTGACCTAATAGATACTAAAATAAGTTGTAGGATAGAAATTGCTGATATTGGGAAAAACGGAGGAAAATTATTAAATTTTTATGATATTCCAGCAACCTTGTCGCGTTCATTGCTCGTATCTCGAGGGACAAGAATTGTTCATTTGAAATTAATTGAAGCAATAGACTTTTCTGATAATAGGGATGTCAATTTTCAGCGTCATGTTAAGAAAAGAATTCCAGAAAAAGGTCTCCGTTTTGAAGATATATTTATGGCTTACCCAGATGTTAAGATTATCGTTCATATAATAGGGCATGATCGATTTACGGGCGTAAAAAAATTGTATGTTTCACCTCGATACTCCTTTCACAGTTTAGTCTACGGAAAGTGGCGCGGAATGATCGTTGAGTAAAACAATTTGACGCAGCTCTGACACAGCTGTTGCTGCGGATCGTCGGCTCTCGTTGCCTTCCTCCCTCGGAAATTCATCCGTCGTGTGCCTAAGCCTTCATTGCCTTCCCGCACAAAAAAAGGGCCGGAGAACCGGCCCTTTTTGCTTGTGTCTGTCGAGGCAGCGCGGGTCAGGCGCTGTCGCCCTCGATCACGTATTTCTTCTCGTGGGCCAGCCCCATATAGAGGCAGACGCACATGGCGAGGAGGACCACCGTGAAGGGCAGGCCGACCGTGATCGCCGCCGCCTGGAGCGCGGTGAGGGCATCCGCCCCGCCGCCAAACAGCAGCGCCGCCGCGACCACGCCTTCGATGACGACCCAGAAGATCCGCTGCACCACCGGCGCATCGACCTTGCCGCCCGCCGTGATCGCGTCGATCACGAGGGAGCCGCTGTCGCTCGAGGTGATGAAGAAGACCAGCACCAGCACGATGCCGATGGCCGAGGTGATGGTGGCAAACGGCAAATTCTCCAGCATATGGAACATGGCGAGTTCCACCGATTCCAGCCCGCCCGCGAGGGAGCCGACACCGTTCTGGATCTGGTCAAGGGCGGAGCCGCCGAAGACGCTCATCCACACCAATGTCACGATCGTCGGGATGATCAGTACCGCGATCAGGAATTCCCGCACCGTCCGGCCCTTCGAGACGCGGGCGATAAACATGCCCACAAACGGGGACCAGCTGATCCACCAGGCCCAGTAGAACACCGTCCAGCCCTGCATCCAGGCCTCATCCTCGCGCCCGATGAAGTTGCTGTAGGCGACGATCTGGCCGAGATAGCCGATCAGGGTGTCGCCCATGGTGGCGATAATCACCGCCGTCGGGCCGACAATAAAGACGAACAGCAGCAGAATGGCCGCAATGCCCATATTGATGTTCGAGAGCAGCTTCACCCCGCCGTCCAGGCCGCGAATGACCGAGAAGAGCGCGAGCGAGGTGACCACGATAATCACCGCGATCTGGGTGTTGATCCCGGCCTCGAACCCGAAGAGATAGGCAATCCCGGCGGAGGCCTGCTGCGCGCCGAAACCAAGCGAGGTGGCAAGACCAAAGAGCGTCGCCAGCACCGCCACCGTGTCCACCACATGGCCGAAAAAGCCCCATGAATGATCGCCGATCAGCGGATAGAAGGCCGAGCGGATGGTGAGCGGCAAGCCCTTGTTATAGGAGAAAAACGCGAGGGACAGCGCCACAACCGCGTAAATCGCCCAGGGGTGCAGCCCCCAATGGAACATCGTCGCACTCATGGCGAGGTCCGCCGCGGCTGGGGTGCGCGCCTCCACGCCGAGCGGTGTCTCGTACCAGCCGGTGTAATAGGCGGTCGGTTCCGCCACGGACCAGAACATCAACCCGATGCCCATGCCCGCCGCGAACAGCATCGCGAACCAGGACGGGCGGCTGAACTCGGGCTTCGCGGCCTCCCCGCCGAGGCGGATCTTGCCGACGGGCAGCACGATCAGCGCGAGGCAGAAGATGACGAAGATATTCCCCGCCACCATGAACAGCCAGTCAAAGGCCCCGATCGACCACCATTTCGCGCCGTCCAGCGCGCCTTTCGCGGCACCCGGCGCCAACAGGACGCCCACCACGAACAGGATGACGAGGCCGGACGAGACCCAGAACACCGGGTGATGCACATCCATCCCCCAGCGTTGCAGATTGCTCTGCCCCACCTCAAAATCCGTTTCATATAAGTCTTCGCTCATGTTTCCCCCATTTCTATTCCGGCCCTGCCTCGTCCAGGATTGAGCAGCAGGCGCGGGAATTTCCTGAACGTCTTTTCAATTGCCTAAAAATGTAGCAAACTTGATGTCCGATGTCCACTCAAGCAGCGGCAACAGGAGGGGCGTAACATCCCGCCGGAGGGCATGTCCAGAGATTTTCTAATTATTTTTCAATGTATTACGCCCGGAAATTCACCCGGCTGTTGCCCTCGCCATCCGCGCCGATGACGAGGGTGCCGTTTCCGATAATCTTCACGTCGTAATAATGCTTCTTGCCGATATTTTCGAGCAGGCCCTTATAAAGCACGCCTACGTAAATCTCGGTTTCGGCGATTTGATAGGCATGGGCGCTATCGATCTTGCCGTCTTTTATCTCGACGGTGACCAGCTCCTTCGATTTGTCCTTCGTGTAAAGGACAATCTTCTTCACATCGGCGACCTTGCTGCCGGACAGGTCGATTGTAATCCGGGCCATGATTTCTCTCTTTCTGTTGTGGGGGTGGGAGAGAGACGGAGCGGCATCCGGGCTTGTGAAAAATAGCCTTTCACCCGGTTCATTTTGCGCTTATCCTGCCTTAAAAAGGAGAGCTTATGGGCGAGAAACTCTATTTCGATGACATCAAAAAAGGCGATAAATTTGCCGGGGCGAGTTTTACGGTGGTGCGGGAGGAAATGCTCGATTTCGGGCGGCGCTTCGATGATCAGCCGATGCATTACGATGCCGAGGCGGCGAAGGCGCTGGGCTTTCCGGATGTGGTCGCCTGCGGTGCCTATACCTTCGCGCTTTCCTCCAAGGCGGCGACCCATGTCTGGCAGCAATGGCATTTCCTGCCGTCCGGCCTCGGGGTCGAGTTGAACTTCCTCCGCCCGCTCTTTGCAGGCGATATGCTGACCACGGAAATGGAAGTGCTCGATACCCGCCTAAGCTCAAAGCCGGGACGTGGCTGGCTCGATACCATTCTTCGCTGCACCAATCAGGAGGGGAAGGAGGCCTTTACAACGAAGGCGCATTTCCTCCTCCTCATGCGGCCCGAGTAGGCCGGGAATATGAAAAAAAAGGCCGTCCAGCGGGAGTAGCTCGCCGGACGGCCAAGGTCAGGGCCAAGGAAGGGGAGACCTTCGTCAATGGCCCGCGGGAATACTAAAAGGAACGTGACAAGGCTACCGCGACGATGCCGCAGGCGTCATCGCATTGGCTGCTTGGCAAGTCTGTATCGGTCCAGCCGACGCTGAGGCCGAAGCCGGCAATCTCGGTGGAGACGCTGACGCCGTAATCGGTATAATCGTCGGTGCCCCAGGCGGCATTATCATCGATCGACTGATACCCGACCGTACCGGACAGGGTGAAATATTTGCCAAGCGGAATATCGATGCCGCCATGGGTGTAATAGGCGTCGCCGCTGTCACCGAAATATTCGGGAGAGTAGTTGAGCCCGGCATTGACAGCCATAAAGCCGAAGTCATAGCCGATGGACGGAGCAATCTCGAAAAAATCGTAATTCAGGCTGCTGTCCGCGCCGGGATAGGTGTAGTAGATCGCCGAGAGGTCCCAGCTGAACATGTCAACGCTGCCGCCAACGCCCGCATAATAGTCGATCTCAATCGTGGCGTCCGCGAATTTCACGTTCGATGCCCAGATGCCTGCGCTCACCGCTGCCGGACCAAAGTCGTAGGAATAATCGAAACCGCCCTGGACGGCAGGATTATTTCCTGTTTGGGAAATACCGCGAAACGTATAATCGGATGTAAGGGAAATGTTCGCTGAAAACTCGCCGGGTATGGCGCTTTCCTCAACCAGCGGATCGGCATTTGCAAATGAGACGACACCCAGGGTGATGATCGGGATAATCAGGAAGCTTGACTTGTTCATATACGTAATCCTCACGAGACATGTTGATGACAGTTTTATTGCAACCGCTGTGCCAATTATTAAAATTGTGTTAAATCAAATAGTTAGATGGGTGACAGTATCGGAAATGCCGCGCCGCCGCATAAATTTTCAGCAGAAAATGCTGCAACGCACAAATTTTGGTGAAATTTTAGGCAGCAAGCATCTGGCGATTGTCGGGGATTTCGCCTAGATTGGCGGCACCATCGAGAAGGAGCGTAAAAGTGCACGGGGAAACAGAGCGCAAGCTGGCCGAAGCGACGGCCTTGCAAAAGCGCGGGGACAAGGACGCGGCGGCGGCAATTTACCGCCAGATCCTAAAGAAAGAGCGTAAAATTGCGCCGGCCCATTATAATCTTGCGCTTCTGTTAAAAGAGCAGGGCAAATGGCTGGCGGCGGAGAAATCCTTCAGGGCGGCGATTGCGGCCGATCCGGCCTACGCCCTTGGCTGGCGCGGGCTTGCCCGGTTCCTGGCCGAGCGGAACAAGCCGCGCGAAGCTGTCCGCACCGCTTTAAAGCTCGCGTCCCATGATGATTTTTCCCCGTCGAGCTTGCAGGAACTCGCGGATTTGCTGGAATTGGTGCCGGTTGGCGATCTCGGGCCCGCAGGCGACGAGGCGATGCTCCGGTGCCTCAATTCCGACGAGGTGGAGAGCGACCGCTTTATCCTGACCCTGCTTGCGCGCATTCGTCGCCAGAGAGGCATTATAAAGATGCTGGACGGGACGGGCGGGCTCGCCGGACTGGAAGGCGCGCTGAATGAACCGGTGATCGCGGCGGCGTTCTCGCGGCTGATCCTGCCCTCCCCGGAGTTGACCACCCTGATCGAGAAGGCGCGCGCGCAGCTCTTGCAGGAGACATGGGAAATGGCGCAGGAACTGATGGCGCTGATCGCGTTGCAGTTGGCGCTCACGGAATATGCCCTTGAAACCCCGCCCGGCACGCCGCCGAAACCAACGGCGCTGGAGCCCGCGCTCCGCGCGGCGCTCTATGGCCCGCTGGAGGCGGATGTGGCGATGAAGCTTCTCACGCAGGAGGAAGCGCAGCTCGCCACCCGGCCCTGGTGCCGTCTGCTGCTCACGCGCATGGGGCCGCAGACCCTGCGGGAGCGGGAGATTGCCGCGGCGCTTCCGCGTCTCTCGGCGAGTGGGGATGCGGTCTCCGGCGCGGTGCAGGCGCAATATGAGGAAAGCCCCTATCCGCGCTGGCGCGAACTTCGAAGCGGCGGGGAGACAACGTTGCCCGCGCTTTTGAAACGGTTGTTTCCGTCCATTACGGCACCAATGCCCGCCGAGAGCCCGACTGTGCTGATCGCGGGATGCGGCACCGGTCGCCATGCGCTTCGAACGGCGCGGCGGATTATCGGGGCGACGGTGACGGCGATTGATCTCTCGCGGAGCTCGCTGGCCTATGGCGCGCGGCAGGCGGAGGCGCTCGATATTCAGAATGTTACCTTCGCGCAGGCGGATCTTGTTGATCTGCCGGACAGCCTCGGGCGGTTTGACCTGATCGAGGCATGCGGCGTGCTCCATCATATGGCCGATCCGGAAGCGGCCTGGCGGGGCCTGACAAAGTTCCTTGCGCCGAACGGCGTGATGAAAGTCGCGCTCTATAGCGAGAGCGCGCGGCAGGATGTAATCGCTGTTCGCGAAATGGTGGGGGAGCGGATGGAGACCCTCTCCCTCGATAATATCCGCAGCTTTCGCAAAGAGCTGCTGGCCCTGCCGGAGGACCATCCGGCGGCGTCCGTGACAAAGGCGCTCGATTTCTATTCTTTAAGCGGCTGTCGCGATTTTCTCTTCCACCGGCATGAGCAGCGCTTCGATATCCCGCGCATTGCGGCGGCGATAGACGATCTGGGGCTCGAATTTCTCGGCTTTGAATTTGCCGATCCAAAAGTCATGACCGCTTACCGCGCCCGCCATGGCGACGATCCGTCGGGCCGCAACCTCGCCAACTGGCAGGCGATCGAGGCGGAAAACCCGGCGCTCTTTCGCGGGATGTATCAATTCTGGTGCCGGGCGCAGAAATAGCGCTCGATTTTGCTGCGCTGCAATAAAAATCTTTTAAAAGTTGCCCGATTGCCCTATGTTCGGCCCCAAATTGACATCTCCCTGAACTGGAAGTTTATCACGTGATCAAGCCAACGCTTGCCGCCGTCACCGGCCTGTTTTCCGCCGGGCGCAATACGGCTGACCCCATTCGCTTCACACCGGGCCGGATCAAGACGGAACTGCTCTCCGGGCTGACCGTGGCCCTGGCCCTGGTGCCGGAGGCGGTTGCCTTCGCCTTTGTCGCGGGCGTGCATCCGCTGGTCGGGCTCTATGCGGCCTTTATCGTCGGGCTGGTGACCGCGCTGATCGGCGGACGTCCGGGAATGATTTCCGGCGCGACCGGCGCGCTGGCCGTGGTGATGGTCTCATTGGTGGCGCTGCATGGGGTGGAGTATTTGTTTGCCACCGTCGTGCTGATGGGGATATTGCAGCTCTTGGCCGGTATTTTTCGCCTGGGCAAATTTATCCGGCTGGTGCCGCATCCGGTCATGCTCGGCTTTGTGAACGGCCTTGCCATTGTTATCTTCATGGCGCAACTGACCCAGTTCCAGACGGTCGATACCTATGGCGAGATTGTCTGGATGAACGGCATACCGCTTGTCACCATGCTCGGCCTTGTCGCCGCGACCATGGCGATCATCTGGCTGATGCCGAAACTGACAAAGGCCGTGCCCGCGCCGCTTGCCGGTATTGCCATTATTGCCGCGATCGTCATTGCCTTCGGCATCGATGTGCCGCGGGTTGGCGATCTGGCCTCGATCAAGGGCGGCCTGCCGGACTTTCATATCCCGATGGTGCCGATCAATCTTGAAACGCTGGAGATTATCTTCCCCTTCGCCCTGATCCTCGCGGCCATCGGCCTGATCGAGAGCCTGCTCACGCTTAACCTCGTGGGCGAGATTACCGAGCAGAGCGGCGGCGCGTCGCAGGAATGCATGGCGCAGGGCCTCTCCAACACGATCACCGGCTTTTTCGGCGGCATGGGTGGCTGCGCCATGATCGGCCAGTCGATGATCAATATGAAATCGGGCGGACGGACACGGCTGTCGGGTATTTCCGCCGCGCTGTTCCTGCTCGCCTTTATCCTCTTTGCCTCGCCCCTGATCGAGCAGATCCCGCTTGCCGCGCTGGTGGGCGTGATGTTCATGGTGGTGATTGGCACCTTCGCCTGGCAGAGCCTGCGCATTATGCGGATTATCCCGCTCTCCGATACGCTGGTCATCATTCTGGTGACAGCGGTGACGGTGTTGAGTGACTTGGCCGTCGCGGTTGTTGTTGGGGTGATTGTCTCCGCGCTCGTCTATGCCTGGAGCAATGCGCGGCGCATTCACGCGATCACGGAAATCAATGAGGCGGGGGCGAAGATCTACAAGATCGAGGGGCCGCTGTTCTTTGGCTCCACCGATGGTTTCGCGGAAGTCTTCGATATCAAGGGCGACCCCAAAGTCATCATCGTTGATTTCATGAACAGCCGTGTGGTTGACCAGTCGGCCCTGCAGGCGATTGAGGTGCTGGCGTCGAAATATGAGGCGCTGGGCAAGGAGATACAGCTCCGTCATCTCTCGCGCGATTGCCACCGGCTCCTGAACCGGGCCGGGCAGTTGATGGTCGATTCCGATGATGATCCCAACTATGGCGTTGCCGTCGATTACTCGGTCAAGACCGGGATTTTGAGCGGCGGTCACTAGGCCACTTCATATCGGTCTTGCCTTTGGCGGGTTTGGTCCTATTGTTGGCGCATCTTCTAACTCGCTAACAATCGGGACATAACAATGCTGAACAATAAAATCATCCTGATCACCGACGCCCTGCATTTTCTGGGGAAGACCGGCAGCCGCGTCATGACGGCGGAAGGCGCCACCGTCTATGCGCAGGACGAGGCCTTTACCGACGCGGCCGTGCGGGAAAAATTCGAAAAAGAGATCCCCGGCGTCATCGCCCTTGCCGAGCAGGACCCCACTGATCTTGTGGAAAAAGTCATCGCGGCGGAGGGGCGCATCGATGTGATGATCAATAACGATGCCTTCCCGGCACTGAAGGCCGCGATTGACGACGCGGATATCGAGGATTTCCGCCGCACGCTGGAGGCGCTGATGGTGCGCGGCTTTCATTTCGCGAAGGAAGTCTCCCGGCATATGAAGAAAGCGGGGCGGGGCAAGATCCTCTTTATCTCCTCCGCCGCGCCGAAAAACGGCATTCCCAACTATTCCATGTATGTGGCGGCGCGGGGCGGGACCAATGCGCTGGCGCAGAGCCTCGCCAAGGAGCTGGGCCGCTATAATATCCAGGTGAATGCCCTCGCGCCCAACTTCGTTGAAAGCCCGGACTATTTCCCGAAGGAACTTCTCGAAAATGAAGCGGCGTTCAAGAAGATCACCTCACAAATTCCCTTGGGCCGTCTTGGCACACAGGAAGAGGCGGGCGACTATCTTCTCTTCCTCGCCTCCGACAAGTCGAACTATATTACCGGGCAGGTGCTTTATTTCGCGGGCGGCTGGGCGATCTGACGGTCAGGCCTTCGGCTTTTGGGTGAGGGGCATCAGGCGGGTGACATGGCCCATCTTGCGGCCCTCGCGCGCCTCGGCCTTGCCGTAGAGATGCAGGCTGTTCTCCGGGTCCTCCAACAGAGTGCCCCAAGCCTCGACCTCGTCGCCGATCAGGTTCTTCATCACCGCATTTGAATGGCGGACAGGGTCGCCAAGGGGCAGGCCGCAGACGGCGCGGATGGCCTGTCGATACTGGCTGGTGGCGCATCCCTCGATCGTCCAGTGGCCGGAGTTATGCGGCCGCGGCGCGAGCTCATTGACGAGGATCTGATCGTCCTTGGTCACGAACATTTCCACCGCGAGCAGCCCGACAAGCTCGATCTTCGTGGCGATTTTCTCGGCCATTTCGACGGCTTTTTCCGCGAGCCAGGCGGGAATATCGGCGGGCGCGAGCGTGATATCGAGGATATGGTTCTTGTGGCGGTTCTCCACCGGGCAGAAGGCGGCGGTTTCCCCCGCCGGATTGCGGGCGACGATGACGGAGATTTCCATCTTGAAATTGACCAGCCCTTCAAGGATGGACGGGGTGTCCTTCATCCCGGCCCAGACATCGTCGAGATTGCTGGCGCCGGTGATTTTCACCTGCCCCTTGCCGTCGTAGCCGAGGCGGCGCGTCTTCAGGATCGCGGGGGCCTTGATCTGCTTGACCGCCTGGACCAGTTCGTCGATGGATTCCACATTCGCGAAGTTCGCCGTGCCGATGCCGATATTATTGATGAAGCTTTTCTCGAACAGGCGGTCCTGCGTGATCTCCAGCATCTTCGCTCCCGGACGCACCGGGACAATGCCGCTCAGGAACTCAACCGTATCCGTCGGGATATTCTCGAATTCCAGCGTCACCACATCGACGCTCCCGGCGAAGGCGGTGAGGGCGTCACGGTCGCTATAGCTGGCGACGGTGGAACGGTGGCTGACCTGCGCGGCGGGGCTGTCCTCTTCGGGGCCGAAGACATGCACGAAATAGCCCATCTCCGCCGCCGCGATGGCCATCATGCGGCCAAGCTGTCCGTCTCCCAGAATTCCTATATGCCCGCCGGGTGAAATCGTTGTCATTGTTATTATACTGCCTTTATTTGGGCTTGAGAGCGACGGCTTCGGTTTGTTGTTCGCGCCAGATTTCGACGGCGCGGGTGATCTGCTTGTTATTGAGGCCGAGGATCTGCGCGGCCAGAAGCGCCGCATTGATCGCGCCTGCCTTGCCGATGGCGAGGGTGCCGACGGGCACACCGCCCGGCATCTGCACGATGGAAAGGAGGCTGTCCATGCCGTTCAGCGCCTTGCTCTCGACGGGGACACCGAGTACGGGAAGCACCGTCATGGAGGCTGTCATGCCTGGAAGATGCGCCGCGCCGCCGGCGCCCGCGATAATCACCTTGATCCCGCGCGCCGCCGCATGGCTTGCATACTCATAGAGGCGGTCCGGCGTCCGGTGCGCCGAGACGATTTTCGTCTCGAACGGAATTCCCAATGTTTCCAGCGTATCGGCGGCATTCTTCATGGTTTCCCAGTCGGACTGGCTGCCCATGATAATCCCGACGTCTGCATCCCGGTTGGTCATTTTTGCGCTTCCCTTTTGCGACCTTGACGGTTTGAAGCCCGAGATTATAGGCATGCGGGCCAAAGACGCAAGCGAAGCTTACGTCAATATCAGGCGGGGGTTGCATTTACGGTAAAAGCGGCGGAACACTTTGAGTTTTCAGACAAATTGTTATAGAATTCCGGCCAAATAATTCACCGATGAGGGGCAGGGGACAGGTCATGAAAATCGGAACAGGCGGACAGAGTCGCCCCGTGGCAAGCGGCACGGGCAGTAAAACCGGGAAAACCGGTGTAACAGGCCGCTTCACGTCACCCCGACAGATCGATGACAGCGCCTCCGTCCTTGGTATCCCGGAGGCCGAGCTTACCCCGCGTGTGCAGGACGCGATCCGCACGCTGATGGCGGAGGTGGACGGGCTGCGGGAGAGGGTGACGGATCTGACACGGCGGGTGAGCGAGGCTGAGCATATTGCCGATCAGGACCCGCTCCTGCCGATTTACAACCGCCGCGCCTTTGTGCGGGAACTGACCCGCGTGCAGGCCTCGGTCGAGCGCTACCAGACCGAGGCGAGCCTCGTCTATCTCGATCTCAACCGGTTTAAGTCAATCAATGACGACCTCGGTCATGAGGCCGGGGATTACGTGCTCTCCCAGGTCGCGATCCGCCTCAAAGAGAGTGTCCGCGATACCGACATTGTCGGGCGGCTCGGCGGCGATGAGTTCGGCCTGATCCTGTCGCGCACGAAGGCAGAGGATGCGCGCAACCTGATCGACCGCTTGCCGAAGCTGTTCGCGGAAAAGCCGATCATCTGGAAAGGGGCGTCGCTGAACACCTCTATTTCCTCGGGCGTGGTGTCCATCCATTCCGGCCAGAACCCCGAACAGACATTAAGCGCCGCCGATAATGAGATGTATAAGGAAAAACAGCAGGCCAGCCGACCCGAGGCGTGAGCCGGGGAGCGGGCCTGTCAGGCGATAATATCGGGCAGCATCATATTCTGCGTCGCGTAAATCTGGTCCTTCAGGATGAGTTTGCGCTTCTTCAGCCGTTGCAGTTGCAGCGAGTTGTAATTGCCGGTTTCGATCAGGGCATCGATCGCCCGATCCAGGTCGCCATGTTCGGTTTTCAACTGTTCCAACTCTGCGCGCAGCACTTCCTGCTCGTCTATTTCCGCCATAATAAAAGGCACTCCGACAACTATTTTCCCAAGAAGCGACAGCTATGCTACCCTAACGCGGGCAATGATGTAGCGTAACGTGAATATTAGCACTTTTCCCCGCCGAAGCCTAGGGTCAGGCGTCGTGGTGGGGATGTTTTTCTTGAAGGGGGGCCTGTTCAGGATGGCGATTTTTTCCTCGGCCGTATTTCCGCCCAGCCAGCTCTGGGACTATGCGGTCAAGCTATACAGCAATGCGGAGGTGTCGGCGGCCTGCCTCCGGCTGCAGGACCGGCGCGGACTTGACGTAAATATGCTGCTGTTCTGTGTCTGGGCGGCGGCGAGCGGACGCGGACGGCTGAACCAGGAAGAACTGGAAGCCGGGATCGAGGCAGGGATGCGTTGGCAGGCCGAGGTGGTGGCCCCGCTCCGTCACGTGCGCCGTTTCCTGAAGGGGGGAATAGCCCCCGCCGACAGCCGCCTCGCGGCGGAGCTTGGCCGGGGCGTTTCAGATAGTGAGCTTTTCGCCGAGCATATGGAAATCCAGTTCCTGAATGAATTCCTGAAACGTCCCGCCACCGGCTCCTTCGGTGCGGCGGAGCGGGGGGCGGCGGCGGCCGATAATCTCGCGGCCTATCTCGGCCATGTCACGCGCGATCTTTCCTCCGATGATCTATCCGACCTGCTGCTGATCTGGCAACAGGCCTTCCCCGAGGCGGAACCCCGCCTGACAGACCTGTTCGGGTCTTAGCCATAAAAAGAAAAAGAGTAATGAAACAGATTAATTTGTTCCGTCGAAGCCTCTTCCCTTTGATTGCCTTTATCATGGTTACCCTCGCCACCTCTGCCAGTGCGGCGAGCAAGGAAGATGACCTGCGCGATGCGCTGATTACGAACGGGCAGGCCTGCGCCCAGAAGGGCGACCAGAATTGTGCCGATGTCTGCGAGTCGGCGTCTAAAAACATTGCGGATAAGACCCTGTCGAGCCAATGCTTCTGGCTCTACAAAAAAGCCGCGATGGGCGGGAAGCTCATGAGAGGGGATCCGGCGTTCGAACAGATGAGACAGCAAGGCAGGTTCTGCGTGGGCCGCCGGGATGCCCCTTGCGCGCAGGCCTGTAAGGCAGCGGCGCAGGATCCCGCGAATGCTGAGTTGGTCGCGCAATGTAACACCGAGTATCAGCGCATCCTGGCCGCCAATCCGCCGCCCAAACCCAAGCCGGAGGAGAGCATGACGCTGGAGGCGCGTATTGCGTTGATGAAGGACAAAGGAGCCTATTGCACGGCGAAATACAGCCACAGTCTCCCTGCGGGCACGCGGCGGGCGGTTGATAACTGCAAGAGGGGCTGTCTGGACAAGCGGGCCTACGACCCGAATTATCCCGAAAATCGGCGGATAGCGGCGGTCAGCCAGTGCGAGAATGCTTACTACAATGTGGTAAAGGCGCTTGGGAAATAGGGTAGTTACGCGCCGCCTTTCAGCCCCGTCCATTCCCGCGCGAGGGAATTTTCCAGCCCTATCAGGTTGAGCAGATGGCCGGTGAACTGATCGATGTTATCAAATATTTTTAGATAATGACGCGGGTAAATTTCGCATTTCAATGTCAGTGTACTCCGGTGCATATATTTTTGATGAGCCGTCGGGGAAAAGTCCTTCCGTAATCAAAAACTTTCCTTCTTCAACAAAAAACATTGGATTGACATCCCTACGAACTACATTTGCAAACCAATTCGCGGCTTTTGTTGCCTCGAAGATTACTTCATGACATTCCTCCAGCCATTTTTCGTATCTTTCAACATCTTTGTCGTAATTAGGATTGAAACCTTCGCCTCTATAAAACCGCACTGCCCACCAGATGTTTTGATCGTTCCTCTCTGCATATTTTAAAAAAACATTACAACCCCTATGCAAAAGTATGGAAAGCGTTTTCGCTGCCTTCATAAATTCTGGATATTGTTCGGGCCATAGTGTCGCAATTACCTTGTGTCGGAAAATTCTAATGTTGTTGATTAATTCTTCTGGCCAATTAGGGTCAGGGGAAAGCGCATTACTTGTCCATTCGTTCCAGTATTTGAGTTTGCAGCATAAAACGGCTGAATCAATAACAGCAGTAATAGCAACTTCCTCAGCGAGCTTACGGGTGTCCGTTGTACTGCTAAGGTTTTGATTGACCCAAAGTTCATGTTCAGATTTTAATCTGTATAAGCGGTCGATTGGCCAGTCATCTTCATTCTCATCTATTTCACGGTGATGATTGGGGCAAAGGAGAATTCTGTTATGATATCCGTCGCGCGCGTTATCACTCATTAATTCTTTATAGCGCGCAGCTTTTGGCTTATCGCCCACTATATGAGCTTGTTCACCAAGCGTATATTGAGATGATACAGCATTTTTATCTTGGGTCAGCTCGGTCCTGCATTCAGGAAATGCACATCTATTTCCCGACCGCCCCCACAAGAGTTTGATATCCTTTTCAGACATGCCCATTTCTTTACCCCATTAGAAACTAATGTTCCATAGACAGAAACTATCCGGCGTAGAGTATTCTGTGCAAGGGTGATTTGGTTCAGGATAGTAGTGGGAATAACATGGAAGCATTTACGCGCCGTCCTTCAGCCCCCGCCATTCCCGCGCGAGGGAATTTTCCAGCCCCATCAGGTTGAGCAGATGGCCGGTGAATTGATTGATGATCTCGCCGGTCGTCTCGGGCTTTGTGTAGAAGGCGGGCACCGGCGGGGCGATAATCGCGCCCATCTCGGACAGCTGGGTGAGGGTGCGAAGATGCCCGGTATGAAACGGCGTTTCTCTCACGGCCAGTATAAGCTTGCGGCGCTCTTTTAAAGTCACATCTGCGGCGCGGGAGAGCAGGCTGCTGGTCACGCCCGTCGCAATCTCCGACATTGAGCGGACGGAGCAGGGCACGACCACCATGCCCATGGTCTTGAACGATCCGGACGCGATGGCCGCGCCGATATCGGCGGATTTATGGGTGTGGGAGGCAAGCGCTTTCACGTCGGAGACACTCATTTCCGTCTCCTGCGCGATGGTGATTTCACCCGCCTTCGAGATGACCAGATGGGTCTCCAGATCGAGCTTTTGGCAAGCCTGAAGCAGACGAATGCCGAGGCCGGCACCGGACGCCCCGCTGATGCCGATAACAAGCCGTTGATTTTCCGCCGCATTCCGATTTTCGGTCAAAATTTTCTTCCCCGGAGGCATTGATTCATGGTCATGCAGTTCATAGTTCTGTAATATAGAGTTGTCTAGCGCTGGCTTGCCAGCATCCTGTCGTTTCTAACAAAGGAGATACACTATGAGCACAGCAGATCATGTTGCACAGCTGACCGAAAAACACCATCAGATCGAAGAAAAAATCGAGAATGAACTGGCCAGCCCGTCCGCAGATCATGTGCATATCAGTGAACTCAAGCGCGAAAAACTCAGGATAAAGGAGAGGATATCGACACTCTCGGGGGAGGGGAAAGTCACCCATTAACCAGCGGCTTACCTCCGTTTCCTGAACCACTCATTCGAGATGGAAGAAGCGCTGAAATTCGTTTCGGCGCTTAATTTTTGCGGTCAGTCAGAGGCGTGAGGACGGCGCAGTCCGATCCTGTTGAGCCCGGCGTGAAGACGTCGCCGACGGCAGGGGAAAAATAGATTATCAAGGGGCTGGCGCGTATGATATTTATGGTTAATATAGGCGGAGGACGCGTTTGATGATTCGTCAAGTTTTATTTTTTTAAAAAGTTTTCCACAAGCAGTTGACGCGATAAGCGCCTTTATACAATATATAGTGGCTGCACGCGAAATCGGCAGTAGATAAAGTTCAATTAATGACCGTAAAACCGCTTATTGTTGTAATTACCGGAATAAAAACACAGCTTACCCGGCAATTGTTACAAAAATAAGGCACGTTGAACGATATTTTATTACAAAAATGGGCGCAATCCGCCGCGTAACGAGACGAAGATTATAGGGGTAAGGCGAATGCTGGATACGGTCGATATGCTAACAGATATTGTTCAGGTAAAGGATGGCGCGCGGGTCCAGATTGACCATAGCCGCGACAAATATTTAACTGAATTTGGCAAAGCCGTTTTAAAAGACCGCTATCTGTTGCCCGGCGAGAGTTTTCAGGACCTGTTCGGCCGGGTGGCGAGCGCCTATGGTGAAGGCGATTCCCATGCGCAGCGTATCTATGAATATATCAGCAAGCTGTGGTTCATGCCCTCGACGCCGGTTCTCTCAAACGGCGGCTCAACTCGCGGCCTGCCCATTTCCTGCTTCCTCAATGAATCGAACGACAGCCTGCGCGGTATTGTCGATCTCTGGACAGAGAATGTCTGGCTTGCCGCGAAAGGGGGCGGCATCGGCAGCTATTGGGGCAATCTGCGATCCATTGGGGAGGGTGTCGGCGCGGTCGGCAAGACCTCCGGCGTGGTGCCCTTCATCCGCGTCATGGACAGCCTGACCCTCGCCATCAGCCAGGGGTCCTTGCGGCGCGGCTCGGCGGCGGTTTACCTGCCCATCTCCCATCCGGAGATTGAGGAATTTATCGAGATCCGTCGCCCGACCGGCGGCGATCCCAACCGCAAGACGCCGAATTTGCACCATGGTATTCTCGTCTCCGACGCCTTTATGCGCGCGGTGGAGGAGGATGAGGAATGGGCGCTGACCAGCCCGCATGATCATGCCGTTGTCCGCACGGTGAGCGCCCGCAGCCTCTGGATCCGCATCCTGACGGCGCGGGTCGAGACCGGCGAGCCCTATATCATCTTCAATGACCGGGTGAACGCCCAGATGCCGGAACATCACAAGCTCGCCGGGCTGGAGGTCAAAACCTCCAACCTCTGCGCGGAGATCACGCTCCCCACCGGCACCGATCATTTGGGCAAGGAACGCACGGCGGTTTGCTGCCTGTCGTCGCTGAATTTAGAGAAATACGACGAATGGCAGGGGCAGGACGGCTTTATCGAGGATGTGATGCTGTTCCTTGATAACGTGCTGCAGGACTTCATCGACCGCGCGCCGGACGAGATGGCGCGGGCGAAATATGCCGCGATGCGCGAACGCAGCGTCGGCCTTGGCGTGATGGGCTTTCATTCGTTCCTGCAGGCCAAGCGCGTGCCGCTGGAATCGGTCATGGCGAAGGTCTGGAACCGCAAGATTTTCACTCATATTCAGCGCGGCGTGGATGCGGCCTCGAAATCGCTTGCGGATTTGCGCGGGGCCTGCCCGGATGCGGCGGATTACGGTTTTAACGAGCGGTTCTCCAACAAGACGGCGATTGCGCCCACAGCCTCCATCTCGATCATCTGCGGCGGCGCCAGCCCGGGGATCGAGCCCGCCGCCGCCAACAGCTATACCCACAAGACGCTGTCGGGCAGCTTCAACGTGCGTAATCCGCATCTGAAAGCGCTGCTGAAAGACAAGGGGCAGGATAATGAGGATGTCTGGAGCTCGATCACCGTCAAGGAAGGCTCCGTCCAGCATCTCGACTTCCTTGATGATCACGAAAAGGACGTCTTCAAGACCGCGTTCGAGCTGGATCAGCGCTGGATCATCGAACTCGCCGCCGATCGCACGCCGATGATCGATCAATCGCAGTCGGTGAATATCTTCCTGCCCGCCGACGTGCATAAGCGCGACCTGCACCAGATTCATTTCATGGCCTGGAAACAGGGGGTCAAGAGCCTCTATTACTGCCGCTCCAAATCCATGCAGCGCGCGGAAGTCGTCGCGACGAAGGAGGAACTGCCGAAAGAACTCCGCGAGCTTGCCGAGAGCCTCGTGCCCGTCCTCGCCAAGGCCGCCGAGGACGCCGGCGAGACCACCGACTACGAAGAATGCCTCGCCTGCCAGTAGGGCGGGGCCGGTCCCAACCGATTACGTTATAGAATGAAACCATCCCATGTCGCTCCTTGATGCCAAGCCGATCTACAAGCCCTTTTCCTATCCCTGGTGCTATGATGCCTGGCTGAAGCAGCAGCAGATCCACTGGCTGCCCGAGGAGGTGCCGCTCGCCGATGACGTGAAGGACTGGCACAATAATCTTTCGGAGTCGGAGCGGCATTTGCTGACGCAGATTTTCCGCTTCTTCACCCAGTCGGATATCGAGGTGAACAACTGCTACATGCGCCACTACACCCAGGTCTTCAAGCCGACCGAGGTGCAGATGATGCTCGCCGCCTTCTCCAATATGGAGACGGTGCATATCGCCGCCTATTCGCATCTTCTCGACACCATCGGCATGCCCGAGACGGAATATTCCGCCTTCCTCCATTACAAGGAGATGAAGGACAAATACGACTATATGCAGCAGTTCAATGTGGAGAATAAGTCGGAGATTGCGAAAACCCTCGCCGTCTTTGGCGCCTTTACCGAGGGGCTACAGCTGTTCGCGAGCTTCGCCATCCTGCTCAACTTCCCGCGCACCGGCAAGATGAAGGGCATGGGGCAGATCGTCACCTGGTCCGTCCGCGACGAGAGCCTGCATTGCAACTCCATCATCAAGCTGTTCAAGACCTTTATCGACGAGAACCCGGAAATCTGGACGAAGGAATTCTGTGAGGAGCTGTACCAGACCTGCCGCGAGATTGTCACCCATGAGGACGCCTTCATCGACCTTGCCTTCAGCGCGGGGCATATCGAGGGGCTGACGGCGGAGGAGATCAAGGCCTATATCCGCTATATCGCCGACCGGCGGCTCAATCAGCTCGGCCTCGATGAAATCTACCATATCGAGAAAAACCCGCTCCCCTGGCTCGACGCGATTCTGAATGCCGTCGAACACACCAACTTCTTCGAAAACCGCGCCACGGAATACTCAAAAGCCGCGACAAAGGGGACGTGGGATGAGGCGTTTGCTTGAGGGGGTTATCGCTTATGAAAACGCACTTCGTAGGAATCTTCTAAATCTTCATCATCATCATATTCATCAATGTCGAAATTATCTTGTGCGTATATGATTGTTAGAATTTTACCGTAGCTTCCAAGGCCCACGACCTCTTCGTGTAACTCAATGTTCCTTGAACCATTGAACCAAACGGAAAGATCGGTCATTTCATTGAGTCGCACACCTGATTCTATTGCCTTAGTATCGGCGTTGAGTCGCCAAGTTGCTGTTCCTTGGGGAACAGGGGTTCCCTTTTTTATCCATTCTAGGCCGTCAATTTCCTTTAACGACTTAGACATTGAGCAGTATTCAATTTGTTGTCCCACGCTTCTGATGATTGCTGTGGGAACGTCTATTCGTGAGACATAACGAATTCCGGTTGCCTCAAGTGACGTATCACAAATAATCCGCAATTTTTCTACAGCGTCCAAACCAACACCACTCCGTTTCATTTCACGAGAAAACAACGGATCCGGCATTAATAATCCAGCAGCGAAATGATCTGCCTCTACTTCGAATGGATCACCAGTAAAATTACCAGCACGCGAATGATGGACTGACGAACCATCAGCAAAAACATGTTCAATGTGTCCCGGCAATTTGTAATGCCCAATTTCATGCGCAACACAGAAATGCTGAAAGCCTTTATTTTCGATGTGCGTGGCATAGGCGATGCCATATTCCTCTCCCATTCGCATTAACATTCCCGACACGCCTTTGGAAGAGGTGGGCTTCGCCATTACAGTAATATCAAGCACATTTTCTGCTATCGCTATCGGGTTGATTGGAAATTCTTCGATCCCGAGTTTGCGTATGAAGTCCTCTGCTTCAAGTTCGGCAAATATTGGACTCCGGTGCGCCAATTTTAGTCTTCCTTTCGCCGCCTTGACTCGGCTCTATCGGCAAGACTTTTAAGCATATCCTCAGCAAAATCTTTGTCTTCCTGTGTGAGCTTGTCAATATGTCGGTGTAACCTGTCTGCTGCGCCAAGGTCGTGCGGATCATTTACTCGTCCTAAAAGATAGTCGGTCGTCACATTCAACGCATCGGCCAGTTTTCTTAAGTTTTCAAACGAAGGCTTTCTCTTGTTTGTTTCGAAATGTGATATGGCTGAAACTTGAAGTCCTGAGCGTTTTGCTAGGTCACCTTGATTGTAGCCGCATAATTCACGGGCAATTTTTAGTCGCTCTGAAAAAATTTCTGTAGGGGTTCTTGACATTAAAATGGAACTTTCGTATATTATGAATTGACGATTTAGTCAAATTTCCCAAAGGGGACTTTTTTTATAACCATATCAATGACGATATCGTCGTATTATAGTCTACGTTTTAAGCAATTTCAACGGAAAAGGTTAAAAAGTTATGAGCGACAGAGCAGTTTACAAAACCGGAAAAGATGACGATGGGGATATTACAGCCCTTTGTAACGACGGCGAGTATTGGTCGCCTCGACAAAAGGCTGATGCAATCCACGATATCGAAAATAAGATACATACATACTATGTGCCTTGGAAATCGGGCCGCACCGAAATCCGTGTTGTCAACGGCCCAAACGGAAAATACCTCCGTACAGATAGGGACGACACCACAAGGAACAATCTTGACGATTTGCCCGATTGCTAATTGATTAGGAAAAATCAAAATGAGTAGAAAAAAAGATATTCATGTAGTACCCAAATCCGAAGGTGGTTGGGCGACTCGTAAAGAAGGTGCCAGCCGTGCTGGCAGCCTTCATGGTACTCAACGCGATGCAATTGACCGTGCGCGCGGCCAGGCCATTCGCGAAAAGGTAGAGGTGGTTATTCACCGGAAAGATGGAACTATCCGGGATAGTGATAGCTACGGAAACGATCCGGTTCCGCCGAAAGACAAGAAGCATTAAACTACTTATTTCTTTGTTACGATTATAGCGGCGCACCTACCTTGCGCCCATCCTCCTCCGCTGTCTATTATACGCGAGGGTATTGTTGCGGGA
>NZ_JARGOQ010000018.1 GCF_029233945.1 Sneathiella sp. | reverse complement strand
GATGCGCTGCCCGCGACTTTCAACGACGGACCCGCAAAAGAATATTCCTCAGAAAGTATTCTTACTCTTCTGGAAGAAAACCTCGAAAGCGAAGACGCACGCGTCTATGCAGAAGAGGGCGATGCCTATGACGCAATTCGCACGTCGCAGGCGCCGGTTCAGGCGGTCTATAAGGTGCCGTTCCTCGCCCATGCCTGCATGGAGCCGATGAATTGCACGGCAAAGGTAACCGAAACCGGTGTTGAAATCTGGATGCCGAACCAGGCCCCGACCTTGATCAAATGGTTTGCCGAGAAAATCGCCGACGTTCCGGCGGAGAATGTCATCGTTCATACAACCCTGCTGGGCGGCGGCTTCGGGCGGCGGGCGGAAATTGATCTGGTCGTCATGGCGGTTTCCATCGCCAAGGAAATGAAGGACCGCCCGGTCAAGCTCCTCTGGACCCGCGAGAATGATATTCAGCATGATATCTTCCGTCCCGCCGCCGTCAGCCGGTTTGAAGGCGCGCTTGGGCCTGACGGCAAGATTTCAGGCTGGGTGAACCGGATTGCCAGCCAGTCGTTGGCAGGCTCTTTCACCGCGCGGTTGCTTCCCTGGGCGACAATGGATTCGCCCGATAACAGCACGAGTGAAGGCGCGGCCAATATCCCGTATGAGTTCGCGGACCGCCTCGTCGATCATGTGCCGGTGAAGCTGCCCATTCAGGTGGGGTTCTGGCGCAGTGTCGGCCATTCCTACAACGCTTTCTTTACCGAATCCTTCATGGATGAGATGGCCCATGCGGCGGACAAAGACCCCATCGACTTTCGCCTTGCCCATCTTGAGAATTACCCTGATTTCGCCAATGTTCTCAAGAAACTTGCGCAGGTGAGCAACTGGTCCGCACCGCTTGGCGACGGCCGCGCGCGCGGTGTGGCGCTCCATGAGTCCTTTTCCTCCATCGTTGGTCAGGTCGTCGAGATCACGGTGAACGAAAGCAAGGAAGTCACTGTCGATAAAGTCTATTGCGTTATCGATTGCGGCGCCGTCGTCAATCCCGATACCGTTAAGGCGCAGATGGAAAGCGGCATTATCTTTGGCCTCACCGCCGCGCTTTACGGCGAGATCGAGATCGAGGATGGAGAAGTCATCAACAGCAACTTCCCCGACTATGAGATGGTCCGTCTTGCCAATTGCCCGGAGATTGAAGTTCATCTCGCGCCGAGCGGCAGGATGCTCGGTGGTGTGGGAGAGCCGGGCACACCGCCCATCGCGCCCGCGCTCACCAACGCCATCTTTACCGCAACGGGGGAGCGTATCCGGGAATTACCGATCACCAAATCCGGATTTATGGGATAGCGGTCCGGATCAACTGGCGGTATTCTACCCGGGGGCACGTTCTTACGGGAAGAAATATCGCCATGATCTCATTTACCGAAATCCGCGCCAAAGCGGAAGACAATGCGGGCGGCGCGACAGAGCTTGCCGCCCGGATGCCGGAACTCAAAAGCGATGCGGAGATTCGCGAAACTCCTGCCGCGGAGTACTTCTCAAACATGAGTTTCCGCATCTTCTCCACCGGCCTCAATCAGGCAATGGTCCGGGGGAAATGGCCCGCCTTTGAGGCGGCGTTCCACGGGTTCGAGCCTGCGAAAGTCGCCTTCATGACCGAGGACGATATCGCTGCGCTCATGGACAACACGGGCATTATCCGACATCTCGGCAAGATCCGGGCAACCCATCACAATGCGCTTGCCCTGGTCGATCTGGAAAAGGAATTTGGCTCCGTCGGGAATTATCTCGCCGATTGGCCGACGAATGACATGATCGGGCTCTATGCGGATATCAAGAAGCGCTTCAAGCAGTTGGGCGGCAATTCGGGTCCTTATTTCGTCCGCATGATGGGCAAGGACGGCTTTATCCTGACCAATGACGTCGTCGCCGCGCTCAACAAGCTGGGGGTCGCCAGCGGCAAGCTGACGGCGAAAAAGGATCAGGCGGCGGTGCAGGCGGCGTTCAATACCTGGCATGAGGAAAGCGGCGCGTCCTATGCCGATATCAGCCGGACGCTGGCCATCTGGATCGGATAGGGGCAGGCCCCTATTGATTAAATTCAAATTGCGGGGCATAGATAGGCTTGCCCCAAAATCAAACAAAGAAGAAGAATATGTCCGGTCCTCTTGACGGAATTCTCGTCGTCTCCCTCGAACAGGCGGTTGCCGCCCCCTATCTTTCCTGCCGCCTCGCCGATGCGGGCGCGCGCGTGATTAAAATCGAACGCCCGGAGGGGGATTTTGCCCGCAACTACGACACGGTGGTTAATGGGGAAAGCGCCTATTTCGTCTGGCTCAATCGGGGCAAGGAATCGGTCCAGATCGACATTAAAAAAGCCGATGACCTTGCGCTCCTAAAAACCATGATCGACAAGGCGGATGTCTTTATCCAGAACCTCGCGCCCGGTGTTGTGGGACGCTATGGCCTTGATTGTGAGACATTGCAGATGCGCAATCCCCGCCTGATCACCGTCGATATCTCCGGTTATGGGGAGGAGGGGCCGTATGCCAAGATGAAGGCCTATGACATGCTGGTACAGAGCGAAACAGGCCTTGCCATGGTCACCGGATCGCCGGACGGACCCGGCCGTGTCGGCGTATCGGTGTGCGATATCGCCGCCGGGATGCATGGCCTCGTCGGCGTGCTGGAGGCATTGTATGAACGCGAGCGCACCGGCCGGGGCCGCGCCGTCAAATCGACGCTGTTTGCCGGGATGGCGGACTGGATGACGGTCCCCCTTCTGCATCAGGAATATGGCGGAAAAGCACCGGGACGCGGCGGTCTTTCTCATCCGTCCATCGCGCCCTATGAGGCCTATGAAACCAAGGAAGGCGGGCCGGTCGTTATCTCCATCCAGAACCAGACGGAATGGCGGAACCTCTGTGAATATGCACTTCATAATCCGTCGCTTGCCGATGATCCGCGCTTTGCCACCAATGAGCAGCGTGTCGCGAATCGCCCCGCCCTCAACGCGGAGATCGACAAGATATTTGGAGAGCTGCCCCGGACAGAAATAATCGAGCGGCTACAAAAAGGACGCATCGCCTTCGGCGCGCTGAATTCCGTTGCCGATCTCTCCGATCATCCGCAGCTGGAACGCACCGTGGTGGAAAGCAGCGCCGGTCCAGTCAACCTGATCGCCTCCCCCATTCATTTGACCGGTGAAACCGGGCAGTATAATGCCATTCCGGCCCTTGGTGAACATAACCGGAAAATCCGTAACGAGTTTTCAGGCTAATTATGTCGAGTACACGGCTAAAGCTCCTGGAACAGAAATACGGCACGCGCTTTAAGTGGTTCGCGGTTCTCGCCGTTATTTTCGGTCTGCTGGCGAGTATTTTCTCCTCCACCATGATCAATGTGGCGCTGACCAACATCATGGCCGACTACAGCGTGACGCAAGCCTCGGCGCAGTGGATGTCCACCGGGTTTCTTTGCGCCAACGCCGTCTGCATGCTGACCTCCGCCTGGTTGTTGCAGAACATCGGCGCGCGGAAAACATTTTTGTTCGCGTCATGCCTGTTTTTCACGGGATGCATGATCGGCCAGTTCGCCCCGGCATTTAATCTGCTGATTTTCGCGCGCATCCTGCAGGGCGCCGGCGCCGGGATTATCCAGCCGCTCTCCATGGCGCTCGTCTTTATGCTGTTTCCTGAAAACCGGCGCGGCTCCGCCATCGGCGTGTTCAGCATGATCGTGGTTCTCGGGCCCGCGGTCGGGCCGACCATCGGCGGCGTGATTACCGATGTCTTTGACTGGCATTACACTTTTACCGCCGCGCTGCCGCTTTCATTTTTTGCCGCAGTTGCCGGATGGATTTTCCTGCCCGACCGCGATGACGCGCAGCAAGGGAGCCGGTTTAACCTGCTCAGTTTCCTGTTTATCGCGCTCACCGTCGGAACGTTACTGACTGGGCTTTCCAACAGCCAGTTTCATCCGGTGAGCGATCCGGCAGTATTTCTTTACCTCGGCATTTCCCTGATCGGTTTTATCCTGTTTTTTCTCCGGGAACGACGCAGCAACTCCCCGCTTCTGCGACTTGAGATGTTCCGCAATCTCAAGTTCACCTCGACCGTCGTCGTGGGCGCCATAACAAGCGCAGGCATGTTCTCCACCATCTATATGCTGCCGCTCTTTGCGCGAACGGTGCAATTGAGTGACGCGACGGAGGCAGGATTGCTTCTTCTTCCGGGTGGTCTCGCGCTCGCGTTCGTGTCGCCAATTGCCGGACGGCTGGTCGATCGCCTTCCGGGACATCGATTGCTCTATACCGGCATTATCCTGTTCGTTATCTCAATTTATGCCCTGACATTTGCGGATCGGGGAAGCAGTTTCTGGATGATCGCTGGTTGGGTCATTCTCGGACGTGCGGCGCTTGGCCTGATCCTGCCCGCTAACAGCACCCTGTCACTTTCAAGCGTCTCTCAGCCGCAGGTGCCGCAAGCCTCCGGCGCGCTGAATTTCTGCCGTATGCTGGGCGGCACCATCGGGGTGAATATCATTGCCGTGCTGATCACTGCCCGCTCCGCCCATTATGGGGCGGAGATTATGGCGACAAACGGCGGCGCGGCCCTCAATGTCGATCAGACTGTCGAGATGATGACCCTCACCTTCCATGACTGCTTTCTGGTGTCCTGCCTTGTCTTTGCCGCTGCGCTGATCCCCGTTACCTATCTCGCCCGTCACGCGAAGACATAAAAAAAGCCCCGCAAAAACGCGGGGCTTTCTGTTGATATCGGCTTAGAGGTCCTTGAACCCCTTACCTTCCTTGGCAAGCTTCTCAAGAAGCGGCGCCGGGGTCCATTCGTCCCCATGCTCGGCCTTGAATTTAAGCATATCGTTATAGATATTTTCAAGCCCGATATGATCGGCATAACGCATTGGCCCGCCGCGATAGATCGGCCAGCCATAGCCATAAACCCAGATCACATCGATGTCGCTGGCGCGGGTCGCAATCCCCTCTTCGAGGATTTTCGCCGCTTCATTGATCATCGGATAGATACAGCGTTTGAGGATTTCCTCATCCGACACCTGCCGCCGGTTAATTCCGGCATCGCGGGCGGCCTTGACGATAATCTCCTCGACAATCGGGTCCGGCTGTGGCGTGCGACTGCCCTTTTCATAATGGTAATAGCCGTCACCGGTCTTCTGGCCAAAGCGGCCCAGCTCGCAGATTCCGTCGGCGACCGGGCTAGTTACACCCCTGCCCTGACGAATGCGCCAGCCAACGTCATTGCCCGCAAGGTCGGACATGGCAAAGGGTCCCATGGGGAAGCCAAAATCGAAAAGAACGCGATCCACATCCTCTAGCTTCGCCCCTTCAAGGATGAGTTGCGCCGCCTGCTCGCCGCGCTGGGCCAACATGCGGTTGCCAACGAAGCCATCGCACACACCGACCATGGCCGGAACCTTGCCGATCCTTTTGGCAAGCGCCATACAAGTCGCCATGACGGAGGCGCTGGTTTTCTTCGTCCGCACTTCCTCCAGCAGCCGCATCACATTGGCGGGAGAGAAGAAATGCAGCCCGATGACATATTCAGGCCGGCTTGTCGCCTCCCCGATCTCATCGATATCGAGCGTTGAGGTGTTGGTTGCGAGAATTGCTCCCTGCTTGCAGACCTTGTCGAGCTTGCCGAAGATATCCTTCTTCACATCCATATTCTCGAAGATCGCCTCGATGACGATATCGACGTTTTTCAGATCCTCAAGATTGGTGGAGCCGGTCAGCAGGGACATATTCTTGTCCATCGTCGCCTGCGACAGCCGACCCTTGGAGACGGTGGCCGCATAGTTCGCCTTGATGATACCGAGGCCCTTATCAAGGGCTTCCTGCGTTGTTTCCACGATTGTGACGGGGATGCCCGCCTGCAGGAAGTTCATCGCGATACCGCCGCCCATGGTTCCGGCCCCGACGATGCCCGCCGTGTTGATATCAATCAGCGGCGTGTCTTTTGGCACATCCGGGATCTTGTTGGCAAGCCGTTCGGAGAAGAAGAAATACTGCTGCGCTTTGGCCTGTTCGCCGCTCATTAACTCGGTGAAGAGCTCGCGTTCGCGGACAAGACCTTCCGGGAACGGAAGATTAACCGCGCCCTCGATGGCCTTGATGCAATTTTCCGGTGCCTCAAATCCCCGGAACTTGCGGGCATTTTTTTTGCGGAAATCACCAAAGATCGCCGGAGTTTTCTTAGCCAGTTCCAGCTTGTCGTTCTGATCGCTGATTTTTACGAGCGGACGTCCCTCGACGACGACTTTCTTGGCAAAGGCAATCGCGCCTTCCGTCAGGTCTCCCTCAACCACTTCATCGACAAGGCCGACTTCAAGAGCTTGTTTCGCGCCGATCGGGTTACCGAACGCAATCATTTCAAGCGCCATCGGCACCCCGACCACACGCGGCAGTCGCTGCGTCCCGCCTGCGCCCGGCAGGAGACCCAGCTTCACTTCGGGCAGGCCGACTTTCGCGGCCGCATTCGCAACCCGGTAATGGCAACCGAGGGCCGTTTCCAGCCCGCCGCCAAGCGCCGTGCCATGGATGGCGGCAACGACCGGCTTGGTCGAGTTTTCCATGGCAGAGATCACCTCGTTCAACCCCGGCTCCTGCGGGGGTTTGCCGAATTCCGTGATATCCGCACCGGCGATAAAGGTCCGCCCGGCGCAGGCCAGCACGATGGCATTAACGGAATCATCAGCAACGGCGGCCTCAATCCCGCCCTTGATACCGGCGCGCACGCCCTGGCTCAGGGCATTGACGGGTGGGCTGTCGACGGTGATGACACCAACGGTCCCATGTGCCTCGTAGCTGACAAAATCAGTGATGGCAGTCATTTTCTTTTTCCTTCCTTCTGGAGTTCTTTTTTGACTGTATGTCTCTTTTAGTTTCTTGTTGGATCGTCGGCAACACGCACCAGCAATTTCCCGAAATTCTTACCCTTCAAGAGGCCCATAAAAGCCTCCGGTGCATTCTCGATCCCCTCCACGATATCTTCGCGGTATTTAAGCTCGCCGCTTCGGATCCAGCCGCTGACATCTTTCAGAAAAGCCGGCAGGTGATGGAAATGAAAGGAGATGATAAAGCCCTGAATAAGGATACGATGGGTCAGCATCGCCCGCGTGAGGGCGGGCAGCATGTTCGTGCCCTGCGGCAGTTCCGTCATATTATACTGCGAGATGAGACCACAGAGCGGCACGCGGGAATCGTCATTGAGAAGCGGCAGAACCGCCTCAAACACCTTGCCGCCGACATTCTCGAAATAAACGTCGATCCCGTCCGGACAGGCCTTGGCGAGTTGTTCCGGAAAATCAGCGTCCTTATAGTTGAGGCAAGCGTCGAAGCCGAGTTCATCCACCACAAAGGCGCATTTATCTGGTGAACCAGCAATACCGATGGCGCGACAGCCTTTTATTCGGGCGATCTGGCCGACAACGCCGCCAACCGCGCCGGAGGCTGCGGCAACCACAACCGTTTCCCCCGCTTTCGGCTTACCGATTTCGAGCAGTCCGTAATAAGCAGTAAGCCCAGGCATCCCGAGAACGCCAACACCGGTCGAGATCGGCGCCTGATTTGGATCAAGCTTCATCACGCCGGTCCCGTCGGACAGGCAATAGCTCTGCCAGCCGGTTCCGCACATCACATAATCGCCGGTCTTGAACTGATCATTATTCGATTCCTCGACCACCCCAACGCCGCCACCAACCATAGGCTCGCCAACCTCTGCATTCGCTGCATAGGTTTTCTCGGCTCCCATCCGACCGCGCATATAGGGGTCGAGGGACATATAGATGACCTTAACGCGAAACTGGTTTGGTCCGGGTGTTGGCACCGGCGTTTCCACCAGATCGAAATTATCCGCGGTCGGCTCCCCGACAGGCCGTGATTTAAGCAGTATCTGCTTGTTCATTGCTGACATTTGAAATGCCTTTCATCTCTTTGTTGTTATTCAGATTAATGACTTCTCTATCGACGGCCCCGTCAAACAGGCGAACGACGAGATCAGCGCGATTGGAAAGTACGGCTCCCTGATTGATATATTGCTTATCCGTTATTTCATTCTTATCCACCGACAATGGCTCCGCCATGATCAGCGCTCTCCCTACCCGTCGGCTTGGTGACGGATTGTCCTGATTATAGCGGCTGAGCTTCTCCTGAACAGCCTCAATCAGCGATGGCGCGATTATCCGCTTGCCATCCGCCGACAGCGCCTCCGCCTGCGCCGCATATTTCCCGTGCATTGCCTCCGTCAAGAGGATCAGAATGCCAACTTCCTCCCGGTCGTGACCGGCAATCACCACATCGCGGGCGAGCGGGTCAAGTGCATCGATCAATGACAATCTGAGGGACCCTGTGCTGACCCAGGTTCCGCTCGTGAGTTTAAAATCCTCGGCGACGCGACCGTCAAAGATCATGCCCAGCTTTGGATTGTCAGGATCGACCCATTTCACCGCATCCCCGATGCAGTAATATCCCTCCTCATCGAAATACTGCGCGGTGAGGTCGGGCCGCTTGTAATAGCCCGTATGGACATTCGGTCCCTTGATGCGGATTTCGAGCTTTTCGCCAACGGGGAGGATTTTGACCGTGATGCCCGGCGTCGGCACCCCAATCAGGCCGACCCTTTCGCTGTCCCAATGAACCGCCGTGCCTGTTCCGGTGGTCTCTGTCGCGCCCCAGCCGGTGCCGAAAGGAATGCGCATGCCGGTATATTTGATCGCAAGATGCTGCATCCGTTCAAACATTTCCTGCGACAGAGCCGCGCCGCCATATTGGCAGATTTTAAGGTTCTTGAAAAAAGCATGCCCCAGCTCTTCATCCTGCTCCAGCTGATCCGCCAGAAAGCTATAGGCCGCCGGGACCGTGCTGAAACGTGACGGTGAGACGATCTTCAAATTCTCGATGGTCCGCCCAAAGAGGCCCGGCGTCGGTTTTCCGTCATCCATGTAAAGCGTGCCATAACTCCTTGCAATGCCGAAGAAATTCACGGTTCCGCCATAGGTGTGATGCCAGGGCAGCCAATCGAGCACGCGGGTCGGGTCATTCACCGGATCCGGCTGCTCGGAAATCAGCTCCAGCGTTTTCTGCGCGGAACACAGCATTTTTTGCGTATTCGGGACCGCCTTCGGCATCCCGGTCGAGCCCGAAGTGAACAGGATCATGGCGAGCGTTTCACCGGTCACGGCAGCACAAGCCGCCTCGACGGCCTGCTGATCCACCGCACCCAGCATATGAGAGAACCGCTTGCCTCCGTGAATTTCCCCGCGGACCGTCACCACCTCCAGATTTGTAAGGTCAAGCGCCGTGAGTGCGGCAGCATAGGCATCCCCGTCTTCCGCGAAAATCAAGCCGGGTTCGGTCAATTCCACGGCATATTGTAACCTTGAAAAATCCGAGCCCATCAATGAATAGGACGGCGAGCAGGCCGTGACCGGCACGCCAACCTGAAGCGCCGCCACTTTCAGGATCGCATGAGAGAAGCTGTTCCCCGACAGGATCATAATGGATTTTTCCGGTCCATACCCGTTCGCCAGCAAGTAACTGCTCACCTGATCCGCCTCATCCTGAAGACGCTGATAGGTGAGTTCAGGCCAACCCCCTTCGGGCCGGCATTGCACAAGAAAAGGACGGTCCGGATACGCCGTCGCCGCCCGCCGGAAATAGGTGCCAATATTGGCCAAATACTCGCCTAGCGAGATATTACTCTTGACAATCCAGCTTCCATCGTCATTTTGAGCGATCGAAATATCTGGGGTCGGCCGCATAAATGGCCGAAATGGAATAGAAGACGGCATATGGGGAACAAACTCCGTTGATTTTTTTGTTCTATTTTAGGCATCGGACTGTTATTGTAAGAATACTGACAAATTGTTGTAATAATTGCCAGCAATAGACGCGAAAAAATATAAAAATAAAAAGGTGGGAGGCGGATGAATCAATCAACACCCGTCACAGTGGCGTCAGATAGAGCCAGTAAAAGAAAAGAAGAAAAGCGCAACCGGCTATTGGCGGCGGCCCGCAAACTCTTCGTCAGCAAGGGATATCACGAGACAAGACCGCAGGATATTGCCAAGGAAGCAGACGTCGCTCACGGGACTTTCTACAGCCACTATACGGACAAGCGGGAGATATTTCTCGCTTTCGCCAGCGGCGCGCAGGAGGATTTGCATTCCTATGTGCATTCCCGCATTCCAAAAGTCGACAGTTTCGAAGAATATATCCGCTATAGCCTGACGACCATTCAGGAATTCGCCGAACAAAACCCTGGCCTGCTTCGCTCGGCGCTTGTCGATACCAAAGTTTTCGATCCGACAGATTCAACGTCAAAGGAAGTCCGCAGCAAGTTTGCCTCGGGCTTTATTGCGCAGTTGAGGAGCGCACAGCTCAATGGAGAGCTTTATGAGGATATCGATCCCGACCTGATTGGCCACGCCATGATGGGCCTGATCCAATTCTCCGCGCCGATGGCCTATCGCAAGGGGCAGAGCCGTCAGGAATATGTGGACCATTTGAGCCGTTTCCTGACACGCGCCCTCGTCAAATCGCCGAAGAGCCTGTCGTAATCAGCCCCATGGCCCTTTCTTGGGACGTGGGCGGTTGACAGGGGAATCGGTGTAGGGTGTGGAGCCGCGCGAGGATGGTTTCCTGAACATCCCTTCATGGGAATAACGGTCTTCGCGGTCCGCCCGCACACGCTGCCCGCCGGACGGCACCAGTGATTTCGCCAGTTCCTTAAGCCTTGCAACACGGTTCGCTGTCGAGGGATGGGTCGAGAAGAGCTTGTCCGCCCGCTGACCATGTAGCGGGTTGACGATAAACAGGCTGGCCGAGGCGGGATTTTTCTCCGCCGGGATATTTTCAATACCCCGCGCCGAATTTTCGAGCTTTTGCAGCGCACTCGCCAGCCACTCCGGATTTCCGCAGATTTCACCGCCGGTATGATCGGCAGAATATTCACGGGTCCGGCTGATCGCCATCTGTACCAGCATCGCGCCGAGCGGTGCGAGGACCATGATGGCAATAGTACCAACGATACCAATCCGGTTATCCCGGCTGCCGCCAAAGAAGAGCGCAAAATTCGCCAGCATACTGATCGCACCGGCAATCGTCGCGGTAACCGTCATGGTCAGGGTGTCGCGGTTCTTGATATGCGCCAGCTCATGCGCGAGAACGCCCGCCGTTTCCTCCTTATTCAGGATTTTCATGAGGCCGGTCGTCACCGCAACGGCGGCATTTTCCGGGTTCCGGCCCGTTGCAAAGGCGTTGGGCTGCGGATTATCCATGATAAAGACCTTCGGCATGGGAAGTTCCGCCCGCGCCGCCAGATCCTCCACCATCTGATAAAGGCCCTGTGCCTCGCTCCGGCCCACCTGACGCGCGCCATACATCTTGAGGACCATCTTGTCCGAATTCCAGTAGGCGAAGCCGTTCATCGCGACCGCCACGGCAAACGCAATCAGCATCCCGGTCATCCCGCCGAGGAGAAATCCCACGGCCAGAAACAACGCGGTAATCGCAGCAATCAGTAATCCGGTCTTGAAATAATTCATGTCCCTCATCCAGCAGACATCGCCTTGCAGGCGCCTTCTATATGTATTGGAGATGGGCGAAAGATCAAGCAGCGGCGCAAAATACGGCGGACATGAAATAACCCCGGAATGGCCGCTTTTTAGCCACAACCAACCGCCAAATGCCAATTTACCGGTTAGTCAGTTATTAACTGGCTGCCGGCAAGTCCAGGGAGGAAGTGCCGTCCCTGCCAATTTTACCCCGATTGGACCGGGGCGGCACAGTCGATTAACCAGTAGCGTACCAAGCCGGCAGGATGGCAGACCTGCCGGCTTTTTGGTCTGGCTACGAGCCCGCCAGAACCTCACCGGAGGTCATTTTCGCGATCAAGCCTTTAATCGCGGCCACGGCGTCTTCGCCTTTTGTGCCATCGGGGCCACCGGCCTGCGCCATATCGGGACGACCACCGCCGCCCTTACCGCCAAGCGCCTCTGATCCGGCGCGGACTAGATCCACCGCACTCAATTCCTTGGTCAGGTCATTCGTTACGCTGACCACGATGGAGGCCTTGCCGTCATTATTGCTGATCAGGACGATCACGCCGCTTTTCAGCTGCTTCTTGATCTCATCCGCCATGGGTTTGAGGTCCTTTGGCGGCACATCGGAAAGCAGCCGTGCCATCAGCGAGATATCGCCAACCTTCTCCGGCGCCTCAGTCGCGCCGCCGCCCCCGCCACTTACCAGTTTCTTGCGGGTATCGGCGAGTTCACGTTCAAGTTTCTTGCGATCCTCAAGCAGGCTTTGGATGCGGTTCCCAAGGTCATGCGGTGCGATTTTAAGGGTCGCGGCCGCATCGGCCAAAATTCTCTCCCGCTCATTGACATAGTCAAGCGCGGCCTCCCCGGCAACGGCCTCAATCCGGCGGACACCGGCGGCAAGGCCGCCTTCACTGACGATCTTGAGGAATCCGATATCGCCCGTGCGGGCAACATGCGTACCGCCGCAAAGCTCCGTTGAATAGTTGCGCCCTGCGCCCTTTGTCACATCGAGACCGCCCATGGAGACAACACGGACTTCATCGCCATATTTTTCACCGAAAAGCGCCATGGCGCCGGCTTTGATGGCTTCCTCTGGTGTGGATAATTGGACATCGACATCGGCATTTACGCGAATACGATCATTGACCATTTTCTCGACCTCGGCGATCTCCGCGTCCGTCATTGGCTTCTGATGCGCGAAATCGAACCGCAACCGGTCTTCAGCCACAAGAGACCCCTTCTGCGTCACATGATCGCCCAGAACCTGACGCAGCGCCTCATGCAGCAAATGGGTTGCCGAATGATGGGCGCGCAGGCGGTTCCGGCGGTTGTGATCGACATGGGTTTCCACCACGTCATCGACTTTCAACTCGCCCTTCGCGATCTGCCCCATATGGATAAAGAGGTCCTGCTTCTTCTGGGTGTCTTTCACCGTCATGGCAAAGCCGTCGGCGGTTTTCAGCCTGCCGTGATCGCCTTCCTGACCACCGCTCTCGCCATAAAAAGACGTCTGGTTGAGCACGACCATGACTTCATCGCCCTGCCGGGCGCGGTCCACTTCCTTGCCATCCTTGATGATCGCCTGCACCTTGCCCTCGGCGGTTTCCGTCTGATAGCCCAGAAACTCCGTCGCACCGACCTTTTCATGCAAATCGAACCAAAGCGTATCCGTCGCGGCCTCCCCGGAGCCGGACCAGGCGGCGCGGGCGGCTTCCTTCTGCTTTTTCATCGCCGCATCGAATCCGGCCTCATCCAGCTCGCGTTTCTGGCCGCGAAGAATATCTTTCGTGAGATCGAGCGGGAAGCCGAAAGTATCATACAGCTTGAACGCCACATCGCCCGGAAGCGGATCGCTGCCGCCCAGTTTTTCGGTGGCATCGCCCAGCAGCTTCAGGCCACGATCCAGTGTTTCCTTGAAACGGGTTTCCTCCAGCTTCAAGGTTTCGGAAATCAACGACTGGGCACGGGCGAGTTCCGGAAACGCGTCCCCCATTTCATCGACCAGTGTTTGCACCAGTTTGTAGACCATCGGCTCCTTCGCCCCCAGCATATGCGCATGGCGCATGGCGCGGCGCATGATGCGGCGGAGCACATATCCCCGTCCCTCGTTCGACGGCAACACGCCATCGGCGACCAGGAAGGAGGAGGAGCGCAAATGATCGGCGATTACGCGGTGAGACATCTTGAATTCCCCATCCGCCGCAATGCCGGAGATATCGGCCGAGGCCTCGATGATGTGGCGCATCAGGTCGATATCATAATTGTCATGCTTGCCCTGCAGGACGGCGGTCACCCGCTCCAGCCCCATGCCGGTATCGATGGAGGGGCGCGGCAGGTTTTCCCGATTGCCCCCGGCGTGCTGCTCGAACTGCATAAAGACGAGATTCCAGATCTCGATAAAGCGATCGCCATCCTCATCGGGGCTGCCGGGCGGGCCGCCGGGAATGCCTTCCCCATGATCAAAGAAAATCTCCGAACAGGGACCGCAGGGTCCGGTATCGCCCATGGACCAGAAGTTATCGGACGTGGCGATGCGAATAATCCTGTCGTCGGAAAGACCGGCGATTTTCTTCCAGTGATCCGCAGCCTCGTCATCGTCATGATAGACGGTAACGAGCAGCTTTTCCTCCGGCAGGCCGAATTCCTTTGTCAGCAGGTTCCAGGCAAGCTCAATCGCCTGATCCTTGAAATAGTCGCCAAAGGAGAAATTCCCCAGCATCTCGAAAAAGGTGTGATGGCGCGCCGTATAGCCGACATTCTCAAGGTCGTTATGCTTACCGCCCGCGCGGACGCATTTCTGCGTTGTCACGGCGCGGTTATACGGCCGCTTCTCCTGACCGGTAAAAACATTCTTGAATTGCACCATGCCCGCGTTGGTGAACAGCAAGGTCGGATCGTTTCGCGGCACCAGCGGCGAGCTCTCCACCTTTTCATGACCATTCTTTGCAAAATAGTCCAGAAAGGAGCTGCGTATTTCTTTTGTCGTACTCATATTGCTATTTCCGTTCACCTAAGCCGTAAAATGCGGCATATAGGCCGCATTGTTGCCGCTTTTTAACCCGCCCTGCATCCGCTGTCCAGTTGGATTGCCCTAGCAAAGCGCGGACGAGCCTGCTATTGAATAGGTAATCTTTTTTAACCAGTGAACAATAATAATAACATGGAACCGATACGTGACATTCATTGATAAAGACCCCGCAAACGCCATCGACCTGATCAAAGACGGATTTGAGAAGGCGGGATATATCTGCGATCGCCATATCGCCACCTCTATCTATTTATCGCAAAAGCTCGATAAACCAATCCTGGTCGAGGGACCGCCCGGCGTCGGCAAGACAGAACTTGCAAAAGCAGCCTCCGAAATTCTCGCGGCACCGCTGATCCGCCTGCAATGCTATGAGGGGTTGGATGAATCAAAGGCGCTCTATGAGTGGAAATACGGCAAGCAGCTTCTCTATACCCAGATCCTGAAGGAAAAACTCGGGGATCTTTTGGAGGATGCGGTCGGAATAGAACAATCCATGGACAAGCTGCATCAGTTCGGAGACAGTTTCTATTCGGAAAGGTTTCTGGAACCGCGACCGCTTCTACAGGCGCTGAAATCAGAGGTTAAAACCGTCCTGCTGATTGACGAGATCGACAAATCGGATCATGAGTTCGAGGCTTATTTGCTGGAAATACTCTCCGATTATCAGATTTCTGTCCCCGAAATCGGGACGATCAAGGCGAAAACCAAGCCGCTCGTCTTCCTGACCAGCAACAACACCCGCGAGATGAGCGATGCCCTGAAACGCCGCTGCCTGCATCTTTATATTCCTTTCCCCGATGCCTCGCTGGAGCGACGGATTATCCAGACGCGGGTGCCGGAGCTGGAGGAGAATTTGCGTAATCAGCTTGTCTCCTTCGTGCAGCAGCTTCGCACGCAGGATTTGAAGAAACTCCCGGCGGTCAGCGAGACAATCGACTGGGCACGCACGCTTCTATTGCTGCATGCAGACAAGCTGGAGGTTGATCTGGTGCGCAACACTCTCAATATGCTGCTAAAATTCGAAGAAGATATCGACAACATGCATAGCGAAGTCCCGAAATTTATCTCGGTGGCACAAAAAGAAGTACGCTGATGGACCGGGCACTCGCAGATTTTGTCGAGATGCTGCGCTACTCGGATGTGCCGGTGTCGATCAGCGAAAGTGTCGATGCCGCCGAAACCGTGCGCCTGTTCGGATATCAGGATCGGGGCCTCCTAAAGACCGCGCTCGCGCAGGTAATGGCGAAAACGATTGAAGAACAGGAAACTTTCGAGCGTTGCTTCGACGAGTTTTTCAGCTACCAGATCAACCCTGATCTCGCGCCGGAAGAGACGCTTGATGAGGAGGGCGAGGAGACCGACGAAAACACAGACACATCGCCTGAAATGACGCCTGCGAATGATGATGAAAACTCGCCCAATCCGGCCTCCGGCGGCGGTGAAGGCGGGGGTGGCTTTTCCGGCGAGCAAAGCGAGAGCGGCTCTGCGGCCCCGCTTCTTGATATGCTGGAGCGCAATGACCGGACCGAGCTTACCATGGCCATGACCGCGGCCGCGAGTGCCGCCAATCTTCGCAATATCGTCCTGATGACCCAGCGGGGGCTTTTTACCCGCCGGATTATGGAAGGTATGGGCCTTGATGAGGTCAATCGGGAGATTTCTAAGCGCAACAAGGACGGCGACGCAGAGGGCGCGGATCGGCTCTCCGGTCGGCTGGAGCTTCTCTTCGATGCGGTCCGCGATATGGTGGAGCGCCAGCTCGCCCTCACCAGCAGCGGCAAGGCCAAGCAGTTCCGCCAGGATATCCTCAAAAATGTCCGTCTCTCAAATGTCGAACATCGCGACTTCAAATATATGCGCCAGTTGGTTCAGCGCATGGCAAAGCGCCTGACGGACATGAACTCGCGCGTAAAAAAGGTGAAGAACCGGGGTCATCTTGACATTCGCAAGACCATGCGGCGCAATGTGGCCTATGACGGCATCCTGTTTGAAACCCATTGGAAGCAGAAGCATAAAGACCGACCAAAAGTACTCGCTGTCTGCGATGTCTCCGGCTCCGTCGCATCGGTTGCGCGGTTTTTGCTCCTGTTCCTCTACAGCCTCAATGAAGTGCTGCCAAAGGTGCGCTCTTTCGCCTTTTCCGGCGATCTTGGCGAGATTACCGGTGAATTTGACCGGCTCGGACCGGAGGAGGCCATTCCCTTCGCCATTGAGAAATATGGCGGGCGATCCACCGATTACGGCCGGTCGCTTGAGGATTTCAAGGAGCTCTGCCTTGATGAGATCGACAACCGGACGACGGTTATTTTTCTGGGTGACGGCCGTTCCAACGGCGCAGACCCGCGCATCGATATTCTGAAAGAAATCAAGCTCCGGGCGAAGCGGGTTATCTGGCTCAACCCCGAACGCAAATCGATCTGGGGCTCTGGCGATTCTGAAATGCTCCGTATTGCGCCCTATTGCTCCACCGCTGAAACCTGCAATTCGCTGAACAAGCTGGAACTTATCCTGCGCGATCTGCTAAAAAGCAGCTAAGGCGTTTTCCCGTCAACTGGAGTATCTTTGAATGTTCGCTGATGTTTCCCTGCCGCTTCTGATCGGCCTGATCGCGGCGCTTGCCGGAACGGGCATTGTTGGCGGTATTCTCGCCGGGTTGCTTGGTGTGGGCGGCGGCATCGTTATTGTGCCCGTGCTATATAACATCCTGCCTTTTTTCGGTGTCGATGACGATATCCGCATTCATGTGGCCATCGGTACGTCGCTCGCAACCATCATCCCGACGTCCATCTCCTCCGCGCGCAGCCATTACAAGAAAGGCGCGATTGATATCGACCTTTTGGAAAGCTGGGGACCGGTGATCTTTATCGGGGTTATTGTGGGAACGATCATCGCCGGATATGCCAATGGTCATTTGTTGACCCTTGTCTTTGCGACGCTCGCGCTCATTGTGGCTGCAAACATGGCCTTCCGACCGGATAATGTGCATATCTCCGAGAGCCTGCCGAAAACACCGTTCAAGCAGCTGATCGCGCTCTTTATCGGGGGGTTTTCCGCCATGATGGGCATCGGCGGCGGCACTTTTACGGTGCCGATCCTCACCCTTTTCAACTATCCGATCCGAAAAGCAGTCGGCACCGCCGCGGCCATCGGGCTGATCATTGCCGTGCCGGGCACGATCGGCTTCCTGATTTCCGGCCTTGATGCCGCAAAATTGCCCCCCGGAAATATCGGGTATGTCAATATTCTGGGCTTTCTGGTGATTTTTCCGATGGCCGCCCTCTTCGCTCCGCTTGGCGCGAAAATCGCCCATCAGATCAACGCGAGCTTGCTCAAAAAAGCCTTTGCCTTCTTCCTGTTTCTGACCTCCGCGCGTATGTTCTATAGCCTGTATGGATGAGGGAGGCAGCGCTGGCGAATAAAATCCCCTTCGCCGTTCGGGATCTGGAATGGGTCATCAAGTCCCCTTTCCTGCTCAAAGACACGCCCGCGCCCGATCTCGCCAGCGATCCGGAGACGGCGGCATTGCTTGCAAGGGTACAGGATGACCCGGAACCGCTGCTCTCTCATCTCGTCGCGACGCGACGCCTTAATCTTGGCCGGTATTTCGAGCAGCTGGTTATCTTTTGGCTCGACAATTTACCGTCCGTCCGGATGATCGGCAGCAATATTCCCATATATCGTGAAAAGCGCTCCCTCGGCGAGATCGACCTCGCCTTTCTGTATGCGGATCAGGCGTGGCATTGGGAATTGTCGGTGAAATTCTATCTCAATATCGGCTTCCCGACGGAGGAAGCGGATTTCGTCGGGCCGATGCAGAAAGATACCCTCAAAAGAAAGCTCGACCGGCTCTATGGGCATCAGCTCCTGCTTCCGACCCACACGGAAACCGCCGCCGTTCTCGGCTTATATGGCATCGGCGATGTAACATCCCACCCCTGGGTCAAAGGCTGCCTCTTCTATCCGGTGGGGAATGCCCATCCCGAACCGCCCGCCAGAATTTCAGAAAATGGCCTTAGCGGTAGATGGCACAGCCGGGAGAGCCTTGAGGATACCCCGCTACCGGAGTTTGATCATTTCCTCATTCTTGAAAAGAAGCGCTGGATCACCCCGTATTTTTATCCCTGTGAAACGACGGCTGGCAAGACGCCGGATTTACTGGCCGAAATCGACACAGCATTTGAGAGGCGGCCTATGCCCTATCTCGTTCATTTGATGCGTGATGAGGGGCCGGAAACGCTCACTTCCCTCGGTCAGATTTTTATCACGCCCGGCGGCTGGCCGGATTAGCCAGCAAAACGAACCACAGTCATGAATTTCGCGATGGCGAAAAAGGCACTCCGCAAGGAAGGCTCGTCCGTCACGCGGAAATAATGCCCCGTCGTGGTTGCGCAGGCCTCCAGCCGCGTAGACGTGCCCGCGGGCGCGAGATAGTCGATCACATAAAGAGTGATATTATTCTGCTTCATCCGCGCGCAGGTGCTGGAAAGGCGACTATCTTCCGCCGCATCCTCCGCGTCTGAACCAACAACCAAAATGGTGACCTTCTCAACCGCTTCATCGTCATAGGCAACGGGCCGGGCGGCATCGCCGTTCCACACGCCCTGCCAGAGCGGAGACACTGTCCGCTCCGCCCAGAGCATGGCCCGGCCATACGCCGTCCCGCCATTCCCGCGAACGGACGCAAGTGCCATCGAAAGGGTGAGGCTGTCGGTGAGGCCCACTATCCGATCCTCTCGACAGTCCGCCGTTGTGACATTGGTGAAATGCGGCAGGCCCGTTCCTGCGTCGATTTCAGCGCCCAAGGTCAGGACAAGGGGAAAACCCGTCGTTGCGGGCGGTGTATCATCCTCCCCTGTGGAACCCAAGCGCGGTGCGATGCACCATCGATCTTCCGCGAGGTCGCCCACCCATTCCGTCGTGCCCGGCACAAGCGGCGGTATATTGAGAGGCCACATTCCCGCCGCCACCCAGCCCTTATGCGGTGCGACATTCACGATGTTATTGCCGAAGGGAACGAGCGACCATTTAATGCCCTCTTCCTGGGTGGTCTCGGCCTCCAGCGCGGTGATCAAGCCCTGTGCGGCTGCCCTTACCTCCGCAAGGCGGCCTGCCGTCTCGAAAATCTCCGATGCCTCGATAACGAGGATTATCTCCGCCTCCGGCTTCTGTTGGACCACCGTGATCTCACTCGCCACCGTAACCGGATCGAGGAAATTAAGCGCCCGCAGCAGCATGGTCGGGATGATGGCGGAGGCGCGGAGCGTCATCTCCCCGGTTTCCGCATCGGTCAGCAGATTGACAGACGGAGGCGCGAGGATCTCATCGGAAAAAGTCAACAGATGCGCCCCATGGAAATTTGCCTGCAGCATTTCCGTCGCCAGCTGGTTCAGCTCCGCCGTGCTCAAAAAACGGAAATTCTGCGCCGCCGCCAATACGGCCATTTCGCTGGCAATGCCGAGCCGCGACTTCGCCGCGAAAAAGCGGGAGACATCAATCGCAAAGGCCACGCCGCCGATAACAATAAAAATCGCCAGCGCAAAGATTAGCAGCGCCGCTCCCTCCTCCGCCGCATGGAAATCCCTGATCTTTCTTTGCATCGCACAAGGTCCTATTCTAACCCGCGCAGCCGCGCCTGACGGGCGGGAGCCGTCGCACGGGCATGGACGGAGAAATCAAGGTTGCTTAAGGCACTCAAGAGGAAGAAGCCGGCACCCGGTGTGGCACAGAGATCGACCTGAAGAAGATAGGCTATACCTGCGCCGCTGACGATGCCTGCGGGCGTTGTATAAGCTGGATCCGTGCCCGTGCAATCCCCGCCGCCACCATCGCGGCTCCGGCTCCAGAGGATACTGCCGCCATTCGCAGGATGAAGCTCCATCACCTTCACGGAAAGCCAGGGCGCCACCTCATATCCGCCCGTGTCTGTCAGGGTGGCGGCGGCCGTCAACGCCGTATCAAAATCCGCTTCCGCAAGCGCCGTTCTTCCAGAGAGATCACCGGCGAGGACGGCGGCGGCCCGGTCCGCGGCGCGCGATAACTGCACCACATGGGCGAGGGTTACCCCGGCCAGCAGCAGGAACATGATCGCCGGCACAATAAGCGCGACCTCCACCATCACGCTGCCCCGGCAATCACGCGCCAGTCGATATGCGGGAGTCTTACGCGCCATTTTTAACGAGCACCAGAGCACTCTCCGTCACATCGGCGGAACTATAGAGATAATTCACGAAAGGGGTTATCAGGGTGACGACATAGTCAAGGCGATAGGCCGTCAGCGGCCCATCGGCGGACGGGCTATCGTCCACGAAATCCGCAAGGCTGCCAAAATTGCTGACCGTAACGCTGAGACGGGAAACATCGACCAATCCCCCCACAAGATTGGGGGCGGCGGTGACAAGTTTTGCCTGCGCCGCGGCTTGGGTGGCGGGGCTCCCCCCTTCAAATTTAATTTGTTCAGATAGCGAGACGGCGAGATGATCGACCAAGCTGCGGGCCAGCAGAACGCGGCTCACATCAATCACGCCAAAAACAAGCGCAAAAACCAATGGCAAGATAATCGTCAGCTCCACGGGGAGCGACGCCCGATTGTCCCGGGCCAGGCGCTGGATTTTTCGGATGGACTGGCTCATGTGGCGCCGATGCCCCCCGGTCTCGGACCCAAGAGATAGCGTCTCAGCAAATCGCGGTCCTTCATCCGCCGGATCAGGTTATAGAATTTGAGATTATTACGCGCGGTTTCCGCATCGAGATCGAGCCGCGCGATGCGGACCGCCGCCGCCTCATCCCCCGCAAGACCATAGGCCATCGCCAAGTTCTGACGGATCTGCGGCGTCGATTTCGGCGTGAACGCCAGCTTGGAGAGAGTCTCCACCGCGGTTTCATATTCCCCCGCCATCAGGTAGGAAAGTGCCGCATTGTTGCGGATACCCATATTCTCCGGCGCGATCTTTAATGCCGCCGCATAAAGTTTGCGCGCGCCGTCATGATTTCCGGCCATATCCTCCGCGATGGCAAGTCCGCTCAGTATCTCAATGTTCTCTGGCTTCAACTCCCTCGCTTTGGAAAAATAAATCGCCGCCGCCTCTGGTCGGTAAAGATAGAGATTGGCGCGCCCAAGCCCGAGAAGGGGGCGGATATCCTCTTGCGCCGCCGCCTCCATATTCTCGAAAACGGCGACTGCCTCCTGCGGGGCGCCCGCTTTGAGGTAGGTCATGCCAAGCGCATAGAGGACATCCTCATCGAACTTATTCTTCGATAGCAGCTTCTGATATATCTCAATTGCCGAGAGATAATTACCCGATTTCACGGAGACATCGGCGATTTTCAATGCGCGCTCCCGCGCGGCTTCATCGGCGAACAGATTTTGCGTCTCCAGCCCTTGGCCCGGCAAGGCGCAGCCCGCCAACAGAAGGACAAAACCCGCCAGGATCAATATTCGCAATGTCATAATCGTCATCCTCCGATCGCGCGCATCATCAGCACAAATCCGGGTCCGGTGGACAGCGCTACGACGGGCGGTAAGATAAACAGGATAAGTGGGATACTCAGGAGCGCCGGCATTCGCGCCGCGTTATTCTCAAGCTCCAGCATGGCGTGTTTGCGATTTTCCGTCGCAACCACCTTCAGCGCTCCGCTGATCGAGGTGCCATAGCGCTCTGACTGCCGCAGGGACAATACGAGATATTTCAGGCTCCTGGAGGCGGTGCGTTCCTCCAGATTGGTGAGCGCCATGGATTTATCGGGCAGAATACGGAGCTCGCTCAAGGTGGTTTTCATCTCCGCCGCGACATCTGGCGCAAAAGGTTCCAATCCCTCAATCGCGCGGGCGAGTGCCACTTCCAGTGTCAGCCCGGCCTCCACACAGAGGATCAGCAGATCGATCATGTCCGGCATGGCCCGCTCGATCCGCCGTTGCCGCTCTCGGATATAATAATTCAGGAGAAAATGCGGCAGGAAGCTCCCCGCGATACCAGCAGAGATGACGAGGACAGCAACAGTAAACGCATTCAGGGGCGAAAAAAGCTGGCTGTTCTGCAAAAAGGCCGTGATAAGGGCGGCCAAAATAAAAAGGACAATACGCGCGTGAATAAAGAGCTTTTTCCAACGTACGGGATCAATCCCCGCCCGGATAAAGCGCCGGTTAAGGCTCTGCTTTTCCTTGGCCGTTTTTCCAAAGGAAAGAGGCCGGAGCCATTTCGCCGAGTTACCGCTTTTCGCCTCCTCCCGCTCCAAATCGATCCTGACCAGCGACACTGGTTTAGATGATCCCCCGCCGCCGTCATCCGCAAAAAGCATAAGCCTCTTGTCGAGACGTTCTGATTTTCTCGCACGGAGGGCAATTATAAAAAAGGTGAGCGCGAGACTAACGCAAAGGCCGGTTGCCATCAGAAGCAGCTTCCCGTCCATTGAGGCGTACCAGAACCCGCTCATTGCAGTGTCCTCAGCAATCGGGAAAGAGTGAAAAAACCGATAAAAATACTGACCCCGGCATAGATCAGCAGGTTATGGCCAATAGGATCATCAAACAGGAAATCGAACTGCGCCTTGTTCGTTGCCGCAAGAATGAGCAGGATAACGCCCGTCACAACGGTCACAATCCGGGCGGAGACACGCGATTCCGATGTCAGGGCCTTGGCCTTCAGATATTGCGCACGGCGATCCCGCAGCACCCGGGCGAGGTTTTCAAGCACTTCCGCATATTGCCCCCCTGTCCGCCGCTGCAAGATCAGGGTTGTCGCCATAAACTGCAACTCCTTTACCCCGATTTCCTTAACCGCCGAGGTAAGCGCCGTTTCAAGATCAATTCCGATGCTGAGCTTTTCCGCGAGGGTACGGAACTGATCACCCACCGGATCAGGCATTTCACGGGCGATCACCTGAAAATTCTCCGGCAGGGACATGCCGACGCGGGCGCCGCGAATGATAATGTCAATCGCTTCCGGCAGCTGATCGATAAACCGCCTGCGCAGCATATTCCGCCGGTAGAGATGAAAGCCGCCATAGCTTCCCGCCAGAAGAAGGGCAGACCCGGCAACAGCAACGGTGATGAGGGGGAATTCCGTCAATGCCGCAGCCATGAGAGTGAGCAGAACAAGCAACCCGACACCCAGAGGGATTGCCCGGCGGGAAAGACGCTGCCATCCGGTGACGGCGCTATCCTCCCGATACAGCGCCGTCACCTCCTGCGGGGAGATTACGGGAAGCGTTTCGCTGTCGCTTTGCGTAGGCTCCAACTCCGCAAGGCGCGCGGCAAGCCGTCTCTCCCCCTCCCCGAGTTTGCGGTAAGCAAGAAAGATGAGCGCAAGGCCACTCATCACGAAGAGGACGAAGGCCACATATTCCACTGGAAAGGGGAGGCTTTCGATCGTGACATCCGGCATCATGGGCGCAGCACCTCCTGCAATTCCTCCAGCAGACCGAATTTGGCAATTTTTTCCTCGAAATGAGGTCGGCCGCCGGAATAGCGAAAGGCGGCTCCACCTGTTGTCGCGCCGCTCCCTTCCTCCACATAGGTAAAGAGGGTCTGGCTGGTGATCACATCCGCTTCCAGACTGACGATCTCTGATATTTCGCGGATAAAGCGCCGACCGCTTGCCCCCCGCTCCACATGGATGACGAGATCGAGCGCGCTGGCAATCTGCTGACGGGCGCCGCGGCTCTGATAATTGGTAAGGGTTGAGAGCATCAGGTTTTCAAGGCGCAAAAGCGCATCGCGCGCGCTGTTGGCATGGATCGTCGACATGGAGCCATCATGCCCCGTATTCATCGCCTGCAACATGTCATAGACTTCCGCGCCCCGCACCTCCCCGATGATGATGCGGTCGGGCCGCATCCGCAGACTGTTGCGCAGGAGATCGCGCTGCGAGACTTCGCCGGTCCCCTCCGTGTTGCGCTGGCGGGTCTCCAGGCTCACCACATGGGGGCGTTGCAGCGCAATTTCCGCCGCATCCTCTATGGTGACGATCCGCTCATTCTCATCGATCAGGCCGGAAAGCGCATTGAGCAGCGTTGTCTTGCCCGAACCGGTCCCGCCGGAAATCAGGACATTGAGGCGACAGCGCGCCGCAATCTCGAGGAATCTTGCCATCGCGACGGAGCAGGATCCGCCCGCGCCAAGATCACTCAGGCTCATGAACTCCTTGGAGAATTTGCGGATCGAGATAATCGTGCCATAAACGGATAACGGCGGTGCGATCACATTGACGCGGCTGCCGTCTTTCAGCCGCGCATCGACCATTGGGTTTGCCTCATCCACCCGACGGCCGACGGAGGCTGCAATTCGCCGCGCAACCTCCAGCACATGATCCTCATCACGAAATCTGTAGCTCGTAAGCTCCAGCCGCCCGTCCCGTTCCACATAGACCGTATCGGGCCCGTTGACGAGGATATCCGTCACCTTCGGATCGGAGAGCAGATTTTCGATCGGGCCGATGCCGACAATATCGTCAAACAGCTCCCGCGCAATGGCGCTCTGTTCCAGCCAGTTGACTTGGAGCTTTTCCTCATCAACAATTTTGGAGACTGCCTCGGCAATCCGGAGGGAGAGCTGCTCGGGCGGCATGGTGGAGGCGGCGGTCGGGTCGATCCGGTTAAAAAACTGCTTTCTGACGCGTCCCACCAGTTCCGGTGGCACGGGAAATTCCTCCTTCTTTTTTGCAATACCGACAAACTCTTCACCCGGCTCGGCCAGGCTCTGGAGCGGATCGCTTTCGGGTCGTCGGCCAAACATTTTACCTTCCCCTTAAGCCCGGGAACCACCCACGTCGCGTTGGTGCTTCCTTCTGATCGATGAGGTTCGACGCCAGTCTCCGATAGGCCTCTGTGATCGGCGCCTTTTCTCGGGCGGCGGGCTTGCCGTTCAGACTGGCGATCGCAAGCTTTTTCTTGTCGAACGGGATAATGACATTGATCTCTCGATCCATAAAACGCCTGATTTTCTCGACCGGCACATCCCCGCCATGACGCGGCCGCGCCTGGTTAAGCACCAGAAGTATCCTTTTCTCCGGCAGCTCTGTTTTCAGGGTTTTTAATGCTCTCGCGCCGTCCCGCACCGATGCCAGTGTCTGATCCATTACCAAAACACGGATATCCGCATTTTGCAGCAATGCCATCGCGACATCGGGCTTTCCGCGATCCACATCCTGGAGAATAAAATGATAACGGCTGCGCAAATGCTGCATCAACTGCGCGACGGCGCCCGCGTCATAGGCAGGTGCGCCGGCAAGATCCGCATCAGAGGCGAGTAGTTTCAGCCGTTCCTCCACCTCCAGCGTGGCGCGATCAACAAAGACAGTGTCGATCCGGTCCGGATCGGTGAGCAGTCCCGCAAGGCCGGGGGTCGGCTCCAGCCCCAATTCTAGAGCGAGTGTACCGGAGGTGAGGTTCAGATCAGCGAGCATGACATGGCGGTTGTGATGATTGGCGAGCAGCCAACCGGTGTTAAGCACGGCCGTTGTCGCCCCGACCCCGCCCCGCGCCCCATAAACCGCAACGGTTTTCCCTGCGCGCGGTTCGGGGCTGCGGGCGGCGATCCGTCCACTTGCCCGCGCGACGGCCCGAAAGAGAAGATCGCTCGGTACCGGCTTGACCAGATAGTCCGTAACGCCGATTTCCATCAGGTCGCGATAAAGGCCGACGTTATCCTCGGTCCCGAGCACCACCACATTCACCCGTGGAGGGCAGATATCCGCAAGCGCCTGCAAATCGGAGAGAGGCAGCGCAACCTTCGAGATATCGACGATCAGCACCGTCGGCATGGGCTTTTCTCCGTAATCCCGGATCACTTCACGGAGAGAGCCCCGCCGGATATGTGCCGCCTCATACCCCCATTTAGGCAACAGGTCCTTTAGCTGTTTTTCCGTCTCTTTATCCGCGACATAGGCCGCCGTCGGCACCGCGCCGTCCGCATTGGGAAAGGTGACAATCTCTGGTGTATTCCGTACCGTCATATCCTGTTCCTGTTTAATTTTCAGCGGGTGGAAAGGGCCTCGGCGGAAGGGATTGGTATGTTGCGATGGCCTTCGCCTCTGAGCGGGCGAGCGGCGGAACGAGATATCCATCCGGCCCCGTATTTCCCGGACGCACCAGACTGACCAGCCGGTTGCGGTTGACCGCGCACCCGAAGCCCGGTGTTTCCCACGCCACATGATCAACCAACCGACGGTCCAGATGAGCGCCACAGTCCTCAAGTGTATAGGTATAGTATGTTAGCTCCACATCGAGAACAGGGCCCTCCTCCGCTGTTGCCGGGGCGGCAGGCGACACTTCCACAGCGCTAAAGCGATAGAGGCCCGACTGCTCCAGCAGATGGAAAATCTCCTCCTCCGTGAAATGCATGCCGCGCGCTTGGAGGCGCATATATCCGGGCGGATCGAGAGTCAGTTTCTGCAGGAATTCGGACAACGCCTGTCCGTCCCGCGCCTTAAGCGAGCGATCCATGCCGTCCTCAAAGAAGGAAATGCGGTAGCTTTGACTTTGAACGGAGGATTTCGCTAGACTTTGGGGAAGTTGACCGGATTCTTCATACCCGCCGCAGCCAGTCAACAGGCCGAACGCAGATAGAATAAGAAGACCCGCCGTTATAAAACGTCGCATTCTGGTGCCTTTCTCTTCCTCAATAGATATAGCCCGCTGGCCCCTTCAGGGTCAGGCCGTCCTGCCCCATGCCTTGTGGTATTTCCGGCGCCAGCGTCGGGAGTGCCAGCTTGCCTGTCGTCATCTTCTCCGCAAGACCTGTCGGGTGATACTTATCCGCCGGGCTTGCGAACAGGGCGTTATTTCGCGGCGTAACGATATTCGCCGTCGCAATGATCACAAGCTCGGTTTCCATCTTCTGATACCGGCTGGAGCGGAACAGCGGACCCAGGATCGCGAGATCAGCGAGCCAGGGAACTTCATTGACAAGATTTCTCGTCTGGTTTTGCAGCAGGCCCGCCACCGCGAAACTCTGGCCGCTGGCAAGCTCAATTGTCGCCTCTGTCCGGCGGACGGCAATGCCGGGTATCTGGAAATTATTGACGACAACCGCGCCAACTTCGGAAATCTCGCTCACCTCGGGCCGAATATGAATGCCGATCCGCTGATCCGACAGCACCGTCGGGGTGATATCAAGGATAACACCGAATTTCTTGAACTCGAATGTCACCTGATCCTCATTCGCGGAGACCGGGATCGGAAATTCCCCGCCCGCAAAGAAACTCGCGGTTTCGCCGGAGCGAGAGGTGAGATTAGGTTCCGCCAGAATGGTGATGAGATTTTCCTCGGCCAGAGCATCGATTACGGCGGAAACAGACCCTTGACTACCGCGATACCCAAGCAACCCGCTCCCGCCGATGTCGGAGTTCGCGGAACTCGGGATCAGGCTATCGCCAAGCACGGCGGGCCAGCGATTGGTGATCAGCCCGATAGCGAGCGATCCCGGGTTCAATAACACATCCCAGTTAATGCCAAGGTTTTTGGTGGCTTCCCGATTCATCTCGACAATACGCACCCGGATATTCACCTGCGACGGGGCCATAACCTCCATCCGGTTGACGATCTCCTCCCCCTCGCCCAGAAATCCGCGAACGACGGAGGCGATCTGCTCCGCCTGCAAGGGGGTGCGCGCTATGCCTGAGAGAAGAATGCGCCCCGGGCTGGACTGAACAGCAAGATTGCTCATCGGAAATTGCTCAGAAAGAAGAGTTGAGAGCGTCACAAGATCGCGCGTAACCGTAACATATTGATCGAACAGCACCGCGCCACCCGCCCCGATCGCCATCACATGGGTCCGCCCCGGCGCCTTGCCGAACACGAAGAGGCCGTTGGAGGCGGTAATCTGGATATCCGCGATCGCCGGATTTGTCACCAGAACCTCGGCGATGGGAACATTAAGCGGAACGAGATGACCCTGGTTCACATCGAGCGACAGAGGCGGCTTGTCTCCGGCGGTGCGCGCAAAGCCGGAGGGGGGAGAAAGCAAGAGAAGAACCGCCAGCATCAGGAGTAAGTAGCCGATTTTTTGCAGGCTGTTTCTCATCATGCCCCCTATTTTCCTGCCGGTAGTGACAGGGTAACAACGGAAATGTCCCCGCCGCGCATTATCCGTATGTCGCGTGAATGATCCTGCGTAAGTGCCGCCGGAGCTGGCTTCAGGTCGGGGAATAGCTCGCCCGCTGAAAAGGCGGTCTTTTCAGACGGAGAGGCAAGCTTTCCGGTATCATTGCCCCTCCGCAAGGAAATCCGCAGTTTGCCGATTGCCTCGGCCATGGAGACAAGTTCAACGTCATCTGGGGACAGCGCAAGCGTCAGGGTCTCAGATGACCTTGTGGCGTTGATTGCCTTCCTCTCAAGAGCCGTCTCCACGGCAACAATACGACTATTCTCCAGTATGGTTTTGACAACTGTCTCGCCCGCCCGCACGGCATGGGCGGGCGTGACATAGGTGAGGATCAGATCGACATGATCACCGGGGCGCAATTTTTCAAAGTCGCTAAGATTGTGAATTGCAACGGGGCGGGCGCGCATCCCGTCCGCCAACAATGTTTTGAGATATTCTGCTTCGGATGGCCGGACAAAATAGATATCCTGAAGATAGGCGCCCTTTTGCAAGGATCGCGTAAAAGCCGCCCCCTGCCAGTCGGCAAGGTCAGTGTTTTCGCGGATCAACAAATGATCTCCCGTCCGGCCGCGCGGCACCAGATGCCATGCCACCTGACCCTTATCAAGGATATCACCCCGCTCCACGTTCCTTTCGAGCCTGAGCGCCCATATCTCGGGGGCTTGCGCAACAGCTGGTGATGCCGGATTGGTGCTTTCCGCGAGGTGAAAGAGATATTTGTTCCCAAGGTAGAAGGCGGACCCCAAAAACAGGGCGGCGAGAAGGATGAAGACAAAACTTCTCATCGCGATCACCCCATACCCTTCAGGTAAGTACTATAAAGCGCCACCGTGCCACCCGCCGCGATGGCGACGCCGTAGGGCACAGTCGGCGCGGCTCCCTCATCCGTTATCATGCCATGTTTCAAAAATGGCGTGAGCGCCCATTCGCGCATCAACCTTAAGGTCGGCATTATGATAAAGAGAGCGAGAAGGCCGCCGCAAAGCGCTGTTATAATAAGGAATTCAGGTCCCGCCTTCGGCCCGACCCAGAGCATGACTGCGGTTGCCAGCTTGACATCGCCCCCACCGACCTTGCCGAAAATAAAACCGGTCAATAACAGGACAAACAATCCGCCCGCCCACAGCATATGATCCCGTATATGAAGTGGCTGAACCGGAAACACCGCGTACAGAATAAAGAGCAGCAGCAACGTCAGGGATACCCAGTTACGGATCAGGCGGCGCGTGAGATCGGTATAGGCGGCCAACCAGAGCATTATAATTGCCAGAATAGGATAAATGGGTGCCATGCTGCCTTACCTCTCCCGACGCGGGACGCCCTGGACGGAAGCTAAGAAGTTACAAAACTAGTTCGTGCTACCACCGCCTGATCCGGAAAGATCGATATCGTTAAAGGCAGTTTGAAGCTTGGTATAAAAAGCCGTTCCAGCAACACCGACCACTGCCGCCGCCGCCGCCGCCATCAGGGCGTACTCAACGGCCGTGACGCCGCTTTCATCCTTTAAAAGGTTACTCAGGATTTTTCTCATTCTCTCAACCCTCCTGTTAAAAATTTGGGCGCGCCAAACTTATTTCATGCAGATAGACACCCTTATTGATTGTTATTCTCCTGAAATCATCAGAAAAAGATCACATTATTGGGAACCGGCAAAATCATCCTTTGCCAGCGACGCTCAGTTTCATCTTAAATTTTTACAAAATACGCGACAAAACTCTTGGTTTTGATACTAATAAATATAAAGTTTATAGTATCTTATTTTTGTTGATATTTTTCAATGTACGTCGATTTTGATATTAAAATTTTTAATCGATTTGTCAGTAATTTTTTCTCTTATTTATAGTTAATAGCGTATTTAATGAGAATTAATACTCGTAAAAAATATATTAGCGAGTTTTGAAGTAATATTTCAGCACTTTTATAGTGTATTTATATATTAAATTCCCGCTCGCTTAACTAGTTTTAAAGAATCGCCTCCTACTCAAAGAGCCAATTTCTGGATATGTCAATTCTCGTAAGGCAATCCATCCTGTTGGCGCTGAAGCCGCTATTCTTTCGTGCAATTATCCCGGTTCGCACATATAAAGTTGAACTATCCGCCGGAACCCCGTATACGCGAAGCAGAACAAGCGGAGGCCAACATGAACAAGATCGAAAGCGCGAGACGTATCTTGATCTATAGCCACGACTCATTTGGTCTCGGCCATTTAAGGCGTTGCATGGTGATGGCCAACTCGCTGGTCGAGCAGAACCAGAACCTGTCGGTTCTTATTCTTTCCGGCTCTCCCATCATCGGCAGCTTCGATTTCAAGGCCCGCGTCGATTTCGTCCGCATCCCCGGCATCATCAAGCTGCGCAATGGGGAATACACGTCTCTCAGCCTCCATATCGACACAGAACAAACGCTGGCCATGCGCGCCTCCATCATCCAGCACACGGCGGAGACGTTCGATCCGGACATATTCATTGTCGACAAGGAACCCTATGGCCTGAAAGGTGAGGTCGCTGATACGCTTGAGATGCTGAAGGCATCGGGGACCCATCTCGTGCTCGGGCTACGCGATGTTCTCGATGACCCATCCCTGCTGGAGCCGGAGTGGGAGCGTAAAAATGTCATGCCCGCGCTAGAGGATCTTTATGATGATGTCTGGATTTTCGGCGTCAAGCAGATCTACAATCCGCTAACCGGCCTCGATATTCCGGCCAGCGTTAAACGGAAAATCACCTATACTGGATATCTGCGACGCTCGGCCCCCGCCGTATCGCAACCGGCCATTCTTGATGAGATGACGGAGCCCTATGTGCTCGTGACCGTCGGCGGTGGCGGTGATGGCGATGTCCTGACGGACTGGGTCCTTCGCGCCTATGAAGGAAACAGGCAACCACCGCTTAGCGCCTTGTTTGTCCTCGGTCCCTTCATGCCGCCCGATACCCGCGCCAGCTTCCGCGACCGGATACAGCAATTGCCGCGCGTTCGGGCCGTGACGTTCGACAGCCATCTGGAAAGCCTGATGCAGGAAGCCTCCGCCGTTGTGGCGATGGGCGGATATAATACTTTCTGCGAAGTTCTCTCGATGAACAAGCGTGCCCTTATCATCCCGCGGACCGTGCCGCGGCTGGAACAATATATCCGGGCGACCCGCGCGGCCGAGGCCGGACTGATCGGGGTTCTCGTCGATGACGATGAACGGGCGAGCGACACCATGCTGACGGCGCTGCGCCATCTCTCCCAGCAGAAAAAACCGTCGGAAGTGGTTATTCCGGGACTGCTGGACGGGCTGACCAATTTAAACCGGCTGGTGAGCTTGCGTTTCAAGGCCGTTGACAAGCGGCGGGCGGACATGTCCTCGGGACAGGCCATTGCCTCCGATTGATCGGCTGCGGCTTATTTAAGAACCAGATACATGATTTTCCCGTCCGCGAGCTTGGCCTGATCAAGTGGCGACAAATTATTGCTGGACATAATCCCCTCGATATTTCTGACATAAGCTTCCCCCCGCTCGGAGTATTTGATCAGCGTGCCGACCAGATCGGGGCCTGTTACGGCTTTACCGTCCGCCCGCAGCGCTGCCCGTCGGTCCCGGAAGCCGGCATAGGAGTCATGGGAATTCAGATTAAGCATATAGGCCCGCACTGAATCGAGCGGTGTCTTGAAGGCCGCGACACTATAGTTGCCCTTGCTCTTGCGCTGCTCTTTCGGCTTGATCCCGCCCTTATAGCTCCACTGCCCGAAGAGCGCGTTTCCCTCCGCCGCAAAGCGTGACGTGCCCCAACCGCTTTCATCCACCATTTGCGCGACAATCAGGGACGGCGGAACAATATCCATCCGTTTCTTGATCTCCCGCCAGAACGCCGCGTCATACTGGCCTCCAGCAAGACCATATTCTTCCGCCTGCTCTGCGAGCCATTTCTGGTCATGGGAGGAAAGCGTCTGCCCCGCCGTGTGATCTTTCTCAACGGATGTCAGTTTCTTTCGGTCTTCACGAAGGCCATGATTGGCGACAAAAGCGAGTGGAATGGAGAGGCGGAAGAAGGTGCGCTTTTTCTCCGCCACGGGCATATCCGGCGCCACTTTTTTCCGCCATTCCTCCGGGATATCGAGGATGGCATAGGGCGGAACCTCTTGCGTTCCCGATTTCCATTCCGGGATTGAATAGCCGTTCCGCTTGAAGAAGCTGGCAAAATCATCGAAATTCCGGATCGTGATCGTCTCCGCCCGAAGCGGCACCGCCGTCCCAAGCAAAAGGGCACTGGCAATGGCCCCGCAGACCAGCCGTTTCAACATACTCATCCTCTTCATAACTCGATACTCCCCCGCACTTCTGATATTTGAAATTATTATGCCATGAATTAAAGCCCGCCGGGAGCCTGTTTAGGATTATTCTCTCTGCGACTCTGTCATCAAAATGTCAAAATCGCGAAAATTTCGGCCCCTGCCTTTGATCTGCAGCCATGACAATTTACACCCTGCCGACCCGCTTTTTTATGAAAACGACATGACATTAATTTTTTCATACCGATGTTCTTAACTTGAGCAGTTTCCGCTTGCATGGGCTCTTCCACAGGGAAATAGTTGAGGAAATCACAAGGCAAGCGGTATGGGAGATACAGCCGATGAGCGATAAATTTGATGCCGTCATAATCGGCGCCGGGGTTATCGGAGCCTGCATTGCCTATGAACTCTCAAAGGCCGGACGCAAGGTTCTGTCCATCGACCGCCTGCCTGCCTCCGGTTTTGGTTCCACTTCCGCCTCCTGCGCCATCATCCGCACCTATTATTCCGCGCTGGATACCTGCGCCCTCGCCTATGAGGGCTGGTTCTACTGGAAGAACTGGGCCGACTATGTCGGGGTGGAGGATGAAAAGGGCCTGATTAAATATCATGATACCGGCGCGCTGATCGTGAAGACCCCGCATAACGACTATATGCGGAAAATCTGCGCCCTGATGGACAAGATCGGCTGTCCTTATGAAGATCTGACGCCGGAACAGATGCATGAAAAGCTGCCGATTATTGATACACATCAGTTTGCGCCGGTAAAACGGCCCGATGATCCCGCCTTTGGCGAGCCGACAGGCGAAAGTGTGCCGGGCGGCGTCTTTTTCCCGCGGGGGGGCTATGTCAGTGACCCGCAGCTTGCCGCCCATAATGCGCAAGTTGCAGCGGAGGCTCATGGCGCGACTTTCAAATTCAACGCCGAAGTCGTGGCGATCCGGCAGGAAGAGGGCCATGTCACTGGCGTTACGTTAAAGGACGGCACCGAGATTGATGCGGAAATCGTGGTCAATGTCGCCGGGCCGCACTCGGGCAAAATCAATGAAATGGCGGGTGTGCTGGAGGATATGAAGATGACCACCCGCGCTCTTCGTCATGAGGTCGCGCATGTCCCCTCTCCCGCAGGGTTTGATTTCGAGACCGATGGCGTGGTCTTGTCTGACAGCGATGCCGGAATTTACTGTCGGCCGGAGCTTGGCAATCATATCCTGATCGGATCGGAGGATCCGAAATGCGACACGCAGGAATGGGTCGATCCCGATAATTTCAACGAGGACTTTACCGAGCAATGGAACGCGCAAGTATTGCGCCTTGCGCAGCGCTTCCCGGAGATGGGCGTCCCGCGCCAAACCAAGGGCGTTGTCGCGCTCTATGATGTGACCCGGGACTGGGTGCCGATCTACGATAAATCGAGCCTGGGCGGATATTACCTCGCCATCGGGACCAGCGGCAACCAGTTCAAGAACGCGCCGGTCGCCGGGCGAATGATGGAAAAGCTGATCCGTGAATGCGAGGCGGGCCGCGACCATGATATTGATCCGGTCCATTTTCATCTTGAAAATATCGATTATGACCTTTCCATGGGTACTTTTTCGCGCAACCGGGAGGTCAGCCAGGACAGCAGCTTTACTGTCCTTGGATAGAAGAAATGAACTAAAGAAGGGGGAGAGATCATGAAATCCCATGTTAAGGTCGCCGTCATCGGTGGGGGCGTTGTCGGCTGTTCCGTCCTCTATCATCTTGCCAAGCTCGGCTGGACCGACATCGCACTGATTGAACGCTCCGAACTGACGTCGGGCTCCACCTGGCACGCCGCCGGCGGGTTTCACACCATCAACTCCGATACCAATATCTCGGCCCTGCAAGGGTACACCATCAAGCTCTATAAAGAGCTGGAGGAACTGTCGGGTCAATCCTGCGGTTTGCATCATGTCGGCGGCATTACGCTTGCGGGGACGCCCGACCGGATGGATTACCTCAAGACCGAACGGGCGAAACATCGCTATATGGGCCTTGATACCCATCTTGTGGGACCTGAGGAGATCAAGAAACTCGCGCCGATCACCAATATCGAGGGTGTGATCGGCGGGCTTTATGATCCGCTGGACGGCCATCTCGATCCGTCCGGCACCACCCATGCCTACGCCATGTGCGCCCGCAAGCTCGGCGCGGAGATTTACCTTCGCAATCCGGTGCTGGAACTCAACCCTCAAACGGACGGTAGCTGGCAGGTTGTCACCAAGGACGGCACGATCCATGCGGAATATGTGGTCAATGCGGGCGGCCTCTGGGCGCGGGAGCTGGGCGAGATGGTCGGCATCTTCCTGCCGCTGCATCCGATGGAGCATCAATATCTGGTGACCGAGGATATCCCGGAAATCTATGAACTCGGGCGGGAGCACCCCCATGTCATGGATCCGGAGGGGGAAAGTTATTTAAGGCAGGAGGGGCGCGGCCTCGTCATCGGCTTTTACGAGCAGGAATGCGATCCCTGGGCGGTCAACGGCACCCCGCTTGATTTCGGCCATGAACTGCTGCCGAACAAGCTGGACCGCATCGGCGACAGCATGGAGTTTGCCTTCAACCGCTTCCCCGTGCTGGAGACGGCGGGCGTCAAGAATGTCATCAATGGCCCCTTCACCTTTGCCCCCGATGGCAACCCGCTGGTCGGACCGGTGCCGGGGCTCAAGAATTACTGGTCGGCTTGCGCCGTGATGGCGGGCTTTAGTCAGGGTGGCGGTGTCGGGCTGACGCTTGCCGAATGGATGATCGAGGGCGAACCGTCGCGCGATGTCTTCGCCATGGATGTCGCGCGCTATGGCGACTATTGCTCCCGTCCTTATGCGCGGAAAAAAGTCACCGAAAATTACCAGCGGCGCTTCAGCATCTCCTACCCCAATGAGGAGCTGCCCGCCGCGCGCCCCTTCCAGACGACGCCTGCCTATTCCATCTGGAAAGAACAGCGCGCTGTCTTTGGGCAGGGCTACGGGATGGAGGCGGTCAATTACTTCGCCCCGGAAGGGGAGCCGTTACTTGAAACACCCTCCTTCCGTCGCTCCAACGCCTTTGGTGCGGTTGCCGCCGAATGCAAGGCCGTGCGGGAGAAAGTCGGCATCACCGAAATCCATAACTTCGGCAAATACAAGGTGACCGGCCCCAAGGCGGCGGACTGGATCGATATGATCATGGCGGGGCGCGTGCCCAAGGTTGGGCGCATGAGCCTGAGCCCCATGCTGAGCCCGAAGGGGCGATTGATTGGCGATTTTACCATTGCCCGGCTGGCCGAAGAAGAGTTCCAGCTTACCGCCTCCTTCGGGGCGCAAGGATATCACCTTCGCTGGTTCTGGGACCACCTGCCGGAAGAGGGCGTCGAGATCGAGAATGTCAGCCTCAAACGGATCGGGTTTCAGATTGCAGGGCCCCGCGCGCGCGATCTCCTCGCCAAAGTCACCTATGAGGATGTCTCGACAGAGGCCTTTCCTTTCATGGCGGTGAAACGCATGGGCGTTGGCCTGTCAGACGCCATTGTCCAGCGGGTGACCTATACCGGCGATCTCGGCTATGAGATTTATGTGCCCGCAGATGAGCAGATCGGCCTTTATGAAGTGCTGGCCGAGGCGGGCGTGGAATTCGGCCTCACCCCGTTCGGCATGCGCGCGATGATGAGCCTTAGATTGGAGAAATCCTTCGGTTCCTGGCTCAGCGAGTTCAAGCCCGACTACACGGCGGAGGAAACCGGACTCGATCGTTTTGTTTCCTATAACAAGCCCGCCGATTTTATCGGCAAGGCGGCCGTCCTGAAAGAAAAGGCGGAGGGTGTTAAACGCAAACTCTCCACCTTCGTCATTGAGGCGCTCGATGCCGATGTGCATGGGGATGAGCCGATCTGGAAAAATGGCAAGATTGTCGGCTTCGTGACCTCCGGCGGTTTTGCCCATTATGTCGAAAAATCCGTCGCCATCGGCTTCACTCCGCCTGAAATGATTGAAGACGGCGGTGACTTCGAGATTGAAATCCTAGGGGAAATGCGACCCGCAAAAATGGTGCTGGACCCCCTGCTCGACCCCACCGCGTCGCGGATGCGAGGATAGTCTTAGCCCCGAAAGGAAATAACCATGGCAGCAGGAAATGAACGGTCTTCCGGACGACGCTCCCGGCGCGGCCATCGGGTCAAGGCGAGCTTCACCCAACTTCCCCGCCAAAAAGTGGTGAATACTTTTAAGCCTGTCGAACTCCTCTCCGAAGATCAGGTGGAGGACATCCATAACGCCTCCATGGATATCCTGGAAAATATCGGCATCATGGTGCGCCTGCCCGAAGCGCGGGATATCCTGAAAAAAGCAGGGCAGAAAGTCGACGAGGAGACGCATATCGTCTATTTCGACCGGGATTTCGTGATGGAGGCGATGTCCCATGCCCCGTCAGAATTTACGCTGCATGCCCCAAACCCGGAATGCGACCTAGACATCGGCGGCCGAAACCTCGTCTTCTCGATGGTGGCCAGCACGCCCAATGCCATGGATATGGATGGCGGCCGGCGAACCGGCAACCGGAAGGATTTCCGAAACTTCCTGAAACTGACCCAGAGCCTTAATATCCTTGGGTCCAGCGGCGGCTATCCGGTCGAGCCGGTTGATATCCACGCCTCCATCCGGCATCTGGAATGCGGACGGGACTATGCGACCTTAACCGAGAAAGTGCCTTATATCTATTCCCTCGGGCGCGACCGCAATCTCGACGGGATCGAGATGGCGCGCATCATGCGCGGCATCAGCCATGAAGAGATGCTAACGCAGCCAAGCCTCTTTACCATCATCAATTCCAATTCCCCCCTGATGCTGGATCAACCCATGCTGGAAGGTATTATCGAGATGGCGAAGCATGGCCAGGTGGTGATGCTGACCCCTTTCACACTTTCGGGCGCGATGGCGCCGGTCACGCTGGCGGGGGCGCTCGCCCAGCAGAATGCGGAAGCCCTCGCCGGGATGAGCCTTGCGCAGACCGTGCGGCCCGGCGCGCCGGTCGTCTATGGCGGCTTTACCTCCAATGTCGATATGAAGTCCGGCGCACCCGCCTTCGGCACACCGGAATATGCCAAGGCGACCATGGCCAGCGGTCAGTTGATCCGCCGCTATGGCATTCCCTTTCGGTCCTCCAACGTGAACGCCTCAAACGCCCCGGATGCACAAGCGGCTTACGAATCCGAGATGTCGCTCTGGTCCCTCGTCCTTGGCGGCGCCAATTTCGTCAAGCATTCTGCGGGCTGGCTGGAAGGCGGCCTCAGTGCCAGTTTCGAGAAGGTGATCATGGATGTGGAGATGATCCAGATGATGATCGAGATGATGAAGCCTATTGATACCTCGCCTGAGTCCCTTGGCCTTGATGCCATGCGGGAGGCCGGTCATGGCGGGCATTTCTTTGGCACCCAGCATACGCAGGAGCGATACCAGACCGCCTTTTACGAACCGATCCTCTCCGATTGGCGAAATTATGAAAGCTGGGTCGAGGCGGGCGCCCCCGATGCCATGAAGCGCGCGAACACCATCTATAAATCCATCCTCGCGGAATATGAGCCGCCCGCCCATGATCCGGCCCGGTTGGAGGAACTGAACGAATTCATCGACAAGCGGATTGCGGCGGGTGGCGTCAAAACGGATTTCTAGGACTGCTCAGAAAATATTACCATAGACATATTGTCTGGGCGCGGTTTCGGCCTAGCTGTAAGATATGAGCCTTTTCCGGAGTTTATCATGCGCCACCTGTTTACCCCGCTTGTCGCCTTATGCCTTTCCGTAGCCTTCGTCACTGTGGCTTCCGCCGATCTTGTCAGCGGACGTTGTCAAAATGAGATCGAGAATGAAATCGCCAGTCTCGCTATCCTGAAAGAACGGATCAAGGACGTCTCAATCCTCAATATTTATGACGGCAATGGTGTCGGTGGCGGGCGCATCGATCATATTGAAGGATGGGTATCCTTCAATGACTGCAAGGGCAATCTTGTTATAAGCGTAAATAACGCATGCCTTCTGGAGCAGGTCTATACGACCTATGAATGCCGGGTGCCGGGCGTCAAGAGTTACTGATCGTCACGCGTCGTAATCAACGACTACATCATCGCTGAGCGGATGCGACTGGCAGGTGAGCACGAAGCCTTCCGCCACTTCATCGTCCTCCAACGCGTAATTGATATCCATCCGCACCTCTCCCGTTACTACCTTCGCACGGCAGGTGGAACAAACCCCTCCCTTACAGGCGTAAGGCAGGTCAAGGCCCTGCATAAGGGCCGCATCGAGGATGGATTTCCCCTCCTCTGTCATCTCAACATCAGAACGGCGACCATTCAGAACAACCGCAACCTGTCGTGTCGGGCCGATATCTTCGATAGCAGGCGGTGCCAGTCCCGCATTCTTCGCGGCCTTGGTGATAAAAAGCTCGAAATGGATATGCGATTTATCCATCCCTTGCGCTTCAAGCGCGGCTTCCGCCGCATGGATCATCTGTTCGGGCCCACAGAGGAATGCCTCATCCAGCTTTGCCACATCGATCACGCTCCCGAAGAGCGCCGCGCATTTTTCCGCATCTATCCGGCCGTTGAACAGTTCCACATCCTGATGCTCCCGGCTCAGGATATGCATGATATTCAACCGGTCCGGATAGACATTCTTTAAGTCCTCAAGCGCCTCAAGAAAAATGATCCCCGAAACATTGCGATTTCCATAGACCAGCGTAATGCGGGAACTCGGCTCCGTCTTCAAGATCGTCTTGATGATCGACATAATCGGCGTGATGCCGCTGCCCGCCGCGACGGCGAGATAATGCTTGGCGTTCTCCGGCAAGAGAGGCGTGAAAAAGCGCCCCTGCGGCTCCATCACCTCAATGACTGCACCGGGCCGGAAGTTTTCATTCGCGTGATTGGAGAATTTACCCCCGGCAATTTTTTTGACGGCGATGCGTAAATCAGGCTCCCCCACCGCGCTGCAAATCGAGTAGGATCGGCGCACTTCCTCTCCCTCCAGCATCTCTTTCAGCGTCAGATGCTGGCCTTGCGTGAAAGAGTACGCTTCCTTCAACTCATCCGGCACATCGAAAGAGACAGAGACAGCGTCCTTTGTCTCCCGCACCACGTCCTTGATTATGAGGGGATGGAAAATCGTCATTTTTGGGGGCCTATACACATTTGAAGTAATCGAAGGGTTCCAGGCAATCGAGGCACTTGTATTGCGCCTTGCAGGCGGTCGAACCGAATTCGCTTACCCGGTCCGTATTTGTGGATTTACACTGCGGACAAATGACGCCCTCATGACCGAGAAGTGCCGCCTTCCCCTTGCTTGCGGGGGGCGCAATGCCATATTCCTCAAGTTTTCGCCGTCCCTCCGCCGTGATCCAGTCCGTCGTCCAGGCGGGGGAGATTTCTGATCTGATCTCGAAATCCGATACGCCATGGAGTTTCAGCATATCGGCGATATCCGCCTCGATCACCTCCGTCGCCGGACAGCCTGAATAGGTGGGTGTGATCACGACGGCAACCCGGCCGTCCTCACCTTCCTCGATGCGGCGAATAATGCCGAGATCAGCGATGCTCAACACCGGGATTTCCGGGTCCTTCACGAGGGCCAGAATACTCTCGATATCCTCATGGGCGGCAAGGGCTACCATTTCGCATCCGGATAGGCGCGCGGCAGGAATTGCATCTCGGCGAGAATATAGCCCAGATGCTCCGAATGCTTGCCGTCCCGGCTCCCGCGGACAGACCAGCTGTCTTCGGGCCGGATAAGCGTCGCCTCCGCCAGAACATCGTTGACATACCCGTCCCATGCCGTGCGGAGCGCCGTCACATCGACGCCAATCCCGTCCGCAACCATCGCATCATCCACCGCGTCCATGTCGAACATCTCCGGAAGATAGCCCCAGATCGCATCAATGGCGCGCTGCATCTTCTCATGGCTTTCGTCCGTCCCATCGCCGAGACGGATGATCCAGTCCGTGCTGTGACGCCGGTGATAGGTCGTCTCTTTCAAGGATTTGGCGGCAATTCCGGCAAGCCGTTCATCCGATGACCGCGCCAATGCCTCGAACTGGAGATACTGAAAGCTATCAAAGAAAAACTGCCGCGCCATGGTCGCGGCAAAGTCGCCATTGGGCTGTTCCAGCAGGAGAAGGTTGCGCCAGTCTTTGGTATCGCGGAAATAGGCAAGCCGGTCTTCATCCCGCCCCTTGCCTTCCACCTCGCCAGCGTAGGAGAGGAACATCCGCGCCTGCCCCAATAGATCGAGGCCGATATTGGTGAGCGCAAGGTCTTCTTCCAGCATCGGCGCATGGCCGCACCATTCGGCAAGCCGCTGCCCGAGGATCAGGCTGTTGTCCCCAAGACGCAGGAGATAGTCGAAAAGCATATCGTTATCGGTCATCATGCGCCTCACATATGGCCGACTTCATCGGGCAGATCGAAAAAGGTCGGATGGCGGTAAAGCTTGTCATCGGAAGGCTCATAGAAACTGCCCCGATCCTCCGGGGAGGAGGCAACAATATCCGTCGATTTCACCACCCAGATGCTGACCCCTTCGCTGCGCCGGGTATAGACATCCCGCGCCGCCGTGAGTGCCATTTCTGCATCCGCCGCATGCAGACTACCCACATGCTTGTGATCGAGACCGTTCTTGCTGCGGATAAAAACCTCATAGAGCGGAAGTTCGTTTGTTGTCTCTTTACTCATGCCGAAAATCTCCTTATGCGGCTTTCGCCTTACGGGATTCTTTTTTGCGAGCGTAGGCAAGCGCCGCATCGCGCACCCATTTTCCGCCGTCATGGGCCTCAACACGTGCCTGAAGCCGTTCCCGATTGCACAGGCCGTTGCCTTTTACCACGGCCTTAAACTCCTCCCAGTCAATCTCGCCGAAATCGTAATGCTTGCGTTCTTCATTCCATTTGAGTTTGTCATCCGGAATGCGCAAATTCAAAAATTCAGCCTGCGGCACCGTCGCATCGACAAATTTCTGGCGAAGATCATCATTCGACTGGCGCTTGATCTTCCATTTCATCGATTGGGCGCTGTTGGCGGAGTTTGCATCATTCGGGCCGAACATCATCAGGGTCGGCCACCACCAGCGGTTCAGCGCATCCTGCGCCATCTCTCGCTGTTCTTCCGTGCCTTGCGCCATGGTCATCATAATCTCGTAGCCCTGACGCTGATGAAAACTCTCTTCCTTGCAGATGCGGATCATCGCCCGTGCATAAGGGCCGTAGGAACAACGACAGAGCGCAATCTGGTTGGTGATTGCCGCGCCATCGACAAGCCAGCCGATCGCGCCGATATCCGCCCAGTTAAGCGTCGGGTAATTGAAGATGGAGGAATATTTCGCTTTGCCGCTATGGAGCTGTTCGAACATCTCATCACGGGAAATACCGAGGGTTTCAGTCGCGCTGTAAAGATAGAGCCCATGACCGCCCTCATCCTGGATTTTCGCCATCAGGATCGTTTTGCGTTTCAGGCTCGGCGCGCGGGTCAACCAGTTCCCCTCCGGCAGCATCCCAACCACTTCCGAATGGGCATGTTGCGACATCTGGCGGATCAGGGTCTGGCGGTATTTATCCGGCATCCAGTCTTTCGGCTCGATCCGTTTTTCCGCTCCCACCTTTTCCTGAAAAGCCGCTTCCAGCTCTTCCAACTCCCAATCACTCGAATCCATGTAACTCTCCCAAGCTCTAGGATGTCATTATGATACATTATAAATTATTTTTCAATAATATTTGTATCATAATGTTTATGTAAGCAGGGCTGGCGAAATGGGCTGGCCGATGTATACTTCCTGCACATAAGAACAACAAAAACACTTACCGGATCGGGATGAAACTCATGCTGGAAACATCAACAAAACAAGACAGATACTCTGCCGTCGCCTCCCTCTATCACGCCTATTTTACCGGACTGCTCCTGACCCTCGCCCTCCGCAAGAGCCATGCGGCAGCTGGCGACCTCAGTTTTCATGTCTTCCGCCGCCAGCATCACGAGAAATTTCTTTCAAGTTTCGAAAAACTGGGCCTATCCGATGTTCCCGATGCCGTCGCCTGCGCACAGTATCATTATCTCTCCAACGGGGTTGGCGGCGTTCCGGTGGAGTATATGTATGAAAGCGATGACAAGGCCTGGGTGCATTTCTGCCACCCCCGCTGGATCTATGACGGCGCCGCGATCTGCGGCGTCCCGCTGGAAGTGAATCACGGGTATCTCAAGGGCTGGTACGCGCAGAATGGCGTGAGCCTTAAAAACCCGCGCCTTGGTTTCGTCTGCACCTCGCAGGATATGGACGGGCAGTATGGCATGGCCGGCTATTTCAAGGTCTTCGATCACGACCTCACGCCGGAAGAACGGCTGCAATTTGCGCCGGGCGAACTGGCGCCGCCGTTCGATCCCTCTGCCGCGCCAACATTGGACTTGTCGACCTGGCCGGAAGAACGATTGCAGAAAGCCAATCGAAACTATTCTATGGAATATGTAAAGAACGCCTTCATTATTCTTGGCGATATGTATGGCCCGATGGAGGCGACAACCTTCGGCGGTATCACCGCGCAGCTGATCGGCAAGCAGTTCTATCGCCAGACCGCCGACACCCTCGGCATCACTGGCGACAGCATCGAAGCATTCGCCCGTTATCTTGCCGGAATGATCGATGGCCATGATGACGAGGTGGAAATGGTGAAGGACGGCGATGCGTTCCTCGTCCGTCAGAAAGGCTGGCGCCTGATGCGCGGTACAGGCCCCCACCCCGCCAGCGTCTTTGATAGCTGGAACCAGCTCTGGCAGGGTGCCCTTGCCGTGCATAACCGTTATCTCGTGCTGGAAGTACTGCAAAGGCAGGATTATGGCGATGACTGTTTTGAGTGGCGTATCCGGGAAAGGAAAGCTGCATGAAGGTTGTCATCACCGGCGGCGCAGGGTTTCTGGGCAAACGGCTTGCGAAAGCCTTGCTCGCGAAGGGACATCTGACCGGACCGGATGACGTGAAAACGGAAATAACCGAGCTTGTCCTCTTCGATATCGCGCCGAGCAGCGAATTAACGGATGACCGCGTTCGTTATATCTCTGGGGACATCTCCGACAAGGCGACGGTTAAAAAGCTGATTGACGAAAATACCGCCAGTATCTTTCATCTCGCCGCCGTGGTGAGCGCGCAGGCCGAGGAGGATTTTGATCTCGGTTTTCGCATCAATCTCGATGGCACCCGGCATGTGCTGGAGGCCGCGCGCGCCCTCCCCCATACCCCGAAGCTGCTGTTTACGAGTTCCATCGCGACTTATGGCGGACCGCTTCCCGATGTGGTGGCTGACGAGACGGCGCAAATGCCGCAAACCTCCTATGGAACCGCAAAAGTCATGGGAGAATTGCTCGTTCAGGACTATAGCCGCAAGGGATATATCGACGGACGGTCACTGCGCCTTCCGACCATTTCCGTACGGACCGGCCTGCCCAACAAGGCGGCCTCCACCTGGGCTAGTTCGATCATCCGCGAGCCGCTCTGCGGGCGGGATGCCATCTGCCCGGTGAGCGAGACAACGCCGATGGCCTGCATGTCGCCGGCGAAGATTATCACCGCCCTGATCCATGCCCATGACCTCCCCGCCGAGGCGTTCGGGGCGACACGGTCCCTCCTCCTCACCGGGATATCGATCACGGCGGGCGAAATGGCGGCGGCGGTAGAACGACACAAAGGCAACCGGCAACTCGGCCGCATAGTTTGGGAGCCTGATCCCGATATCCAGAAAATCGTTGATGGCTGGCCCCGCGCAACACAATCAGCACGCGCGGAAAAGCTCGGTTTTCAGAAGGACGACAATCTCGATGATATGGTGCGCGGCTTTATCGAGGAAGATCTTGAGGATCAGCTCGCCTTATATTCAAGCCGGTCGTAAAGCCGTGCGAGGCCTTCTTTCGACGCTTCCGCGACGCCGCGTTCGGTGATCAAGCCGGTCACCAGCCGCGCCGGGGTAACATCAAAGGCATAGTTGGCAGACGCACTCTCATCCGGCAGGATGCGAACCTCCTTGATAGTACCCGCTCCATCTTTTCCCTGAATATAGTCGACCTCATGGCTGTCGCGAACCTCGATCGGGATATCCGTCACCCCGTCATCGATTTCCCAGTCGATGGTCGGGCCCGGCAAGGCCACATAAAAGGGCACATTGTTATCCTTCGCCGCGAGCGCCTTCAAATAGGTTCCAATCTTGTTGCAGACATCGCCCGCCGCTGTCGTCCGGTCCGTACCGGTGATACAAAGATCGACCTGCCCATGCTGCATCAGATGCCCGCCGACATTATCGACAATGAGCGTATGATCAACGCCATGCTTGCCCAGTTCCCAGCAGGTGAGATGTGCCCCCTGATTGCGGGGCCGTGTCTCATCGACCCAGACATGAACGGGAATGCCCGCATTATGCGCCTTATAGATTGGCGAGAGCGCGGTGCCCCAATCCACGGTCGCGAGCCAGCCTGCATTGCAATGGGTGAGGATATTGAGGATGCCTGTCTTGCCTTTTTCCTCCCAGATCCGCTCAATTACGCCAAGGCCGTGATCGCCGATGGCACTGTTGATTGCCACATCCTCATCGCAGATTTGCGCCGCCTTCTCATAGGCCGCCGAGACCCGTTCGCTTTCCGGCAGCGGCAGGAGCAATTCCTGCATCGCCCGGATCGCCCATCTGAGATTGACCGCTGTTGGTCGGGTCGCAATAAGAGTTTCGCATATTTTTTGAAGCGCCGCGTCGCTCGCATCTTCCCGCAATCCAAGGCAGACACCATAGGCCGCCGTCGCCCCGATCAGCGGCGCGCCCCGCACCAGCATCGCCCTGATTGCATGGGCCGCCTGATCAAGTGTCGTCAGCTTTTCGATTAGAAATTCATGGGGCAACCGTGTCTGGTCGATGATATCAACGGACCAGCCGTCTTCCGCCAGCCAGATACTGCGATACGGCGTTCCATCCACTTTCATTTGCTGCTCCCGGATCGTGAAATGAGGGGGAAGTTTAACGGGAAAAGCCTTGCTTCGACAGTCCTAAATCTGCACACTCGGGCGAATAACATGCATAGCAGTAAGGGAATAAGAAATGGACGTAAAAGCAGCGGTCGCCCATAAAGCCGGAGCCCCTCTCACCATCGAAACGGTCACTCTCGACGGCCCGCGCGAGGGCGAGGTTCTGGTCGAGATCAAGGCAAGCGGCCTGTGCCATACGGACGCCTTCACCCTCTCCGGCGAGGATCCGGAAGGTATTTTTCCGGCTATTCTCGGCCATGAAGGCGCAGGCATCGTCGTCGATGTGGGACCCGGCGTGACGTCCCTCAAAAAAGGCGATCATGTTATTCCGCTCTATACCCCTGAATGCCGGCAATGCGATTACTGCACCAGCGGCAAGACCAATCTCTGTCAGGCAATCCGGGTCACGCAAGGTCAGGGGCTGATGCCGGATGGCTCCAGCCGGTTCAAGATCAATGGCGAGAAAGTCTTTCACTATATGGGCTGCTCCACCTTCGCAAACTATACGGTGGTGCCGGAAATCGCGCTCGCCAAAATCCGCGAGGATGCGCCGTTCGACAAGGTCTGTTACATCGGCTGCGGCGTCACCACGGGGATCGGCGCGGTCATCAATACGGCGAAGGTAAAACCCGGCGATAATGTCGTCGTCTTCGGTCTTGGCGGCATCGGCCTTAATGTCATTCAGGGCGCGCGGCTCGCCGGGGCGGACATGATCGTCGGCGTCGATCTCAATCCGGCGCGGAAAGAGCTTGGCGAGAAGTTCGGCATGACCCATTTCGTCAACCCGACAGAAGTCGAGGGCGATATCGTTCCCTATCTTGTCGATCTCACCAAGGGCGGCGCGGATTATTCGTTTGAATGCATCGGCAATGTCAATGTCATGCGTCAGGCGCTCGAATGCTGTCACAAGGGTTGGGGCGAGAGTATCATTATCGGCGTTGCGGGTGCGGGTCAGGAAATCTCCACCCGGCCGTTCCAGTTGGTGACCGGGCGCGTCTGGAAAGGCACGGCCTTCGGTGGCGCGAAGGGGCGCACGGACGTTCCGAAAATCGTCGACTGGTATATGGATGGCAAAATCAATATCGATGACCTGATTACCCATGTCATGCCGATCGAAAAGATCAACGAGGGCTTCGACCTGATGCATGAAGGCAAGTCCATCCGCGGCGTCGTTACTTTTTAAAGCGAGATTATGGAAACTATTTCAGAACAGGCCTGTTTCGGCGGCACGCAAGGGTTCTATGCGCATAAGTCCTCGGTAACCGGGACAAATATGCGCTTCGCCGTCTTCCAGCCGCAACAGGCGCACGGGATGAAAGTCCCCGTTCTCTATTATCTTGCGGGTCTCACCTGCACGGAGGAAACCGCCACTATCAAGGCAGGCGCGCAACGGATCGCATCGGAGCTTGGGGTTATGCTCGTGATGCCCGATACCAGCCCGCGCGGGGATGGTTTGCCGGGGGAGGAAGATGACTGGGATTTCGGGACCGGAGCGGGGTTCTATCTTGATGCGGTGAAGGAGCCATGGGCCGGAAGCTACCGGATGTACAGCTATGTCCGGGACGAGCTTCGCCTCCTGATCAATGAAAATTTCAACGCCGATGTCGACCTGACCGGCATTTTCGGGCATTCCATGGGCGGGCATGGTGCGCTCACTATCGCGCTTAAAAATCCGGAAATCTATAAATCCGTTTCCGCTTTCGCACCGATTTCATCGCCGATGCAGTGCCCCTGGGGGGAGAAGGCCTTCACCGGATATCTCGGGACGGACAAGGCGAGCTGGATCGAATATGACGCGACCGAGCTTGTGAAGAACGGTCACCGCGCGTCGCATATCCTGATCGATCAGGGCAAGGCCGACCAGTTCCTGACCGAGCAGTTAAAGCCGGAAATATTCGAGGCCGCCTGCAAGGAAGCGGGACAGCCCCTCACCCTCCGGCTACATGACGGTTACGATCACAGCTATTACTTCATCCAGACATTTATGGAAGATCATATCCGCCATCATGTCTCCATCCTGAAGAAAAGCTAGACGGACGCGAGATGTGTCCGGACATGGCGGTTGAACTCTTCGGGTTTGTCGATGGCAAGCTGATGCGCCGCATTATCAATGACCACCAGCTTTGATCCTTCGATCTGCCGGTGGATCAACTCGGACGAGCTGAGCGGTGTGCCCATATCCTCCCGTCCGACAATGACGAGCGCTTTCGCCCGTATCGCCGGGATGCGGTCCTTGAGATCGATGCCCGCGATGGCATGGCAGCAGCCGATATACCCCTCCACGGACGTCTCGACGATCATCTTGCGCACCCGCGCATCAAGTTCCGGCCGGTCGCCAAGGGAGCCTTCGACGAACCAGCGGGACATGGTTGGATCAACCGTCGCGGCCAGCCCCTCTTCCGCCGCCAATCTGATCCGTTCAGGCCAGAGCGCCGCCGCGCCATCGGGAAGCGCACAGAGAGAGCTCGAAATCACGAGGTTCAATGTCCGTTCGGGATAGTTAAGGGCAAATTCCTGCGCGATCATGCCGCCGATGGACAGGCCGACAAAATGACTTTCCGTCACCCCGTAAGCATCCTGTATCGCCGCCACATCAGCCGCCAGCATCCTGAAATCATAAGGCCCCGGCACCGGCGCGCTCTTTCCATGGCCGCGCAGCGAATAACGAAGCACGCGGTGATCTTTTTTCAGATCCCCGGCCAGTTCATCCCAGGCGGACAGATCGCAACAAAGCGAATGACTCATCGTGACGACAGGCGCGCCCTCCGGCCCTTCAAAGCTGGTTTCAAATTCAGTGCCGTTTGCCGTGATTGTCATGATCCCTCCCTTGTTATTATTTAGCGGGTGAGATCATTATGTCGGAAGTACCACCTCATTGACAAGCTGCGCGCCACGGCTCGCCATGAAATAAAGACCCATATAGTGAGTTACATCCTGCGGATGGGCCGCTGTCGCGCCATAACCGATATCTTCTGCGACGCTGCGCGGCAGATCATAGGTCGAGCAGCCCTTGTCATAGACATAAATGTCCATGAGGCCCGGCATCATGTCATGATTGCGCGCGCTCAAACTGGTGAGGACAAAATCCATCACGCAGATATCGGTGCAGATGCCGACGACAAGAAGGTCGGTAATGGCGTTTTCTTTCACCCAGTCGGCCACGGCATTACTGCCATCGGACCGCATCGCGCCGATAAAGCCATTGATGCAGTCTTTGCGGACAAGCGTGGTGTTCGCGTCTTCTTCCAGCCATTTAAGCTCCGGCACCAGCTCTTCTTCGCCGGTACCCGCCTCGCAATGCGGCGGATAGGGCGGTTCGGGCTTACCCGGAATATGGGTATCCTGAAAAGCGAGGATCGGCCAGCCCTGCGCCGTGAAATGCCGGGCAAGGCTGACTGTCTCCGATACCATTGTCGCGACTTGCGCGTTCGGTTCCGGCGGCGCGAGCGCCCCGGCCCCGACGGTTGCAAACCCGTTGACCTCATCCACAATCACAAGACCGGCCCGGCGCCCGGCTACCGACGGATCGAAATCGGTAAAGGCGAGCGGCATGGCCGCTTCCAGATCATCAGTGAGGTCACGGGTTGTCACGGGTTCTCCTAACTTATCCGCATTGTGGCGCGGGGTCGATAACACCAAGTTTTTTCGCGATGTTCAAGGTGCCGTTGCTCGTCCGGGCGATATACATATTCATGGCAACGTGATGATCCTCCTTGGTGATCATCGCCGGTCCCGTCGGGATTTCAAACGACAGTCCGGCCATCCCGTCGATCAGGGCTTCCTTATCGACCTTACCGGCCTTCTCCAGCCCGCCCTTCAGCGCGATCAGGGAATTATAATGGGTCATCACATAGAAGGAAACAACCGCATCATCCCCATTTGCCTTGCGGATCTTGGCAACAAAATCCTGCACACCCGGCTCAGGCGACCTCGCCACGAACGGAACCCCGGCATACATCCCCTCGCCCTTGCCTTCACCGAACGCCCCGAGATAGGTTTCCGCGAAGCCAAGGAAGGCAATGGTCATTTTCTTGGTCAGGCCGAATTCTTCCGCCTGCTTGATAAAGGTGATGCCGTCTGCGCCCGGCAGCGCAAACAACAGTATTTTCGCCCCCGAATCCGCGATTTTACGAATGATGGAGGAGAAGTCCTTGACGCCGAAGGGGGTATATTCCTCGCCAACGGTCGTGCCGCCGACGCCGCCGATAATTCCCTTCGCCGTCTTGAACATGTTACGCGGCCAGACATAATCCGCCCCGAACATATAGTAGCTGTCCCCCAGCCCCTCTTCTTTCAGATACGGAATGAGTGGCGCTGTATCCTGGTTCGGCACCGTGTTGAAGGAGAAGAGATAGCGGTTGCAGATACCACCTTCATAGTTGGTTGCATAAAGAAGCGGTGTCTTGCCCCGTTCCATCGTGGCCGCCATCGCATCGCGTCCGGCAGACGTGATCGGGCCGGAAATCGCCATAACCTCATCGCGCTCGATCAGCTTTTTCGCCTTCTCAACGGAGGTTTTTGGATCCGTCTTGCCATCTTCATAGAGCATTTCCACCTGATGGCCCATGATGCCGCCGCCTGCGTTGATTTCAGCAACGGCGAGGTCGAGGCCCATTTTCGCCTGATTACCGAACAGTTCCAGACCGCCGGAGAAAGGCTGCACCGCGCCGATCTTGATGGTCTTCCCTGCGGCAATTGCCGGCATGCCAAATGTTGATGCAACCGCAGTCGCACCCACCGCGCCCATGAATTTTCGTCTGGAAATCTCGATCATCGCTTTATCCTCGCAATCGTTAAAATACCGAAGTTCCGGCATAACAAAACAGTTGTTTGTTAAATTGAATTGTGCATGGTTATGCCAGTTACCGTAAAAGAATCAAATAATTACCGATATATATCGGCATATTGCCCGGTTTTTGATGAAAAAATACTAAAAATTCAACCGTACACATATTAAACTTTGTATGTGCACGTTCTTAATTTGTACGTATGCATATAAAATAAACTGAATCGGCGAAGCATGCATGTCTTTTCTTGAATTGAAGTCGCTATGCAAAAATTTTGGCGGTCTTCGTGCCGTCGATGATTTCACGCTCACGATTGAGGAAGGCAGCCTGAATGCTCTTGTCGGACCGAATGGCTGCGGGAAATCAACGCTCTTCAATCTGATCACCGGGGTCCTGAAACCGGATGCTGGCAAGGTTTGCTTCAAAGAGCATAATATCACAGGCTGGCCGTCGCATAAAATTGCCCGTCTTGGCGTTGGTCGCAAGTTCCAGGTGCCCGCCATTTTTGAGGAACTCACAATCCGCGAAAATCTGGTTATCGCCGCCAGAAACACCGCGAACCGTGCGGCTATCAACGGCATTCTCGCGCAGATTAACCTGATCGAAGCGGAGCATATGCTCGCTGGTGAACTCGCCCATGGCCAGAAACAATGGCTTGAGATCGGCCTCCTGCTGGCCCAGGCCCCGTCCCTTATTTTGCTGGATGAGCCAACGGCAGGCATGACGGCGGCGGAAACCCGCGCGACAGCCGACCTGATCACCCGCATCAACCGCGATCAGGGCATAACCGTACTGGTGATCGAGCATGACATGGGCTTTATTGAGCATCTCGCCTGTCCGCTTCATGTGATGTCGAAGGGGCAGATCCTGAAATCCGGACATTTTGCCGATATTCGCAAGGACGCAGAGGTGAAGGCCCTCTATTTCGGCCAGGCAGAGGCGTTGAGCGATGCTTGAAATCGAAAACCTCGCCGCCGGCTATGGGGAAGCTCTGGTCCTTCGCGATTTTTCCTGCCGGATTGCGCCCGGCAAGGTGACCGCCCTGATGGGCCGGAACGGCATGGGGAAAACAACCCTGATGAAAACCATCATGGGGCTGATCCGGGTAAAATCGGGCCGGATCATGTTTGACGGAACTGCCATCGAGAAGCTGCCGACCCATCATATTTCCCGCATCGGTATGGGATATGTGCCGCAGGGCCGCGAGATTTTCGCCGATTTCACCGTCGCGGAAAATCTGCGCCTTAGCCTCTTGGGTCATGAAGGCGGAAATGTTCTCCCGATTGAACAGATATATGACTGGTTTCCGATCCTGAAAGAACGGGCCGAGCAACGCGCCGGAACATTCTCGGGCGGACAACAGCAAATCCTTGCCATCGCACGGGCCTTGATCGGCGGGCCGAAAATGCTCCTCCTTGATGAGCCGACGGAGGGGATACAGCCCAGTATCGTCCATGACATCGGTGCTCAGCTTAGCCGTATCGCGCGTGAGACCGGCCTCAGTATTCTGATCGTGGAACAGAATGTCGATATGGTCCGCACCCTCGCCGATGAAGTGCTGTTCATGGAAAACGGGGCGATACAGGAACGCTGCGATATAGAGACGTTGCGCCAGGATGACAGCCTGCTGCATCGCTATCTCTCGGTTTAGGATGTTAATCTGATGAGTGAACTTATCCCCATAATCCTTGATGTCAGCTCATATATCCTCATCCTCGTTCTGGTCGCGCTCGGGCTGATGATCGTCTTCGGCATGATGGGGGTCATCAATATGGCGCATGGGGAGCTGTTCATGATCGGCGCCTATGTGATGGTCGCGGCGCAAAACTTAGGACTCCCTTTCCTGGCCGGGATCATCCTCGCGCCGATCATTGTCGGCTTTCTCGGCCTGCTGATCGAGGCGGCGCTCATCCGCCATATCTATCTCAGACCGCTCGATACCATTTTGGCGACCTGGGGCCTGTCCATTGCGCTGAAACAGCTTGTGGTGCTCACTTTCGGGCCGGAATCCCATAGTGTGGCCCTCCCCGTTGACGGCAGCCTTGAACTAGGCGCGTTCAGCTATCCGCTTTATCGGCTGATCCTGATGGCGGCATCCATCCTGCTAATCGGCGGTACATTCTGGCTCTTTACCCGCACCGATTTCGGCCTGTTGGCCCGCGCCGTGATTGCCCGCCCAAACACCGCCGCCTCGCTCGGGATTGACACCCGGCGGATGTATCGGTGGAGCTTCGTGATCGGCACTGCGCTTGCGGGACTTGCCGGGGCTCTTGTCGCCCCGATTATCAGTGTCGATCCGCAGATGGGTCTTGGCTATCTGGTGCCGGGGTTCCTTTCCATCCTTGTCGGCGGCGCCGGGCCGCTCGCGGGCGTGTTGGTCGGCGGCGCCGTCGTTGGCGGTGTGAATAACCTGCTTGCGGTCTGGATATCGCCGGTCGCCGCCCTGATCACAGTCTATATCATTGCCATCCTGATCATCCGGCTGAAACCCGAAGGCATCATGGGAGGGCGCCGTGCGAAATAACCTGATCGCCCTTCTGGTTTTTGCAGTCCTCGCCGCCTCTCCGGTCGCGATTGGCGGTTACTGGACGGGACAGCTCACCGCCTATCTCGTCTATGGCCTGCTTGCCATGTCTCTCTCGCTTGTCTGGGGATATGGCGGCATCCTCTGTTTTGGGCAGGCGATGTTCTTCGGGATCGGGGGCTATATCATGGCGGTCCTGACCAAGGGCATGATTCTGCCAGAGCTGACCAGCAGCTATCTCGGCCTGATCGCCGCCATGGCGGGATCGGCACTCTTTGCCCTCGCGCTTGGTTATTTCCTGTTTGCCGGCCGCGGCATCAGCGGCGCCTATCTTGCCATCATCACCCTTGCCATGGCGCTGGTGCTGGAACGGCTGATGAATAACTGGTACGCGCTCGGCGGCTATAACGGCCTGCTCAATGTTCCGCCGATCAAGCTCAACTTCTTTGGGGCGAGTTTTGAGCTTTGGGACAGGATGCCGACATTCTATGCCGTTCTTGCCGTTGTCGCTCTCGTTTATTTCCTTGTTACCTGGCTGCTCAGTTCCGCCTATGGCCTGAGGCTGACAGCGATCCGCACCCATCCGGACCGGCTGGCGTCGCTTGGCTATAACGTGCTGACGATCCGGCTCTCGGTTTTCGCGCTAAGCGCGGCCATTGCCGGGCTCGCCGGGGCAATCTTCGTCACACTGGATGGGTTTGCCTCCCCCACCCTGATCGGTTTCACCCTCTCAACGGAGGCGTTGATCTGGGTGGCCATCGGCGGCAAGGAGATGCTGCTCGCGGCGTTTCTTGGCGCGATCCTGACCCGAACGGCGGAAAGCTGGCTCTCAGAAATCTTCGGGGACTACTGGATCCTGATTCTCGGCATTGCCTTCATGATCAGCGTTGTCCTGCTGCCGAAGGGGTTGCTGGCCACCCCGCTTGAAAAGCTGACCGGATCAAAACGCAAGAAGACACGCTAATCCGGGCATAATTATTTTGCAAAGAAGTGAATTCATAATAAAACAGGAAAAGATGCAACCAAGGGTCCGGTTCCGGGCCCTTCCCAGCAAATAAGAGGGACGGGTTTGAGCGACATAAAGCTGGAAAAAAGCTGGCTCGAGCAGTTACGCCCGGAGTTCGACAAGCCCTATATGCGCGATTTACGCGCGTTTCTGGTGGCGGAAAAGGCCGCGGGGAAAGTTATCTATCCCGCTGGCGCAAATATTTTTGCGGCGCTCAACCACACGCCCTTCGACAAGGTCAAGCTGGTGATCCTCGGGCAAGACCCCTACCACGGCCCCGGACAGGCACATGGTCTCAGCTTCTCGGTCCCGCCAGGGGTACGAATTCCACCGTCTCTTCGGAATATCTATCAGGAACTGAACCGCGACCTTGGCCTTCCCACTCCCAATCATGGAAATCTGGAACGCTGGGCCGATCAGGGCGTGCTGCTCTTGAACGCCGTGCTTACCGTGGAACAGGCAAAGGCCGGCGCCCATCAGGGGCGCGGCTGGGAACAGTTTACCGACGCGGCCATTGCCGCCCTTAATGGAAAACGGGAGCATCTCGTCTTTCTGCTCTGGGGCAGCTACGCACAGAAAAAAGGTGGCTTCATTGACCGGCAGCGGCATCTCGTCCTTCAGAGTCCACACCCATCCCCGCTGTCGGCGCATCGGGGCTTTATCGGCAATGGTCATTTTTCAAAGGCCAATGAATATCTTCGCCAGAGCGGGCAAACGCCGATCGACTGGTCGTTAAGGGAGACGGGATGATAAGCGCGGAAAAACTGTTTGGGCAGATGCCGAAAATCGTCGGCCATCGCGGGGCCTGCGGACATACGCCGGAGAATACGCTCGCCTCGCTTCGCAAGGCGGCGGCGCTTGGCACCTCCTTCATAGAAATCGATGTGACGCTTACCCGCGACAACGCGGCGGTCATCCAGCATGACAGCGATGTCCGTCGCTGCACTAACGGCAGCGGGCCGATCTTGTTGAAATCTCTGGAGGAGGTACGCGCGCTTGATGCCGGGAGCTGGTTCGCGCCGGAATTCACGGGCGAGCGCATCCCGACCCTGAAAGAGGCAACCGATACCGTGCAAAAGCTTGGCCTTGGCCTCAATCTGGAAATCAAGCCCACTACCGGCTGGCAGGTCCCGACGGCGGTACATGTCACGGCGGAGTTAAAACAACATTGGCCAGAGGAAATACCGCTCCTTATTTCCTCCTTCCAGGTGGAATGCCTGATCGAAGCCAGAAAAACCCTGCCCGATGTGCCGCTCGGTTATCTTACCTCGGCCATTCCACCCGATTGGGAACGGCGAATGGCGGAATATGACTGCGCCTCCCTCCATTGCGAGCGGCATTATGTGACGAAGGATCATATCGCCGCCATCAGGGGCGCGGGATATCACCTGCTGGTCTATACGGTGAATGATCCGGAGGAAGCAAAGAAACTGCTCGACTGGGGGGTCGATGCGGTGATTACGGATTTTCCCGACCGAATGCTTCCCCTGATCGGAAGCTAGCACGGGTCACTGTTCCTTCTGCCCCGCAACCAGATAAGCGATTGATGACAGAAGCGAATTGATACGCCGCATATCCCCGAGCAGGCTCAGGTGAATGGCGCTGGCCTCCTGATCGAGCATCTGATCACTGCGAAGGCGGCGCAAATGTTCATCGACCGCCCGCCGTTCCGCCATCCGGAATGTCTGCTTATGTTGAATGAGGTTATTGGCCGTGACCGCATTTTCCGTCATCAACACGCTGAAGGACATACGCAGATTACCGAGCACCATATCGAGCAGGCGCACCTCATCGCGCAAATCCTCCTCCGAGAGGGCGGTCTGGTTTTTATGGACCGTCTCCACCAGCTCAAGCATATTCATCACGACGATATTACTGATATGGTCGATGGCGGTGGTGAAATTCAAAATCTCGGTGCAGCGCTTTTCGTCCTGCTCATCGAGCGATTCCCGGCCCAGCTGCGTCAGATAGGCCTTGATTGCCCCGTCGAATTCCTTGATGACATTGTTGTCGTCACGGATTTGCCGGAATATATGCGGCTCCTTTCCGCCAAATGTCTGGCGCAGCGAGCGGCACATTTTCTCCAGCACATCCCCCATTCGAAGTGTTTCGCGCACCGCATTTGCCATGGCAAGCTGCGGGCTTTCAAGCGCGGCCTTGTCAAGATATTGCGGCTGCGGTGTGTTGGTATCCTCCTCCATCTCATCGGGGAGCAACCGTTCCGTCAGGCGGCCAAGCGGCCCGACAAAGGGCAGGAAAACCACTGCACAGGCAAGATTGATCAGGGTATGCAAATTGACGATCTGCCGCGCGGGGTCAGCCTCAAAAGCGGCAAGTTGCGGCTCTATCAGCCCAATGAACGGTATAATCATAATAACGATAATCAGGCGGCAGATAAGATTGGCGAGCGGTGCGCGGCGGGCCGCTCTCTCGGCTTTTAATGTCGCCATGATGGGCGGGACAGCGCCGCCAAGATTAGCCCCCAGAACAATGGCATAGGCAACATCGATCGGGAAATGACCGCTCAGCGAGAGCGACAGCGCGAACAGAACTGTCGCCAACGAGGAATGCGCGATCAGGGTGATGATGGCCGCGATCAGCACGACCAGCACCGGCTCCCCCGAAAGAGAACTCAGCACAAACTGCGAGACGGGAGAATCGCGGATCGGTTCCGATGCAAGGGACAGCAATTTCAGGGCGGTGAGCATTATGCCCAGACCCAGCATGATCCGCCCGAGATTTTTCGCCCGCGTCGCATTCGCCGTGGCATGGCGGACAAAACCGGCGAACAGAAAGACCGGCGCAAGGAGGGAGAGATCAAGGCTCAGCACCTGAGCAACGAGGGTTGTTCCCACATCTGCGCCGAGGATAATGGCGATGGCCGCAGTGGCAGGCAGCAAGCCTCTCCCCGCGAAGGTCGCCGTCAGCAGCGCTGTCGCCGTACTGCTTTGCAGCATCATTGTCACGGTCAGGCCGCCGAAGAACGCCCGAAACCGGTTTTTGAGGCAGAATTTCAGGAACAGGCCAAGTTCACGCCCGAAGGCGCGCATGACCCCCGTGCTGACCATGCGCAAGCCCCACAGCAGGAGTGCGACACCGCCCAACAGATTGATGAGAACTATTGTTCCGTCCAAAACGTTCGCCTTTTTGCCTGGCCATCTCGACCAGATTTATCTTTATGCCTTGCGACCGCCTTAGTTGCGCGCAAACCCCCAAGAAAATCAACATTTTCCTGCAAAATTTCCACATAAATTTCTGATTGGTGGCAACTAACCCGATAAATCGCCGGTCACGGCCTTCTCAAATAGACGGCTGTAGTCGTCGGATGTGAGGGGAATCGGATTGCCGCCCGCGGACGGATCCTCAATCGCCATGCGCCCGACGAGATCTGACTGCTTTGTGTCGATATCGAGGGCGGAGAGATCATTCGGGATGCCCAGCTCTTCACGGATCGCCAACACCCAGTTCAGGAATGATTCGAACGAGGGATCAGCGAGCCCTAGATAGGCGGAAAGCCGCGCGAGCCGGTCGGCAATCACCTCCCGGTTCCGGATCAGCACATAAGGCATCAGGATCGCATTCAGCATGCCATGATGTGCATCATACAGCGCGCCCAGCGGATGGGCGAGCGCGTGCATTCCGCCGAGGCCCCGTTGAAACGCGGTCGCTCCCATGGAGGAGGAAATCATCATCTGGCTACGGGCAACAAGATCACTCCCCTCAAAGGTCGCCGTCGGCAGATATTCCTTCATCAGACGGATGCCTTCAATGGCGATGCCTTCCGCCATCGGGTGAAAATGCGGGGAGCAGAACGCCTCCAGATTATGGGAGAGCGCGTCCATACCCGTTGCCGCGGTAATCATTTTCGGCAGACCCACGGTCAGCGCCGGGTCGGCAATCACGACAGAGGGCATCATCTTCGGATTGAAAACGATCCGTTTCACATGGTTCGCTTCATCAGTGATGATGGAGGCGCGGCCCACCTCGGACCCGGTACCTGATGTGGTCGGGATGGCAATAATCGGGGGCACCTCATGCGCAGGAATCTCCTCCCAATCGCGGCCGCCCTCAAGATAGCCGAATACGGTCTCCGTCTGGTGCGCCATCACCGCAACGGCCTTCGCCGCATCGATACCGGACCCACCGCCAAAAGCGATGACACCGTCATGACCGCCCGCCTTATAAATCGCAACCCCGTCATCAACGTTTTTGCCTACCGGGTTCGCCTTGATATCACTAAACAGACCACATCCAACTCCTGCCTTTTTGCAGCTTTCCATCGCCTCGGCAATCATCGGCAACGCCGCGAGCCCTGGATCGGTTACCAGAAGCGGGTTCTTCATCCCGACTTCCTTGCAGGTCTCTCCCAGTTCTGAGAGCCGGCCGACACCAAATCGCATGGCGGTCGGATAGTTCCAGTTCCCCCTGAGGGCGCTCGCGTCTGTTGGCATATATGTCCCCTTAGATTTTTGTGCGTAGATGATAGGATTTCGGACGGGTCAGGCTTTCATAGCCCACCGACGACAAAGTGCAGCCCCGGCCGGAATTCTTAACCCCGGTCCAGGCGAGCGCCGGATCGAGATAGTCACATCGGTTCATGAACCAGGTGCCGGTCTCGACCTGATCGCCGATACGGATGGCCGCCGCCTCGTCATTGGTCCAGACGGAAGCTGTCAGGCCGAACTCGCTGTCATTCATTAGCCGGATCGCCTCCTCATCCGAGGCGACCTTCATGATACCAACCACGGGGCCGAAGCTCTCCTCCGTCATGATCCGCATGCTGTGATCGGCATCGACGACCACATCCGGTGCCATATAGGCTGTGCCCGGCTTATCTTCGGGGAAGAGCGCAGGGTCGATGAGCGACTTCGCCCCCGCCTTCACCGCATCGGCGACCTGCCCCCGCACAAAATCCGCCGCCGCCGCATTGACAAGCGGGCCGAGCGTTGTTTCCGGATCAACGGGAGAGCCGAGCTTGTAGTCCTTCACCACCTCAACGAATTTCGCAACGAAATCGTCATAGACATCGGCATGCACATAAATCCGCTCGATCCCGCAGCAGGACTGACCGGAATTGAACATTGCGCCATCAACGAGATTTTCCGCGGCATAGGCGACATCGGCGTCGCTTCGCACATAGGCCGGATCCTTCCCGCCAAGCTCCAGCCCGACGCCGAGGAAATGACCGACCGCCGCTTCTTCAATCGCCTTGCCTGCCGGAACGGAGCCGGTGAAGCAGACATAATTCACCTTGTCGGACTGAATGATGGACGCCGCCATCTGATGACTGGCGACGACAATCTGGAAAAGGTCTTTCGGCAAGCCCGCCTCGACGAAACTCTCGACCATCCGCTCCCCGCAGAGATGGGTCTGCGTCGCATGTTTCAGGATCACCGCATTGCCCGACATCAAGGCCGGCACGATGGAGTTGACCGCCGTCATATAGGGAAAGTTCCAGGGCGCAATGGTGAAGACAACGCCCACGGGCTCCCGCTTGATATAGCGGGTAAAGCCGCTTTTCTCGGGAACCTCGATATCTTTCAGGGCATCCTCGGCAATGGAAATCATATGACGGGAGCGCTCCTCGAAGCCGCCAACCTCGCCCGCGCCAAACTTGACCGGCCGACCCATCTGCCAGGCCAGTTCCTCCACGATCATGTCCTTTTTAGAGACAAAATTATCGACGCATTTTTCTAAAATCGCCGCCCGCTCCGATACCGGCCGCCGGCTCCAGCCGACTTGCGCCACACGGGCCGCATCCAGCATATCGTCAAGGGTTGAGAGAGGCGTATAGGCGCGTTCCACATAGAGGCTGCCATCCACCGGGCTGATCGTTTTCAAACTTTCCGACATCTACACTCTCCAATTTTGACGTTCGAGATTTCTAACATTTTTCCACAAATTTCTAACAGGGATTTTTTAACAGCCCGGATTTTTTGAGAAGCTGATTTGTGTTTTGAGAATGTGAAAAATGTGGATTTCCACATCCTGTTTCAATTTTTCCCAAAACATGCTACGTAATTGATAAAATAGCCGTCGAATACAGGCTGCAAGCGGGGAAAAATGAAACAAACCAAACGGCAGCTCGCCATCATGAATATGCTGCAGATCGAAAGATCCTGCGGAATTATCGATCTGGCGAAGCGATTGGAGGTCTCGGATGAAACGATTCGCCGCGACATCAAGGAAATGGCAAAATTCGGCGCGGTTGAGAAAATCCATGGCGGGGTGATGCTGCCCAACACCGCGCTGGAGGCGCCGTTCCTGCGCCGTCTTGAAACGCAGCGGACCGTCAAACAGAAAATTGCGGAGCTTGCCGCCTCCCTCATCGTGGATGGCGAGACCCTGCTGATCGACAATGGCAGCACCTCCTGCTATGTCGCGAAAGCGTTGAGTGCCCGCCGGGACTTGACGGTGGTGACCAACTCGACCGAGGTTGCGCGCGATCTCTGTGCCCGGAACAGCAACAAGGTGTTTATGGCTGGCGGGGAAATTCGCGCCGACGATAGTGCCGCCTATGGGCCGACGGCGGTCAATTTTGCGAAACAGTTTGCGACGGAGCGGGCCATTCTCTCGATCGCGGCGATCAGCGCCGAGCAAGGGTTTCTGGATTGCGATCTTGGGGAGGCGGAATTCAAGCGGGCAATCCTGCCGCAGGCCGCCAGCGTGATCGTAGTCGCCGATCACACGAAATTCAATCGGCCAGGAGTGGTCAAAGTATGCGATTTTGACGCCATTGACCTGCTCCTGACCGATCAGCTGCCCCCGCAGAGTATAATTGATAAAATTGGCCGCGACCGGATCATGATCGCCTGAAATGCGGGCACACGGCATCCCTAGCCATTGAGCCGGGGATGGATTTTCACCGCCAGCCAGTTGCGCACCTCCTGCTGCTTGACGCTGGTCGCCAGCACATCATCATCCACGCCCAACTGCCAGCGAAGATGGCTCGTCTCCGGGGCCTCATGCAGCGCCTGCATCTTGTCGATAAACTGATCCGCATCCGCGAGCGAGGCGAAATTTCCCTGCTTGGTGAGCGCTTCCCGGCGCCAGCGGCAAAGGCTCGCAACCTCGTTAAAGTCATATTCGGGATGATACTGCACGGCCCAGAAACTGCCGCCCTTATGGGTGACATCGACGGCCTGCACGCGGGAGAAATCATTGCCGGCAAGCAGGACGGCCCCCTCGGGCAGTTCTGATACTTCATCCTCATGGCTGGTGAACCCGTCAAAGACCGCCTTTTTCCCCTCATACATCGGGTGGACGCGCCCCGCGTCATTGAGGCTGATCTTGCGGGCAAGGCCAAACTCCCGGCCCTTCGGGTTTTTTGCGCATTTACCGCCCGCCGCCGTCACGGCCATCTGCGCCGCCCAGCAGCTTCCGAACATCGGCACCTGCGCCTCATACGCCGCCTTGGCGAACTCGATCTGGCGGGTCACGCGCCCATCCGCTTCGTCATGGATGGTCAGGCTCGATCCCGTCCAGCAGATCCCGTGATAGGCCTCAAGGCCTGCCCCTGTGGGTAGCGCGCAGTCCGCATCCGCGGGGAAGATGATATCCACCTCACATCCGGGCTCGCATTCCTTCAGCATCCGCGCATAGAGATCGCCTGCCAGCGTCCCGCCATTCTCCGCGAGGGGGCCGCGATGATCTTTGGGGTAGCCGTCAAGCACCAGAAATCGAGCTGTCTTGCCCGCCATTGCCGACCTCCTTAAACGGGCCGGGTGTCGCCGCCGATGGTGACCCGGCGCATCAATCGCCGGTACTGCACATAATCATTCATGGCATAATGCTGTGTGCAGCGATTATCCCACATGGCGACGGATTTCGGCTGCCAGCGGAAACGACAGACAAACTCCGGCTTGGTCGCGAATTCATAGAGATATTTGAGCAGCGGCGCACTTTCCGCGTCCGTCATGCCCTTGATCCGGAGGGTGAACATGGGATTGACAAAAATCCCCTTGCGACCGGAAATTTCATGGGTGCGGATGAGTGGATGCTCGACTTCCACCTCGACAGCCTCGGAATATTTATATTTGAGGCTGTGTTTGCCTTCGTATTTCTCGCGGGTGATGCGCGGATCAAAGGCAACGCTTGCCGAATGCACGGCGACCAGCCCGTCCAGCAACTCCTTCATACCATCGGACAGCGCGTCATAGGCCGCCTCCATGCTGGCC
>NZ_JARGOQ010000017.1:35145-64113 GCF_029233945.1 Sneathiella sp. | reverse complement strand
GCCACCATGATCTTGGCCAGGGACTGCGAGGAGCCGTTCTGGAATTCATCCCAGATGAATTTCCCAAGCCCCGGGTTCTGCGCCAGCATCTCCGCGGCGATCAACACCATCCAGCCAACGCCGAGCGACAAGCGAAGACCGGTAAAAATCAACGGAAGCGCCGAGGGCAGCACCAGCTTGGTGACGGTTTTCGCCGTCGGGAGCTGCAACACACGGCCGACATTCATCAGATCCTTATCGACCGAGGCAACGCCGAGCGCCGTATTGATCAAGGTTGGCCAGAGCGAACAGAGCGTGACCGTCACGGCAGAAATAACCAACGATTTGGGAAGCAATTCCGACGGGTCCGCGTAAGCGGCGGAAATAACCATGGTAACAATGGGTAGCCACGCAAGCGGCGACACCGGCTTGAAAATCTGGATCAGCGGATTTATGGCGCCGTTAACCGACTTCGAAAGGCCTGACGCGATCCCGAGCGGGATGGCAATGAGCGCCGCAATCACAAAACCCAGGCCAACCGTGAACAATGATGTGAAGATCTGATCAATATAGGTCGGCTTGCCGGTATAGTCGCGGTACTTGACCATATCGGGCGTGCCTGCCGCGATCAGCTTGTCGTTGCGCACGTCCTGACGTGCGTAGAAGGCGTCGGCCTTCTCCCGTTCGCGCACATGATCATGCCAGAGATTGACCGTCTGCTCCCAGACCTGCGCCGGTCCCGGAATGGCTCCGAGCGACGTTTTCACCTGCGGCGCGAAAACGGCCCAGGCAAGAAGAAAGAGGCCAATTCCAATCAGCGGAATAAACAATACGCGGCGAAGTTCGGCCAGCTGTTCCCTCGGACTCTCGCCGATTGCCATCTTGATCATCGGCGTTACCCAGGACAAGCCCAGCGCATCGAGCCATCCCGATGCCCGGTTGACGATAGAGAATAACCTTTCCCTCTTCGCGATTTTCTCAGCCGACAAGCCAGCGGCAATAGCTTCATTTGCAGTGGATTCGGACATTAATTATTCCTTTTGCAATTTTTAGATACTGACGCACCCGAGGGTACGGATGCGCCCCTTTTACTAAAAGGTTAGCCGCCGGTAACAAGGCCGCCGCTGACTTTTTCGCCGGACTTCAGGCCGATTGTGAGCGAGTTGATATAGGCGTTGGGGCTATGCCCGTCATACTGGATATTGTCGATGAAGGCGGATGTTGGTTCGCGATAACCGTCTGTTTCCCAAGGAAAATCCGCTTTGTCGACATGGCCGTCCTCGACCAGCAATTGCGCCGCTTTCAGATAGATGTCCGGCCGATAGACAGATTTTGCGACTTCGTCATACCAGGCATCATCCTTCTGTTCGGCGATCTGGCCCCAGCGGCGCATCTGCGTGAGATACCAGATAGCGTCAGAGTAATAGGGATACGTCGCGAAATAGCGGTAGAAGACATTAAAGTCCGGAACCTCGCGCTTGTCGCCTTTCTCATATTCGAAGGTGCCGGTCATCGAATTGGCGATAACCTCGGCGTCGGCCCCGACATACTCTGAGCGCGCCAAAATCTCTACGGCTTCCGGGCGGTTGGCGTTGTTGTTCTCATCCAGCCATTTGGCGGCGCGGATAAGGGCCTTCGTCAGCGCGAGAGTGGTGTTCGGATATTTCTCAGTGAACTCTTTCGTGACGCCGAAGACTTTTTCCGGATTGTTCTTCCATATCTCATAGTCTGTAATCACCGGCACCCCGATCCCCTTGAAGACGGCCTGCTGGTTCCAGGGTTCGCCAACGCAATAGCCGACGATGGTGCCCGCTTCCATAGTCGAGGGCATTTGCGGCGGTGGCGTTACTGACAGCAGTGCATCGGCCTTGATCTGTCCCGATACATCGGTCGGTGAATAGAAGCCCGGATGGATATTCCCGGACGCGAGCCAGTAGCGAAGCTCATAATTATGGGTCGAGACGGGAAAAACCATTCCCATGTTGAACGGTTTTCCATCTGCCTTGAATTTATCGACCACGGGCTTCAGCGCCTCGGCCTTGATGGGGTGGACAGGTTTGCCCTCCGCATCCATGGGAACATGCTCTTTCATCATTGCCCAGACTTCATTCGAGACCGTGATGCCGTTGCCGTTCAGATCCATGGAAAATGGCGTCACAATATGCGCCTTCGTCCCGAAACCGATTGTTGCGGCAAGCGGTTGCCCGGCCAGCATATGAGCGCCATCAAGTTCGCCGGTGATGACACGATCAAGCAAAACCTTCCAGTTGGCCTGGGGCTCCAGGGTGACGAATAGACCTTCATCCTCAAAATATCCCTTTTCATAGGCGATGGCGAGGGGCGCCATATCTGTGAGCTTGATAAAGCCGAACTTCAATTCGTCCTTCTCGACGGGAAGCATCTCGGCTTTGGCAATTGTCAGGCCGGATATCATCATCACAGAAGAGGCCGCCGCGACCATGAATGTTCTGCGCATGAAATCTACTGGTTTCATCTCATCTCTCCTCTTTCACCTGTCTCGTCAGGCCAGATCAAAAAAAAAGCCGCCTACCGCTCAATGCACCGGAGGAAACCGGTGTCATCGCGATGGGCGACCTTGCCAAAATAGCGCCCGTCATTGGACGCTTATAGGGTGACTAATCTTCAGTCTGCCTTTTACCAAGCACGTATCGTGCCAAAACTTAGCAAAAAGTTAATATTAATATATTTCAATATGTTATGGGATTTTTGTGAACTAGATTACCTCAAAGAATCTAGCCCGACCTGCCAAAAAATTGTGCAGTGCGCAAAAATCAGGCTCAACTCCGCATCATTTTATGGCGGATTGGGAGCGGATGTAGTCTTCAATTTTTTCAGGATCAAACGGGGCGCCATCGAAGAACCCGTCCGGACCGAGATAGAGGGTATTTTTGCCCGCGCCGACCGCCGTAGCGTTCGTAAGAGCGCCTTCAACTTTCGAGTTTGCAGCCGGAACCGGGATTTCCATCCGCGTCGCTGCCCGCCTGAAAATATCTGGAGCAAAACTCGCCGCAGCGCGCGCCGCATTCTCCTCGCTGAAAGAAGCCTGGCCCCACCTTACCATCTGGCTGTAGTACCAGAGCGCATGGCTGCGCCAGGGAAAATTGGCGGCCCGCGCGAAAGTCGTAAAGAAATCTGGATCCTGTATCCGCAGCCGGTTCGTGATTGCAATATCACCCGAAAGCGCAGGCAGGATAACCTCAACAGACTGGTCAAGGTACCGGGGCTCCGCAAGAATACTGGCGAGTTCGTGATGGTTTTTCGGATTGGCACACCAAATGGCGGCGCTAACAAAACTGCAAACAATCCGGTCAAGAAGCTCAGGGCATGCAGTCGCAAACCGATTATTAACACCGAGAACTTTCTCCGGACTCGATTGCCAGAGACGCGACTTCGTTGTCAGGATGACACCTGTTCCGGCAGCAACGGAAGCCGTATTCCAGGGCTCACCCACGCAGTAGCCATCGATGTTGCCCTGGGCGAGGGCATCCGGCATGAAGGACGGCGGTAGCACCACAATCTGCAGGTCTTTTTCAGGATCGATTCCGCAAGCTGAAAGCCAGTAGCGAAGATCATAGTTGTGGCTGGAATAGGGATGAACGACGCCGAAAACCAGATCCGGCAGGTTCCGGGCGCGGCGTTTTTCTATCAACGCGACAAGCGACTTCCCGGCAATTTCCGGATTAAGTGAGTCGTCATACCCGTTTTCACCCAACGTTTCATAGAGCGTTGTCGAGACCGTCACCGCATTGCCACCAAGTCCGAGCGCCATCGGCGCCAGTATCTCCACCGGCACAGGTGACAGGCCAATCGCGGCGGCGACGGGCATCGGCGCCAGCATATGGGCAATATCGAAATGCCCGACCGCCATCCGGTCACGGATATTAGCCCAGGAGATTTCCCGCGCGAGTTCAAGGTCAATATCAGCTTCTTCCGCAAATCCCTTTTCGCGAGCGGCAATCAGTATGGCCGCATCTGTAAGCGGTATGAAGCCTGCCCTAACTTTATCCATTTGCCCGCTTCCTATTCATCTACTTCTCGTTCATCAGGTTTTCGGCGGTTACAAGGCTCTGCGCAATATCTGCGATTTTCCGGTTCTGGGTCATCGCGGTTTTGCGGAGCAGCCTGTAGGCCTCGTCCTCATTGATATTCTTCGCTTTCATCAGAATGGCCTTTGCCCTGTCAATCACCTTCCGTCCCGCTAGCTCATCGCGCGCGTCCTGAAGCTCCCGCGACATCCGCGCAAACGCATTGAACCGGCTGATTGCCATATCAAGGATGGGCTTGACCCTCTCCTTCGTCAGTCCGTCAACAATATAGGCGGAGACGCCCGCATCAACCGCCGCCTCGATCGAGGTCTGGTCCGACTGGTCAACGAACATTGCAATCGGCCGTTTCACCGTCCGCGACAACTGGAACATACTCTCGAGCAGGTCCCTGTTCGGGTTTTCAAGATCAATAACGATGACATCGGGGGAAATCTGTTCGATATGCCGCGCCAGCCCCAAAGTTTCACCAATCACATGCACCTGCTCGTAGCCAGCTTCGCGCAGGCCCGCTTCAATGATGGCCGCCCGGATCTTGTTTTCGTCAACCAGAAGGACTGAGGGAATAGAAACTGTCATATTGTATTTTTGCGCAGGCGAAATAATTGTGCAATGCAAAAAATCATTGGGTAAGTTTCTGGGAATTATCCTTATCCAGCCCGGCGCTCCATATGACAATCCTCCTGAAACAGGGCGTCAGAGACGAATGGGGAAATCTACAGAATGTGGCCTCAACGGAGCGTCTCTGCGATCCCCGGATAACGCCAAAGGCCCCTGAATGAGTGGTGGAGGTAGCTGGCTCGAGCGAACCCGTCTCCGCAATATTTCCTGTTTAACAGGGAAAAAACAGGAATTTTTAGACAATTTTACCTGATTTGAGCTCCAGACACGGCCTAATATACTGTTTTTATTATGTATTATCTATAACCCTAACAAAGTTTAACGAGGAAATTGAATTAAAGATCAGGGAACTAATATTTGAAAACAAGGTATTTTTCTTCTTCTCATTGTCGCTTTGACACCCTCTGTCCCGCAGGGGAACAGAGGTTATATCAGAGAACACAGTTACCTAAATCGGGCAGTCTTTGCGGAAATTCGGTGCCCGCTTTTCCCGGTGCGAGGCAACGCCTTCCTTCACGTCATCTCCCATGAAGCCGAGCATTTCAAGCGCGGTCGAGGCATCAAAGATCGGTCCTGCCTGACGCAGCCAGTTATTAAGGGAATATTTCGTCCAGCGGATGGCGCTTTGAGACCCATTGGCAAGGTCCGTTGCGATACCTAGTGCTGTCTCCTGCAACTCCTCATCCTCGACACACATGGACACCAGACCGATGCGCTCTGCTTCTTCACCTGATACCTGTTTGCAGGTCAGCAAATAGTATTTGGCCTTAGCCATACTACACAGAAGCGGCCAAACAATTGCGGCGACATCACCCGCCGCAACGCCGAGCCGGGGGTGGCCATCAACAATTTTTGCACGCTTTCCGGCTATAGAAATATCAGCCAGAATGCCGACGACCAGCCCCGCACCTGCCGCCGGACCGTTAATTGCGGAAATGATTGGCTTATTGCAATTGATGATATTGTAAACGAGATCTTTTGCTTCTTTCCAGGTCTTCATGATCTCATCAAAATTTCCGGTCATTTTTTCGATCAGCCCGAAATCACCGCCCGCCGAAAACGCCTTGCCTGCCCCGGTGACGATGACGGCGTTGATGTCTGGATCGCGGTCAATATCGCGCCAGATATCCGTCATTTGAGTATGTGTTTCCGCATCTACGGAATTAAACGTTTCGGGATTACTAAACGTAATTCTCAAAACACGCTCCGCGGGATAGTCAAATTTCAGTTTGGTATAGGCAGCATAACGATCAGTCATTTTATTCGTTCTTTCTTCTCTATCGGATCTATCGAACCATCATCGCCGATGGGACATGTGAACAGGGTATGAATGCCGGGTATTTTCAGGAGACCATCAGCGCGACTGGTGTTCCCGCACTGGCGCGCTTCCCACCATAACAATGTCTTCGTCAAAGCTGATATACTCCCGGCGTCAGGCTTGCTTTCTCTTCATTCGATTTCCTAACAAGTGTTAGATTAATGCGCAGGCACCCCGAATGTCAATCCAGAACATGACGCGTAAACCCGCGAATCACCTTACGGAAGGCCCGCGAATTGCCGACCATCCGCCTTATCCGCCGATGGACATATTCGATGTGATGCCGCCATCTACAGTGAAGATCACACCCGAAGTATAGCTGGACCGATCTGACGCCAGAAAGGCGAACAGATCGGCGATCTCACGCACCGTCGCCGCCCGCCCACGCGGGTAATTAGCCAATAGCTCGCCATAGCGGTTTTCGTCGCCCCAACGCTCTTTCGCGCGAGCTTTCATGATCTTGTCGATGCGCGTGGTGGCAACCGGTCCCGGATTGACGCCAACAACGCGGATATTATCCGCCAGGCTGTGCCCGCCCATCGCCTTGGTGAAGGCCATCAGCGCCGCATTCCCCGTGGTCCCCGCGATATAGCGGAAATCGAAATTCTCGCCGCCATTACCGATATTGTTGAGGATCACGCCATGCCCGCGCGCCTTCATGCTGGCGTAGAAGAGCCGGGTCATGTCGATATATCCCATCACCTTGACGTCCCAGCCCGGGCGCCAGTCATCGACCCCGACCTGCCACAGATCTCCGCCCGGTATGGCCCCGGCATTATTAACCAGAATGTCGATGTCACCGGCGGCGGCATGCAGCTTGTCGATGTCCCCTTTTTTCGTAAAATCGGCCGGAAAATATTCCGCCTTGACGCCATGCGCCTCCGTCACGCGTTTAGCAATGGCTTTCAGGCGATCCTCCTGCCGGGCTGCCAGAAACAAGTCTGCCCCCTCTTCCGCGAACACTTCCGCCAGACCTTCGCCAATGCCTTGCGATGCGCCCGTGATCAATACCCGTTTTCCCTTAAGCCCCAGATCCATTTTCCTAATCCCTGTTTTTTCTGCGTCGCGTCATGACGGTTCTCCCATGCTGCTTCCCACCAGAGAGCCGCCGTTTTCTCATTCAAGCATGTCACTCATGCCCTGCCTCACGGCAGGTCCGGATACTCCCGCAGGGTCAGCGCGACCTTCACCGCCCCCGGCTTTTCGAAGGTATCCGAATCGACGATGCGGACATCTGCCTTGAAGGCGAGCGAATTGCGTAAATGCGTCTCGATCGACTTTTTGAGCGCGGCGTCCTGATCAGCGGAGCGGCCCCGCCCCCGCTCGACAAGGACCTTGAGCGCGCCTTGCGAGGTATGCCCTTCGAAATCCGCGAGGACGCGCATGACGCCGTTGGTCTCCGGCACCATATCGGTGATCACACTCTGGATGGCCGAGGGGAACACATTCGCCCCGCGGATGATCAGCATGTCGTCCGTGCGGCCGATGCAGCGCACTTTCGGACCTGTCCGGCCACAGGCGCAACTGGTGCCCCGCACCTCCACATGATCACCGGAACGGAAACGGACGAGCGGGTTCGCCTCGCGCCCAATCGCGGTATAGATCAGCTCCCCTTCCGCGCCATCGGTGAAGGGAATGACCTTGCCGCTTTCGGGGTCGAGCAGTTCGGTGATGATGTAATCCATGCCGACCATATGCATGCCGGACTGTTCCTCACACTCGCCCCAGTAGGCGACCGCCATGTCGGTGCCGCCCAGCATTTCGCAGCATTTCGCGCCCCAGACTTCCTCAATCCGTTGCCGGATGGCGGGAATACCGCCGCCGGGCTCCCCCCCCACGAGAACCACTTCAACGCCGAGCGTTTTCGCCTCGACACCTAGAATATCCGGCGCTTTTTCTCCCAGAAATACCGCGAAATTCGGCGCCGCAGCGAGGACGCGGGGCCGTAAATCCGCCGCCGCGCGCAGCAGGCGGTCTGCCCCGCCATCCGCTCCTATCGGAATATCGACAACACCCATATACTGCATCGACTGGGTAATCGGCACGCCGCCGACGAAGCCCTTCGCCAGCGCGAATCCATGCAGCGACATATCGCCCGGCCGGATGCCACTGGCGAAGAAGCAGCGCGCATTCATCTCATGCCACATTTCCGCATCATTCTCCGTCAGGGCCACATAAGACGGGCTGCCTGTGGTGCCGGAGGAGGCCTGCATCTGCACAATATCCTTGCGGTCAGCGGCAAGATGATGCCCGAACGGCGGATTCGCATTGAGGCTTTCGCGAATTTCAGTCTTGTAGGTGAAGGGCAGCTTCTGCAAATCCTCGATGGTGCAGATCTCGTCGAAAGAGACCCCCGCATCGGCAAATTTTTTCTGGTAAAAGGGGGAGCGTTCCTTGAGATAGGCCATCTGCTCGACCAGCTTACGTTCCTGCAACTTTCTGACCTCGTCAAGCGGCATCACCTCGATGGGATGCCAGCAGGTGTCGCCTTTTTTGCCCGCCGCATCCGCCCGGCGGTATTGCATATTATATTCCCTGGAAGCCATTTTTTTTCCTTTTTGCATCGCTGGAGTTTTATGATTTTCCCTGAAGTCTCGCGAACCCGGAAATTTCTTCTAATGATTCGCGAAAGTTCCGGAACGGATTTTTATGTCTCGTTTTTATCTTATAGAACCGATCCGCCGGACCTCCCTTTTTCTGATCTCCGGGTTCGCCGCAGATCCTCTGCCGGGATCCTAAAGACGGGTTGCCTTATGCCGGGACAAAAAAGCCGCCTCTCCCGACCGGCAGTGCCCCTTACCTCCCGCAAAGAACCCGTATTCCACCCACTGCTTCCGGGGCGAATTATTCCCTGTGTCGAGAAATTCTAACTCACGTTAGAAAGCGTGACAAGACAAATAGCCGACAGGCGGCGAGGCCTCTTTCCGCTTCTCGCCTGCCCCTCTCGTGCCTAGCCATGCATGGTCAGGCCACCGGAGACCGATATGGTCTGGCCCGTAATGAAGCCCGCGTCATCCGACGCCAGAAAGCAGACGATGCCCGGAAAATCCGACGGCTGGGCCAGCCGTTTCATTGGGATCGCCCGTTTCAGTCCCTCGGTAATCTTGTCCGCTGAGGGACCTTCGGCGACGCTGGCGAACAGCGGTGTGTCCGTCGGCCCCGGACAGACCGTATTGAGCTGAACACCGGCCCGGGCCAGCTCTCGCGCAACGGTCTTGGTGAAGGCGATCAGCCCGCCCTTGCAGGCAGAATAGACAGCCTCGCCCGAGGAGCCGACACGGCCCGCATCGGAGCTGATATTGATGACCCGGCCACCACCGTTTTTCACCATTCCGGGAAGAACCGCATGGTGCATATACAGCGCACCGTAGAAATTTATATCAATGACTTTTTTCCACAGATCCACGTCCGAATCTAGGAAATTGACCATCTTGTCCCAGCCCGCATTATTGACCAGAACGTCAATGGACGCGACCTTCTCCGCCGCGACCACCGCGCGATTGACCGCCTCACGATCAGTGATATCAACGGCGTAAACGGTGCCGTGGCCGCCATTTTCCTCAATCATTCCAAGAGTTTCGGCGGCGCCATCGGCATTCATATCGAACAGGGCGACAACCGCCCCCTCTTCGGCAAAACGTCGGGCGATCTCACGTCCAATGCCGCTCCCGCTGCCGGTTACGATGACATGTTTTCCCGCAAGTCCACGCATTTCGCCTTCTCCCATACCCGTTTATATTGAATTCTGCCTGTTTGCCTGCTAAAATCAAACATTTGTTCGAATTACATTGCTTGACAATCTCCTGTCAAGAAGGAATTAAAAGTCATGAATGTGACACCGCACATAACCGTATCGCCGGATGCAGCGGCAAAAAAGTCGGATAGAACCCGTTTTACTATTTTGACGGCAGCGGCAAAACAATTCCGGGCTTCAGGCTACGGACCGTCCACCCTGCGCCGGATCGCCGACGCCGCCGGCGTCGAGGCGGGCAGCATCTACTATCATTTCGCCTCGAAAGAAGAGATTTTCGACGCGGTTCTCGACAAGGGGCTGCGCCAGCTCTACCACGCCGTCCGGGAGGCAGGGAAAACCTGTGAGGCGGAGGGCTGCGACTTTCGCGAGACCTTTGTCCGGATGCTGCATTACCATCTGGTCTATCTACTCAAGGAAAACGATTTCACCTCCGCCAACATCCGCAACTTTTCCATGCTCCCCCTGCATATGCGTGAGCGTCACCGCCCGTTGCGTATGGCCTATGCGGAGCTGTGGGAGGAGTTGCTGCAGAAGGCCCTCCGGGAGAAGCAAATCCGATCCGACATCAAGGTCGCGCCGCTGCGGCACTTTCTGCTGGGCGCGCTGAACTGGATGGGGGAATGGTTCTATGCCTCGCATTATCCAGTCAGCGCCCTATCCGAAGGCGTTGCGACGCTGATCCTCGACGGCATGCTGGTGGAAACCAGAAAGCATCCCTTCCCGGTTGAGGAAATGGACTTCCTGGACGATGGGCTGATCGAGCTGGCCGACAGCAAGGTGGCGAGAACCCGGATGCATATCCTGTCCTCCGCAGCGAAAGTCATGCGGGCAAATGGCTACAGTGCCTCGACGCTCCGTCGTATCGCAGCCGAGGCAAAAATGGAAGCGGGCAGCATCTATTACCATTTCAAATCCAAGGAGCATTTGCTTGATGCGGTGCTCGACCGGGGCTTGCGGGAAATGGCGAATGGGGTCTCGCGAATCTTATACGACATTGCAGGCTACCCCGACAGCAGTTGGCAGATCGCCGCCGCTATCAATGCGCATATGCGGGTTCTGTTTGCCCGTAGCGAATTCACCTCCGCCAATATCCGCATGTACGGGCAGCTGTCTCAGGAGATACGCCAACGGCATCGCCCTGTCCGCCTGAAATATGCCGCAGCCTGGGATGCCTGCCTGAAAAACGCGCAGGAAAACCGGATCATCCGCAGCGATATCAAGGTCGTTCCCCTTCGGCTGTTCATGATTGGCGCACTGAATTGGACCGTCGAATGGTTCGACCCGGAAAAGGGCGGGCAGGACGGCTACTACAGCCTGCAGGAAATGATCGCCTTGCAACAGTCCTTGCTGTTGAACGGCATTGCCCATAATGGGGGCATGACCCCGTAACGGTTCCGCCCGCAAGGGCTACTTTTCGTCCCATCCCCTCCCTTCACCCGCGCGCCGCGCTTATGAAAATCCGCGCCACAGGGCGCCCTCCGCCCTTCTGCAAATCATGATCTAGCCACCGCGCGGCATCACCTCACAAAAAAAACTAACAAATGTTCAAAACCGTTGACTGATATTAGTCCTTGTGCATAGACTGAACAAAAAATAACGCGCTCCCTGATGCGCCAACATCGGGAAAAACGGGAGGATAATAAGTGACAGTTACGTCTTTGGCGCAATGTTTGGAAAATACTTCGCACCTTGTTGGGAACCAGATTTTCATCAGTTTCGAAGGGCAAACACTGACCTTTGCCGAATTTGATGCGAGAACGTCGCAGCTCGCGAATGTGTTCAAGGCGAAGGGTGCAAAGGCCGGGGACGCGATCGGGCTGTATCTGCCGAGCCGCCCGGAAATGGCCCTCGGTTACTGGGCGTGCCAGAAAGTCGGCGCCATCGCCAATCCCATCAGCGGCATGAACCGCGCGCGGGAAGTCAGCGCCACCGTCTCGCGGACGGATATGAAGCTGATCCTCACCAGCCCGGAGACACTGCCCTTCGCCCTTCAGGTGCGGCAGGAAACCGGCAAGCTGGAGACAATCTTCGTAACCGGCGGCGCGGCGGACGGCGCCGTTGATGTGGAGGCGCTAATGGATCGCGCCGACACGACCTATTCGTTACCGGATTTCAAGGCTGACGATGTCGTTGCCTTGTTTTTCACCTCCGGCACTACGGGGGAGCCCAAGGGCGCAACGCAGACACAACTCAGCCAGTATACGACGCTGCGCGATATGGCGGTGCATGGCGGGCTTTTATGGGCGCAGGAAGTCTTTCTTTGCGCGCTGCCGCTGTTCAACAATTTCGGCGCCACCTGCATGATGAACGGGGCGATTTTTTCGGGCGCGAAAATGATCCAGATGGAACGCTGGGACACCGACGCCGTGCTGGAAACCATCACTCGCGAAAAAGTGACCTATCTTGCCGGATCGCCGACCATGTATCTGTATCTGCTGCGCGATTTCGATCCCGCAAGACACGATCTCAGCTCGCTGAAGACCTGCGTGACGGGCGGATCGCCGGTAGCGCCGAACGTCATGCAGCAGTTTGAAGAGAAAATGGGCGTGCCGCTGCTGCAAATATACGGCGCCACGGAAAGCACGGGCTATGTGACGGGCGAGCCCCTGTTCGGCGTGCGCAAACGCGGCTCCGCCGGAGTGCCCATCGGCGGCTCCCGCATTAGCATTGTCGATGATAACGGCGCGGAACTGCCGCGCGGCGACATCGGCGAAGTGCGAATTTCCGGTGATACCATCGGCGCGGGCTACTGGGGCGATGCCGAGACCACAGCCGCCAGCTTCACGCCGCAAGGCTGGCTCAGCGGCGATCTCGGATATCTTGATGAAGACGGCCATCTGTTCATCGTGGACCGGAAGAAGGATGTCATCATTTCCGGCGGCTATAACATCTATCCGCTGGAAGTCGAGGACCTGCTGTACCAGCATCCCGATATTCGCATCTGCGCCGTCATCGGCCTGCCGGACAAAGACAAGAGCGAAATTCCCGTGGCCGTCGTCATCCCGCACGCCGGGCACACGCTGGATGCGACGGAAATCATCGCCTATTGCCGCAAGAACCTGTCCGCCTACAAATCCCCGCGCCGCGTCTATACCGTTGACGAGATGCCCCTCGGCCCGTCCAACAAGATTTTGAAACGCACCCTTAGAGACTGGCACACAGAAGGCCAGAGAAAATTGAGAGAGGTTCAGTGATAACAGAGCAATCGTCTTCCGCAAATCGCGGGCTTCCGCTTGCCGGTGCCGTTGCCCTTATCAGCGGTGCGGGCGGTCCAATGGGCGCGGCCATTGCCGACCGGCTGGCGGCGGACGGGGCGGCTCTCGGCCTGATAGACATTTCGGGTCGTCGCGTTGTCGCGACAGCAGAAGACATCCAGACACGGCATCCGGACACCCAAATTCAGACGGCGCGGGCGAACGCCACCGACGAGCAGGAAACCAACGCCGCCATTGCCGAGATCGCGGACGCGCTGGGCCCGGTCTCTATTCTAGTCAATGTTGTGGGCGGCATCCGCGGCGGCGAGTTGGTGACCCCCATTCTCGGGATGAGCGAGGAACGCTTCGACAGCACCTTCGCCCTCAATCTGAAGCCGCTGTTCTGGATGGTGCAGGCCACCGCGCCGGGCATGATTGCGCGCAAAAAAGGCGCGATTGTCAATATTTCCTCCGTGACCTTCGCCGGGGACGGAGACCAGCCGGAATATGCCGCGGCAAAGGCCGCTGTGTCGTCCCTCACCCGTTCGCTGGCAATCGAGCTGGCCCCGTCCGTGCGGGTCAACTGCATCGTTCCGGGGCTGATCCAGACATCCGTCATCAACAATGCCGCGCCGCAGATGGTGGCGGACTACACCAACCGGTCGCTGCTGAAACGGCTGGGCCGTCCGGAAGATATTGCCGCCGCCGTCAGTTTTCTTGTCGGCCCGGATTCAGACTTCATTACAGGCGTGTCACTGCCTGTTTCGGGGGGGATACCTGCAAACCTGTAACATCAGGCCCACATGGAACCAAAAAAGTAAAAAACCAAAGTACCACATTCAATAAAGGGAGAAAATCATGTCAATGAAGAAGATTATAGGCATTACAAGCGGGGCGCTTCTTGCCCTGTTCAGTGCACAGACAGCATTTGCCGACGAGACCCTAAAGGTCGGCGTTTCCGCCCCGATGTCGGGTGCCGCAGCGGCCTGGGGCCTTGGCTTTGAATATGCGGCGGAGCAGGCGGTCGAAAAGGTCAATTCCGAAGGCGGCATCAAGGCCGGCGGCAAGACCTACATGCTGGAACTGCATGCCTATGACAACAAGTACAACGCCGCCGAAGGCGCCAAGACGGCCCAGACCATGCTGAACCGTGAAAAAATCAAATTCATCGTCGGCAGCATTGGCACGGCGCCCGTGCGCGCAACGCAGGCTCTATCCGAGCGCCAGGGCGTGCTGCTGTTCAATACGGGCTGGGGCAAGAGCATCAAGGGGCCGGACTATCCGCTCACCTTTACGCAGATGAACACCCCGTTTGAAATTCTCGCGCCCTTCTTCGGCTACATCAAGGAACAGCATCCCGAACTGAAGACGGTCGCGATGATCACTCCCAACGATGCGACTGGTCAGGAAGTGGAGCCTGTGGCCGTCAAATCCTGGAATGATCTCGGCGTTGAAGTCGTTTCCACGGATCGGTACGAGCGGGGCACAACCGAATTTCAATCCATCGCGACAAAAATCGCCAACAGCAAGCCCGATGGCGTTGACTTCGGTGCGGCTCCTCCTGCGGATGTCGGCTCCATCATGAAGGCGCTGGACGTGCTGGGCTGGAACGGTGTCAAGATTGTGGCGCCGGGCACCTCGGCCGGCACGCTGAGCAAGATGGCAGGCGGCGCGGCTGAAGGCACTTATCTCGGCGCTTCCGCCGACTTCCAGGGCGATTCCGCCAGCGAAACCCAGCGCAAGCTGAACGAAGGCGCCATCGCCAAGCTGGGCGAATCCTTGAACGGCATCACTATTTCAAGCTATGACGCGGTCATGGCGCTGAAAAAGGCGATTGAGACAGCGGACAGCATCGACCCGAAAAAGGTCGCTGAAACCCTGCCGACAATTATTTTTGAATCCTCCTACGGCCCGGCTGCTTTTGGCGGCACGAATGTCTATGGCTCGCCGCAGCAGATCCTGATCCCGGTCATGATCACGCAGGTCAAGGACGGAAAGGCCGTGGAAGTCGGGCGCGTTGCTCCGGAAGAGCTTAAAGAACGCCTTAAGTAAAACCGAAGAAAAAAGTGATACGCCAGCCAGATTCCAAAAGCTGGCGTATCCTCAATCTGGCCCTGCAATGACCGGACCATATCAATGGAACTACAAGTACAGCTTCTTATGAACACGTTGCAGATCGGCTCGGTTTATGTGCTGTTTGCGCTTGGACTGACCCTGATTTTCGGCGTTATGAAAATCGTCAATTTCGCCCATGGTACCTTTTTCACCGCGGCGGCGCTCATTGTCTCCTCAGTGATGATCTGGGGCGTCGGCACGATGGGATTGTCCATCTGGTTTTCCTACCTGCTGGCGTTTTTCCTGGCGCTTGTGGTTGTCTGTCTCATCGGTTTTGTCGTTTATATCTTCGGATTCCAGTATTTCCTCAAAGATCTCAACGGCTCCTTCATCCTGTCGATCGGACTACTGCTGCTGCTGAACGGCACTTTCTTGATCCTCTATGGCGGCGTGCCGCGCTCCATTCCCGATGTCATCCCCGGCAATGTCTCCTTTCTCGGCGCCAGCCTCACCCTCCAGAGACTGGTGCTGATGATCGTCGCAAGCGTCATTACGCTGGGTCTTTATATTCTCGTCCACCGGACAAAGCTCGGACTCAGCCTACGCGCCGTTGCCGAGGATCAGGAAGCGGCGATGCTGCAAGGCATCCCGTTCCGTCGGGTCGCGCTTTACGGGTTTCTCATCGGCGCGACGCTGGCCGCCTGTGCCGGGGCGCTGATGGCGACCGTCACACCCGTGACCACCGTGATCGGCGACGACTTTCTCGTCAAAGCCTTCATCATCATCATTATCGGCGGGCTCGGCAGCGTCCTCGGGGCCATTCTCGGGGGGCTTCTAATTGCCCTGATTGAAAGTTTCGGCGGCTATTATTTCGACCCGTCCACGGCAACGCTTGCCATGTTTGTTCTGGTCGTTGTTCTGCTTATTGTCCGTCCACAGGGGATTTTAGGTCATGCTGAGAAGTAATCCGGGGCTTGCCCTTTGCATTCTGATCGCCCTTGCCGCGATCTGCTTTGCTCTTTTTAGCGGCGATCCCTACTATGTACAGGTCGTCATCTGGGTCTTTGCCAATGCCGTGCTGGCGGTAACGCTCCGCTTCGTGCTGCTGATCGGCGAGCTGAATATCGCGACGGCCGCCTTCTTCGGCATCGGTGCCTATGCGACGGCGGTGGCGTCCACCATCTATGACTTGCCTTTTTTCATCTCGCTGCTTGCCGCGCCGGTCATTGCCGGCCTCGTCAGCGCGCTGTTCGGCTGGATCACCCTCCGGACCAAGGGCCCCTATTTCCTGCTGATCTCCTTTGCCTTCACCGAAATCGTCCGGCTGTTCTATACAAAGTCAGAATTCCTCGGCGGCAATTCCGGCATGATCGGCATGTTCCCGCCGATGGTGCTGAACGACTATTATCCGGCCATTGCGATTACCCTCCTGGCGGCGATCCTGTTCGGCCTGTATTTGACGGAACGGTCCAATCTCGGACGGGTGTTCAAAGCCATCCAGAACAATGAGGATATTCCCCGCTCCGTCGGGCTCAATGTCATCGGACTCAAAATCCTCTGTTTTGTTATCGCCTCCACGGCGGTGGGTCTTGCGGGCGGGGTACATGCCTATACGAACAGCGTTATCGCCCCAGCGGACTTTACCTTCTTCGTTGCGGTTCTCGCCCTCGCTTATGTCAAGATTGGCGGCGAAGGCCATATCATTGGCCCCATTATCGGGGCGGCTACCCTGACGCTGGCTGGACAATTCCTACACAGCTTTGGGCCCTATGAGAATATTTTCTACGGCGCCATTATCATTGGCGTCCTGCTCCTCATGCCCGGAGGGATCATCGGGCTCGGCAAAGGTTTCATAGGTAGCTCAACCGTGAGGAGGGATCCGCATTGACCAGTAGCGAGACAACCATGCATTCTTCTGACACTGGCACCGCCGCAGGAAAAGTTCTGTTAAAGGCTGAGCGGCTTGAACGTAAATTCGGCGGCCTGACGGCCGTTGCGGATTTCAGTTTCGAACTCAGGGAAGGCGAAATACTGGGTCTTATCGGTCCCAACGGTGCCGGCAAGAGCACAACCTTCAATCTGATCAGCGGCTTCATGCCGCCGACTTCGGGTCAGCTATTCTTTCTGGATGAGAATATTACCAGCAAGAACGCCACCTATATCAGCCGCAAGGGTCTGATCCGGACCTTTCAACATGAAAGCCTGCTCAGCGAAATGTCGGTCGCGGACAATATCATTATCGCAACGACACACCGCCTGAAAACCACCGCAGCGCGGCAGGAAAAAATGCGAAAAATAGCGGGTCTGACGGGTCTTGAAAACTATCTTGATGTCCCGGCGGGTAGCCTGCCGCACGGCTTGCAGCGCATGCTGAGCATTGCCATCGCCCTTGCTGCGGAACCGAAGGTGCTGTGCCTTGACGAGCCCCTCACCGGGCTTCAGGGGGTGGAGGTCAGCGCCGCGCTGGACCTGTTCGAAATGATCCGCAGCAAACTGGGAATAACCATCCTGCTTGTGGAGCATAACATGCGGGCCGTCATGCGGATTTGCGACAGGATCCTGGTACTCAATCACGGGCGACTTCTTGCCGCAGGCACGCCGGAAGAAGTCAGCCAGAACGAACTTGTCATTGAAGCCTATCTTGGACATAAAAAATGAACCAATCGAATGACATTTTATCCATCGACGACCTCTATGTGAGCTATGGCGGGGTTCCCGCGCTCGAAGGGGTGAGCCTGTCGGTGAAGCAGGGCCAGATCACAACGATTATCGGCGCAAACGGCGCGGGGAAAACGACGCTGATGAAGGCGGTAGCAGGCCTGCTGACCCCGGCAAAGGGGAAGATCGACTTTCAGGGAGATGATATCACGGGCCTGTCGCCCGCCCAGACGGTCTCCAAGGGGCTGACCCTCGTCCCGGAAGGGCGTCGGCTGTTTCCAACGATGAGCATCCGCGACAACCTGATGTCCGGGGCCTATATCCGGACGGATAAGGACGCCATCCAGAAAGATATGGAAACCGTTCTCGACTATTTTCCGGTCCTGAAGGATCGCCTGAGCATGCCGGCAAATTCCTTAAGCGGCGGACAGCAGCAGATGCTCGCCGTCGGGCGCGCCCTGATGGCCTCGCCTAAGCTCCTCATGCTCGATGAACCCTCCATCGGGCTGGCGCCGACCATCGTGGAGACGATCGGCAATATCATCCAGACCATCTCCCGCAATGGCGTGGACATCCTGCTGGTCGAGCAGAATGCGCATATGGCGCTGGAACTCGCCGATCAGGCCTATGTACTGGAAAACGGCAAGATCACCCTGACCGGCAAAGGGCAGGAACTCATCCAGAACGACAAGGTGCGGGAGGCGTATCTGGGCCTCTGACCGGAAATTTCAGCTTCAGAGGACTTGAATATATTCATCACGTAATTCTGTATTTACCACAAGGCAACGTGACGATATCCCACAGACTACACATGAAACTATGAATTTTCTTCTGTCCTTACCATATGCCCGCTCTGAACTGCGGCCTCCGATATGGCGTCCAGCGCCTTCGGATTGACGAGCGACGATGTATCGCCCAAAGGCTTGCCGAGGCAGACCGCGCGCACCAGCCGCCGCATCACCTTCATGTTGCGCGTCTTGGGCAGATCAGCAACGGTCAGGATGAATTTCGGGCGGTAGGGATAGCCGAGCCCGGCGATCACCGCATCGGACAGCTCCTTCTCGACGGCTGCGCCGGGCATCGCGTCCTTGTCCAGCACCACCACGCAGGCGACGCTTTCGCCCTTGATCTCGTCCGGAATGCCAATTGCCGCCGCCTCCCGCACTTTGCCGGTGGCGGTCAGAAGTGCTTCGATCTCCGACGGGCCGGTGCGCTTACCCGCGATTTTGAGCGTGTCATCGGAACGCCCCAGCACAAACCAGAAGCCTTCCTCATCCTGAACGGCCCAGTCGCCCTGACGCCAGCAGCCGGGAATATCCCGCCAGTAGCTGTCGAGGAAGCGTTCGTTATCCTTCCACAGCCCCCGGCTGAGTCCGATGGAAGGATTACGCAGAACCAACTCGCCCACATTGCCGGGCCCGACCGGGTTCCCCTCCATATCCACGATATCGGCCCCCATCCCCGGCACCGGGCCGGAAAAGGCGCAGGCCTTCATGGGGCGCAGGACGGAACCGGCCAGAATGCCGCCACCGATTTCCGTGCCGCCCGTATAGTTGATGATCGGCCCGTCTGATTTAAGGACATTTTCAAAGGTCCACCACCAGGCATCAGGCGTCCAGGGCTCCCCGGTGGAGGCGACAATCCGAATGGAGGAAATGTCATTGTCCCCCACCCCGGCGCCATGCATGAAGCCACGGATCAGCGTCGGCGCAACACCGAGAAAGGTGACGCGGTGTTTCTCGATCAGCCGCCACATGCGCGTACTATCGGGATAGTCCGGCGCGCCATCGGCAAGGACGAAAGACGCGCCCATCAGTGTTGCGCCGAACGCCAGCAGCGGCCCGACCAGCCAGCCCATATCGGAAAACCAGATGATCCGGTCACTGCTTTTCATATCCATCATCAAGCCGAGATCGAGCGTCAGCTTGGCCGGAAAACCGCCATGGGTATGCACGGTTCCCTTCGGCTGGCCCGATGTGCCGGAGGTATAGACCAGCAGCGCGGGCGCTTCCGCCGACATCTCGGCATTCGGCATGTCCGTCGGCTGGCCTTTGCATAGCTCCTCCCAGTCAACATCCGTCTCGCCCATGGTGACGGTGTGGCCCGTCCGCCGGAGACAGACAACATTGCGGACACTCGGCGCGCGGGCGGACGCTGCATCGGCAAATTCCTTCATCGGCGCGGTCTGTCCGCGCCGCGTTGCTCCATCCACGGTGAGGATCGCAACCGCCTCCGACGCATTCAGACGAGCGAGAATGGCATCCACCCCGAAGCCGGAGAACAGCGGCATCACCACCGCGCCGATCTTCGGCACCGCCAGCAGGGCGGCGACTGCCTCATTCACATTGGGCATATAGACGGCTACCACCTCGCCGGGCTTCACGCCGAGCGATTGCAGGCCCGCCGCAAGGCGGGAGACTTCGGCGCTCAGCTCCTCATAGGTCCAGATGCGGGTCTCGCCCCCCTCGGAATCGCCAAGAATGGCGGGCGATGTCCAGACTTCGGTGCCGCGGTGACGGTCCAGCGAATTTTCCACGATGTTGGTTGTGCCGCCCACAAACCATTCGGGAAATTCGACCCCCCGCGAGAGATCCATGATCTTCTCGTAGGGCTTCATGAAACGGAGCCGCCCGGCAATCACATTCCACCACCATTCCGGCTCTTCACTGGCGCGCCGCATCAGCGTATCATAATCGGCGATGCCATGCTCGGCCATAAAGGCAACAAGGTTGCTTTGCCTGATCAGTTCCTCACCGGGTTCCCAGACGATGCTTTGACGTGACAGTTCATTCATTTTTTTATTCGCTCCAACGCAATTGAAATATGCTTCGAAAAGGAAGATTGAGTTATCATATTAAACTCTTAAATGGAAAAATTCGACATTTTTGAAGTATAAATTGTTGTTTTTCAGACGCTTACGAAGCGGGAATTTATTCAAAAAAACTGACATGATTGTGATTAATCTCTCTGGACGGAACTGCCTGAGAATGGGCACTTGAGGTGGCCTGACAGGCGTTGTCATCACCTTGCAGCGCAAAGGAGTTGAGGCGAAGCTGGTGATTGCCGGTCATCCTGACCAATACCGAAAACCCGATACCGATCTTTGCCAGCTGATTGCGCAGGCCAGATTCTGGTTTGATCAGTTGGCATCAGGGGAAGCCGGATCAGTGAAGGAAATTGCCGAACGGGAAAAGGTGTTTGATACGGAGATCACCCGGGTACTTCCGCTTGCCTTTCTGGCGCTGGAGATTGTCGAGGACATTCTGAATGGCCGTCAGCCGGAGACGCTAATTGTCAAAGGTCTCAAGAGACTTAATCCGTTGCCAACGGACTGGCATGAGCAGAAAAAGCGGCTCGGCTACCCTGATTAACCCCACATTATATCCATGAACTGGACCCTGAAACGGGGCGACAGAGACGAATACCGAATTGCGGCTTACTTGCTCTGATCGATGCGTCTTTGTTCCGGTTGGATATCGCCAAAGCCCCGGAACTGCGGGGTTCAGAGGCGAACCTGGACTGGAGCCAGGTTCGCCTCAAGATTAGTGGTGGAGGTAACAGTCTCATGCGAACCCGTCTCTATGATTTTCCCTGTTAAACAGGGAAAAAACAGGGATTTTTGGCGATTTTGACCCAAAATCAGCCGTGTCTCCGAGGTAACTCCCTATTTTTATTAATGTTTCTTCAATTTCCGCAAGAAAATTATCAGGGAAAATTAAGTTCCTATCAGGGAAATAATTTTCGAGAACAGGGAGCTCAAAACTCCATATTCTTTTAAAGAAATTAATTTAGAAGGACATATTGTCAATTTAAAAGCGCCTAATAATACTCCTGCAAGAAATCAATATATCTAGCTTCGGGGCGACCATTTTATCAAGGAAACCTCTTCGCGCCGATTATCCCAAATGCCAATATTTTTGCGCGAGCAGTCCTGCTTAAATCTTGTAACCGAAATCTTCGCCGAGCCTGGCCTGCATGAACGGACCACCTTCATCGATCCAAGAAGCGTTCTTGTCGAGTTTAATTGATATTGCCCGGACCAGATATAGGTCTGGATCGGCCATGCGTTTCGGCTTGGCACCACGATCACGATAGGCACGAAGCTTTTCAAGCAAAAACCGCCGCGTCTTCGTAATGCCGGTATCGCTCAGACCGAGATGTTCCTTGCTTCTATCGTAAATCGGCGAAACCCCAGACTGGCACGCTGCGTCCTGAACCCAGAGCCCGGGTAATCCTGAAAACCAAGTTTTCTGCTGGCTCTCATAATCGAAGCCATAGCCATTATCGAAATTGTATCTGGTGCGGTATTTGGCATAGGGCGTCATCGGGCTCAGCTGTTTGTAAGCGTTGCGGCTGGCGTGCCCGGTTTCACGGCCGTTGTGGCCTTCGGTAAAGAGTTTTCGCGACTTCTCGTACATGGGTTGACTTGGGTGATAGGAGAACATGATGCAAAGCGTATTTTCGTCATCGATCGGCACCCAGGCATGGCCGCTTAGCTCCGGATAATTGGATTGCGGCGGAACAAGCGTATAAAAAGGCATCAGGAACTGATTTACCCGCCAGTAAAGAGTATCCTCGTCAAAAACCCGGCGCGAGGCAATGCTGACACCAAAATCCTGGTTTGCGCATTCAAACGTCGGACGCAAGTCCCGTGTTGCCACCCATTTATCGATGGATCCACCTGTATCTACACGGCCATGTAAAATGGGTGCATGGGCAGAGTCAATTTCACCTTCCAGCGCCTGGAGCCAGTTACATTCCTGCACACGGAAGGTCACGACGACATTTTCCTCAGGCACGAGATTCCATTCGAGGTTCGGTAACGGTGGAGCAGCATCAGCATCTGCTCCCATAAAGGTCCAGACCATGCCGTTTCGTTCCTGACAGGGGTATGACTTGATCTTCACCTTGTTTTTGAACCGACTGTCCTCAGGCTCAACTGGCATGTCGAGGACATTGCCCGAAATATCGAATTTCCAGCCATGATAGACACAGCGAAGGCCGCAACCCTCGTTGCGCCCCAGCATCATCGGCGCACCGCGATGCGGACAGGCGTGATCGACGAGACCCACCTTCCCCGCCGAATCCCGAAAGGCGACCAAATCCTCTCCAAGTAGTTTAATCCGTTGTGGCTGCCCGTCGATTTCAAGATCGCGGGAAGGCAGGAAGGGTATCCAATACAGACGGAACAGGTTGCCCATTGCAGTGCCCGAACCAACCCGGACAAGAGCTTCGTTATCTTCATAAGTTAGCATTCTCCCTCCCCTTTTCTGATTATCCTATTTTGACAATTCCACTCCACCAATACGGAAAGCAGAAAAATCAGGTGCCCGCTTTTCATTGAAGGCGGCATTTCCTTCACGCGCTTCTTCGGATTTCACAAACATGGCAAGACCATCGCCCGCCATTTTTGCCTGACCGAAGATAGCGGCTGAATCCGCATTAAAAGAATGTTTCAAGAACCTGAGCGCGCCGGGGCTCAATGCCACGGCATGTTGGGCCATGGCCCGCGCCTCTTCTTGCAGCTTGTCAGCGGGTACTACCTTATTGACCAGTCCCCAGTCCAGCGCCTGTTCCGCCGTGTATTGCAGGCAGAAGAACCAGATTTCCCGCGCCCGCTTCTCACCGACGGTCCGGGCGAGATAAGCTGTGCCCCAACCTGCATCAAACGAGCCGACCTTCGGGCCCGCCTGACCGAATTTCGCATGCTCGGCGGCGATGGTGATGTCGCAGATCACATGCAAAACATGGCCGCCTCCGATGCAGTAACCGTTGACGGCGGCAATGACCGGCTTTGGAATATCACGGATAACATTATGCAAGTCATCAATTTCCCAAAGACCATTTTCGCTGGCGCCATAGGTGCCCTTTTCTTTCATTTCCTTCTGATCGCCGCCGACGCAAAAGGACTTCTGTCCCGCTGCCGTCAGGATAACAACCGCCGCGCCCTTGTCCGCCCAGGCCCGCTTGAAAGCATGCAGTAATTCTTCGATGGTCCGTCCGCGAAAGCAGTTAAAGCGATCCTCACGATCGATGGTGATGGTGGCGATACCCTCGCTCACTTCATATTTTACGTCTGTATAATCCATTGTTCTTCTTTCTTTGAATTAAGCTTTTTAGGAAAAGGATTTCACGATCTCACGGCTGAGAATATGCCGCTGGATCTGGTTTGAACCGTCCAGTATCTGGAAGGCCTTGGCGTCGCGCATCATGCGTTCGACGTGATATTCGCGCATATAGCCATAACCACCGAGGATCTGCACGGCATCTGTTGTGACCTTCATCGCGGTATCGGTTGCCTGGATCTTGGCCATGCCGACCTGCGAGAGCGTCTGATAGCTGACAGTCGGGAGTTCGCGATCGACCCGCCAGTTCGTATCGCGAACCAGGAGCTGAGACGCCCGTAGTGATGTCGCCATATCGGCGAGCATAAAGCCGATCCCCTGGAAGCGGGCGATGGATTGCCCGAAGGCCTGGCGTTCATTCGCATAGGCGGCGGCAATGTCATAAGCCGCCCGACCGATTCCGAGCGTGATGGCGGCCGCGCCCCAGCAACGCATCGCGTTGGCGACACCGTCGAGAATTTTCCAGCCGTCGCCGACTTCCCCGATCAGGCATTCGTCGGGAACCAGGACATCTTCAAATATGACGTCGCAGATCGGGCCGCCCTTGAGGCCCATCTTCTTCTCCTGCTTGCCGAAACTGAGGCCTTTCGTATCCTTATGGACGACGAAAACGGCAAAATCATTTTTGCCTTTGCCGGTCCGTGAGAACAGCAGATACCAGTCGGCGACACCGCCGTTCGTGATCCAGCGTTTGGTGCCATTGATCTGCCATTGATCCCCTTTTTTCACCGCCATGGTCTTCATGGCGCGGGCGTCGGACCCGCAATGAGGCTCCGACAGGCAGAAGGCGGCAATCGACGGTTTTGAAGTCATCGATTTGAAGAAGGCCTCTTTCTGATGCGGCTTTCCAGCTTCTGCGACAATCTTCAGCGGCGAGTAGGTGGACAGCAGTACCGGCCCCATCGTCGCGTAGGCATAGCCCATTTCTTCCAGTACGACAGACAACACTTGCGCACTGGCATTGATCCCGCCGTACTCTTCCGGCATCGGCAGGGTCAACAACCCGGCTTCGCTCAAAATGGGCAGTAATTCGGAGGGGAAACGGTCTTCCGCGTCGCATTCTTCCGCCAGCGGCGTTATATGATCGGCCGCCAGACGTCGCACCATCTCCCGAATTTCGCTTGTGGTTTCGTCAAAATAGATTTCATCGAGCATGGCTTAATCCACCATCGTCAGGCCGCCGCTGACGCTCAAAACCTGGCCAGTGCAGAAGGAGGAACGTGGGGAAGCAAAGAACAGGACGCCATCAGCGACTTCACTTGGCTTGCCGACGCGTTTTAGAGGAATAGCATTGGTCAGAGCTGTTTTTAGCTTGTCCGGCTGCGACGCAAACAGAGGAGTGTCGGTTGGACCGGGGCATATGCAATTGACATTGATATTGCTCCGGGTCATTTCGCGGGCCAGCGATTTCGTAAAGGCGATGATGCCGCCCTTGGCGCCCGCATAAACCGTCTCGCCGAAGCTGCCGACACGCCCGGCGTCACTGCTGACCATGACGATCTTGCCGCCGCCTGCTTCCATCATCAAAGGGATAACCGCCCGCGTCAGACGGACCGGCCCCATGAAATTAAGGCCCATGATCTTGTCCCAATATTCGGGTGTGTTCTTCATGAAGGGTTCGATAATGTCCCAACCGGCCGCGCTCACGAAGATATCTAGCTTGCCATGTTCTTTCTCGATACTGGCCGTCGCCGCCTCGATGGACGCGTCGTCAGTCACATCGAGCTGCAGGAAGGAAGCCATACCGCCGCTCTCTGTAATCGATTTGGCAACCTTTTCGCCCCCCTTAACATTAATGTCGGAAACAATGACATGGCCGCCAGCCTTGGCGAAGGTTTCGCAGATCGCAGCCCCAATGCCCGACGCACCGCCGGTAATCAGAGCGATTTTGCCTGTAATATCCATTTTTTTCTCTTTTTCTAGTTTTGAGCTAATTGTTTTCATTTGCTGAAGAACGCCACGATCCTGTCCTGAGCCTCTTGTGAGCGCATTGTTATCCTCGGTTTTTCGAGTTCCAACGCATATCCGTCAATTGCGCTATCGGAATATGCGTAAATACATTCCTTGGAAGCAAGAAGTGCGGGCTTAGCCAGCTTGCCTATTCTATCCGCCCATTCCCGGCTTATTATATCGATGTCAGCGCGCGGACAGTTCTTCTCGACAAGGCCAATGCGTACCGCCTCTACACCATCAACGGTTTCGCACCCAAGAATGATCCGGCTGGCAATCCCGGGTCCACAAAGACGGGTCAGTCGTTGCGTACCGCCGGCGCCAGGAATCATACCGACTTGTGCCTCGGGCAAACCTAGTTTTGCCTCACTTGCAGCAACACGGAGATCACAGCTAAGCGCGAGCTCTAGCCCTCCGCCAAGTGCCGCGCCGTTGATAGCAGCGATCGTTACCGCCGGAAACTGTTCCAGCCGGTTAAACAGCTTATGCATCAACTGGACGTAGGTAATCATATCGTCAATGCCGCTATCAGTCTGGAAGTGTTGTTGTATGCTTTTCAGGTCCGCGCCAGCGCAGAAGACTTTTTGGTTACTACGGATCAGCATCACAGTCGCTCCGACCTCTTCGACGCGATCCAGAGCGGCGTGAAAATCGGACATGAATTTATTGTCGATGGCATTAACTGGAGGATTACCCATGACAATCTCGCTGACGGTCGCGTTTTCAATAACTTCTATCACTCGGCTATTCTCCCGCCTTGCACGTCTTCAGCTAGCATTTTCTGTATTTTGTATTTCTGAATTTTCCCGCTGGGAGTCTTTGGCAGTTCATCCCAGCATTCGACTCGCTCCGGGATCTTGAATTTGGCAACTCCCTGCGTCACAAGCAGGTCATAGACCTCCTGAACCCCGACTTTGCGGCCAGCTTCCATCACCAGAACCGCACCGCCTGTCTCACCCAGTCGATCATGGGGGATACCGACCAAGGCACATTCGATACAGCCCGGTATCTGGATGAGTAATTCCTCAACCTCCCGGGCGGCGATATTCTGGCCGCCGCGCACAATCATATCCTTGATCCGCCCGGATATTCTGATTGAGCCATCCGGTCGCTTATAGGCAAGATCGCCAGAATGGTACCAGCCATCAGCATCAAGCGATTTTGCAGTGACGTCGGGCGCGTTCAGATATCCGAGGAAGGTATTGGGACCTCGGGACCATTCCTCGCCGATTTCTCCGTCACGGCATTCATTTCCATTTTCATCGACGATCCTGATTTCTATCCCGTCTCCAGCCGCGCGACCATCGGTTGTCCAGGCGTTTTCTGGCGGATCGGATGGCCAGACAATCGTATGGGGCGGGCTTTCCGTCGACCCGTAAACACTCAAGACCTGTATGCCAATATCCATGGCATGCCGCACGACGGATTCAGGAACCGGTGCCCCGCCACATAGAAAATAGCGTAATGCGGGCAAGGTTGCGTTTCTGGCCCTCAGCTCATTTGCGGTCTCGACAAGAAAGGGCGTTGCGCCCATGGTCCACGTCGCTGCGTCTCGCAACATCTGGTCCACCGCCGCCGATGCCGTAAAGACGTCGAGGATGGAAAGTTGGCCTCCCGTCGTCAGCGTCAGAATTACGCCATGAAGGAACCCGCTGGCATGTGAAATCGGGGAGGCCATGAAACAGGTATCCTCATGATTTAGCCCCAATGTCTCGACAAAGCAGCGCTCCCCATACAGAATAGTGTTATGCGTATGGACAACGCCCTTTGGTTTTGACTCCGTGCCCGATGTAAACAGGATCGCCGCAACATTATCAGGCTTTGCCGGCAGCGGGACGGCGCACTCCCCCTTGCCGAGCAGCGTATCAAACAGCACACCGGCCTGCCGCGCGCCTTCTTCGAGCTGGATCACGATCTTCACCCCGTGACCGGGCCCGAGAATATCCTCAATATGGGCTGTATGATCCGTATTCCGGAACTTTCCGGCGAGAATAACGGCTTTGCTCTGGCAGGTATCCACGACATATTTGATATCTTTCCAGCCATAGGTCATCGGAACGGGGTTGATGATGGCGCCGATCCGAAGCGTGGCCAGAATGCAAACGACCGTCTGCCACCAGTTCGGGGCGCAAATCGTGACGATATCCTCCTCACCGATATCTGAATTTGAGAAATAAGCGGCAACGCTTTCAACATGTGAGTGCAACTCACGGTAGGTAAAAAGGTTTCCCTCCGCATCCGACAGCGCTGTGCGTTCCGGATGATGCTGTACCATGCTTTCGAACAACTGGGAGGTGCTGTCGGAACGCCAGTATGCTTCGGTATAATAACGCTCAGCCACCGCCGGATTTGGAGAGGGAAACTTCATACCGATCAGCCTTTCGTCGCAGGCCGACCAGCGATTTTCGCCTGAATCGAATCAATAAGACCGCCATCGACGACGATATTTTGGCCAACCATATAGGTTGAGCGCGACTGAATTAAAAATTCAATTACCCCCGCGAGATCTTCCGCCGGATCGCCAATCCGGCCCGCAGGCACCATCGCCTCACGCTGCTTCTTCGTGACTTCGTCGGAATAGACCTTTTCGGTCAATGCGGTCCTGAACAGACCGGGAGATATGGTATTAACGCGGATTCCGTCGGCGATCCATTCCAGTGCCAGTTGCCGGGCAAACATAATCAACGCGGCTTTCGAAGAACTATAAGGGCCCATCCCGGGATAGGGCTGCACACCGGACATTGAGGCAATTGCAACAAACGCGCCCTTCGCCTCTTTTAGCGAGCCGTGAACCGACTGCGCGAGCAACATCGGCGCCCGTACATTCACCGCAAACACGCGATCCCAGTTTTCGACCTTGATACCCTCGATCGCGGACGGAATTGAAATGCCGGCATTGCTGATAACAGTATCAAGCCCCCCAAACTCCCCTATGCTCTCGGACGCAATTTTGCCGGGCACGTCAGGGTCGGATAAATCTCCGACCAGCGGTAAAGCCTCTGCGCCGTTGGATTCAACTGCTCGGACTATTTCCTGCAGTTCATCGCTATGGCTTGAGGCGCCAAGAGCCAGCTTCGCACCCGGAACAGCCAGGCGAAGTGCCACTGCTCGTCCAATCCCTTTGCTCGCGCCCGTTATTAAACTTCTCATTCAAATTCTCCACCCGCCAGAACTACAAATCGGTCATCTTCGAGATCAAGCCAAATACGGCTGTATCTTAAGCCCACGGGCAATCGAACCAATATTAAAA
>NZ_JARGOQ010000017.1:0-35135 GCF_029233945.1 Sneathiella sp. | reverse complement strand
TGTCCTGCTGAATCTGTATTATCCCTCAACGACTCGATGCTACGGCTGATTGTTCTTCAGTTCCGAAGCAAGCTTTCACTACACGATTTTAGATGGCTTGTGTTTGTCATTTATTATAAATGAATGATTAGTCATTCAATAATTTTTGTCAATTCATTTTTTAAATTTTAGCCGCCTAATGCCGAAACGGGAATTAGGGAGAAAGAAGCAGCGCTTGCCAGATGTTTACTCGCAAAAAGAACGCCGGCGCTAAAACCCTTGGCAGGTTATCTTTTTTAAAAATGAATTGGTGTTTATTTTCAGGTGACTGTAAAATCCACCATACCAATGAAATGCTCTTCATTCAGAAATACAGTGATGCGCCTCAATATTAGTGATAGTGGTGCCTATAAAGAGGACAAGGGTAAACAGGATGACCGGATCGAAACTCTCAGACGGGCTTCAAGCAAAAATTACGAACACAGAACTTGTAGAGGAAAGACGTGGCCAGATCGTCAAGACAGCGATAAAGCTATTCTCTCATCAGGGCTTCTACAAAACGACCATTCAGGATATCGCCCGTGAGGCCGGTTTTTCCCAAGGGTTTATCTATCAGTATTTTAACAGCAAAGAAGAACTACTTCTTTATTCGCTACGGGTGGTTCTGGATGCGTATGAGAATGACATCCCCCCTCGCTTGCGTGGCATTCACCATCCTGTTGACCGCCTCTGTGCAACAATTGCTGCGTTTTGCTCCTCTGTCGATGCCCATAGGGCTGCAACGGTACTCGCATATCGTAGCTCGAAATCGCTAAAACCAGAGATGCAGAAATTATTGATGGCCGACGAGACCCGAACTAACCGGCATCTCAGAGAGGCTTTGGATGTGTGTTTTGACGAGGGATACATGATTGAGGTCAATCGTGACATAATGGTGTATCAATACCTGATGTATGCCCATAGCTGGGCCCTCAAAAGCTGGGTTTACAAGGATAAATTTACGATTGATGAATATATCCAGGAAGGTCTGAAAATACTAGTCCGCCCCCTCCTTACACCAAAAGGCGCAGAATTCTGGTCTAAATACTACTGAGCCGGTATTGAACTTTTGTTCGCTTATCCAAACAAGCAACAACATAATAGGTTGAACTAATTCATCATATTGTTGGGCAAGAAAAGCACCACCTCAGGGAATGCCACCAGAATACCAATAATAACCGCTTCGCCGAACAAGAACGGCGTAACACCCTTAAAAACTTCTCCCAATGGAATATCCGGTCGGACGCCGTGCACGACATAGCAGTTAAGACCTACGGGAGGCGTAATCATTCCAACTTCAATCAGCTTCACGAGCAAAACTCCAAACCAGATTGGATCGTATCCAAGACCGATTATCGCCGGATAAATAACCGGAAGGGTGAGCATCATCATTCCTAATCCATCAAGGATCATCCCCATCAGGATATACATGACGATAACGCCAAACAGAATGACAATCGGCGGCACGTCCAGGCCGGTGACAACAGCGGTAATTTCAGCGGGCAGTCCAGTAAAGGCAAGAAACCGGACGAAAACCATCACGCCCCAGATAACCATGAATATCATGGCAGTGGTTTTAATCGTTTCCAGCATGCCCTCCTTCAGGTTGTTTAAACTCATTCTCTTGAACATTGCCAAGCCCAAGATGATAGCCGCACCGATTGCCGCAGATTCCGTTGGCGTCATCCAGCCAAGATAAATCCCGCCAAGAATAATACCTACAACTGCAAGCACTCCCCAAATCTGCGTCAGAGCTTTCAACTTCCGCAGCATGGATGTGGGCTCCAGACGCGGCGCTAGCGATGGATTTACCTTCACCACAATTGTGATGACGGCAATATAGACAACAATGGAAATAAGGCCTGGCACCAGTCCTGCGAGTAGGAGCCGGCCAATCGATTCCTCAACAATGATCCCGTAAATAACCAAGATAGCACTGGGTGGTATAAGAGCCGCTAGCGTTCCGCCAACCGCCACCACACCCGCGGCAAGCGTGCGGCTATAGCCACGCTCTTCCATCTCGGGGATCGCAAGGCGGGTAAAAACCGAGGTGCTGGCAGTGCTGGCGCCGGAAACGGCAGCAAAGCTAGCGCTAGCAAAAATTGTTGCCGTTGCCAATCCTCCGGGCGCACGCCCAACCCATATTCGGGCAGCCTCATACGCGCCGCTAGTTATTCCGGCATAAAGCGCAAGGAACCCGATTGCGATAAAAAGTGGCAAGACACTAAACGAATAAGACGCCGAATTTGCATAGGGAATAATACCGGCAAGACCGAATGCTGTGAGAGACCCGCGCATCATAAATAGCCCGCTAATTCCGACAAATGCTGATGCATAGGCCACTGGTACGCCCATGAATATCAGCACCACCAGAAGAATAATCCCGACAATACCAAGTGTTAAGGGGTCCATAATTCTTTTCCTAACTGTAAAATGACAGTTGCTATTCTTGCGCCAGCTCGACTTGCGTAACAGTGATTGTCGGCGCGTCCGGATAGGTCACGAGCCGGAGAGCCTCAATTAGTTGCAATAGAAGTCGGGCAAGGAGCAGACTGAGCGCGACAAAAACAGCCAGCGTACCGGGCCATAAAGGAAGATAAATATTCGGTGTATTCCCACCGATCTCCCATGTGCGCATAAAATTGTCCCAACTACCCTTTACCAATGCCGCCACGACGCAGCCAGCGATAAGAAGGGAAAATGCCTCCAATACCCAGCGAGATCGACCTGACATTCGGGAAACGAGAAGGGTCATCCGAACGTTGCCCCAATTTGCCTGGCAATAGGCTATACCAAAAGCCGCCACAACGACCATAAGCTGTTCTACTATATCGAGACTTCCATGAATAGGAGCCCTGAAAGCGCTTCGGCCGATAACCTCTACAACCCCGAGCGCCAAGATGATAAGAACTACCATGCCAGCGAATATGGCAAACAGGTTTTCAATTTGCCTTAAAATGCTATGAGTCAGCCTAATAAACCGCCCCATTTGTTACCTCCAACTCTGCCTGTTAGTGGAAAAATGTGCCCGACATTCAGAACTTTGCCGACCACATTTTTCTGTAGCTTAACGTCTCTCATTTTTAACGTGAGACTGTTAGTTGGAATTCGCGTCTTTCGCGAGGGCGAGAATTTCGTCAAGTAATGCCTGACCATCCAAACCTTCCGAGTTGCGTGCAGCAACCCAGGCATCCCAGCTTGGTTGCACAGCCTGATCCATAATTTTCTCGACGTCTTCTTCAGAGAACCGAACTTTTTCGAGACCACGCTCTTCAAAAAGTTTTTCATTTTTCTCGTCGATTGTAACATAGGTGTCCACTTGGTGCTGGTAAGCAGCAGGCTTCACACGATCGATTAGTTCCTTATATTGTGGAGGAAGCGCCTCATATGCCTGTTTGTTGGCAACGAGAACGCATGTCAGCGAACCCAAAGAAGATTTTTCCGTTCTCCAATCTGATAGTTCGTGCAACTTATAAGCTGCAAAAGCATAAGTGTAAGGGAACGCCACCCCATCCATAACACCACGCTCCAAGGACTGATACATTTCCGGTGCTGGCACAGTGGTTGGGATTGCCCCGATGGATTTCATTAAGTCTCCAATACCGCCTGACGCACTTAACCGTAGCCCCTTCCAGTCATCGATGGTTTTTGGTGCATTTCCCTTACCCATTACTTCATAGTTCGGCATCAATGCTGTCATAAGAGGATAAGCATTCCAGCGTGCGAGTTCGTCGAGCACAACAGGATTATGTAGATACCCTTCGTGCACTTTCACGCGTGCCTCCAGATCAGTAACAGGAAGAAATGGTAGATCCAGTCCGGTAATCGCCGGGGTTTTCGAAGGATGATATACGGGGCAGAACATCGCTGCCTCAAACGCGCCAAGCTTGAGCCCATCCAAATTTTCTTTAGGGTCAGACAGCACACCGCCGTATTGGAGCGAGACTTCAAAGTTCCCATCCGTCGCCTTGGATATCTGCTCAGAGAAGGATTCCATCCCCTCCATAATCCCGCGACGTTTACCCCAAGTTGACAGCAGCCATTTGACTTTTGGCCCGTCGACCTCCGCCGCCTGAACGGTTGATACCGTCACGCCACCGGCAACAAAGCCCAGCGTTATCACCGTCACCATACTACAGGCCACCAGAGCCGCCATACTTCTAACTTTCATCGCGCTATCTCCCTTTTAGATTAGCTTGTTTTTACATGTATTTTTGAGTACTGACTGATTATTCATTCATATTACTATATTATCAATCTCGGGACAAACGTTTTTATGTTTCTTTGTCTTACGTTCGCCTGCCAATCGCCGACCGTCACCACCCTGGAGACCATAAATCAGGCGTTGCCAAGCTAATGGCTTGTTATGCCGCGGAAATTCCGCCGTTCACGCTGATCCCCTGCCCCGTGATCTTCGCACCGCCGGGGCCGGCAAGGAAGACAGCAAGCGGTGCGATATCAGCCGGCGTCACTACGCCGAGCTTGGCTTTCTCCTCCGCCTTTTTGAAAAGCCGCTTGGTAAACTCGTTCCCCATCAAGCGGTCATAGGCATCGGTTCCCGCGACGATCGATGGCGTCAGGGCATTGACCCGAATGCCATGCCGGGACTGTTCAAGCGCCATTGTGCGGGTGAACATCAGCGTGCCTGCTTTGCTTCCCCCGATCACCGCTTCGCCCGGTGTCGCGATTTTTGCGGCATCAGAGGACAGATTGATGATCGCCCCGCCCTCACGCTCGATCAGATGCGGCAGTGCCGCGTGACAGGTGTAAATCACACTCATGAAATGGGCATCCACGAGGGCATCGAGCCCCTCCGGGCTGTTCTTGTGAAACGGCATCGGCATATGATTGCTCGGGCCGGGAATGCTGGTCACCACGATATCCAGTTCGCCAAAGGCTTCGATTGTGGCATCCACAATTCGCTTTGCGCCTTCATATTTCGTCGAATCCGCCGCCACAAAACGGACATCCGTCTCTGGTGCCCGCTCTTTCAACCGCGCCACCGCATCGGCCCCACGCTTTTCATCGCGCCCGTTCAGCATGACACGTGGCACCCCTGCCTCCGCCAGCTGCGCACCAATCTCGAAGCCGATGCTTGAGGTAGAGCCCGTCAGCATGGCCGTGCATTCACTTAGTTGTCGAACCTTCATCTTGTTTCCTTACTTCAGTTCATTGATTTCTGTATTTTACCGTTATCCGAAAATCAGGGTTTTCGCATCCCGCAGCGCCGAGATCTTATCGGCGTCATATCCCGCGACAGTCTTCAGAACCTCTTCGGTATGCTGCCCCAGCCCCGGAACGTTCGGTCGGACATGAGTGCCTGTACCGCTCATCTTGTAGGGCGGATTGACGACGCGGAAGCTGCCTTCCGTGTCCTCAACCTCGACAAAACTGCCCCGGTGCTCGGCCTGCGGGTCCTGCATGGCTTCTCCGACCGTGAGATAGCGGGAGGCCGGAACCCCGGCGTCAAGTAGGATGTCCTCGCATTCAAGCGCCGTCCGCTTCGCCGTCCAGGCACCGACCCGCGCCATCAATTCGTCCCAGTTCCTGACACGGTCTCCCGCTGTCAGGAAAAGCGGATCCTCCATCCATTCCGGATGGCCCGTCACCTCACACAGATTCTTGAAATTATTGGCATTGATGGGCACGACGATGATATTGCCGTCCCGAGTCGGCAGCGGGCCATATCGGGGACGCCGCGCCGTGGAAGGTTGCTGCTCGAACTGGATTTCATAGATCAGCAGGTTCAGCATGCATTCCAGCAGCGTCGTGTCGATCTCCTGACCGATGCCGCTGCGCTCGCGCTGATAGAGCGCCGTCTGAATGGCGGACGTGCTGTACAGGCCACCGAGGATATCAGCGACAAAAACACCGGTAATCGCCGGTTTTTCCTGTTCCTCCTGATACTGAAGCAGCGTCAGGTCATATCCGCTCGCCGCGTGTATCATGGGGGCGTAGGCCGGCTTCTTCGATTTCGGTCCGTTCTGTCCATAGCCGGAGATCGAACAATAAATAATCCTCGGATTGATCTTGTCCAAGCTTTCATAATCCAGCCCCAGCCGCGCCATTACACCAGGACGGAAATTCTCGACAACGACATCGGAAGACGCAACAAGCGAGCGGATGACCTCAATTCCGGCCTCGCTCTTAAGGTCGATCGCGATGCTTTTCTTGCCGGCGTTAAGATGCCCAAAATAGCGGCTGCACTCCCCGCGCAGCGGCGGCTGAAACCGCATATAATCGCCTTTGGGCGGCTCAATCTTGATAACTTCCGCCCCGAGGTCCGCGAGCAGACGCGTACAGTACGGCCCGGCCATCATGGACGTGAAGTCAAGAACACGAACGCCCGCAAGAGCATCCTTCTGACCAGATTTCTGACTGTTATTACTCATCCAACTTTTCCTCTTGTTCAATCAGTTCATTTATAATGATTGTGCAAAATCGAACCGCCCGCTGGCAATGACCGTAACGTCGCGCTCCACCGCGCGGCAGCGAAAAAAGGCGCCCGCCTCGCCGTTTCGCCAAATCTCGATCCGCAAGGTATCGCCCGGCAGTGTCGGTGCCGAGAAGCGAACGCTTAACCGGCCGAATTTCTCGACATCATAGCCGCATACTGCCTTCAGCAGGGCATGGCCCGTGATACCATAAGTACAGAGCCCGTGCAGGATCGGCTGCGAAAAGCCGGCCTGCTCCGCCACATCCGGATCGGCATGCAGCGGATTGAAATCTCCGTTCAACCGATAGAGAAGCGCCTGGTTCCCGGTGGTCGGAATATCAACCTGTTGATCCGGTTCACTCGCAGGAATCTTCGCAGGTGCCGCAATGGACCGATTTGTTCCGCCGAAGCCCCCTTCCCCCTTCAGGAAGGCGGTACGGTTGACGGTCCAGACGGGCTGACCCGTCGAATCCCTGACGACGCATTCCACCTCAATGATGGCGCCGCCACCGGGCCCTTTGTCAATGAGATCGGAAATGCGGCTGTGGCCGGTCAGTTTCTCTCCCGGCGGGATGGGCTTATGCAACGTCACGCTCTGTTCACCATGGAATATACGGGTGATATCGATCCCCAAACGCGGATCCTCCGCCCAGAAGCCGGGCGTGCAGACCACAGCCGCCATCGTCGGCAACACCTTTATCTCGGGCCCATAGACAAACGGGAGCTCCTCCCGGTCCAGCGGATTCCGCCCCACCCCGACCGACAGGGCATAGAGGAAGCAATCCGACGGCTCTATGGTCTGAACCACCGGCGCAAATTTCCAATTCGCCACAACATCATGATTAAACGCCATGCTTTTCCCTATCGGTCATCTGTATTGTTTTTATTTAATGACTGATTATTCATTCATTAAATGGGCCGTAATGTCAAGCGCCGGAATACACTCCTGCCGCTATTTGACGGCACGATCCTTTCATTTTCGGAATATCGTCACCGACCGGTGAAGTTTGGCGCCCTCTTTTCGAAGAAGGCCGCTGTCCCTTCATCCACGTCATCACTGTCAAACAGTACCTGAATGGCCCGGGTTTCAAGGGCGAGCCCGCTTGCGAGCGGCGCATCCGCGCCGAGGAGCGCCACCTCCTTGGCGAGCTGTATGGCCAGCGGGGCCTTAACGGCAATCGTCGTGGCAAGCTCGACCGCCGCATTCTCCAGGCCGTCATCATCGACGCAGCGGCTGATGATGCCGAAACCAAGCGCCTCTTCGGCACTCAGAACCCGGCCCGACATCAGGATATCCATTGCCACATGTTTGCCGGCAAGGCGGATCAGGCGCTGGGTTCCACCGCCGCCGGGAATAAGCCCCAGCGTCACTTCGGGCAGAGCAAACCGGGCTTTATTTCCGGCAACGATAATGTCGGTGCTCATTGCCAGTTCGAACCCGCCGCCGAAGGCCGCACCGCGCACGGCCGCGATCAGGGGCTTGCTGAATCCGGCGATAGCCGACCACATCTTGTTCGTCGCCCGCTGCATCATTCCGATGGGGGATGTGCCCTTGAGTTCGGATATATCTGCGCCCGCTGCAAAAACCTTCTCCCCGCCTGCCAGGATAACCGCGCGGACGGACTTGTCCGCATCGAGCCGCGCAAGCTCGGCAACGAGCTCCTTGCGCAATTCCACGGACAGGGAATTGCGCGCCTTCGGCCGGTTAATGCGAAGGCGAACAACGCCCTCCGCCGGATGATCAATCAATAGGTCCTGCATCGAATTTTCCTTCTTTTGGTCAGGGAATCGGGATTGCCGTGAGCTCACCGAAGATGAGAATGACGCCTGCGCAAACCGTCAGCGCGATGATGCCGAACAAGCGGTTCCAGACAAGCGCAAGGGTCGTTGACTTCACCCCGAACATGCTTGCCGTGACGATGGTAACGCCAGTGTAGGGCGACAACGCAGAAGCGATGGCCCAGGCCACAAGAATGGACAAGGCGAGTAAAAGCGGATTAATACCAAGCGCGAGTGGATCAGCAAGCACGCCCAGCGCGATGGTGACGGAAATCAGCGGATTGACCGCCAGCACCCCTCCGGCAACAATCGCGAAGAATGCCGCCAGAACAATCATCCCCGGAGAGGTATGATGGCTTTGTAAAAAGGCGTTTATATCCGCGGACGGCATCAGAGCGACGAGAACCGGCCCCATAAAGCCCGCCACCAATAATATCCCGACTTCCGACGACTGCGAGGGTAGCGTTCTGAAAATCGCATTGGCCACCGGCCCGCGAAAGCAAACGGCAATATCGCCATGGGACTGGATCATGAGCCAGACAAGCGTAATAACCGGGATCGCCAGTGTCACCGCGACCGGCACCGGGACGGACGCCACCAATGACAGTACTGTGATGACGGAAAATATCGCCACAACAAGCAGGATCACGCGCATCAGTATTTTAAGAAAATATCTGCTTCCCCGTACGTCTGCTCCTTCTGTTCTCTCGGAAACCAGTTCAGGACTATTGTGTCGCAGCCAGACTTCCAATTGACTAACCGCAAAACTGAGAGTGAAGAGGAGTAAGACGCCCAGCAATCCGAATGGCGTAATCATCGATGATGTAACGCCCGGCACCTGGGACAGCACAACGACAAGCGCGAGCGACAAAGGTGACCATAACATGGTCGTCACGAATCCCTGAATGATTGCCAGTGCGGATTGCTGCTGCGAATAGCGGTGACCGGCTGTCGCCTTCTCCCGGTCCCGCGAGGAGGCGATCGAGCCCAGCAGGACGACCGATCCCATATTCATCATCAGGCCGAAGAGATGGCTGCCCAACAGAAGCATGAGAACGCGGCGTCCCTGCCGCTGCCGGACAATGATATTACCTGCCGCCTGCAGGAGTTGGGAGCGGAAAGCAGGTTCCCTCAACACCATGATTGCGGTGATGAAGGACAGAAACAGTTGCGCCCGGACCGCCCCCTCATTGAGAGTGTGCCACGCATCCTCGGCATATTGAAAAGTCAGCGGAAAGCATAAAAGGCCGAGCACCAGAAAAACCCGGATCACCCGGCTGCCGGATATCGCGACCAGCAGGCTGAACAGAATCATACCCGCCAGAATAGGAAACTTCAGCCATGTCATGCCGAAAATGCCCTGAAAGCCCGAGGCAATGGATACGCTGATCAGGAGAATGCCCTGAAGCGACAATATCCCCCGCGAGAATTTCTCGGGGAGATATCGCAAAAAGCCTGTGTTTAGGGTTGGATCACCGGGATTGTCGGGCGAGGTTGCCATTAACCGGGCTCCCCGCGCTGCTCACGCAATGGCGCCGGATTTGCGCAGCTCCGCCAGCTTTCCGCCGGAAAAGCCCCAATCTGTCAAGGCGGCGTCCGTATCGGCTCCGTCCGCATGGGGAGGGCCCTGAATTTCCGAGACAGTACGGCTGAACCGTGGCGCTGGTGCCGGATGGGTGGCACCGTCAATTTCCGTAAATGCCTGTCGTTCGGTATATTGCGGATGCTGGCTGGCTTCCTTCAGGGTCAGAACCGGGGCGTAACAGGCATCATATCCGGCCATCGCCGCGTCCCATTCATCCCGGGTTTTTTGGCTAAAGACATCCGCGAATATTTTCTTCATTTCCGGCCATTTCTCGCGATCAAACTGCTCAGGCAAATCCGTATTCTCCAGTCCCATAGCTTTCAGGAGTTGCTGGTAGAATTTCGCCTCCACCGCACCGACCGACACGAATTTTCCGTCGCTGGTCTCATACACATTATACCATGGAGCGCCGCCGTCAATCAGGTTGCGCTCCCGTTCCTCGTTCCAGAGACCGCCGCTTGTGTATCCATAGAAAGTTGTCAGCAAGGAGGCCACACCATCGAGAATGGCGGCATCGACCACCTGCCCCTTGCCGCTGCTTTTCGCCTCGAACAGGGCAGCGAGCATGCCAAGCGCAAGATACATACCGCCACCGCCAAGATCAGCTACGAGATTAAGAGGGATCGACGGCGCCTGCCCCTGCCGCCCGATCATGCCAAGCGCCCCGCTAATGGCAAGATAGTTTATGTCATGGCCAACATGATTGGCAAGCGGGCCGTCCTGCCCCCACCCCGTCATTCGGCCGTATACCAGCTTCGGGTTGTCAGTCAGGCATTCATCCGGACCGAAGCCGAGACGTTCCATCACGCCCGGCCGGAATCCTTCGATCAGGCCGTCCGCTTGCGAAATCAGCTCCCTGACAACTTCCCGGCCGCCCTCGCTCTTCATATCAATCGCAACGGACCGGCGGCCGCGGCGTGTCGTATCAAAGCGGACCTCTTTTTTCACGCCCAGCCCACTTGGAGATGTGCGATCCACGCGGAGGACTTCCGCGCCCATATCCGAGAGCAGCATTGCGCAAAAGGGACCGGGGCCAACACCGCCAAACTCAATAATTTTCACATCTGCCAACGGTCCCATTCTTATTCCTTTTTATTTCTGGATTTGATGTCAACCTGGTCTGAAAGGTTTAGAGTTCCATCAGCTTAGCGATGATATTGCGCTGAATCTCACTTGTGCCTGCACCGATGGGACCGATACGGGCGTCGCGCAGCATCATCTCAATGTCATAGGCTGTGGTGTAACCGGCGCCGCCGAAAATCTGCAGCCCCATATTCGCGACTTCAAAATTATTTTCGGTCGCGACAACCTTCGCCATGGAGGTTTCCATAACCGCATTCTGGCCATTGTCGAGCAGGTCTGCCACCCGGTAGAGGAACAGACGGTTGGTCTCCGCCTTCATGCGCATATCGGCAAATTTATGCTGGATGACCTGGAATTTACCGATGGAGCGCCCAAACTGTTCGCGCTGCTTCGCATAGTCCAGCGTGTAGTCGAGAATTTTGAACGTGTTCCCGGCGCCGACGGCGGCAATACACATCCGTTCAACATTCAGGCAGTCCATCAGGTTTTTCCAGCCTTCATTCTCCTCGCCGATCATCCAACTGGCCGGTGTCCGGACATTGTCGAGAAACACTTCGTTAGCGTGCGTCGTATGCCGGCCCAGCATATCAAGCGGGCGAATAGTGACGCCGGGCTGTTTCGCATCGACAAGGAAGATCGTCATTCCCTTGTGGCCGGAACCTGGCTTCGTCTTGGTTACCACAATCAAGTAATCCGCCACATGGGCACAGGTCGTGTAGAGTTTCTGTCCGTTAATGACGAACTCGTCCCCGTCACGAACCGCCTTCGTCTGGATCGAGGCGGCATCGGATCCCGCGCCCGGCTCGGTCAGGCCGAGGGCGAGTTTCGCCGATCCGTCAATAATCTTCGGCATCAGTTCTTCACGAACTTCCTTTGATGCATGGCGGCAAATATGCATGCCGGCATAGACAATTGTCGTATTATAGGCCGTAGCGATACCCCCGTAATGATAGGCCATTGCTTCGATGAGGACAGCGAGATCCTTGTTGCTGCCGCCGGCACCACCGAATTCCTCCGGATAGGCAAGTCCCATCCAGCCCGCATCGGCAAGCGCCTGATAGGCTTCAAAGGGAAATTCACCAGCCTTGTCCAGCTCCTTGATCTTTTCCCGCGGCATAACCCGTTCCAGCAGTTCAAGAACATTCTCACGGATCATCATTTGCTCTTCGGACAGGCCGAAGAAGTTGGTCGTCTGCATCATTATTATTTCTCCGATTGGCTGGCTTTTTTAGCGGCCAGTGTCATGACCATGGTACTGTGGATGCCGCTCTGGACGACCGTACCATCTTGATTGAGTATCTCCATTTTCCGGCGCAGAACGCCGCGATCAGGCTTCGATGTAGGGCGCGCCTCTAACACGGTGCTGCGAAGATAGACGGTGTCGCCGAACTTCACCGGCGCATGAAACCGCCACTCATCAATCCCGAGGGCCGCCAACGCCGTACCATCAAGGTCGCCGATCCGGGCACTGAGGCCAGTTGCGATAGAGAGGACAAGCGCGCCATGGGCGATCCGCTCGCCGAAGGGGCTTTTTGACGAATGCACCGCATCCGTATGGGCCGGGTTCGTATCCCCGGAAAGGCCGGAGAACATAACGACATCGGTCTCGGTAACGGTTCGGCCCGGGCTCAGCGCCACATCGCCAACATTAAATTCTTCAATAGCCTTACCCATTTACCCCCTCCTGTTTCTTGTTATTAACGGCAATCAGCGCATCGACACAGACCGCCCGTTCCGGCGTCACAATAACCGGATTAACATCCACCTCTGTTACTTTGTCTGAAAAATCTGAAACAAACTCCGAAAAGCGGACTATTAAGTCAGTCAAGGCTTCCAGATTAACTGGTTCGCTGCCTCGGAAACCGGTGAGCAGCGGGTAGCATTTCAGTCCTTTAAGCATTTCACCAACATCAGCCGGCGTTAGTGGTGCGAGCCGGACGGCCGTATCCTTCAGAAGCTCGACCATAACCCCACCCAGACCAACGGCGATCAAAGGACCAAATTGTTCATCAATCGTTGCGCCGACAACCAGTTCAACGCCATCCGGCGCCATTTCCTGTACGACAACTCCTTCAATCTTTGCGTCCGGAAGTTTGGCGGATACTGATTTGTACATCTCTTGAACAGCCACGCGCAGCGATGTTTCATCTGGCAACCCCAGTTTCACACCACCGACCTCCGTCTTGTGAAGAATATCCGGGGAGACAATTTTCACGGCAATCGGATAACCGATATTCCCCGCTTCCTGAACCGCCTCCTCCGCCGTTGCGGCGAAGGCTTCTTTCAACGGAGCAATACCATATTCGGCCAAAAGCTGTTTTGCCTTGGTTTCATCTAGGCTTTTTGCGCCCGGCTCCATTGCCTCGAATATTTGCCTTGCCTTCACGGCTGCGTTTGCAGGGCTGAGACGTGACACTGCCTTTTTTTCCTTTGGCAGGTTTCGGCGGCGATGCCATTCCTGCCACAGAGCAATCGTCTCGAAACAACGATCAGAAGAACGGAAAATACAGGCGCGTGTATCCGCATCCAGCACCTCACTGCCTGGGCCTTCCAGCCAGTCATTCATCCAGATCCCGACAATCGGCAAGCCCGTCTGCCGTGCCATATCACACATCAGCGGCGTTCTGGCACCGGAGCTTTCGGGACTTGCGAAGACGAGCGGCACGATAATCGCATCAAAAGACGGATCTTCGGCAAAGGCGTCAAAACAGCCAACAAAGCTTTCCTTGCTCTTCAAGACTTCCGCCGTCAGGTCCGACGGATTGGCGACGGAGCCGAAACCCGGCACGATTTGCCCTAGTTTCTCAGCGGTCTGTTTTGCCAGCGGCGGAAGTACGACTCCATGCTCCTCCGCCTTGTCCGCCGTTACAACTGCCGCCCCGCCGGAGGTGGCCAAAACACCGACCCCCTTGCCCGAGCGCGGCACACCGGCGCGGGCGAAAAAGTTAGCTGCTTCCAGCAGACCGTCGAGCCGGTTAATCGCAATGGCACCAGTCCGGGCGATTGCGGCATCGAATGCCTCGCGGGAGCCGACCATCGTTCCCGTATGCGACATGGCGGTTTTACTGCTGAGTTCACCGACGCCCATTTTATACACCAGCAGGGGCTTGCCTCGATCATAGGCTTTCTGGGCCGCCTCGACGAAGCGATTCCCATCCTTCACGCCTTCCAGCAGGCAGACAATCACCTTGGTTGCCGGATCATCTGCCAAGAAGGAGATGTAGTCGCATACATCTACATCACAGGAATTGCCAGACGCGAGATATTTACTGATGCCGATACCCCGCTCCATCCCCTGGAACAAAGTGTATCCAAGCCCACCGCTTTGCGAGATAACGGATACCGGCCCGTCGATGAGTTTAGTCTTGTAAAAATTGGGCATAAAATTTAGCCCGGCTCCCAGTGTTGTATTGACAAGCCCAACGCAATTTGGCCCGACGATCCGTACACCGGTTTCGCGGCCAAGATCGATAATCCGCTGCTGCGCGGCCTTATTCTCATCCGTTCCGGTTTCCGCAAAACCAGACGCAAAGACAATCACCCCACCAACGTTGCAGGCAGCGCACTCCCGAATGACATCCTCAACATAAGGCGCCGCCAGTGCAATAATTACACAATCCGGCGTCGCAGGAAGTTCCGATATTGAAGGAAAGCAGCGAAAGCCGGCTGTCTCCGAATATTTCGGATTAACTCCGAACACCTTGCCAGAAAAGCCCCGCATATTAGATAGTGTTCGTTCCCCAAAAGAGCCTGGCGTTGAGGATGCCCCAACAACCGCAACCACTTCAGGGGCGATCAAACGACGTAGATCGTCATAGTCGTAAACTGAACGCTTTTCTGCATTATGCATTGGTGCATTTCCCTTGTTGCTTTTTGTTTTCATGCATCTCGCAAACCTCTTCGCCGGCTTATCGGTTCAAGGCGACCTGTCAAGTCAACTCAATAGACTTTACGCGTGCGACGAATAAGTAAATTAAATGAACAATCATTCATTACAGAAAATATGTCAAGCACCTTTTCATCATCGAATGACACTGTAACGCATATCTTAAATGTGCGGCTCTTATCCACCCAATGGCGCTTCATTGCAGAGCTTGGAATAGTGTCGCCGGCCCTTTTCAGTAAAAAGCGCCGTCAGAAACAAATCCAAATTACCCTCGATATATTCTTCTACATTGTGGAGCTTACCCAATCGCCAGCTTTTGAGGGCCCATCCATGAGCAAGCAAAACGGCGCGATAAGAAACAAATTCAACATTTGCCTCCCTAAAATAGCCCGCATCTATACAGGTAGTAATACAATCGGAAATTATCTGATTTGTTTCGATTTCCATCTCTTTAATTTGATCCCGCATGGGGGACGGTAGAATGGCGGTATAACGATAGGCAAGAAGAGTCGCTTTTGGTTTGTCCGCGACCACTTTTATATAGGCCGCCAACGCTGCGGCGAAGCGTTTCACGGGATCGTCATATTTTATGACTGCTTTTGGAACCTCGGTTTTGTAACTTTCGAGCACAGCTATGATTGCAAGCGACAGCAGCTCTTCCTTATCGCGAACATAGTTGTAAATAAGGCCTGGGCTCGCTCCCGCCTTCTCCGCTATTTCCTTAACAGTTGTTTCGTGAAAGCCGTTATTCGAGAACAAGTCCGTCGCCGCAATGACAAACTTTCTTCGGCGTCGGGCTGCAGGACTATTTCCCGCTGAACTAGTACGTTGCTTGATTGACTGGGAGTTGTCCATTCACCCTGTCCTTCCTATCAAATGTCCTTGGCTAAAATTCATCTCTCTGCACAATTATGTTGAAACAGCCAATTCTGAAACCAAGGATCTGCAAGCGCGAGATTGCCTGATATCTTGATTGTTCCGTCTTTGGCCGAACAATACCATCGAACATCTATTGACACCAGTACTAAACTGAACCATCATTCAGTTTAAACAATAAAACCAATTTCTCGATCGTATGAATTCGGGGAAAAGCGAGGGAAAGAATGAATCGGAATGTAGCAGTTCTTGGCATCGCGGCGACGCCTGTCGGTAAATACCAGAGCGATGCCTCTGCGGACATACACACACTTGAACATGAAGTGCTGGCAAAACTAGTGATTGAGGCGATGAAGGATGGGGGACTGCCGAAGGAAGAGATTGATAGTCTTATCCTTGCGCAATGCCGCCCCTACACCCAGCAGAAGTACTTCGCGACCTTTATGGCCAATTATCTGCGCATGCCTTGTGCGGCATCTGTCATGGAAGTGCTCGGTAACGGCATGACCGGCGGCATCGCCCTTGAGCAGGCGATCCGCGACATTGAGAGCGGACGCGCCCGTGCAGCCCTTGCCATGGGTGCCAATTTCGAAAGCGCGACGCCATCTGCGGAACATATGAACAGCAGCATGCGCGCGACCGGAGATGTCGATTTCCATACACCCTTTGGCCTTACCCCGATTGCCTGGTATGCGATGGATGCCAACCGGTATATTCACGAGCATGGCTCTTCTCGGCGGGAACTGGCAACGGTTGCCGTCAAGGATCGCTACCATGCCTCCCTCAACCCGATTGCCCAATATCAGAAAACAATAACTTTAGATGAAGTGATGGCTCAGCGTGAAATCGTCGAACCGCTCGGGCTCTATGAAGTGCCGCCCCGCGGCGATGGTGCTGTTTGCATCCTGCTCTGCTCGGAAGATATCGCGAAGGCTTCCGGTAAACCCTATGTCCTCGTGCGGGGCCGTGGTTTCTATCATGAGGGCGTCCACCAAATCAGTGAAATTCCCAACGACATGATTGCCTTCAATTCCCTTCAGCGCGCAAGCAAAAACGCGTATGAGAATGCAGGAATTACAGCGCAAGATCTCGATTTCGCAGAAATTTACGCTCCTTGTACAATCGTAGAAGTGCTGGCGAGTGAAGCGATGGAACTTGCGCCGCGCGGCAGGGGCGCGCGCGCAGCAGCGGATGGAGAAACCACGCTCGGCGGGCGCATCCCGATTTCGACATCCGGTGGATTATTGTCACGCGGTCACCCCGCCTATGTGACACCGCTTTACAATATGTATGAGGCGGTGGAACAATTAAGGGGGGATGCGGGCAAACGGCAGGTGGCAGACGCCCGGCTCGGCGCAACAAGCTGCGAGCTTGGAAATTACAACGCCGCGATGGTGCAAATTTTGGAGGCAGTAAGATGAGTATTGAAGTTATTAAAAAGGGCCGCCCACGTGCCTACCCGCCGCGACCAACGGAATGTACGGTGATTTTTTGGGAAGCACTTACAAAAGGCAAATTCCAGACAACCAAATGCAATGATTGTAACAGCTTTACCTTTCCGCCGAAGCCTGTCTGCCCCCACTGCTGGTCAAGCTCGGTAAGCTGGAAAGAGCTGTCGGGCAAGGGAACGCTCTATTCCCGGACAACAATTTATGCCGCCCCGGCAACCTTCAAGAACGAAACCCCGATACATGCCGGGATTATTGATCTGGAGGAAGGTATTCGCATTGCCACACAACTTCTTGAGGATGACCCCATTCCCATCGACAGCGCCGTCGAGATCGTAGCAATTCTTTATTCAGATGGGCCGCTCTATGGGGCGCGAAAACCGAAATAGAAAACCAGGATAGAACCGACAGGATATCAAATTGTCGGACTACTTCTTCTGGTCCTGCTTTGCATTGGCGATTGGCACATCTTCCAGCGCATAAATCAAACTACCTATCCCTACATCCGGATGCCCTTGTTCCAGCACCAGACGATAAGTAGCAAGAAGTTGTTCGGCAATGGGAAGAGCGGCACTATTTTTTTTGGCGAGATCACAAGCAATCCCCAGATCTTTGATAATTGTCTTGGTTGATCCGGATAATTCTCCTGACGCCATCCGAGGCATATAGTGCTGCAATAACGCTGAGTCTGCCCATCCACCGCGCACTGCCTCGGGCAATAACCTGATATCCAGTCCAAATCGAGAGCCAAGAGATAAAGCCTCGGCAATCCCGGCAATGGCGCTGGCAGATATCATCTGGTTGCAGGCTTTTGTCGCCTGCCCGCATCCTGACGGTCCCATATGAGTAATTTGCCCGGCAAATGTGGAGAGTAGGCCTCGCGCGCGCCTGAGATCCTCGACCTCACCGCCAGCCATAACGGCTAAGGTTCCTGCACGCGCGCCAACAGGACCACCGGATACCGGCGCATCAACCCATCCTGCGCCTGAAATTTTCCGTAACCGCTTAGCCATTTCCCGTGTGCGCTGTGGATGAATTGTTGACAGATCAACCAGGAGTTTGTCCGTTCCAGCGTCTTTCATCCCGTCAGCCAGGCCGCGAGGTCCAAAGACTACCTCTGCAACCGCGTCAGTATCCGAAACGCACAAGCAGATGATATCACATGAAGCGGCAATATTAATAAGGGAGACGCTTTCGATAGCTCCTGCCTCAATGGCGGGCGCTAACTGCTCTTTTCGACGCGCCCAAACAGAAAGTGGTAAACCCATCTGCATTATTCTCAGGGCTATGGGCATACCAAGTGCACCTAACCCAACAAAGCCAAATTTCATCATCCCTCTCCCCGTATGGGCCTTTCATATGCACGCTGGTTTTGATTACCTCCCTGTGAGGTACAGGGCGATCGACGGAAAGGCGACCAGCAAAGCAACAATCACAAGTTCTGCGAAGAAGAACGGTAGGACACCCCGGAAAATGCGGCCGGAGGACGTGTCCGGCGTTATCGAGTTCATAATAAAGACATTCACGCCAATCGGCGGCGTGATCAGCGCCAGTTCCGCCATGACAACCACATAGACGCCGAACCAGATCGGGTCAAACCCCATGCTGATGATGACCGGATAAACAAATGGAATGGTCAAAAGCATCATTCCGAAAACATCCAGTACGCATCCCAGCAGGATATATATCAGGGAAAGAACGAAGATAAAGGTATACGGACCAAGGCCCATTGCTGCGACAAAATCAATCGTCAGTTCGGTAATTCCCGTCAGGGCAAAGAAACGCGCTATCAAATGTCCGCCTATGACGATAGCAAAGATCATCACAGTCGTCAGAACTGTATCCTCCAAGGCATCTCGCATTGCTGTCCAGGTAATACGTTTTGTCAGACAACCATATATGAGAACGCCTATTACACCTATTCCTGAGCCCTCTGTCGGGGTGAAGACGCCAAAATAAAGGCCCCCGATTATCAACGCAAAAAGCCCTGCGATCGGCCCAATGGATGCCAACGAACGAAACCGGACACCCCAACCGGGACTTGGGATAGGCGGCCCCAGTTTCGGATTGATCAGGCAACGGACGAAAAGAACTGCAGAGAAGACAAAAGCCGTCAAAATACCAGGAATAATTCCAGCGACAAAAAGCTGGCCGATAGAATTCTCTGTCATGAATCCGTAAAAGATAAAGATGATGCTAGGCGGTATCAGTATGCCCAGGGTTCCGGATGCCGCCAAAGCCCCTGCCCCGAGCTCCATATCGAATTTGTAACGCTTCATCTCGGGAATGATAAGGCGGCCCATGGTCAGGACCGTTGCTGTGCTTGATCCTGTGACCGCACCAAAACCTGCACAGCCAAAAACAGACGCAATCGCAAGTCCGCCCGGCAATCGGCCAAGCCAGTTCGCCGTACAGGTAAACAACTCAGACGCAATTCCGGTATGGCGAACTATATTCCCCATCAAAACGAACATCGGAATGGCTAGCAGAATAAAATTCGTGCCCTGGTGCCAAAAGATAAGAGTCGCCTGCGATAGCGCGGGCGTCAAACCGGCAATCGACCAAAGCCCCACCAACCCCACGGTCATTAGGGCGAAGGCAATCGGAACGCCTGTTGCAATCAGAAAAAAGAGCGCCGCCGTCCCGATCAACCCTATATTGCCAAGTTCCATAGTGTTTCTACTCTATAGGTAAATCAGATTGCTGGTTGCCAGATTGCCCCAACGCCAAGGCGCGAATTGCGGCGGCCAGATATAAAATCAGCTGAATACAAAGAAGCGCGGATATCGTCCCGAGCAAAAAGCGGAATGGCCACAACAGAACGCCTATTTCTTCGCTGCTTTCGCCGATGGCGAGCATATAGGGAATATCGTTCCAGGACTGCCAGCCAATCATGGCGAATGTCAGGAGCCCGCATAGTATTGCCAGAATATCGCCGATGCTTTTAAAGCGAGGAGAGGCCATATCGTAAAGCATTTCCATGCGTACATGAACTTTCTGGATCCAGGCATAGCTAAGACCGAGAACCACCAATACGAATAGCAGCAGGCCGCATACTTCCTGCGCCCAGAAAAGTGGCGCAGAAAATACGTATCGCAGCGTTACATCGAGGCCGATTAAGATGACAATTGCCGGCAGCACGATCAACGCGGCCAAAAGGTGACTAAGAACAGCAAGCCGCACAAGGCCACGTTCCAACAAACTTATACCTGCTATGTTAGGCATGCTGTTCTTCGTTTCCTTTACTTGTTGGGAAATAGTCCTTGAACGGGATTAGTCCGCTGAAGCTCGACAAACTCTTCCCGTGTCATTGCACCATACTTATCCGTTTTTTCGCGCAATGCCTCAACCAGGGCCTTTGCTGGCCGGCCTTCCGCCTCATTGTCATCGATGAATTTAGCCCACATTGGCGCAACTGCATTCTTTACCATCTGGAGATCTTCAGGCGGCAGTTCCACGAACGTCACGCCTTTCTCTTTCATAGCTTCTATTGCAGCATCGGTGTCTTCAGTGACGTAATCGGCATACAGTATGGATGCTTCCCGTCCGGCCTCAAACATGACTTGTTGAAGCTCAGGTGAAAGGTTGGCGAACGTTTTTGGACTGTAACCCCATGCGATACCAACCCGTGTAATCCCAAGTGGGATGTAATATTTACCGATTTCATCGAGCCGGAAAGACAGGATACTCGCCGTATTAAACAACAGCCCATCAACAACGCCCTGCTGAAACGCGGCGTAAACTTCGGGGCTCTTGATGGTAACGGGCGTCGCACCCATCCGCTCGATAATTTCATTCAGAGCAGCACCGCCGCCCCGGATCTTCATACCTTTAAGGTCGGCAATTGATACTATGGGTTTTGTTGTGATCAGGTCATACGTTGCGGTTACCGGATAGAACAGAGGATATACTCCCAACTTTTCCCATTCCGCCGCCAGATACTCAGGGTACAATTCTTCTGTAACACGCACGCCAACATAGGCATTAGGAAACGCCAGGGGCAGGTTCGTGACATGGTTTAAGTCGAAACTACGAGACTGGTAGATCGGATAAGTCGGGGCGATATCGGTGATATCCGTGACAAGCGCCTTGAACCCTTCAGCTGCACCGTGCAGGGTGCCGTTCGCATAAACCTCAACCTTAATTTTACCGTCACTCTTGGATTCAATGAACTCAACCAACGGATCGATAATTCGTTTCTTTTCGGGCGAATTGGTCGCCTGGTGCATCGACAGACGCAATGTAATGGGATCATCGGCCATAGCCGTGACGGCCATCCCTCCCCCCAGCATTAAACTTATTAGCGAAATTGCTATCCGCTTAGCCAGTGATTTTATCATCTCAATCTTGCTCCTATTATTGTGCAACTTATAATTCGGCTCGTTTTTTATTGAATCCAACTTTTCTGCAAATCTGCCATAACTATTGAGAAATATGACTATCCATTCATTATAAACGGAATATTTGGAAGTGGTCATATCCATGTTTATCAGCCATAATATTTAGACAAAATGCTTGATTTTGGTGTCGGATTCGCTCCTTATACTAATATGACTGACTATTCATTCATATTATTTCGTCAGGTGTCAAGTAGTTTTAGATTTTGCCGGAGGAAAACCACGTGACTGCATTGATGCGAGACTGGCGTTATCCTCTTTGCGGCGGCAATACAAAAATTCTATCTCATTTTGATACCGTCAAGGATGGGCAGCGGCGCCCCAGATTAACGGCGCCCGATGGTTTGACGCCCCGTTAGAGGATCGAGCGTTGAGGGAGAAAAAAGCCCGCAAAAACAATCTATGGCACTATAGTTAGAAAAATGACCAATTATGAAAGTGAGACTAGGGATGAGTTTTGATAGAAATTTTTCAGAATTTAAAAAACGAAAAGAAAAAGCTGAAGGAATGGGATCTGCCCGACATCTATCGGAACGAAAGTCTAGGGGTATTCTAAACGCACGCGAACGCATCCGTGAGTTGGTTGAGCCCGATAGTTTTGAAGAGTTTGGCCTTTTTGCGACTAGCATCAATCCGGAAATGCGTAACCGTACGCCGGGCGACGCTGCTGTTTGCGGATTTGGGCGCGTTGACGGTCGTGTAATGGGTATCAATGCTGCTGATTTTTCCACAGCGGCTGCTTCATCAGGAAGAATTCAGATAAAAAATATAATCATATTCGGGATCTTTGTAATAGCAATGGTCATCCGCTGGTAAATCTGATGGAGTGTGGCGGCGGGCGACTTCCAGACGTTATGGGCGCGGCGGGCATAGGTGCCGGTGGGGAGTCAGGATACTATTTTCGTCGGCGTGTTGTTCCAACAGCAGCTGGCGTTTTAGGCCTTACCTATGGTCGCGGTGCGTTCGTGTGCGTCATGTCTGATTTTACGATAATGCGTCGCGACGCGATTTTGGCAGTGTCGAGCCCTAATGTCACTTCTGGCTCAATTGGGGAAGCGGGATCACTAGAGGAGCTCGGCGGTGCGCAAGTCCACGGTAAAATTACCGGTCTTGTCGATAAAATTGTTGATAGCGATCACGAGGCACTAGAAGCAATCAGAAAATTCTTATCTTATCTACCCGATCATAATCGTGTCGCGCCAACGCGCATTTCTGTGCCCTCTGGCGCGGATAAGGCAGCAGTAGAACTGCCAAATTTGATTCCGGATGAACGCCGCAAAACCTATGATATCCGTCTTGCTATTGAAGCGGTAGTCGATCCTGGTAGTTTTTTTGAACTGAAAGGGAGCTTTGCTCGCTCAGCCGTGACGGGATTGGCGCGACTCAACGGCCAGTCTATTGGTGTGATCGCAACCAACCCTAGATACAAGGGCGGCGCACTCGATGCTGGTTCTTGTTCAAAGATCACCAATTTTGTTGTGCTTTGCGATAGCTTCAATATACCCCTCATATTCTTGGCAGATACTCCTGGATTTTTGATCGGAATGGAGGCGGAACGACGTGGAATGGCAGGAAAAATCATGAATTTCCTCGCCGCTGTTGAAGAGGCGACAGTTCCTAAACTGGCACTCGTTCTCAGAAAGAGCTTTGGTCAGGCTTACATCAACATGGGTGGCGGGAAAGCTGATGAAACAGCAGCATGGTTTTCATCGGAAATCAGTTTTATGGATCCCAAAATTGCTGCGAGTGTTATTTTTACTGGGAACGCTGACGACAATGGGAAATCACTTGAACATTTAGCAACAGAATTATCGGCAGATACCACGCCTTATAGTCTCGCGGAACCCTATTTTGCTCATGCAATAATAGACCCAAGAGATACTCGATCTTATTTGATTTCTAGGCTTGCCATTCACAGCCGGTCACTGACAAATGGTGTCGGTGAGCACCGAATGGCAAATTGGCCCCCGGTGTCATTCTAAAAATTCAATCTTGGTTTTTGTCATCTATGGAAGCATACTGGTATCGTCACATTAACTTCGTAGAAAATGATCCAACGCTGGATTAATCTTCTTCGATGAAAAAGATCTCCTATCGGCGCCACCGTTTTCCGCCTTACATTATACAGCATGCAGTTTGGCTTTATGCTCGATTTACGCTGAGCTATCGAGATGTAGAAGATCTATTGGCCGAGCGAGGCCTAGATATTTCATACGAAACAATTCGAAGATGGTTTCTAAAGTTTGACGACCCAATAGCCAGAAATCTGAGATCCAACCGCCCTTCTCCCAACGATATCTGGCATCTGGATGAAATGGTCATTGTTATTCGTGGTAAACGACATTGGCTATGGCGTGCTGTCGACAGCAAAGGTGAAGTCCTGGATTTCCTTATACAACCAGGGCGAAACGCCAAAGCTGCCTTAAAACTGATGAGAAAATTATTGAAGAAGCAGGGTTTCGCGCCAACACAAGTCGTCACAGATAAGCTGAAATCCTATCACAAGGCATTTCGAATCTTAGGCTTAACTGCTGAGCATATCGACTCCAAGCGATCGAACAACCGAGCTGAAAATTCACATCTTCCTGTCAGAGGAAGAGAACGAAAGATGCTGAGATTTAAGTCACCGGGATCCGCCCAAAGATTTCTCAATATCCAATCCGCGACTTACAATAGCTTTTACTTTCAACGTCACTTAATCAGTCGATCTCACCTCAAACATTATCGCGCTGAAGCATTTGGTGCTTGGGTATCTGCAAGCAAAGCTGCCTAAATATCAGCACTAGGGTTTCATTGCGCCTAAAGGAAGTTAATGTAACAACACCCTACCGCTGCCTGAGTATTGTTACTTCGGTTTCTCCGCGCCTACCGTAAGTTAATGTGACAACACCGGAGTATTGCCTTAGAACCAGCCCTGCTTCAGATCAAAAAACTCTTGCATTTCAGGAGGTGTCCATAGATGACAATGCCTAATCAACAAGCAAATGGCCATCAAACAAGTTTCTGCCGACAATGCCTATACTTTACATGAATTCGGTTTGCCTATAACTTCCAATTCAGGGTGAGTTCAGGCTGTTTCTAGTGATCTGCGACCTGCAATCAAATGCATGGCTGCTTCAACTTTCAGATATGGTCAGACGACAATTGACTAAGGGTTTCAAAACATTGTCATAAGCAATGGCATAGTACCACGCTGAATTACATGAACTTTGAGAATTTCATATGAAGAACAAGTATGGCGCTGTTCGAATGGATACATACGAGCGGCTTAAAAAGGCTATTATAACAGGCAAATATGCTCCCGGAGAGCTTGTGCAAATTTCCGAATTTGCAAGAGATCTAGGTGTTAGCCGAACACCTGTACGAGAAGCCCTTAGCGCCATTGAGCGTGACTTCCTTGTGGATCTAATTGACGGGCGTGGTGCCATAATCCGGCCGCTCAATATTGATGAGGTAAGAAACATCAATCAGCTTCGGGAAATCGTTGACGGTCTCGCCGCGAGGCTTTCGGCAAAGCTAATGCCGGGCAATCTCATCGCAGAACTCAAGGAAAAATTCGAAAGCATGCTTGATAACCCGGAAATGGCTGAATCCGAGGCTCACAGCCAGTTGAGTCACGAATTGCACAAAACCATCACAGACTCATGTGGAAACTGGGTTGTGCAAGCTCAGTGGCGGCATCTGGATACGGCCTTTTTAAGGCTTAAGCAAAAAGGCTGGGAAGTCTGGCGCAACTCGGAAGAGAAAAGGGAAATCTCGCTAAGACGCCTGAACGAACACCTGGAAATCCTCGATGCGCTTGAAAAACGGGATCCGGAGCGCGCAGAACGGGCCGCAAGAACACATATCGTTCGCGCAACAGAGGATTTTTTAAAGTTTATGAATAGTCCGTATCAGTAAGCTCTTATCGTCAAACTCTAACTCGCCGCTGCGACCGAGCTCACAATCCGTTCAACGCTGATATCATTTGGCAAAGGGCCCCTGACGGCCCGACGCATGATGGCAATCGACTCTTTTCTTACAGTCAAAGCCTGCATCTCCAAGCCGGCAATGTCATCTTCGAATTGAGCTTCCGGAAGCGCTAAACTTATCTCTAAGGCCTCTCTTGCGGAGATGATGCGGCGGCGCAGGATCATGTCAAAGGCCCTGAAATTCCCGACCAGCTCGGCAAGGCGTGAAGCGATTTTTACTTCGTTCAAGCTTCGTTGCGCCGCGAAACATATTTGGCTAGCATCCGACATCAACCGCCAATCGCATGAAACCGCGATATCGGCACACAGATCCTCAATAAAGCCTGCCACCCTGTATAAGGAGAAATATGGCGCTCTAGATATTAAGTCTTGCATCATATCCGCCTGCATTTGGTTGGCAAAAAAATTTCCTGGCGCCGGTGTTCCTGCCACGAAGTCATCAGGATAATCTCTGCTTAAATTTCCTTGGAATACAACAAACTTTACAGGCCCTTCATACATATCACTCAGCAACTTGCATAAGTCCCTGTTCAAGTTTGCCTGACTTTCAACTGACACTGTGCCCTTGATCGAGATAACGCAGACTTCATCACGGACGAACTCATGCTCTATCAAATTGTGGAGCTGCTTACTTTTATCCACTTCAGATACCTCGCCCACTATTGATCTATTTCGAGGATAGGCGTGAGGGAGCCGGAGCAGCAGATCATGATACTCTCTCCGGACTCTTTTTCTTCTTCGGTCAGATAAAGATCCTGATGATCCGGTTCGCCAGAAATCACACGCGTCTGACATTCGCCGCAGAGACCGGACTCACATGAATATGCCGGATCAAGGCCTGCATCACGAAGAACCTGCAGAATTGTTTGCCCTTCCTTAACCTCCAATTCCATATTGCTTTTGACGGCCTTCAATATGAAACCACCTTGAACAGCAATCTCACCATCCGCCTGGAAGCGCTCTGTATGCACGCGGGACACATCTAAAGGCGCGCATACTTCGTCAAAAACCTCCAGCATTTCCAATGGGCCGCAGCAGTATAAATCGGCATCATCTGGTGCATTTGCGATAATCGCTCTAACATCACACATATCACGCATGGTTTCGTTGCTATAGCTAATATTGATATTCCTTGTGCGGCCCAAGGCCTCCAATTCCGTTAGCAACGCCGCCTTTTCGCGGGAGCGCGCTCTGTAATGCAGCTCCCATTTCTTGCCCAGAACCTCCAACCTCTGGATCATGCTCCAGATCGGAGTAATTCCGATCCCTCCGGCAATAAGCACCGACATGTTCGCGTCTTCATTCAATGGAAAGGCGTTTACAGGTTCACTGCATTGCAATTTTTGTCCAACCCGTGCTGTTTCATGCAGATAGCGCGATCCACCCCGTCCGTGCTCATCCTTATGTACAGCGATCAAGTACCGATGCCGCTCACTGGCATCATTAATCAAGGAATAGGACCGGGTTAGCTTGTCATTCAGCTTCAGATTAATATGTGACCCGGAGGTGAATGCTGGCAAATCCCCGCCATCAGGTAACCGTAGTTCAATTCGAAGAATATCCACTGCTTCAAACGTCATAGAATATATGAACACGTCCCGCATGGTGATTGACATCTATTGCTCTCTAAATCTCTGTTTGTTTATTGGTTCTTGCAAGTAGCTGAATTGCATAAGCTTACTTCATCATTTCAGACGGAAGCCATGTAGCTATAGCCGGGAAATAAATTATCAGACCCAAAGTCATTAACTCGATAATTATAAAAGGGATAACCCCGGTCATTATCACTTTAGAGGATATTCTTTTCTCCGACGCTCCCATCACCGCAAACAGATTCAAACCAACCGGTGGCGTGATGGCGGCAATCTCTATGAGCTTCACCACGAGGATGCCAAACCAGATTTCATTAATGCCCAGGCTGAGCGCAATTGGAAACAGGAAGGGAATTGTAACCAGCAGGATCGAAAGCGTATCGAGGAACATTCCAAGCAAAAGATACAGAAGGGATAGAGCAATAAGAAATTGTGTTTGCGATAGCTGCCATGTCGAGACAAGACCTGTTATCTCGTGAATAAAGCCCCCAAATGTCAGAAAGCGTGAAAAGAACAGGCCTCCGATGACGATAAAGAATAATGTCGCAGTTGAACCGGCCGATGACCGCACAACCATCCATAATTTTTCAAAATTCATTTTCCGACGGGCCACTGCAATCAGCAAAGCACCGGCCGCACCGACAGCCCCTGCGGAAGACGGAAACATCACCCCGGTATAAATACCGCCAAGCACAATGAACATAAGCAAGAGAGCTGGGCCAATACTCAACATTGCCTTAAACATAGACACCTGCGGAATATCCGGAACACCCGATGGGACAAGAGATGGCTTGAGGCGAACAAAAACGGCAATGCCCAGAATATACATCACGGCTGTTAAAATACCCGGCACAATCCCCGCAATCAGCAAGGCACCAATAGAGGCTTCCGTCAAAAGACCAACAATGACCAGACTGATGGAAGGAGGGATCAACGCGGCGAATGTTCCAGCCGCCGCAATGCAGCCTGCACTGATGCCAAGGTCATAGCCGAACTTCTTCATTTCCGGTAAAGCAATACGTGTAAACACACTTGCATTGACGATGGTCGAACCTGAGATAGCCGCGAAAATAGCAGAGGCAACGACCGTCGCCATAAGTAGTCCGCCCCGTACCCGGGCCAGTAACCTGTTTGCAAATGAATAAAGTTCCGTCGTTATATCCGCGGTGGAGGCCAGCGCTCCCATCAACAGGAACATCGGGATAACGGCAAACGAATAATTGCTCATCACGGCATAAGGGAGCATTTTGATCGTCGTTCCCAGAAAGCTCACACCCCCGACATACCACATCCCTACGATGCCGACTGTCATAAGAGCATAGGCAACCGGAATTCCTGCGGCGCCGATTGCTAGGACAGATACAATACCCGCAATGCCCAGAAAAATTGGTTCTGTCATAGTCAGTCTTTCATTGACTGCGAGGGGATATCAAGCCGCCCATTCAGCTTGTGTGGTCGTCCAAGGCACGTCATAACCAACTGCCGAAAGGATTCAAGGGCGGCAATGCTAAAGCCGATTGCGAAAAGAATTTTCCAGGGATAAATGGGAAAGCTGTGAAGTGTTATGGCTGATTCACGTTCCATAGTGCTGGCAATCGATAAATCCCACGCGCCATATGCTAGTAATGTTGTACAGGCGGTGCCGAGAAAGAGGCCTATAATCTCCACCCCTCTTTTCGTTCTAATTGGAAAATTTTCTGAAACAATATCCACTTTCACGTGGCTCTGTTCATAATGTGCGTAGACAATAGCCATGGCAATGCAAACGGCTAAGGCAATTTCCACAATTTCATTTGAGCCGGAAAACGGTGTCCCCAAAAGCAAATATGCAAGAACATCGGCGGTACTTATGGATAGCATTAAAAACATGCACACTCCCGATATCGAAAGCGCTATCCATAAAAAATTACTGTAAAATTTTCTCATTTATTATGTCCACTCATTTGCTGGCGGAGAAAATCCGGGAGGAGATTTTACAACGCCAGCAGCATGTTGGTTTTCTCGATCAAGCTGACCTATGAAACCTCAGTTCAGTTCCGTAGAGCGTTTCTTCACATAATCGCCAATTCGCTGAGCAACATCATAACGATCGGTTCCCTTTTGCTGCTCAACCCAGATATCGATGAAATCCGGTAATTTTTCTGCGAGCTTCTTCTGCTCTTCCGCCGGGAATTCGACTAGAGTCACGCCCAGTTCCTCCAAGGTTTTCTGCGCTTTTGTCTCTTCAGCTTCCGCGACTTCAACGCTCCGCTGCTCCGCCTCTTGCGCGACCTCAATAAAGAGTTTTCTCATGCTTTCCGGCCACTGGTTAAAGAACATGTCATAGTTCACGACAATCGGCCAGGTCGCCCCCGCGCCGAAACTTGCCTTACTGACATATTTTGCCTGTTCGTGCATTTTCTGGCTAAGAATGGCTGAATAAGTATAGAAGACACAATCCAATCTGCCACGCTGTAGGCCCTCATAGATTTCTGCTGGAAGCACCGTCACACCAACAGCATCAACGGCCTCCCATACTTTGGGATGATAGGCACTGAACTGTCGGATCTTTTTACCCTTGAGATCATCGACAGTGGCGACTGGCTCTGTACAGGCTACCCGGAAATTCGGAACAGCGTTAAAGTAAAGTGGCCAAACACCAAGCGCTTTCCATTCCTCCCGCACTTCCGGAAACTTCTCAAAAACTTCTCGCGTGAGAATTGATGCCTGCTTTGAACTTCCAAAAGTCAAAGTCCCGAGTAAGGAATTCGGCATCGTATTTAGAGGAAGTGTCGCAGGATAATAACCTTGGGCGTCCGCACCTGCTGGAACCGCTCCGCTACCGACAGCATCAAAAACCTGTTTTGGGCCAACAAGGGACCCATTCCAGAATATCTGGGATGTAATCTTTCCATCACTGCGTCGCTCAAGTTCACTGAAGAACCATTTATCGACCTGCTCTGACCAGACATATGTTTCCGGTAGAGCATGCGCCACCTTCATCTTGGTCTCCGGATAGCTTTCTGCCAAAGATACCGGTGACATCATCATCGAGATGGCCACAGCCCCTGCAACGAAACCTAGCTTTGTTATTCCTTTGTTTTTCATAATGATCTCCCAACCCTGTTTTTAGATGTTGCGCCAGTTTGTTCGCGATTGAGCATTTCCGGCGTTAATTAAGAACCTTCGGACAAAGAAAAGTCTGCCACTATCAAATCGGTTCAGATGGTTCGTTTTGGTATGATTATGGATAAATTTTGACCTGCCTCTAAGTCGGCCAAATATTTCCTTCTAGAGTTCCTTTTTGTATAAATCGTCGAGAACTTTTCTGCCGCGAGCGAGCGCCATGTCGGATTTCAATAGAACTTCGCGATATTCTCCATCAGGCAGCTCGCACATTTCCTGTTGCTTTTCGATTGCCCAGATATCTTCAGCGAACACATCCTTGAAAAGTTCTTTCGCCCGATCGACCGCGCGGACAGATGGATCTCTGCCACTCATCTGCCCCTTTGGCATATTGACGACGTAGGTATACTTGTGAGACTTCCGATCAATTGGCGTCAGAAAGTGATAATTCTTGAGACATTTCGGATCCTTGTTTTCCTTACGCCCGCCAGCTGGCCAAAGTGTACGGCCCGCGATGATCGTGCCCGGCCCCACCATTGTTTGAATACTGTAACTATCAGCCTGCTGATGGGTGAGAAGATCTGCGAAGTCGTCAGACTGCGGATAGTTATCAGCCTGGCGCGTAACTGTTACGCTATCGCAGCCATTCGTCTCTCCGGTTGTGAGATCGAACTCAATAACACTATCAGCAGCTTGACCAATTGTATTTCCATGTAGCGGATAGAAATGCGTGATATCGAGCCCGTTTTCAATCATCAGAACCGAGTTGCCCTTGATATGAAGCTCTCCAATTATATGTTCCCAATCCGGGGAAACGATCTCAGGTGTCGCGGGGGGTCTGACATTGCCAATTTTCTCGGCATCGCCAGGCCAGACCCACACGACACCATCCTGCTCTATAACTTTATAGGACAGGAGACGCGCCCGCTTTGGAATTGGTGCCCCGGGCGCAGAAGGAATTTTCACACATTGTCCCTCGGAATTAAAAGCAAGGCCATGATAGGGACATTCGACAACACCGCCCTCAAGAAAACGCCCTGCAGAGATTGGCATACGCTTGTGACAGCAGCGATCGTCAAATCCGACAACTTCGCCTTCCGCTGTTCGCCAGAATACAAGTACCTTTTCGCAAACGACATGTCGCTTGAGCTCTTCTGTTTCAAATTCGTCTGAAAAACCCACTTTGTACCAAGCGTTCAGGATCATAATATCCACCGCTTTTGGCTCGCTACTGCTCATTGGAAATGCCTCCTCCTTTGGCTTTTTTTGCTCTCGAGTCCTAACTAGATGCACTCAAAGCATGTTCGGTAAAAATATCGGAACCGAACGCTCGATTGGCCACTTGTCGCACGGACTGCTTTAATGATGTCACCGCTTCCTTGGGCGTCTCTTCAAGAACAACTTCCAGCTCGGCTGTGAACTTCTCAATTGCATCCATCTCAATTACATTTGTCACCATGCCCAATTTAAACGCTTCGTGTGCGCCGACACGCCTCGCCTGCAAGATTAGTTTCATTGCCTGATCCGGGCCAATTCGCTGTGACAATCTGCTGTTCCCAAGCGATACACCAATTAAATTAAACCCCGGAAACGCCATTGATGCATCTGCCGTTGCACAGCGATAATCACATGCAACTACCATATCTGCTCCACCACCCACTGCCGCGCCATGTATGTGCGCCAAGGTAACGCATGGAGCCCCGGCCAGGATTTGCAGCATCGATTCAATTTCAACACCCAGCAAACCTCTGCTGGCAGCGCTTTTAAACGCCTCAGGATCCCGGTCGAACCCGGAACAAAAATGTTTTCCTTCACCTCGAATAATCAAGAGCTTTGTCTGATCGGAATAGCATTTGACAATTTCTTCTGTTAGTCGCCGAACCAACTCACTATTCATGGCATTTGCCTTGTCTGGCCGATTTAGAAAGAGGGTTTTCGTATATTTACCGCGCATTTCAACTTTCAAGATGTCTACGAACAACTTGCTCATTGATTTGCCCCATCGATCCATTCGGCATCCACCTCATCATTGTGAGTACCAGAATCTGCGGGATGATGAAAAACCTTGAAATCATAGCCACTTAAAGCAACCGGATTTCCAACGGTCGGCACATGCCCGCCATCAGGCAATTCCATTTGATGTAACAAGCCTGTCTCTTTGACATGCTCTGAGCCCAGCGCCTCTGAATAGTTGTTGATTGCTGCCGCAGGTACAGCCGCCGCATCAAACTTCTGCGTCCAAACCGAGGCAGGGCTGTTGGAGAATACCTTTGCAAGTATCTCTTCAAGCTCTACCTGGTTGTCGGCCCTGGCACCCGGAGTAAAAAACCTCGGGTCATTCACCAGTTCCGGTGCCTCTATCACGTCACAAACCTTGTGCCAGAGACGGTCGCTCCCCGCAGCGAGAATAAACCATTTTCCATCGGATCCGAGGTACGCTTGATAGGGTGCCGCCTTGGGGTGCCGGGACCCGAGCCGTTTCGGCACGGTACCGCTCCCCCAAAATTCGCTTGTTTGCAGATTTGCCAGCGAGAGCATGCAGGAAAACATGGACACATCAAGATAACCCGGCTTGCCTGTTTTCTCAGCCCTGCGCAACGCAGTAACACAAGACAAAGCAGCAAAAACCCCCGTCCCATAGTCAGCAAGCGCAACTCCACATTTCGCTGGCGCCCCCTGCTCTTCTCCGGTCACACTCATAATGCCACTGGCCGCCTGAATGGCAACATCGAACGCCCCTCGATCCCTGTAGGGCCCTGCCTGCCCATAACCGGTAACAGAACAATAGACAATGTCCGGGTTGATTTTAACCACATCTTCAAAACCAAGCCCCAGGCCATTAAGAACACCTGGTCGGAAATTCTCCAATATGATATCGGCACTCTTACACAGGTTTATTGCTCTTGTCAGACCCGCCGGATCCTTCAGATTTATTTCAATACAGCGCTTATTGCGGTTAAGCGTTGCGAAATTCATCCCGTATGTCCCATCGTCATCCTTACCCACAAGCGGCGGCCAATGCCGCATCGGCTCTCCGTCAAGGGGCTCAACCTTGACGACATCCGCACCCCAGTCCGCGAGCAGCATCGTCGCATAAGGACCAGCGGCATAATGCCCGAACTCCAGCACTCGAACACCTGCCAATGGCGCGTCTGCGCCCTGCTGCGACTGGGTAGATTTTTGCTTGTGATAGTTCACTAGTCCCTCATATTCGACAGTTTGGTAATACGTATTTTCTTAGTGAATTTATGTTAAATACAGTTTGTATTGATGTCAAGTTCTATTCTGATCGATGCATGAATTCATACAGCCAATCACATTTTTTAACGCACTATCAGATTAATCTGGCCTCGCCTGTGTATGGAGAAAATGGAGTTCTGTCAGACTAATGCGACGTAGTCTCTGTATGGCGTGAAATGGGCTAACGGTGCTCCTACTAGGTGTTGTCATCTATGGACGCCTCCTGAAATGCAAGAGTTTTTTGATCTGAGGCAGTATGGGTTTGCAGTCATCTATCCGGCCTGTTTATGCGGTGTTGTTGACCGCTGGCCCTGATGGAGTCCGATGGATCGACGCCCTGTCACATTATCGGGCTTTGGGCACGGACAACACCTCGGGTTTGATCAATCCCGGTTTCCCTGTTTTGCCATCATATCATCATCACCCTCGCACTATAGTTTGATCCGCCGCCTGGCTTATGCGACGGGACGGAATGTCTCGCCCCGGCTCAGCATCGCCCAGACAACCCGTGCCGTTTTATTGGCCATGGCCACCAGAACCACATTGACGGGCCGGCGGGCCAGCAGCGCTTCCAGCCAGGCCGACCGTTTATCTTTCCTATGCCGCGACCAGAGCAGGACGCTTCGTGCTCCATGAACCAGCAGCTTCCTCAAGTAACCGTCTCCGTGTTTTGATATACGCCCAAGCCGCTCCTTGCCGCCGCTGGAATACTGTCGTGGAACCAGCCCGAGCCAGGCGGCCAGCTGGCGGCCGGAGTGGAATTGTGAAGCATCGCCAATCGTCGCAACAAGGGCTGTGGCCGTGATCACCCCGACACCGGGGATTGTTTCCAGTCGGCGGCTCGCGTCACTGGTGCGATGCCAGACCATCAGCCTCTTCTCAAGAATGCCGATTTGAGCTTGAACTGCTTTCACCTGTTCAACGAGAGAGCCAAGAGCTTCGCGGGCCAAAGAGGGCAGTTGCGGGTCATTTGGATCTTCAATCACCACAATCAAGTCATTGACACGGGAGGCGCCCTGAGGCGCGACAACGCCGAACTCGCCACAGTGACCTCTCAAGGCATTGACCAGCATCGTCTTCTGGCGCACCAGAAGCTCCCGTGCCCGATGCAGCATCAAGACGGATTGCTGCTCGGTGCTCTTGACCGGGGCAAAGCGCATCGTCGGGCGCAGGAGTGCCTCACAGATCGCCTCCGCATCACAGGCATCGTTCTTGTTGGTCTTTACAAACGGTTTCACATATTGCGGCGGGATCAGTTGTACATCATGACCAAGCGCCTGGAGCTCACGCGCCCAGTAATGCGCACTGCCGCAGGCCTCCATCCCGATCCGGCACGCGGGCAATCCGGCGAAGAACCCCAATACATGGCCCCGGCGCAGCTTCTTGCGCAGCACCGGCCTGCCATCCTTATCGGCACCGTGAACCTGAAACACAGTCTTTGCCAGATCCAGCCCAATTGTCGTAATATCTGTCATGGTCGCCTCCTGTTGATGAAGTTCTGCAACTTCCATTATGGCGCAAATAACGCCGGAACAGGAGGCGTCCATCCCATCACATTAACTTAGTGGGAATGAGACAGGGATTGGATTAACATCAATCAATGCAAAATCTCTCATATTCTCGGCACCGATTCCCACCTTACATCATTCAGCATGCAGTTTGGGTTTATGCTCGATTTACGCTGAGCTATCGGGATGTTGAAGATCTTCTTGCAGAACG
>NZ_JARGOQ010000016.1:61362-64439 GCF_029233945.1 Sneathiella sp. | reverse complement strand
GACCCGCCCCGTCGGCGTGACGCGGGTTATAGGTCCTCAACAAAATTACGTCAACGACTATTTTAAATCTTTTTTGACAGGCCATGTTTATGCCGCAAACTTCCCCTACTAACCGCAGTTCCTGCCGTGCGAAATTAGTTTTTCACCCACTCGGTAAAGTCAAAAATAACGAATGCAGGAAAGCGGTAGGTCCAGAAGGTTGAATCGACCCCAACTTTAAGAAGGAAAACCAAGGTTCGAAGAACTTAAGGAAAAATTGAGGAATACTTGACAAAATTGCGTTTCGACAGCATCTTTTGTCGCGTCTTTATGGTTAACGGCTTCTAAATCAACATATTACAGCGGGTGGTTCAACGAGTGCTGAAGAAAATGAAATCAAGCGCCCTGTCGGGCGTAGTCGGCAAGTCCTTGCTGATACCTGTCTTAACAATGATTGCCGGCGGTGCGGCAGGCGCCATACTGGTGACCAGTTTTATGGCGAATACCGATGAAGCTGCCGCTATCCCTACGATGAGTACGGCACAGACGCAAGAAACAGCGGCGGCAGAGAATGCCGAGATTGCAACGGCAGCCCCCACCGAAACGGAAGAAGCGACAGCCGAAGTTCCGGAGAAAGAGGCCGAAGTAGCCGTAGCCGCTTATGTTGCCCCAGCTGCCCAAAACCTCAATGAATTGACAAAGACTGTCTCCGTCAGCAAAGGCGATACGCTGATGAAGGTTTTGACCCGCGCCGGTGCCGATCGGGCCGAAAGCCATGAGGCGATTACGGCCCTTAACGAGATATTCGATCCGCGCAGCCTGAAAATCGGACAGGATGTCACCCTCTATTTCGGCGTGGACGAAACCCGGGAAAATGATACCGCTCCCCCGAGCCTCATTCGCGTCTCCCTCAATGAAGATGTGGATCGGCAATTGGCCGCCGTGCGCACTCCGGGGGAAGGATTCACAGCCCAGGAAACACTCCTGGAACTCGATCGAAAAATGGTCAGGGCGGGCGGCGTTATACAAAGCTCGCTCTTTCTGTCTGCGGCGCAGGCCGGTATCCCCACCAAAACTATCGTCGACCTTATCCGAATTTTCAGCTATGACGTCGACTTCCAGCGCGAAATACAGCCCGGCGATAGTTTTGAGGTTTATTTCGAGCGCTTCGCCGATGAAAGCGGCACTATCCTGAAAGAGGGATCCATTCACTGGGCGTCCATGACCCTGAGCGGCAAGGAATTTTCCGTTTATCGTTTTAAGACAGATGACGACGGCTTCACCGATTATTATGACGAAAAGGGTCGCAGCGTTAAAAAGACTTTGATGCGGACGCCAATTGACGGGGCCCGCCTCACATCCGGGTTCGGAAAACGCAAGCATCCCACACTTGGCTACACGAAGATGCACCGCGGTGTCGACTTTGGCGCCCGCAGTGGCACGCCGATCATGGCGGCCGGCAACGGAACCGTTGAATTTGCGGCGCGCAACGGCGGCTATGGCAATTATGTTCGCATCCGTCATAACAGTGAATTTAAAACTGCCTACGCCCATATGCGGAAATTCGCCAAGGGCATCCGCAAGGGCGCGCGCGTGAAGCAAGGACAGATTATCGGATATGTGGGCACAACGGGCCGTTCCACCGGACCGCATCTGCATTATGAAGTGCACAGGAACAGCAAGCAGATTAACCCGCTCTCGGTCAAGCTGCCTGCGGGCCGAAAGCTTGGCGGGAAAATGTTGGCGGCTTTCAATGCATATACCGGACAAGTCCGCCAGGAAGTTGCCAGCATCGAGCTGGAAACACAGTTGGCGAGTGTAAAGTAGCATCGTTCGCAAGTAACAAAGTAGCTGCCAGATTAAGCCATTATCTTAGCCAATGGAGGCGGATAGCAGGATGGTGTTGGTTTGAATAATAAAGCTCTTTTCACGTTGTACTTTGTTGTGATGCTCGACGTCGCCGGGCAGGGAATTTTATTTCCGGCCTTAACGACATTAATCATCAATCCGACAAGTCACTTTTTGCCGGAAGGAACAACGGCCTCAACCCGGAACTTTTATTATGGCTTGATCACAGGCAGTTTCTTCTTTTGCTGGTTTCTCGGAGCCACAATGATTGCAAGTTACTCCGATGATGTTGGACGCAAGAAGGCCCTGGTGATCTGCCTGATTGGGTCCGCTCTCGGCTATATTCTGACAATTATTGGCATATATTTACAGAGCATCAGCCTGCTTGTAGTCGGGCGGATCATCGCCGGGTTTACCGCTGGTAGCCAGTCTGTTTCACAGGCCGCCATCATTGATATCAGCACCGATGAAAATCGCACAGAGAACCTTGGGCGCCTTGTTGCGGCTTTAGCGGCAGGGCTTGCTTTCGGCCCCATTGTCGGGGGCGTGTTCTCCGACAAGACCCTGTGGCCTGAGTTAAATGTCACCGTTCCCGTCTATATTATCACGGTATGCTTGCTTATAAATCTAATCCTTGTTTTGAAGTATTTTAAGGATGTGCGGGAGACCGATGGAAATTTCACCTTTAACATTTTTTCGGCCTTTACCGAGCTTGCCGCCGCAGCAAAAACAAAGGCCATACAGAATATTTCCATTGTCTTCTTTATCTGCGTTTTCTCGCTCACGCTTTTTTACATCTATTCCATCGTTTACCTCTTCCGGAAATTTGCCTTTACAACCATTGAAAACAGTGCGGCCATGCTCGTAATTGGGATCGGCCTCGCCGTTGGCAGCCGATATCTGATCAAACCTCTGGCCGACCGGTTTACGCAGGAAAAGATTGTCAGCGGCTCCCTGCTCACCATGGCTCTTTTTCAGGGAATTTTCCTGCTCAGTGGCAATGAATATGTCGCCGTGGCAAGCATGTTGCCGTTATTGATGGCCTATGGAGTCGCCTATACAAACTGCCTGTCGATCTTCTCCGATGCCGTGTCCGAAGACAAACAGGGTTGGGTAATGGGCATCTCAATTTCTCTATTCACCTTCGGGGGCGGAGTTGTTTCTCTCATAGGCGGAGAGTTGATGAATATTTTTCTTGAGCTACCATTCCTTCTTTCCATTATCGGAATGGTCATTGCAAGCGCTCTTGC
>NZ_JARGOQ010000016.1:0-61262 GCF_029233945.1 Sneathiella sp. | reverse complement strand
CCGATCTGCCAGCAGGTTTTGTAAGTGGCCAAGCTGAATATCAACGATGTCGTTCATATTCTCGCGACTCAGGCGATGGAAGATGATCTGTTCATCCAGCCGGTTCAGAAACTCTGGCCGGAAGGAAGCCCTCACGGTTTCCATTACTTTGTGGCGAACAAGTTCGTCATCCACATCGTCACCACTGGACATATGCTCGCTGCCAAGATTGGACGTCAGTATAATGAGAGTATTCTTGAAATCCACTGTCCGGCCCTGACCGTCGGTCAGGCGACCATCATCAAGAACCTGTAGCAGAATGTTGAAAACATCCGGATGCGCTTTTTCAACCTCGTCAAACAGGATGACCTGATACGGGCGCCTTCGTACGGCCTCCGTAATCACACCGCCCTGATCATAGCCAACATATCCTGGAGGCGCACCAATGAGACGCGCAACACTGTGCTTCTCCATATATTCTGACATATCCACACGGAGCAAGGCGTGTTCGTCATCAAACATAAATCCTGCCAACGCCTTGGTCAGTTCCGTCTTGCCCACTCCGGTCGGCCCGAGGAACAGGAAGGAGCCAATCGGCTGGTTCGGATCCTGAAGACCCGCACGGGAGCGCCGAACCGCGTTGGAAACGGCGACAAGTGCCTCTTCCTGGCCGATCACGCGTTTGCGAAGCTCCGTTTCCATATTCAGTAGCTTTTCGCGCTCCCCGGAGAGCATCTTGTCGACCGGAATACCGGTCCAGCGGGAGACAACACCGGCAATATCCTCCTCTTTGACGCTGTCGCGTACAATGGAAGAACCTTCCGCTTCTTCGGCTTCTTCAAGCTGCTTTTCAAGTTCTGGAATGGCGCCATAGGCGAGTTCACCGGCACGTTGCAGGTTGCCTTGCCGCTGAACATTCGCAAGCTCATTGCGCGCCGCGTCAAGCTGCTCTTTAACGCTCTGGGCACGATTGAGCTTTTCTTTCTCCATCTGCCAGCTTTCCGTGAGGTCAGCAGACTGCTTCTCAAGCTCGACCAACTCTGTCTTCAGTTTTTCAAGCCGCTCTTTCGAGGCCTTGTCCGTTTCTTTTTCAAGCGCCGAGGCCTCAATCTTCATTTGCAAAATTTTGCGGTCCAGTTCATCAACTTCCTCGGGCTTGCTGTCCACTTCCATACGCCGACGACTGGCCGCCTCATCCATCAGATCGATGGCTTTGTCCGGAAGGAAGCGATCCGTGATATATCGGTTCGACAGCGTTGCCGACGCAACAAGAGCGCTATCGGAAATCTGCACACCGTGGTGAACCTCGTATTTCTCCTTGAGGCCCCGGAGAATGGAAATCGTATCCTCAACGGTTGGTTCAGAGACGAAGACCGACTGGAACCGGCGCGCCAACGCCGCGTCTTTTTCGATATATTTGCGATACTCATCAAGGGTCGTTGCACCAACGCAGTGAAGCTCACCGCGTGCCAGTGCCGGCTTCAACAGGTTGGACGCATCCATCGACCCTTCTGCGGCCCCTGCCCCGACAAGTGTGTGCAACTCGTCAATAAAGAGAATGATTTCACCGCCCGTCGCGGAAATTTCGGACAGAACCGCTTTCAGCCGTTCCTCAAACTCACCGCGATATTTGGCACCAGCGATCAACTGCCCCAAATCGAGGCTCATCAGTTTCTTGTCTTTCAAACTCTCCGGCACGTCGCCATTGACGATCCGAAGGGCCAACCCTTCGATGATGGCCGTCTTACCAACGCCGGGCTCCCCGATCAGGACCGGGTTGTTCTTGGTCCGGCGCGAGAGCACCTGGATCGTTCGGCGAATTTCTTCATCGCGCCCGATGACCGGATCAAGTTTACCTTTTTTGGCAGCCTCGGTCAGGTCCCGCGCGTATTTATTGAGCGCATCATAGCTCGCTTCCGCCCCGCTGCTATCGGCAGTCCTGCCTTTGCGCAGATCATTAATCGCTTCGTTCAGGCTATTGGCCGTGATCTTCGCATTGTCCAGGATTTTTGCGGATTCCGTTCCCTTCTCCAGCGCGAGCGCAAGAAGAAGTCGCTCCGCCGTTACAAAGCTGTCTCCAGCCTTATCGGCCAGCTTTTCCGCAGAGGCAAAAACGCGTGCAAGCTCCGGCGTCAGACTTACCTGGCCTGCACCGCTGCCCGTCACTTGCGGGAGCTTGGCCATCACGGCCTCAATTCCCTGACGCGCAACACTCGCATCACCGCCCGCTTTGGCGATCAGTCCGCTTGCGAGCCCTTCCTTGTCATCCAGAAGCACTTTCAGAAGATGTTCCGGCGTTAGTCTTTGGTGATTTTCACGTAACGCCAATGTTTGAGCCGATTGGATAAATCCTTTCGACCGATCTGTGTATTTTTCAATATCCATGCTCGTCCTCGACACATAGACCGTTGTTTCTTCGCGCAGCTTCTTATGATCCCTGAGAGGCAATCATTTTGCAAGCCCGCCAACGGCTTCACTACTAGTTTATATGTGGGCGGCGGGAAGGTGATTTCAAGCGGATATTCGAAGCCATTCGCTCCGGAATATGGCATCGGAAACGCAAAAGGGAGGCCTGATCCAGACCTCCCCCATTATTTTTTGTTCCGCAAGTTATTCCCGGAAACCGAAATACAACTCAGTCAGTCGTATTGATTTCTTCCGGGTCTTCTTCACTGACATTCCGGCTGGAGGTCCGGCGCCGAAGGGTTCGCGTCCGGCTCACCTTGCGTTTTGGTTTTGCCGCTTCGTCACCCTCATCATCCGAAATTTCGGTGGATTTGGACGCGTCACTCTCGCTCGCAAGCTCAATGACGGGCTGTTCCGCCGTGCCCAGATCGACAACAACAGGACTACTTTGAGTTTCGTCTTGCCCGCTACTCCCGGACGCTTGTTCTTCATTACTGTGGTTTCTTGATTTGCGCGGCGCCGCGGTCTCACCCTCTGTCGCCGCCGACGCATTTTCGGAACTTTCAGAAGATTGCTTTTCCTTTGGCGGAACCGTATTCGCAGCAATTATCCGAAAATAATGCTCCGCATGCTGGAAATAGCTTTCAGCGGCAACACGGTCGCCCGCTGTCTGGGCATCGCTTCCAAGGGCCGTGTACTTATCGTAAACCTGATTTGCCGTCCCCCGGATTTTTCCATCGGGACCATTGCTGTCATAGTTACGGTTACCGCCATTCTGCCGACGATTGTTTCCTGCTCCGGGTCGATTCCCGCCAGAATTCGTTCGTCCGCCACGGGGACGTCTATTACTACTTACTCTCATAATTGCAATGATTCCGCCAATCTAGAGTTCAAAATTTCACTTTAGTGTAAAATTCATTCAATTCGGGCACCTGCAAAACCCCGCTCGCGCCACCATGATGTCCTTAATCCGGAAGCTCAGGCCTGAATTTGAATTAAATAGCGATCATGGACCTTAAGATCAGGTCTTGTTGTTCACATATGATCTGAAGAAATCCTACAATCTGTTCACGCAATAATCCAACCTTTTTTTTAAAAAAGCGCTCTAATCTCGCAGAATAGCCGATACACATCGTTCAATAGCCCCGATATCCTTATGAAATTGCGGCGATGAGAACCCGGCCTTTTCCATCATTTTCCCCACATCCGGGGCCTGACCGATACCGACTTCGAACACCAATTGGCCACCAGAGCGCAAAATATTCCGGATATTGGAAAGAATGTTCCGATAACAATCGAGGCCATCCACTCCTCCGTCCAGTGCAAGATGCGGCTCAAAATCACGCACTTCCGGCTGAAGATCCGCCAGAGCTCCCGTCAGGATATAGGGGGGATTGCTGATCACAAGGTCGAATTTTTCCCCAAGATCGATATCCCAACTGCCGCGATGGAATTCAGCGCGGGCCTTTATGCCCAACCGACGCGCATTCTCCTGCGCAATGGCAAGGGCAGCGTCGCTAAGATCAACTCCAATGCCTGTCGCCGATGGTATCTCGCTCAAAATCGTCAGCAGCAAGCAGCCGCTTCCCGTCCCGAGATCCAGCACACGCTGCGGCTTAAATCCTTGGCTTCGCGATAACAGCACAGCTTCAATCAGGGTTTCGCTATCGGGTCTCGGGTCCAGAACATCTCCGCTTACCAGGAAATCAAGGCTCCAGAACTCCCGATGCCCTGTCAAATGGGAAAGCGGCTCCCGCGCCGCGCGGCGCTCAACTAGCTGCTTGAACGTCCGCGTCTCCTCCTCGGTCAGTCGGCGATCCGGCTCCCGGTAAAGATATCCTACATCCTCATTTAGGACATACGCCAAGAGGAGGGAGGCATCCCGCTTCACATCGCTTACATCAGCCTGCCGCAATATGCCACTGGCCTCATGCACCAATGATCGAAGGGACGCCGCCATCGGGTTAATCGCCACCCTCGATTTCAGCGAGCAGCGCCGCCTGATCCTCCGAGATCAGTGCCTCGATCACTTCACCAAGAGCTTCGCCCGTCAGCACCTTATCAAGCTTATAGAGGGTGAGGTTAATTCGGTGATCCGTCACGCGTCCTTGCGGGAAATTATAGGTTCGGATGCGCTCTGATCGGTCGCCCGAACCGACTTGCCCTTTTCTATCCGCAGATCTCTCTGCTGCCAGTGCTGCCCGCTGCGCCTCATAAATGCGCGACCGCAGTACACTCATCGCCTTTGCCTTGTTCTTGTGCTGAGACTTCTCGTCCTGCTGCTGCACGACGATGCCTGTTGGAATATGGGTAATACGCACCGCTGAGTCTGTCGTATTAACGGACTGGCCACCCGGACCGGACGCGCGGAAAATATCAACCCGGATATCGCTATCGGCAATTTGCACGTCGACCTCTTCTGCCTCAGGCAGAACCGCCACCGTCGCGGCGGATGTATGGATCCGCCCACCGGTTTCCGTCTCGGGCACGCGCTGCACCCGATGCACGCCGGATTCAAATTTGAGATTGGCGAAGACATTCCGCCCTGTCACCTTGACGACCACTTCCTTAACCCCGCCAAGATCGGATTCTGAAAATGACATGGTTTCACATTTCCAGCCCTGACCTTCGGCATAGCGCTGATACATCCGGTAAAGATCGCCCGCGAAAAGCGCCGCCTCCTCCCCGCCTGTGCCAGCGCGAATTTCCAGAATGGCGTTTTTCTCGTCCGCGTCATCTTTTGGGAGTAGTTGCAGCTTGATGGAATGCTCAAGGTCGGGAATTCGTGTTTTAAGCTCCTCAATCTCCAGCTCCGCCATCTCCTTCATTTCCGCGTCCGTGTCATCACTTTCGAGCATTTCTTCAAGATCGCCGAGTTCGCTACGGGTGGATTGATAGTTCTGGATCGCCTCGACCAGCGGTTTTATCTCTGAATATTCCCGGCTCATCCGCACAAAATCATCCGGCGCCACCTCGCCCATTTCGCCGGACATAGCGGCCTCCAGCTCCTCGGAGCGGGCCTGAATCATTTTGAGCTTATCTTCGGGAAGCATATTCTGACCTTAACTGAGCGCGCCAAGCGCTGCGGAAATATCCGACAAAGCGACTTCGCTCTGCTCGCCCTGATCTAGATCACGAAGGGTGCAGACGTTTCGGGCAAGCTCATCTTCACCGATAAGAACGGCCGCACGAGCATTTAATTTGTTTGCCCGTTTCATGCGCTTGCCGACATTGCCCTTGAAGGCCATTTCAATGCTATGCCCGTCTTGCCGTAGTCGATGGGCTAGCTTTGCGGCAACGGATTCCGCCGCGTCACCGACCGGAATGATAGCGATAGGGCGTATCGATGCAGGTACATCTCCGATCAGCATGGCAAGACGCTCAATGCCGCCGGCCCATCCGATCCCCGGGGTTGGTTTGCCGCCCAATGTTTCGATCAGTCCGTCATAGCGTCCACCGGCGATCACCGCCCCTTGCGCACCCAGCGCCGTGGTCACGAATTCAAAGGCGGTATGGGTATAATAATCCAGCCCGCGCACCAGTCGTCGATTGAGCGAATAGTCAATCCCGAGTAGCGATAACCCTTCCAGCACCTCGGCAAAGAAGTCACTCGAATAACTGTTGAGATAGTCATTGAACAGGGGCGCCTTTTCGACGAGAACCCGATCGTCCTTGTCCTTACTATCAAGAATGCGAAGCGGATTGCGCTCCAGCCGTTCCAGGCTGTCCTTGGAGAGGCTCGATTTATGAGCGCTGAAATACTCGACGAGCGCCGTGCGATAAGCCTGTCGGCTTTCCTGATCTCCGAGGGTATTAATCTCAAGAGAGCAATCCTGCATCACACCGAGCGCACCAAGTATTGACGCCCCAATGGCAATCACCTCTATGTCCGCCTTGGCCTCTGCCGCACCGATACATTCCACATCGATCTGGTGAAACTGCCGTTGTCGGCCTTTCTGCGGGCGTTCATAGCGGAACATCGGACCCGCCGCGAATACCTTGAACGGCACATTCTGCTGCAGCCCGTTGCTGATAAAAGCGCGGCATATCCCGGCGGTATATTCAGGCCGCAGCGTCATGCTTTCCCCGCTCCGGCTTTCAAAGGAATACATTTCCTTCGACACCACATCGGAACTTTCGCCCATTGTGCGCGCAAAAACCTCTGTAAACTCGAAAATCGGCGTTGCCATTTCCGCATAGCCAAAGCGTGCCGCCATTTCCCGCGCAGTCGCCTGCACATGGGCATGGCGCGCAAAATCCTCGGGCAACAGGTCATGGGTGCCGCGGACTGGCTGTGGTAAGGACACGTCTTTTCTCCGTCTTGTAATTTCTTCTCAGGTGGGATCAGGCGATGCGCTTGGCAGCGTGGGTTTCAGTCATATCGCCGCTTTCGTCTAGGGCCTCCAGCTCAGCGGCTTTTGCTTCGACCAGTCCGACAATATGATCCACCATATCCCCGGTCGCCACTTTATGGTCCGTAACGCCGCTCAAGTAAACCATATGATTATCCTTGCCGCCCCCCGTCAGACCGATATCGGTCTCCCGCGCTTCCCCCGGGCCATTGACGACACAACCAATAATCGAGAGGGTGAGCGGTGTCTGAATATGCGCCAGCCGCTCTTCCAGCAACTCAACCGTTTTGATCACGGGAAAGGCCTGCCGCGCGCAGGAGGGACAGGAAATAATCGTCACACCCCGACGGCGCAGCCCGAGGCTTTTCAGGATTTCATAGCCAGCCTTTATTTCCTCAACTGGATCGGCCGAAAGGGACACACGGATTGTATCGCCAATCCCCGACCAGAGCAGCATGCCAAGGCCGATAGAGGATTTCACCGTACCGGAGGACAATCCGCCAGCCTCTGTAATACCGAGGTGGAGCGGATAATCGCATACCTCCGCCAGCCCCTGATAAGCTGCGACAGACAGGAAAACATCGGACGCCTTCACGCTGATCTTGAAATTGAAGAAATCATTATCTTCAAGAATACGGGCGTGGTTCATGGCGGATTCTACCATCGCTTCCGGGCAGGGTTCGCCATATTTCTCCAGCAGTTCGCGCTCAAGGCTACCGGCATTTACCCCGATCCGCATGGAACAGTTATGATCGACCGCAGCCTTGACCACATCCCGTACACGATCAGCCGAGCCAATATTACCAGGATTGATCCTGAGACAGGCCGCGCCCGCCTCCGCCGCCTCAATGCCACGTTTATGATGGAAATGGATATCGGCGATAATGGGAACGCTTGTTTCCCGGATAATTTCCTTAAGCGCGGCTGTGCTCGCCTCATCCGGGCAGGAAACCCGGACCATGTCCGCACCCGCTTCCTCCAGCGCATGAATCTGCCCTATGGTTGCCTTGGCGTCGGACGTCAGGGTATTGGTCATCGACTGCACCGTTATAGGTGCGTCGCCGCCAACAGGCACATCGCCGACAAAAATCTGACGCGATTTCCGGCGGATAATCTCTCGGTAAGGTCTGATGCTCATGGGATCATACTTTTTAAATTAGCGTCAAAAAAAGCCGCTGTCGCGAATTTCGCCTAAAATGGCTGCAAATCGCAGAAATTACAAGTGATACAATTGTTGTCGGTTTTTCAACCTGAAAATCTCAGCTATTGTAAACCGGTATTTTCAAGCAGGCTCTCCGCAACCAACGGGACTTCACGCAAAATCGTCCCAGCCCCGCCGAGAGCCTTAATCTCTTTACCATCCACCCGGATTTCAAGTCCGCCGGCATTTCCCGTAGTGAGGATAAGATCCGGCTCATTCGGCGCCATATAGACGTCCCCCGGTTTGAGCACTCTGGAGAGGACAGGATTTTCATCTGTCGCCTTGACCTCAATCCAGCTTTCCTCCGTTGCGCGAACAACGACGCGAGCGTCCGTATTTTCAACACCAAATGTCCGCGGCAACGGATTTTCGGGCGTATCTGCTGTCTGGAGTTGCGCGGCGGTGGCTGTGTCCAACTTGTCTTGCGGATAGCTGGTGGAAGTCTCCGGTGCTGGTTGAGGCGTTTCCGGCGTAGTCGTTTGCTGCTCCGTTGCCTCTGCCACTGTGGCGGCTTGTGTTTCACGGGTCACGGGATTTTGCGGTGCTTCCACTGCGGATGCTGACGTCGTTTCATCCTCTGCCGTCGACGTGTCAACCGCCGCCATCTCTTCAGGTGATGAAGCCGCACTGTTACTCTCCGACGCCATGGCAGTCGAAGAACTTTCTACAAGTTCCGTCTCCGGGTTTGCAGTCTTGTTCGTTTCTTCAAGATTGTCTGTCGCGGCGCTCTCTTCTGAGGATGTTTCATTTTCGCTTAACGCCGCGACATTCTCACTTTCGGGAGCAGTATTTTCTTCGGACTTGGCTTCAGGGGCCTCTATCACAGCTATAACAGGGCTTTCGGATGAATTCTTCTGGTTCATGGTGACACTGTCGACGCTGGGGTCTCCTGCCGCATTTTCAGGTGAGGTCTCGCCAAGATCGCGAATTTTGCTCACCAGATGCTCCGGCAATTCCGCAACGCGCTCGAAATCAAGACTTTCGCTTTCCTGATACAAGAACCAGCCAGCCAGCAGGATCAGTGCGACGACAAATGTCCCAAGCATGATACCTGCGCCCGGGATACGTCCGCCGGAAGAGGGTTCCGGAAATGCGAGGGATTGCACATGCAATCCGCCACCTTCCTCATTCTTGTAGAGTTCGACAATCGCCACCGCGTCGAGATCGAGTAAATTCGCATAGGATCGCAAAAAGCCGGTCACAAATGTCTGGCCTGGCAGGCTGTTGAAGTTACCTTCTTCCAGCGCATGAACCTGACTTGCACGAAGCCGTAGAATATCTGCAACCTGATGCAGGGAAAGCCCTTTTGCTTCTCGTGCATCACGCAGCTGAGTGCCGACAGAAAGCGGGCCATCCTCCGCTTCCGGTTGATCGTTATTCTCTTCGGGGGTCTTTAACGACAGCCTGTTTCCCTTGGACGCATTTCTGCCGAACAGGTTAGGCTGTGTTACGACATCTCGTCGGTTGCTGTCTTTCGCCATAATGGAATGCCAAATTACCGTTAATTAACTCGTCTCAACAGCTTATCCGCCATTATCGGCGAAAATAAGGAAAGTTCAATCTCTATATTATTATTGAATGATCCCGGGCAAAGGCGCGCAGCTGATCGCGCACCGAATGATCCCGGGATTGACACAGCCCCCGGACAAAATTCTGCAGTTTACTGATATCTGCGCTCAAGGCCATCTCCTTCACCCGCCCGAGGGTTTCAGACGACATGGAAAAATTCCGATATCCCAAACCGAGCAACGCCATCGCTTCAAGAGGACGGCCGGCGATATCACCACAGATAGCAAATGGCTTACCTGCCTGCTCGCAATGTTCCGCGATATTACGTAGAAGCAGCAAAAGACTTGGGCTTAACGTATCATAGCGGTCGCTTACCTTGGGATTGCCGCGATCAACCGCAAAGAAAAATTGCATTAAGTCATTTGATCCAACAGAGATAAAATCAACTTCCTTCAACAAATGCGGCAACTGCCAGACAATTGAGGGAACCTCAATCATAGTGCCAACATTTACCTTCGTCGGCGGCCCGTCTTTGCGTTGCGCGGCTCGCGTCAGCTCCTTATTGAGGAGGAGTTTCGCTTCCTGAAACTCCGCCACTTCCGCAATCATCGGAAACATCAATGACAGTTCACGGCCAGCCGCAGCCTGTACCAGAGCCCGAAGCTGGCTACGCAAGAGAGCCGGTCGGTCAAGCCCGATCCGAATAGCGCGCCAACCAAGCGCCGGGTTTTCTTCTGGTTTGGTCTTGAGATACGGCAGAAGTTTGTCCCCACCGATATCAAGCGTACGAAAGACGACCGGTTTTTTGTCCATTTTGTCCAGAACACGCGAATAAAGCTCCGTCTGTTCGTCAACCTTCGGCATCTGGGAACGAACCATAAATTGCAGCTCGGTTCGAAATAGACCAATTCCATCGGCCCCTAATTCCGGAAAATGATCGATATCAATGAGCAGTCCGGCATTCACATTCAGCTTGAGCGGCACACCATCCTTTGAAATATTAGGCTTATCACGGAGTGCCGCGTATTTTGCCTGCTGCTGCGCGCGCTGACGCTGGCTGCGGGAAAACGCCTGCCGGACATCATCCCCGGGGCGCAGGAATACCTGGCCATGCTCCCCGTCGACGAGCATCAAATCCCCTTGCTCCACGTTATCACGCACATCCGCGCACTGGCCAACTACCGGTACGCCTAGGGCCCGCGCCACAATCGCAACATGACTGGATCGCGTCCCTTCCGCCAGCACGACAGCCTTCAGGCGGCGGCGATCATAGTCGAGCAATTCGGCCGCTCCCATATTGCGCGCAACCACGACCGTATCCTTTTCAAGATTGCGCCGATCAATTTGCGATCGCCCATCAAGATGCAGATAGAGCCGATTTGCAAGATCATCGAGTTCCGACAAACGCTCACGAAGGTATGGATCGGTAATTTCCTTCATCCGGGCACGTGTGTCGTCCTGAACACGTTTGATCGCGGCTTCGGCGGTCAAGCCGCTATTAACAGCCTCCTGCAATTTTTTCAGCCAGCCCTTGTCATGGGCGAACATTTTATAGGCTTCAAAAATTTCCTTCGATTCATCCTTGAAGAGTGTGTTTGTGGCAATCAGCAGCTTGTCGACAGAGCTTTGCAGGGCATTGACGGCGGAATTTAGTCTGGCCATCTCCATCGCGCGATTGCTCGAGATTGCATGAACGACCTCGATCCGGGGTTCGTGAAGCAGCGCAACACCTGCACCCAACCCTTCCGCCAGCACACGTCCGTTAATATGATGCGGTAATGTGGCGTTTCCAGCGGCATCCGAAAATTCCGTCGAGGCCACCATCTGTTCAGAGCTAACAAGCTCCGCCACGACCATGGCAACCGTCTGCAGCGCTTCTACTTCCTCGTCAGTGTAGGATCGCCGCGTTCTGTTCTGAACAGCCAGCACGCCGATAACCCGCCCGCCGCGCAAGATTGGCGTGCCAAGCAGGGAATGATATTCCTCCTCACCTGTTTCCGGACGATAGGCAAATTGCGGGTGTGACTGCGCATCCGACAGATTAAGAGGGCGCGCGCGCGCCGCGATATCACCGACGAGGCCTTCGCCAAAACGCAGGCGGGTCTGATGGACAGAATTCTTCTTGAGGCCTTCGGTTGCGTAAAGCTCAAGCACGTCCCCTGCACGACGCAGATAACAGGAGCAAACTTCGGCGATCATATTACCGGCGATCAGTCTAACAATCTCATTTAGACGCTGTTCCGCATCGCCATGCCCCGCCATAACCTGGTGGAGCTTGCGTAGCAGCAATCTTGGTGCACTGATCCCCAGACCGCTCATTTATGAACTGTCCCTTTGATCTCCATGATTTTCGAAAGAGCCCCGTGCCTGGCTTACGAGTTCTTCCATAATCTCCTCTATCGATTGTTCCTTCTTGACCATGCCAACGCTCTGGCCCGCCATGACAGAACCAAACTCTACATCGCCGTCGATAACTGCCCGGCGCAACGCCCCGGCCCAGAAATGCTCAATGGCGAGCTGGGCAGTTTCCAGGTCCATTTCGCCTGACTTATATTTTGCGATCATCTCATGTTGCGTTTCTATGAATTTCTTGCCCCCCTCGTTATTGAGGGCGCGAACAGGGATAACGGGAAATAATGGATCGACCTGCACTGTTGTTACCGCATCGCGAGCATTGGCGCGCATGAAAGCCTTTTTGAATGCCGGATGCGCAATCGATTCATGTGAGCAAACAAACCGGGTACCAAGCTGGCAGCCTGCCGCGCCCATCCTAAGATACGTAGCAATCGCCTCGCCTCGGCCGATACCCCCCGCGATAAAAACCGGAACATCCGTAATATTCGGTAGAATCTCCTGCGCCAGAACACTTGTCGAAACTGGTCCGATATGCCCGCCCGCCTCCATCCCCTCGATGACCAGCGCGTCGGCGCCCGTGCGGATAAGTTTTTTCCCAAGCGCCAGGGTCGGCGTAAAACAGACGGTTTTCGCGCCACCTTCCTTGATTTTGAGGATTGTTTCCTTCGATGGCACCCCGCCTGCGAGGACGACATGTCCAACGTGAAGAGACAGGCAAACATCGACCAACTTATCAAGATCCGGATGCATGGTAATCAGATTGACGCCGAAGGGCTTGTCGGTCAGTGCCTGTGTCGCTTTGATTTCCGTTTCCAGCAGATCGGGCGTCATCGCGCCGCAGGCGATCACCCCAAAACCACCGGCATTGGAGATTGCCGCCACCAGATTACGCTCTGATACCCAGGACATTGCCCCGCCAAGGATGGCGTATTTCGCGCCAAGGAACTCGCATCCGCGTACCCAGGCTGTTTCCAGGTTCACTGCGCCGTTTATTACGAGATCACCCATATTACGCCGCGTCCAATCCGAACGCCGTATGCAATGTTCTTACGGCGAGCTCCGTATATTCCTCGGCCAGCAGCACACTCACCTTGATTTCAGATGTCGAGATAACCTGGATATTGATCCCCTTTTCCGCCAACGCGGCAAACATTGTCTTGGCAACACCCGCGTGACTGCGCATTCCCATGCCGACGATCGATACCTTGACGACATTTGAATCCGGGACAATCGCCTTGCAGGAGACTTCCCCTTTCAGTTTATCCAGAACCGCCATCGCCTGATCAATTTCTTTTTGCCCGACCGTAAAGGTCAAATCCGTCGCCCGGCCATCCTCCGATACGTTCTGAACGATCATATCGACATTGACATTTGCATCCGCCAGCGCGCCGAAGACAAGCGCCGCCACACCCGGCCTGTCTGCAACCTGTTGCAGCGTTACCTTGGCCTCATCACGGGTGTAGGTAACACCGCTTACAACCTGATGTTCCACAATATCTTCCTCATCTACAACCAATGTTCCGGGTTTATCTTCGAAGCTGGACAGCACCTGCAGCTTCACCCGATGTTTCATCGCCATCTCGACAGATCGCGTTTGCAGGACCTTTGCGCCGAGGGACGCCAACTCTAGCATTTCCTCATAGGTAATTTTATCAAGTTTCGCCGCCTTTGTCGCGATCCGCGGATCGGCGGTATAGATGCCATCAACATCTGTGTAGATATCACATCGATCGGCACCCAGTGCGGCAGCCAATGCCACCGCCGACGTATCAGAACCACCCCGGCCAAGCGTGGTTATGCGATTGTCAGTACCAACGCCTTGAAATCCCGCACAGACGGCCACCTGCTTTTCTGAGAAACGTTTGATGATCTCGCTGCAGTCGATTTCCTCGATCCGCGCCGCACTATGGACCGCGTTCGTTTTCACCGGGATCTGCCAGCCAAGCCAGGACCGGGCAGAAACCCCAAGATCCTGCAGCGCAAGCGATAAAAGCCCGATGGTTACCTGTTCCCCGCTTGAAACAACCACGTCATATTCCCGTGCATCATGCAGGCTGGAAATACCAGACACGAGATCGACGAGCCTGTTGGTATCACCTGACATGGCAGAGACGACAACCGCCACCTCATGGCCGGCATCGACTTCTCGCTTTACTTTATGCGCAACATTCTTGATCCGTTCCACCGTACCAACAGAAGTGCCGCCAAATTTCATCACCAGCCGCGCCATGGCCGCATTACCTCTCCCCCCGCCTGTCGCGAGGGCCCAAACATTATCTAAAAATCACAAATACCCTTTGGTCTTAAAGGAGCGTATACTTATACTTAACAAGGGGTGCGGGGCAAGCACCGCGTTGGTTTTTATTGCAAAAGAACAACTTTTATTAAGGCATGTAGCGACGAGGTATTATGGACAACACAGCCAAGGCGAAATCAGTCGATCCTGGGGAAATTGCCAATTTCGCGGCGATGGCGAATGAATGGTGGGACGAAAACGGAAAGTTCAAGCCGCTGCACAAGTTCAATCCGATTCGTATTGGCTATATCCGTGACACGGTTATCGATCATTTCGGCCTGCAGATGGATGACGCCATTGTCAAGCTGAAGCCCTTTAAGGGATTACGGATCCTTGATATCGGCTGTGGCGGTGGATTGCTGTCCGAACCGATGGCGCGCTTAGGCGCAAATGTTGTGGCGGCGGACGCAGCCGAGAAAAATATCCAGATTGCGAAACTGCATGCGGAAAAGTCCGGCCTGCAAATCGATTACCGCCACACAACGGCAGAGGACCTCGCCGCTGCCGGTGAGCAATTTGATGTCATCCTGAATATGGAAGTGATCGAGCATGTCGCCGACATCGAAGGATTTATTGGGGCCTGCTCCTCCATGCTCAAGCCCGGCGGGATCATGTTTATTGCGACATTGAACCGCACGGCCAAGAGCTTCGCCTTCGCCATCGTCGGTGCGGAATATGTTCTGCGCTGGCTACCCAAAGGCACTCACAGCTGGAAAAAGTTTCTAAAACCCTCCGAAGTTGCCCGCCTGGTTCGTGGCAATAGTCTCTCCGTTCATGACATCTCCGGCGCGACCTATAATCCGTTTGAGGATCGCTGGCATTTGAGTAAGGATCTCAGTGTCAACTATATGATTGCCGCCGTGAAACCGGAATAGCTTTCGTAAATCCGAATTGACCCGCCCCCGGGCTTTACCTTAAGTGGATATGTTTGTATTCAAAGAGATCTGTTATGGCCTTAAAAAAATCTCCCTTGGCGCCGGAAGCCTTTCCCGACTTTCCCGAAATTCGCGGCGTGAGATTTGCAAGCGGTAATTCCGGCATGCGTTATAAAGGACGCGATGATGTCTTACTCGCGGAATTTGATCCCGGCACGACAGTTGCGGGCGTCTTCACGAAAAATGCCATGCCCGGTGCCCCCGTCGATTGGGGCCGGGAAATACTACCCTCGGGCCAGGCACGTGGACTTGTTGTCAATGCTGGAATCGCGAATGTCTTTACCGGCGCTGCGGGCCGTAAAACAGTGGAAGATACAGCGGCGGCGGCGGCGCAATTACTGAATGCTTCTCCAGAGCAAATCTACATCGCCTCAACGGGAGTAATTGGCGAACGGGTCCCGACCGAGAAAATCACAAACATCTTGCCGCGCCTCGCGGAGGATCTCTCCGTGGATGCTGGCGAAGCGGCAGCAAACTGTATTTTAACAACGGATACATTTGCCAAGGGCGCCGTCGCCACTGCGAAGGTTGGCGATAAAATGGTGACGATAGCCGGATTTGCCAAAGGATCAGGCATGATCGCACCCGATATGGCGACGATGCTATCCTTCATCTTTACGGATGCGGCGATCCCGGCACTGATTCTCCAGCAGCTATTAAGCGAAGCAAACGAGAAAAGCTTCAATTGCGTGACGGTCGATTCCGATACATCGACCAGCGATACCGTTTTGCTTTTTGCCACCGGACGTGCGGAGAATGAACCTCCGGTAGCCAATACGGATGATAGCCTTGCCGATTTTAAGCATGCCTTGCTCGGCGTTATGACCGATCTCGCCAAGCAGGTCGCAAAAGATGGTGAAGGGGCCAGCAAATTTATTGCGGTCAAGGTCACCGGCGCCGAAAGTGATTCTGCCGCCAAGACCATCGCGCTCGCCATTGCCAACTCGCCACTTGTGAAAACGGCTATCGCGGGTGAAGACGCAAACTGGGGCCGGATCATCATGGCCGTCGGGAAATCCGGTGAAAAAGCGGATCGTGATAGAATGAGCCTTAAAATCGGCGGTATTCTTATTGCCGAAGATGGCAGCCGCGCCATGTCCTATCGGGAAGAAGATGTCATGCCCCATATGAAAGGCCAGGAGATCGACATAGAGGTAAATGTCGCGGTCGGCGGCGGAAGCTCTTTCGCCTGGACCTGCGACCTCACTCACGGATATATCGAGATAAATGCAGACTACCGAAGCTAAACCAATGACAACGGCCCGACCAACAATCCTCGTGGCGGCCGTCGCCCTTGTGGATGATGACAATCGTGTTCTGATCGCCCAGCGCCCAGAAGGCAAGAGCATGGCCGGTCTTTGGGAATTTCCGGGCGGCAAGGTCGAACCCGGAGAAACGCCGGAGATCGCGCTGATCCGAGAATTACGGGAAGAACTCACTATTGACGTGACAGAAGCCTGCCTCGCCCCCTTTACCTTCGCGAGCCATCTCTATGAAAAATTCCATCTCCTGATGCCGCTATATGTCTGCCGCCGCTGGCACGGCATCCCGCGCCCGGCGGAGGGCCAAACCCTCAAATGGGTGCGCGCCAACCGGCTTACGGAGTATGAAATGCCGCCTGCAGATGTGCCACTGATCGCGATGCTGCGGGATTTGCTGTAAGGAAAATGGCGAAACTCCGCCCAGAAACCAAAAAGGTCGGCATTTGGACTTTCTCCTCATCCAAAAGCCGACCCAGGCAACCTAACTCTCACTAAAAAGAGCCAGAACTCTGGGCAGGCACCAAAACGCCCATCGTTCTTTCTAGGTGTACATTACGAATTACAAACAAAAATGATTGCTATGGCAACTGTTTTTATTTCCACTATTAGTCATATTAACTCTGAACCGTCTTAAGCTGCCGCTCTGTTTGTAGAATGAGATCACGGATTTCTTCATACATAACAATGGATAGGTCGATGTAATTTTGTGTCGGCTTCACTAAAGTACGGCGCAGATCGCTTTCATCTCTTTCAAGCAGGATCAGTTCATCCGCCACCATGGATTGAAGGATTTTTTGCAGGCTAGAGCGTCCAAGGCCCGTGACAGACGCCAGTGCCTCCAAATCAATCTCGCGCTGATTCATGCGGCGATAACTAAGCGCCAAGCCCACAAGATAAAGATTTTTGGCCTGACCGGGGTCCCGTCGCCCTCGGATAATCTGTATTTCAGCCAAGAAGTGATTTATAATCCTATACTCTTCGGCGCTTAAGCTCCGTCCGTCCAGGATTTCCTCAATTGTACGCATAATGAAATATTACTCGATCAAGCATTGAATTAATGATTATCAATACTATCGACTAAAATGAAGACGGACCGCAACCATTAACGACGAAATTTTTACAGTTGTGGTTATTTAAGATATTGCTACTTTTCCAGATAATTCCGAAGATCAACTTTGCCGCTGCCACGTTTGCTTGGCTTTTGCTGGCTTTCATGGGGTGCCCAGCCAGACATATAGATGATCTGAAATGTGGCGGGAATACGCCCCTCTTCATCAGCGTAATTTTCAATATACAGCTCCGCGGCGCGGAGCATTATCCGGCGCGGCGTAAAATGTTTCTGCCGCGAAAGAAGCGCGTTTGTCTCCCCCATACCGCGCAATTCATGCATCAGGGCGAATGGATGCTCATACTTCAATGTAATCAAATCGGTGTCCGTAACCGGTAGAGCGAGGCCGGCACGCTGCAGCAGGGAGCCGGCATCCCGAATCTCTGTGAAAGGAGAAACGCGCGGGCTGACGCCGCCGGTTATTTCCGATTCGGCCTCAATCAGGCAGGTCTTTAACTCCTGTAGACTTTCTATGCCGAAGAGCGCCCCCAGAAAGAGCCCGTTTGGCTTTAAGCACCGTGTAATCTGAGAAAGCGCGCCGGGAAGGTCGTTCGTCCAGTGAAGGCCAAGAACGCTGCCCACAAGGTCAAACGAATTTTCCTTGAATGGCAAAAATTCCTCATCCGCCACAACGGCAGCAGATATTGCATTATTCAGAACGACCGCAGTGAGGTCTGTGCGAAGAACCCTGTCGGCTTTCTTCATCGCAATCAGCTTGTCACCAAAGGTGCCGTCCCGTCCCCCAAGGTCCAGGGCAAGGCTGAAGGATTGATTGATATCCAGCAGACGTTCCGCCATCCGTTCCGCCACTTCATTGAATAAAAACCGATGACGTGGCCAGTCGAGACCGGCCGCGCGTCTGCGATGCTCAGCGACCAGCGCTCGGTCAAACAGGATTTGCTCTGGCGGAAGGAGCGATGTGGTTCTTTTCATTCCGCGTTTATGACAGCTTCTTTGTGCAGAGACAAACGCCGCGATAAATTTTGCCCCTATCCGGGCCAACTAAACATATGGATTTGGGAGCCATTACCGTATACTTCATTAAATGAGCCTCTCCACTACCACGCGCCTACTGATGCATTTACAGAAAACGGCCCTGGACGCGATTTTCCCGCCGGGCTGCGTTAGCTGCGCGGAACCAATTGATACACCGGGCAACCTGTGCGCCCAGTGCTGGCCGGAGATGACCTATCTCTCGGCTCCCTTTTGCGATATATGCGGCTTCCCGTTTGAGTATGACGCCGGTGATGGTTTCGTTTGCGCGACCTGCCTGAGACAACCACCCGTTTTTTCAAGGGCCCGCGCCGTCCTTAAATATGATGACGCGAGTCGGGATATGATCCTCGGGTACAAACATTCGGACCAGACAAATCGGGCGCCGGCCTTTGCGAAATGGATGCGTCGCGCCGGAGCTGACCTGATCAACGACTGCGACGTTATTTGCCCGGTTCCGCTGCATCACAAAAGGCTGATCAGGCGCCGCTTTAATCAATCGGCCTTGCTGGCAGGAGAGATTGGTGCTCTTGCGGGCAAACCGGTCATTCATGACCTCATTACAAGGAAGCGTCCGACACGATCTCAGGGAGGATTGAGCGCGAAAGCACGTCTTCGAAATGTAAGAGGGGTGTTCGACATTACCCCTACGCGCAAAACCCTCCTCGACGGAGCAGCAGTGCTGTTGATTGACGATGTGCTGACCACGGGGGCAACTGTCAATGCCTGTAGCAGAGCCCTTTTGGACGGTGGAGCCGTAAAAGTTGACGTCCTGACCTTCAGCCGGGTTGTCCGTGCTTCAAACACGGCTATATAGTACAAGACAACGGCGCGGATCACTCTCTGAAGTAAAGAAATTACTCATGAAAAATGTTGAAATATATACAACGATGTTTTGCCCCTTCTGCTCACGCGCGAAGAAACTACTCAATAGCAAGGGTGTAGATTATAAAGAGATCGATGTTACTGTGGCAGGCGATCTTCGCGAGGAAATGACCCGCCGGGCAGGTGGCGCCTACACGGTCCCGCAGGTTTTTGTGGACGGCGAGCATGTCGGCGATAGCGACTATCTCCATTCGCTTGATGCAAATGGAAAACTTGATAAGATTTTGGGGGTCAGTTGATCCCAAAAGGAGAGCATAATGTCATCTTTTACCGCAGCCTGCGTACAAATGACGAGCAAAGGTAACGTTCAAGAGAATCGTGAAGTCGCGACAGGCTTGATTAAAGAGGCCGCCAGTGCCGGTGCAGACTTCATTGCAACGCCCGAGGTCACCAACATGTTGGAGCCGAACAAGGCGGAAGCCCGGGCAAAAGCGCAGCTACAGGAAGATGACATCACCCTCAAAGCCTTTCGGTCCCTCGCAGAGGACACCGGAAAATGGATCCTGGCGGGCTCCCTTGTGATCAAGAAGCCGGATGACGAACGCCTCGCCAACCGGTCCTTTCTGATTCGACCCGACGGCCAAATTGCAGCTCAATATGACAAAATCCATATGTTCGATGTCGAACTGGACACAGGTGAATCCCACAAGGAAAGCCGCGCCTATGCGCCGGGCGATGCGGCCCATCTGGCTGAGTCGACGTGGGGCATGGTTGGAATGTCAGTCTGCTATGACGTGCGGTTTGCCCATCTATATCAAAAGCTGGCGCTTGCTGGCGCAGGCGTTTTGACGGTGCCAGCGGCCTTTACCGCGACGACGGGAGAAGCCCATTGGCATGTCCTTCTTCGCGCCAGGGCAATTGAAAATGGCGCCTTTGTCATCGCGCCCGCGCAATGCGGCCAGCATTCCGAGAAAAGGCGCACCTATGGACATTCTCTGATTATTGATCCTTGGGGTAAAATTCTGGCCGAAGCCGGAGAGGAACCTGGGTTTATCACGGCGGAGATCAACCTGGCGCATATCGCAAAACGGCGTCAGCAAATTCCGAACTTGCGAAATATCCGGAACTTTACCTTGCACACACCAGACTCTGTCGCAGACGCAGCGGAGTAATCCCGCTAACGCGGCTTTCTGGCAACGATGGATTGACGGCAGGCGGGCGTTGGCGCAGCAACCTCTCCTTCGGAAAAATAGACGACCTCAAGGTGGCCGCCGAAAAATTCCATAAGCTCCCCCGGCGCGAGAAGAAAATCCGGATTACTCGGGCGACCGAATTTTTCATTTCCTTGCATGAAGGTCTCATAAATCAAGACCCCACCCGGCGAAAGTGCTGCGGTAATATCGGCAAACAAAGAACGCCAGAGATAGTTGACAACAACAATCCCGGAAAAAGAGTTCGCGGCAAAAGGCCAACTCTCATTCTCCAGATCCGCTTGCTGGATGGTAAGCCCCTCCCGCCCCCGATGGGCTGAGATGGCGGTGATGTCTATATCAACTGCAATTACCTCATAACCGGTATCAAGCAAGTAAAGGCTATGCCGCCCCTTACCACAGGCGAGATCCAGAACCGGCTTTTCTTGTGGTATGAGATGCGCATGTTTCTCGATCCAGGGTGATACCGGCTGCATGAAACTCCTCTCATGGGTCATCGAAAGCTTGTGTTTAGCTGGAAATGGATTATTTCTTATACATATGGATTTTCGTCAACATAACATTTTCTGCAGATGATTAAGTACGGTCTTAAATGTGATAACGCCCATGTGTTTGAAGCATGGTTTAAAAACAGCGCCACCTATGATGAGCAGGCGGCGGCGGGAGATGTTCTGTGCGCCGTTTGCGGATCGACAAATATTGCCAAGGCCCCCATGGCTCCCGCAGTTCCGCGCAAAGGTGGACCGGCCACTTCCCGGTATGAGGAAACGGCAAAAGCGGAAACTGAAAAGGCTGCCGCCGCCATGACGGCGCTTCGTGAATTTCGCAAAACTGTAGAAGCAAATTGCGATTATGTTGGCCCTCGTTTCGCCGAAGAAGCCCGCAAGATGCATTACGGCGAAGTTGAGCAGCACGGCATCTATGGAGAGGCAACACCCGAGGAAAGCAATGAACTCCGGGAAGAAGGCGTCGAAGTTGCCGAAATCCCCTGGCTACCGATAACAGACGCCTGATCTCGCACAGCGCGCCCAAATGAAAAGGCCCGGAAGTCCCGGGCCTTTTCATTTGGGCTGGAAGTTTGAGAACCGGCTATTCCGTTTTGGTTTCTTCAGTTTTGGTTTCTTCTTTGGCTCCATCTTCTTTGGCAGCCTCTTCCGCTTTTTCTTCCTCGGTTGGCGTCATCAGAATAATAGAAGCATCCGCCTTCAATTCTTCAAGCAACTTGTCGATAACGGAACTGCTTACTTTTGAGCGAAGTTCCTGTTCTTTTTCTTCAAATGTTGGCGCTTCGGTGTTCCGTTTGTCTTCAGACTTGATGACATGATATCCAAACTGCGTTTTCACCGGCGTCTTTGTATATTCCCCGGTGTTCAGGCTAAAGGCGGCATCGGCGAATTCCGGCACCATGCTTTGTTTTGTGAAATAGCCAAGATCACCGCCATTGGGACCGGACGGGCCGGTTGAGTATTCCTTCGCAAGCTCCTCGAAATTGCCGCCATCATCGAGCAATTTAATCATGTCATTGGCTTCTTCTTCCGTCTTGAGCAGGATGTGTCGGGCGTGAAGCTGCTCTTCGGGTGTAAAGTCAGCAACGGATTTGTTATATTCTTCCTTTAGAAGCTCATCTGTCACCAGTTCTTCAATCTTGTTTGTGATGTAAAACTCTTGCATCAACTGATTACGAACCGTGTCCATACGATCCTGGAACTCTTTCTTATCACCCATCTTTTCCGCTTCGGCGGCCTGGGAAATCACTTCCATGCTGATCATCTGCTGCAACAGTTGCTCTTTAATAAATTCAATCGGCGCCTGGCGATACTGCGCCGGTAGCGATGCATAGAGCGTTTCAATGTCAGACGACGTAATATCCTTGCCATTCACCGTCGCCAGCACTTCACCATCGGATTTCGCCGGTTTCTCATCAGATTTCATCTCTGCCATTTCGGAGGCAATCATATCAGCGCCGGGGACAACACCACCCTGCGTGCCGACGTAATAGCCAATGGCCAGACAGAGCACTGCAACGATAGCCAGTGAAAAATAATGCAATGATTTCATAATATTAAAGTCCCAATCTGTATCTGCGCACCCGAAAAAGCCAAAGTGCCCTTCCTGCGCTCCAAGAGTTCAAGCGAATATAGTAATATTTCACTTCAGAACAACCTTTCATGCGCTGCATGGATTTTTTTCCATATTTTTGCCATCAAATATGCCGCTTTTTGCCTCCACCACGCCGGATAGATTGACATGGCTGCGCTAGCCCCTTATCTGTCAGCATATCCTTAGAAATAGTTTTTTCCCCAAAAGAAGAGACTATCTGTACATTGTGCCTGCGCAAAATCGCGTATCCAGAAAAAGCAAACCCATGACTGGAGTTTAGTCAGATATGTTCGGTTCTATTGCCAAGAAGTTGTTCGGATCACCGAATGACAGGGCTCTTAAACTCGTTCGAACCAAAGTCGACGAAATCAATGCGTTTGAGGAAAAGATCAAACCATTGAGCGACGCCGAATTGATGGCGAAAACCCCGGAATTCAGGGAACGCCTTGATGCCGGAGCAAAACTGGACGACCTCCTGCCGGAGGCGTTCGCCTGTGTAAGGGAAGCTGCCTGGCGCGCCCTGGGTGAGCGACATTACGACGTCCAGCTTCTTGGCGGCATCGTATTGCATCAGGGCATGATTACGGAAATGAAAACCGGTGAAGGTAAGACACTTGTCTCCACCCTGCCCGCCTATCTCAATGCCCTGACCGGCAAGGGTGTCCATGTGGTGACGGTGAACGACTACCTCGCCAGTCGCGACTCTCAGTGGATGGGACAGGTCTTTGCCAAATTGGGGCTTTCGGTTGGCTGTATTGTTCACGGGGTCAATGACGAAGAACGCCGTGCCGCCTATGCCGCAGATATCACTTATGGTACCAATAACGAATTCGGGTTTGATTATCTTCGCGATAACATGAAGTTCGAAAAACCCGCGATGGTTCAGCGTGAATTTAATTTTGCCATCGTCGACGAAGTGGACAGTATCCTGATCGACGAGGCCCGAACGCCGCTTATTATTTCAGGCCCGGCAGAAGATTCATCTGATCTCTATCTCGCCATCGACGCGCTCATCCCGAACTTACAGGAAGATGACTACGAGATCGACGAAAAGGCAAAGACAGTCGGCTTCTCGGAAGATGGGACGGAAAATATCGAGCAAGTGTTGGAGGCCGCCGGACTGCTGAAAGGCAGCAATCTTTATGACGTCGAGAATATCACGATTGTTCATCATCTGAACCAGGCCCTTCGTGCACATAAATTGTTCGAGAAGGACAAGGACTATATCGTCAAGAATGACAAGGTCATCATCATCGACGAATTCACCGGGCGCATGATGGAAGGCCGCCGTTTTTCCGAAGGGCTTCATCAGGCTCTGGAGGCGAGAGAGAAAGTAACCATCCAGCCGGAAAACCAGACCCTGGCATCGATTACCTTCCAGAATTATTTCCGCCTCTATAACAAGCTCGCCGGAATGACAGGTACGGCAGCAACTGAGGCAGACGAATTTCAGGAAATTTACGGCCTTGAGGTTGTTGAAATTCCGACAAATGTGCCTGTTGCCCGTAACGATGCCGATGATGAAGTCTACCGGACAGCCGAGGAAAAATATAATGCCATCGTCATCACCATTGAGGATTGTCTTAATCAGGGACAGCCGGTCCTAGTAGGAACTGTCTCAATCGAGAAATCCGAGATGCTCTCAGAGTTACTCAAGAAAAAGGAAATCCCACACAAGGTGCTCAACGCCCGCTATCATGAGCAGGAAGCCGAAATCATCAGTCAGGCAGGGCGCGTCGGCGCCGTAACGATCGCGACCAATATGGCTGGACGTGGGACTGACATCAAACTTGGCGGCAATGAAGAAATGATGATCGCGGCCCGAACCGCCGATCTCACGGATGAGGCAGAAATTGCCAAAGTTGCAGCCGAGCTGAAGCTGGAAATCCAGGAACAACGCAAGCAAGTTCTCGCGGCGGGCGGGCTTTTCGTCATCGGGACGGAACGACATGAATCCCGGCGCATTGATAACCAGCTTCGCGGCCGTTCCGGGCGGCAGGGCGATCCGGGCACGTCACGTTTCTTCCTGTCCCTGCAGGATGATCTGATGCGTATTTTTGGCTCGGAACGCATGGATGGCATGCTGCGCAAACTCGGCCTTGAAGACGGCGAGGCAATTGTTCATCCCTGGATAAACAAGGCACTCGAGAAAGCACAGCAAAAGGTCGAGGCTCGTAACTACGAAATCCGCAAGAACCTGCTGAAGTTCGATGACGTGATGAATGACCAGAGAAAAGTCATCTACGAACAGCGCATTGAATTGATGGACACCCAGGACGTTTCCGAGACGGTCACCACTATGCGCGAAGAAGTAATTGACGACCTCGTCGATACGCATATTCCTCCCAAAGCCTATCCGGAGCAGTGGGATGTTGACGGCCTGAAACTGTCTGTGGAGCGGATAACCGCACTTGATTTACCGATTGACGAATGGGCCGCAGAAGAAGGGATCGCCGACGAGGAAATCCGCGACCGCCTGAAGGATGCAGCAAAACGCAAAATGGCCGAAAAGGCCGTCCGTTACGGCTCTGAAATCATGCGCATGGTTGAGAAAAGCATCCTGTTGCAAATCCTCGACCAAGCCTGGAAGGATCACCTTTTGCAGCTTGATCAGCTTCGCCAAGGCGTTTCCCTTCGCGCCTACGCCCAGAAAGATCCGCTCAATGAGTATAAGAGCGAAGCGTTCAATATGTTCGAGATGATGCTGAACCAACTGCGAGAGACGGTCACAACCTATCTGTCACATGTTCAGCTTCAAAATCCGGCGGAACAGCTGCAACGGGAGGAGCCGGACGAAAGCGAAATAACGGCCACTCATATCGATCCCGCAACCGGTGAAAACGAGTTTGAGACGGCGGAGCTGAACCCGGAGGGCACCAATGCGGAAAACTGGGGCAAAGTCCGGCGCAATGCCCCTTGCCCCTGTGGTTCCGGTAAAAAATTCAAGCAATGCCACGGACGCGTTTAAAGGAGCAACAGGGAGCTTCGTTTCAAGGTTTACTATGATTTCGTTTTTAAAATCACTTCTCTCTGAGAATAATGCGGCCGAACCCGCGACACAGGATGAGGCTCATATCGCGACGGCCGCGCTTTTGATAGAGGCGGCCTTGTCGGATGACGATTACCAGGATGTGGAGCGCGATGCGATCGTCAACGTGCTCGTCCGGCACTACAACATATCGGATGAGGATGCGCGGGAGCTGGTGCAGGAGGCGGAGAAAGCACAAGCTGCCTCAGAACAACTCTTTTATTTTACCCGGACTGTCAAAGACAGTTTTCCGGTTGAAACCCGCGTACAAATGATTGAGATGCTTTGGGAGATTGCCTATGCGGACGGGGTCGTGAGTAAATTCGAGGCTAATCTTGTCCGCCGGATCGCTGGCCTCATATACGTCAGCGACCGCGAACGCGGCGATGCCCGCAAAAGGGTGATGGCCCGTCTCGGGATCAATGAGGATTGATTTTTCGGCTGCCCTTTGATTTTGGGGTTGTTTTTCCCCGTTATTAGCGATAATCCGTAAAGTGACATTGATGATGTTGTATGCATATTGCTTTGATGAACTGGCTGGAGAATCTAAATGACCTACGTTGTTACCGAAAATTGCATCCGCTGCAAATTCATGGACTGCGTGGAGGTCTGTCCGGTGGATTGTTTCTATGAAGGCGACAATATGCTGGTGATACACCCCGATGAATGCATCGATTGCGGTGTATGTGAGCCCGAATGCCCGGCCGAAGCCATTCTTCCCGATACGGAAGAAGATGCCGAAAAATTCCTCGATCTCAACCGTGAATATTCGGAAATCTGGCCGAATATTACGCAAAAAGGCGAACCGCCAGCAGATTCTGAGGAATGGGACGGAAAGCCCAATAAATACCCCGAAGAATTCAGCTCGAAGCCCGGTGGCGAAGGATAGCCAGCGGTTAGCCGCCCTTGAAATTCGTAAAACCGGCACAATTTATATAACAATATTAGCTTTTCGCGCAAAATTGTGCTACATTCCTCGCTATACATCGGGTTTGTTATAGTGAGGGTGGCGTGTGAATAGTTTTCATGGCTATTTGCGCAAAATATAGCGTGGCCTATTTTTGACGGTTAGTGTGAGTATCTGCAGCGCTGTAAATGCAGCTGTTTTTTTTTGCATTAATGCAAGAGATATGAATTCCCACGGTTGATGAGAAGGACTTAAATGACAAAAGAAATGGATTTTGCACCGCTCGATCATGTGGTTTATCCGACCCACGGCGTTGGACAGGTCATCAGTATCGAAGAGCAGGAAATTTCTGGAATGGCGTTGACGCTTTATGTCGTCGATTTTGCCCATGAGAAGATGACACTCCGCGTTCCGATCAAACAGGCCAAGAATGTCGGGATGCGCGCCTTGTCGACGCCGAAGAAGATGAAGAGTGCGTTGGATACACTCAAAGGCCGTGCCCGCATTAAACGTACAATGTGGAGCCGACGCGCCCAGGAGTATGAAGCGAAAATCAATTCCGGCGATCCGGTACAGATTGCCGAAGTTGTGCGGGACCTGCATCGCAATGAGGATCAGCCTGATCAATCATACAGCGAGCGCCAGATTTATGAAGCCGCTCTTGTACGGCTCTCACGTGAACTCGCCGTCGTTGAGCAGATCGAGGCGGATGCCGCCACGGAGAAAGTTCAGAAGGTACTGAAAGCCGCCTGACTTACGGTAACATAATATCCAAAAAGAGCCCGGAAGAAAATCCGGGCTTTTTTTATATAAATTTGACGTAAATTTCTTTGTTGGACTTGCCAATCTGCGTCATAAGTTTCATTGTAAACAACTATGAAGTCCAGAAAATATAAAGAAAAATTCGGATGCTTAACCGCTTCTAAAAGAGTATGGGCCATTGCCTCAATCCATGGGGAAGCGAATGCCCTCATGGCCATGCATAATGAAATTTCCCGGCGCTGGCGGCATGGCGATCGGATTGTTTATCTTGGGAATTATCTCGGCCGCGGGGCAAAAATCCGCGAAGTATTTGATGAACTTTTGTCCTTTCGTATAAACCGGCTCTGTCTTCCGGGCATGATCCCGGAAGACATCGTTTATCTTCGCGGAGCGCAGGAAGAAATCTGGCGCAGCCTGCTGCAGCTGCAGCTCGCTCCGCAACCCACCGAAGTCCTCGACTGGATGGTCGCAAATGATGTCGGTCACTCGCTCGCGGCATATGATGAAACCCCGGACGAGGTGCGCAAATATGTTCGAGAAGGCATTCTCGCGACAACCAAATGGACGAACCGCCTGCGTGAGAAAGTCCGGGCCTATCCCGGCCATAACGATATTTTTATTGCGTTGCGCCGGGCCGCCTATACAGAGGATGGCGAATTACTCTTCGTCCATGCGGGGCTAGATCCGGCCCTCCCCGTCATCGAACAGAATGACAGCTTCTGGTGGGGTAACCGCCAGTTTAATGAAATTAACACGCCTTATTTTGGGTTTAAGCGCGTTGTCAGAGGGTATGAGAAAGGCCATGGCGGCGTCACCATAAAACCCCATACGGTCACGCTGGACGGGGGCTGCGGCTTCGGTGGCACGCTGGAGGCTGCGTGCTTTTCCCTTGATGGAACAATCGCCGATCAGGTCAGCATACCCGCCTGAGCACTATCTTATTAATTCCCGTCACTCAAATTTTTATAAGGCTGCCCCGCAGGCGGCACGCCGTTTTCAAATGACGGGTTAAGAAGTATTAGTAGCGCTTTTTTGTCTTTTGTAACATCCGCCATCCCGGCAAGGATTGCGCTCATATCTTTCTTTTCAGAAACTGTTTCAATCTTCATCCGGATTGGTTTAATCGCCGCCGCCACTGCGGCATCGAGAGTGCGAAAACTGTTATAGCTTTCGGTAAAACGGGCCTGCAATGCATTATCCGAGCTTGTCGTCTGATAGATAAATCGCGCCACTCGGTCACCGCCAAAGTCAATCACAGCGGCAGTCAGGTAAATCTTCTGCCCATTCTGCTCGATAGCAAGCCGAGTGACCGCTGCCGGCGCCCCTCCAACCTCGGTCGTGGAAATGGACGGGACCTTCAGTTTTGCCAACCACACATTCCTCAGATAGTCCGCCATTGACTGTCCGGGGCTGCCCAGCTTCTCAAGATCGAAGGCCATCTGGCTACCCTTGCCATCAACAGCGTAAACAGCGCGAGAGGAGTTGATAAGCTGGAAACCTTCCGGCGCGGAAAATTTAAACCGTAACTCCGGATGCAAAAATTCACGCCCCCGGATAACCCCTTCTTTTGGATCATCCCCATAGAGCATGCCGTCAATGACTCCGAGATACCGGCTGCGCCCATACTCCCGGTCAAGGTCATCGGAATTTGCAGCCGCCGACGCCGACGCCCGCCCTATCCGGTCTTCCGTTTGCGGGTGGGATGCGAAGAAATCGAAGCTGCCGCCAGCCGAGTTACCCGTGAGCGCCGCCATATATTCGGTCTGCGCCTCCATCCTTTTCAGGAAGTCGGCCATAGCTTCGCGCGGATATCCGGCAAGGCCCAGATATTTCACGCCGAGCTGGTCCGCCTCATATTCCTGATCGCGTGAATAGCCCGCAACGTAGAGTCCGCCAAGCTGCTGCCCAAGCTCCTGCACGATGGAACTCCCCGTCAGGACAGTTGCAAGCGCCCCGATCAGGCCAATGCCCGTTGCGCGAGACTGACGGGCGGCGCCATGGCGGGCGGTCACATGTCCGATTTCATGGGCCAGAACACCTGCGACCTCCGCCTCGTTATTGGCGAGGGCGAGCAGGCCGCGCGTGATATAGACATAGCCCCCCGGCAGGGCAAAGGCGTTGACCACCGGCGAATTCAGGATAGTGAACCGCCATGGCAAATCCCGCATTTCAGAAACAAAGGCAAGGCGCAGACCAATATCAAGTACATAGTCATTCAAGCCTTCCTTTGTGTATTCGCCACCATATTGGGCAACGACCTGCGAATGCTGCTTGGCGCCGATCTCCCTGTCGTCATTCGGCTCGAAAATAGAAAAGAGGTTATCAAACAGGTCGGCTTTGGCTGGCGCGCTGAACGGTAAAGACCCCATGACGAACAATGGTATGAGAGCAAGTCTCATACGTCTCCATTTCCTGCCCGCGAAGTTGATATTCATGCTTTACTTATCCCTCACTCGCCATGTCATTAATTTCAAGCTGCTCGGGGAAATCAAGTTCCAAATAGGGTCCGTTATAAAAGCGCACCGCCCCCCTTACAGTAACTGATCTATTCTTCAGGTCGGCAATCTTCCAGTCCTCACGCTCAAATTTTTTCCGGGACCGCGATGGAATGGCGACGGTGAAGTCATTGCGCCAGTCCTCCCCGAAGTTAAGATATGTGGCGCTGGCCCCGCGAAAAACCTCCCGAACCAAGCCCTTAGCGACAATGAACTGGCCATTCCAGAACTGCCGCGCCGGCTGGTTCGCGTTAACAATCCTGATATGACGCCAAATTCCCAGCTTTTCGATTGCCGCGCCCGTCTCCGCCTGAACAAGACGCTGCCGAAGGGCGGGCGGATAGTCGGGCGCCCCGCTCCAGACGCCGTAACCTTGCGCGATCAGCCGTTCCTGCAGCCATGTACCGTCGGCCAGCAATATCTTACCATGAAGATCTCCGTAGCGATTTTGCGCGCTGCCTGATTCCCGAAACGCCTGAACATCAAGCCTGAAGGACGGCGGTTCAAATGATTGTCGAAGAAAACGTTGTGCTTTTCGGTAGAGTGTGGGGTCCTGCGCCTCTTCCACAAGGCGCACGCCGTATAGTGCAATCCGATCGTTATTCTTTGTAACGATCAGATCCGCTTCCACTCTTTCCGCCACATGCGTTTGTATCCCCGCCCCGGCAAGCGCCGCAGACATGGAACCGATGCAAATCACCGCAGTCAAGAAAGCTTGAAACCGCATTATCCCTCCTGCCGGCAGTTTGGGGAAATTCGCACCAACGATCAATCATAATAAAGCGTTACGTCAATCCTGCATATTTCACAAAATATAAATGTATTTTTATTTTTTTACATTTTACATTGATATTTATCATTATACCTCATAGATATCATTGTAGAACAAATTTAATGGGATAGAAGATGACTAATTCATCAGTTCAATTTTGCCCCGAATCGGAAGCCGCCCGGCTCCGTGGCCTCTATGGTCATCTCTCCGGCCTCGAATTGCTCGACGCACTTGTCCAGAACGAACTCAAGGGTCAAATCATGCTCTCGTCGTCATTCGGCGCCGAATCTGCTGTTCTTCTGGATCTCGTCGCGCAGGTTGATCCGGCAATTCCCGTTATCTTTCTTGATACGCGGCGGCTTTTTGGCGAAACGCTTCGTTATCAGAAAACCTTGACAAATTACCTCGGCCTGGAAGATGTCCGAATTATACGGCCCGATGACGGCGTTCTGTTAAGGCTCGATCCTGATGATATGCTGTTCAATGAAGATCCGGATAAATGCTGCCATATCCGGAAAGTGGCGCCGCTTGATAACATTATGAATAAAATGGGAAATCTGGGATATAAAGCCTGGATCACCGGACGAAAGCAGTTCCAGACCGCAACGCGCACGGCACTTCCCATGATTGAGGCGGAAGCGGATTTCATCAAGATCAACCCTCTCGCCGACTGGTCGAATGACGATATCAAGCAGGCTTATCTTGCGAAGAATTTGCCGCCTCATCCGCTCGTCGCCGATGGCTTTAAGTCTATCGGCTGCATGCCCTGCACAAGCCGTGTCGCCGAAGGTGCCGACCCCCGGTCTGGCCGCTGGGCCGGAAGAGATAAAACAGAATGTGGCATTCACCTGCCAAAGCGGCCGGATGTGACCACAATCATATAACACATATTTTTACTGTAATATTTTATTAAATCACAATTTTATTGCCAATTTAAAATAAATACTTAAATATACAAAGTAGATAGAGATTGATCCATGCCCGGCTGGTCAGTGGGTCTTTTTAAAGGAGAACAGCAATGGCACTGCAGGTTTACACAGCTTCCCTGTTAAAAGAGGGACTTGTTGCATATCTGGCTCTCGAAAATGGCCAACCGTCCTGGACATCCGATATTCATCAGGCAACGGTGAGCGAAGAGGACACTCTGGACGCTCTTAAACAAGCAGCGGAACAGTCGGAGCAGGAAAATATTATCGTCGCGCCCTATGCGATTGACGTCCTTAAGACCGAAGATGGCATTGTCGCTGCAACGAAGCGCGAACAGATTCGCGCCGAAGGGCCAACGATAGAATTGCCGCAGGATAATTTACGCGAGAGCCGTCAGGCCGCTTAAACTTTAAGGTCCTACCATGTATCAATATTCAGAGCAGGATCATCAGCTCCTTCTGGAGCGGGTATCTCAATTCCGTGGTCAAGTCGACCGCCGCCTTAAAGGCGAATTGTCGGAAGAAGAATTCAAGCACCAAAGGCTGCGCAACGGCCTTTATTTGCAGCTTCATGCCTATATGCTGCGGGTTGCCATTCCCTATGGGCTGCTGTCATCGGAGCAGATGCGCACTCTCGCCCATATCGCCCGGAAATATGATAAGGGCTACGGCCATTTCAGCACGCGGCAGAATATCCAGTATAACTGGCCTAAGCTGGAGGATGTGCCGGATATTCTCGATGATCTTGCCAAGGTCGAGATGCATGCCATCCAGACCAGCGGCAACTGCATTCGCAACACGACATCCGATCCACTTGCCGGTGTCGCCCGCGATGAGATTGAAGATCCCCGTCCCTATTGCGAACTGATACGGCAATGGTCGACCTTCCATCCAGAATTTAATTTTCTGCCGCGCAAGTTCAAAATCGCTGTGAGCGGCGCCACTCATGATCGGGCGGCGGTTGCCGTGCATGATATCGGACTGCGCCTGGTAAAAAGCGACAGCTCAGAAGAGACCGGATTTGAAGTCTATGTCGGCGGTGGCCTTGGCCGGACACCGATGCTTGGCAAGGTCATCCGCGCGTTCCTTCCAAAGCAGGACATGCTGACCTATCTTGAGGCAATCCTGCGGGTCTATAACATGCTCGGTCGGCGCGACAATATCTACAAGGCGCGTATCAAGATTCTCGTCCATGAAACCGGTGAAGAGAAATTCCGTGAGCTTGTCGAAGCTGAATGGGAGAAGATCAAGGCTGGTGGCCTTTTCCTGAGGGATGAGGATTTTAACTGGGTCAAAGGATTCTTTAACGATCCGGCATATGAAGCCATTCCGGATAATGATGTAGACTTTGAAAATCTTATGCTCAACAACGCGGAATTCGCCCGCTGGGTCGACAAGAATATCGAACTGCACAAACAATCAGGCTACCGTATTGTTTATTTGTCCCTCAAAACAGCGCACCAACCGCCGGGCGATGTAACGGCCGATCAGATGGATGCGATTGCCGACCTAGCCGACAAATACAGCCTCGGGCATATTCGCACGACGCATCGGCAGAACCTGGTTCTTTCAGATGTGCAGCTAAAGGACTTGCCGGCTCTTTGGGAAGAGCTGAAGGCGCTTGATCTTGCGACACCCAACTATAATCATGTCACAGATATCATTTCCTGCCCCGGACTGGATTACTGCGCGCTTGCAACAGCCCGCTCAATTCCGATTTCTCAGGCGATTACAGCTCGTTTTGATGATTATGACTTCATCAATGATCTTGGCGATGTCAGCATCAACATTTCCGGCTGCATCAATGCTTGCGGTCATCACCATGTTGCCAATATCGGTATTCTGGGCGTCAACAAGAAGGGGACGGAAGTCTACCAGCTGACCCTCGGCGGGAGTGCCCGCGAGGATGCGGCCATCGGTAAAATCATTGGTCCGGCGTTTGAAGCGGACGAGATTGTGGACGCCGTTGGCAAGGTTCTTGCCGTTTATCTTGAAAGCCGGGAAGAGCCGGAGGAAACCTTCCTTATGACCTATCGGCGGCTCGGACAGGCCCCCTTCAAGGAGCGGCTGTATGGATAACTATATCAAGGACCGCAAGGTAGACAGCGATGGATGGATGCCCTTCACCGGGCTTGAGGATGGTAGCTCGCTTCCGACAGGCGATATTTACGTCCCGGTAGAGGAGTGGCTGAATGCCCGTGAGGCATTGCTCACACGCAATGGCCGTCTGGGCGTCGCGCTTCGCAACACGGATGATCCCGCGATTATCAAGGATGATCTCGACAGGCTGGATTTGGTTGTCCTGGAATTTCCGAAGATGGCGGACGGACGTGCCTTTACACAGGCCCGCCTTCTTCGTGAACGCTATGGCTTCAAGGGCGAGATCCGGGCAACCGGCGACGTTCTCTATGATCAGCTCTTCTATATGCAGCGTTGTGGCGTTAACGGGTTTGAACTACGCGATGACCAGAATGCCTCCCATTCATTGAAGGCATTTGATGAGATGACCGTCACCTATCAACCGGCTTCTGATGAGGAACTTCCCCTCTGGCGCCGCCAGAAATAAACAGTTAAGAATAAGAAGGCCGTGCAATACGGCTTCTTTTGAAAGCACCTGGTTCTCGCTCCCCCGCAGCCAGGTGCTTTTTTATTTCAGCTCCTTCTCAATGCCAGGCCAGTTGTTGTTCGCAAGACCGATATTGCCGGGAATATCCTCTTCCCAAGTGCTCTGCACCCCCTTGGAATAGTTGAGGTAAAGCTTGTCGTCGACAATTTTCCATGCCTCCGGCACCGTTGACGCCGTATAGCCTTGACTGACGGCCCAGGCGCAATAACCGCCATATTGGGGGGCGTATTTTTCAGGGTTCGCTTCGAACATTTTCTTGTGTTCATCACTTGCAAAATACCAATCAACGCCTTTCCACTCGGCGCTATGGTCTTTGCTGCCCTCAACAGGCTTCCCATCCGTGAAATAGGCAACAACGTCATACCCTTCCACCGCAGTGCCAAAAAGCGTGCTGTAGTAGAGTTTCTCTGCGGAAGCGGCCTGTATTGTTGTGAGAGAGAGCACCGCAACAAACAAAGCAATCGCCACGCTTCGAAGATTGATCAACCGGGTCATCATCTTGATATTCCTCCCTTGTATAAAAGGACCACCTTCGCCTCAACAAAATAATTATATCTCGCTTTTCGGCCAGCCACTTTCAATAACAATGGCGTGAACAGCTACAAAGAAGGCATCCGGCGGCTTGAATAAATAAGGGCAATGATAAGCCCAAGGGCAAATCCAGCGACATGGGCAACCCAAGCTATTCCTGCGCCCGGACCAACCAGAAGCGTGCCAAGCGGTGTCGCGCCAATGACCAGATTGACGCCGAGCAATACGGCAATCAGGGTGACGACGCCACGACGTCCATAGCGCGGCAGAAGAACAATCATCGTTGCCCCCATCGCCCCGAATACAGCCCCGGAAGCACCGTAAAGGGTTATATCCACGCCCGGATCGGCAATCAGATACTCGGCAACTGCCCCGAACCAACCACAAAGAAAATACAGGATCAGAAAGCGTATGGTGCCGAACCGACGCTCCGTCATTGTCCCAAAGGCGAGCAGCATACCTGCGTTCAGGACCATATGGCTCCAATCATTATGGAGGAACATATGGCTGTTGAGCGTGATGAAGATATGGAACAGCCCGCCGAAGGAAGGATGATCAAGAATGGCGGAGACAATAGCCGGCCGGAAGGAAAAATTATTATAGACCCAGTCCAACGTCTCAGGCGCCGTGACCGTCAGCAGCAGATGAACACCAATAATGGCGACAACCAGATACATGGTCGCGGGAGGCACATTGAAGACCGGCTCCCGGTCTTGGGATTCATTTGTCACGCAGGTCCAATCCGGTTAAATCAAGCGGTTGCCGGACCATAGGAGTAATGACCGCCTTTTTCAAGCGCCCGCAGATATGCCGGTCGCGCCTGAATACGTTCAACGAAGCCAGAAAGCGCGGGATAGGCACTCAAGATACCGCGGGCGCGAGCGGCCTCCAGCGGAAAGGACATCATGATGTCCGCGCCGGTAAGATCGGAGCCCGCGAAAAATTCCCGCCCCGTCATTTCCCCATTCATGAAGGAAAAATGATTTTCCGTTTCGCTGTCAATTCGCGGCATCAACGGCGCGGCGGCATCCCCTAGCCGACCTGTATAGAGCCGAAGGAGAAGTGGCAGCATGGCGGAGCCTTCCGCATAATGCAGCCACTCTGCATATGCTTCATATTCCGCACTGCCCGGCTCCGGTGCGAGCGTTCCCGCACCGTACGTCCGGATCAGATAATCAGTGATAGCCCCGGATTCATGAAGTTGGAGTTCTCCATCCGCCAGCACTGGCGATTTACCGAGGGGATGGATTTCCTTTAATGCGTCCGGCGCAAGACGGGTTGCTGCGTCACGTTCATAACGTATCACCTCATACTCAACGTCAAGCTCTTCCAAAAGCCATAATATCCGCTGGGAGCGGGAATCATTGAGATGGTGAACCGTAATCATGATCAGCTATCCTTTAAGTCAGCAAACAAACCCGCGACTGCGAAGAATCAGGTTTCTTTTGGTGAAGTGATCTTGGCGATATCATCATCATCATACCCAAGTTCACGTAAGATCTCTTCTGTATGTTGGCCCACTTCTCCAGGGGGCGAAACGGCATTCTGCGGGCTGTCTTCATTTGCAATAAATGGAGCGCCGACAAGACGTAATGCTTTATCGAATCCCCTAACATTTTCTGCCTCGACGACAATACCGCGATGCTGCAGCTGCGGATCGGTTGTAGCCTCCGCCAGAGTCCGAACCGCTTGCACAACAACGCCCGCCTCACTCATAATCTTGATCCAATCCGCCGTCGTCTTGGTCTTCATAGCTTCGCCGACAATCTCCAGCCCCTCCCGCAGATTAGCCTGCCTCGCCTCGAATGTGGCAAAGCGCGGATCGTCCAGCAGATGTTCCAATTCCGCCGCCTTCAGCATAGCGATGTTATGGGCTGGAGTAATTGTGGCAATCAGAACTATTCCGTCCTGCGTCTCGAACACCCCGGCGGTGGGTTGGCGTGTCGGGGATTCATTACCAATCAGCGGAGGGACATTGCCGCGCACCATAAAGTCGGCCATTTGTGCCGCGGCCAGCATAAGGGCACTGTCATACATCGCAACATCGACATATTGCCCTTTACCCGTCTTTTCACGCCGATAGAGCGCGGATGAAATCGCGAACGCAGCATTCATTCCGGTGAACATATCGATCACCATGATGCCTATGCGCATCGGGCCTGACTCTTCGCTGCCGTTTAGGGTAAAGAGACCAGACGCTGCCTGAATGGCGGAATCATAGGCTTTGTCACCGCTGCGTGGGCCTTTTTGCCCATAACCACTGATCGAGCAATAGACAATCTCCGGCTTGCGTTGTTTCACGCTTTCATAATCGATCCCCAGTTTCTTTGCGACTCCGGGCCGAAAGTTCTCAACGACGACATCGGCGTCATCAATCAGGCGATAGACAATTTTCCGCCCCTCTTCCGACTTCAAGTCAATGGCAAGACTGCGCTTGCCAAGATTAACCGTCAGAAATGCAGGTGACAGGCGTTTGGCAACCATCTCCGCATCCGAGAGCGTCGTCCGAAGCTGATCGCCTTTTACCGGCGCCTCGATCTTGATCACGTCGGCTCCCAGAAGCGAAAACATCTGGGTACTGATCGGGCCCGCCAATACTTGCGTAAAATCTACGACTTTCAACCCTTCATACGCCTTCATGATGCGTTACCCTTCGGAACGATCAAGGCGTCAACCGCAACGGCACCATCCGGGAGAACGATAAACGGATTAACATCGATCGTTTCAATCTTGTCGGCGTTATCCGCCGCATAGACGGAGAGTTTGGAAAGGGCTTCCGCCAGCGCTTTCAGATCAGAGGGCAGCGCGCCCCGCACGCCATCAAGCATCGCCCGTCCTTGAATTTCATCGATCATCCGGTAGGCCTCATCCACGCCAAAGGGAGCGAGACGGAAGGTCACGTCTTTCAGGACTTCAACAAAAACACCCCCAAGACCGAACATAACGGCAGGACCGAAGACCGGATCGCAGACAACGCCCATCACTGTCTCGACGCCGCCAGTCACCATTTCGGCAACAATAACGCCGTCAATTTTTGCATCCGGCTTCGCCTTCTTCGCGCGCTCGATCAGCGTCGCGTATCCTTCTACCACCTCTTGTTCGGAGTTGAGCTTGAGAAGCACGCCGCCAATTTCCGTCTTATGAAGAATGTCAGGCGAGGCAATTTTCATAACAACGGCACCGCCGATATTCTGCCAGACCTTGACGGCTTCCTTAGCGGATTGAGCCAGCTCTTCGCGGGTCACGGGCACACCGATGCTGTTCAGCACCTTCTTTGCCTCATGTTCCGCAATTGGCTCCGTTGGCGCCGGCAATGCTCCCTCGGGCAGCGCCGGCGGGCTATCCGGCCGGCCGCGCGCGTAAACCTCCCCGAAATAGGTGAGCGCCGCCATGGCCCGAACCGTGAGGGACGGATCCTGAAAACAGGGCATGTTCAGCTTCTCAAAAGGCTCCACAATCTCCGGCGGTCCGATCAGGCTCATCATCATCACCTCATTCGGATATTTCGAGCGAATGTTGGAGAATATCTCCCGACAGGCATCGCGCGTAAAGGGAGACGCCGGAACACCGGCCAGATAAACGATGTGGCTGTCGAAATCGGCCTCTTCGATCGTCATCTCGATATTGGCCTCCATCAACTTCGGATCGTTCAGGGCCTGCGCCGTGAAATCGACCGGATTATTGACCCCAGCAAAGGGGATCAGCTCCTTTAATTTCTTTTGTGTTGCCGCCGGAAGCGGGGCAACATCCAAGCCGTACTTTACAGAGGCATCCGCCATCTGAACACCGACGCCGCCGGAGATTGTCTGCAAATCGATCTTGCGCCCCTTCGGGTAGTTGCCGAACTGGCAGGCATAGGCGATGTCCACAAATTCTTCGGTGGTTTCCGCGCGATAGACACCATATTGCTTGAACAGCGCGTCATATACCGCATCCGCACCAGCAAGCGACGCCGTATGAGAGGCCGCCGCCGCCGCACCGGCGTCGGTTTTACCAACCTTCATGAAAATAACCGGCTTTTCCGCATCCCGTGCCATTTCAAGCGCCCGGCAGACCCGGTCCGCATCCTTCATGCCCTCTGCATAGGCAAGCACCACCTTAACTTCCGGATTCTGGGCATAATACTCAATCACCTCGGCCACATCGACATCCGATTCATTGCCTGTCGTCACCCAGTAATTCGACCGAACTCCCCGGAGTTGCGAAACGGAAAAGACATGCGCCCCATAGGCGCCGCTCTGGCTGACAATACCGATCGACCCGGGTGGGTTTAATAAAGCCCCGGGTGCATTACTGAAAGTGCCGTACCAGCCCGCGCTGATATTAAAAACACCAAGACAATTGGGGCCGATGATCTTCATTCCACTTTCTTTGGCAATGCCCGTGATCTCGCGCTGCGCGCGGGCGCCATCATCGCTTTGCTCGGCAAAGCCAGAGGTAAACATGACCGCGCTTTTGACCCCCTGGTCTGCGCAATCGCGCAAAGTTTGAACCGCAACTTTTGCGGCGACTGCGATGACGGCACAATCTGTTCCTTTCGGGACATCCTTTATGCTGGCATATGCCGGCAGGTCCTGGATGGTGTCGTAATTTGGATTTACCGGATAAATATCGCCTTTAAAGCCCGCAGTCTTCATGGCATGTATCGGTCGGCCGCCAATCCTGGATGGCGTATTCGAGGCCCCGATAATCGCCACGGACTGTGGCCGCAACATGGGCTCAAGTGGATGGGTCATTCTTATTTCCTTTTTTATCCCTGCGACTAATTTTTATACTTGGTGTTCCAACAGATCGCCCGGCACTTTTATCGGCAATGCCAGAAGCTGTTGAGCGTATGTCTTCGCCAGATTATCGAGATGAAGAGTGGAGGTTCCCCCGCCTCCCAGACAGTTCGTTAGCAGAAAATTCACCGCATTCATACCCGGCAAATCAAACCGCATCACCTCCCCCTCCACGACATGCCCGAAATATTTTTTTACGGCCTCTTCTGTTGCGCTTTGCTTGATCCAGGGAAGATAATTAGGCTTGCGGGCGATGACGCCAACATTGGCATTGTTCCCCTTATCACCGCTGCGTGCGGCCGCCAGAGTTATCAATGGCACTTCGACCAAAACATCAGACGTCGAGTTCAGGGGAGATTCCGGCGCAGCATGACGCATTTCCGGGAATTTTGAATATTCGCTCGAAACCTTTATATCATATTTAACCGGTTTATTATTTATAAACACCTTCGGCTGAATACGCGCCTTGTCGATCTGAAATGCGAACTGTGCAACAACCGGCGTGATCTTTGGGCGGCCCGCCGCCCCTGCCGAGGTGCGCCCCGTCGTCATGGAAAGACCGACGCCCGTTGTCTCCTTGGAGAAGAGCTCCAGCGCCGCCCGTTCATCATGGCGGACATCTATCTGGGTAATGATCTCGCGTGCAACGGCAGCATGCTCATCTGCGTTCTCCCCCCAGAGGGTTTGCGCTCCGATAATGTGCACAGCCGTATCGCGGTAATCACCAAGGTTACGATCAACAAAAAGACGACGGGTCCGCTTCAGCAAAGCATCAGCAAATGCCTGCCCTTTTTCCACCGCGTCAAAACCGGTGATAACGGTCATTGCCGTTGCGCGATATCCATCCTTGTAGGTACCGGAGACTTTATAGGTTGATGTCGGCGCCCGGCCTTTGACATTTGCCACTTCCAGCCAATCTTGTTTCGTTTCCGTAAGAGTGACACCGGAAAAATCGCAAATGACATCGGGCATGATATAGGCTTCCGGGTCTCCAATCTCATAGAGGATCTGCTCCCCGACCGTAAGACGGGAAACAAGACCGCCGGTGCCCACTGGTTTGGTAATCGCAAAATCCCCATCTTCCCGACAGACGGCGATGGGGTAGCCCATATCATCCCAGCCACCGACAGTATCGCGCCAGTCGGTAAAGTTTCCGCCAGTTGCCTGCGCCCCGCATTCAAGAATATGACCGGCGAGACTGCCTGAGGCGAGCTTGCCATAGTCATCGACGGTCCATCCAAACTCATGAATCAGTGGGCCCAAGGTTACGGCGCTATCGACGCATCGACCCGTGATCACCACATCCGCTCCTTCATCGAGCGCAGCGGCAATCGGGAACGCCCCGAGATAGGCATTGGCGCTGATCATCCCGTCTGGCATCGGAACGCCAGAGAACATCTCGGTCATTCCTTCCGACCGCAGGCTCTCTATTTCCCCCGTCAGATTGTCGCCCTCGACCGTGCCGATTTTGATATCCAGCCCGGCCTCTTCCGCGACCTTGGCGAGGGCTGCGGCACAGGCCGCCACATTGACGCCGCCCGCATTGGCAACAACCTTGATCCCGCGTGCCTTGATTTCATGAAGAAGCGGCTTCATGGCGAGATCGACAAAGTCCCGCGCATAGCCGAGGTCCGGCGACTTTTCTTTCGCCCGCACCAGAATCGACATGGTAACTTCCGCGAGATAGTCGAAGACAAGATAGTCAAGATCGCCCTTCAGAACGAGTTGGCGCGGCGCCTCCTGTGAGTCGCCCCAATATCCTGATGCACCGCCAATCCGGATGGTTTTTGAACTTGTCATATCCCTCATCCTTTCGCTTTATCGCCGGTTTCCTGCCAGGCAGGTTTTCGTTTTTCGGCAAAGGCGGATTGTCCTTCCTTACCTTCATCCCCCCGATTAAGGGCAGAAAATTTTTCCGCCGAAAACCGCACCATTTCCTCTTCGGGCAATGATCCGACTTTCAGCATGATCGCTTTGGTCGCTGCGTTGGCCATGGGGCCACAGCGCATCACCCGTTCGACAACCTCTTCCAACGTCGCATCGATATCCGCATCGGCAGAGAGATACTGCGCAATACCATATTCAAACGCCTTTGCGCCATCGAACCGCTCAGCGGTGAGTGCAAGTTGCCGCGCGCGGGTCAAGCCAATTCTTTTGACCACATAAGGCGCGATCTGGGCCGGCGCGACACCAAGCGTCGTCTCCGGCATGCCCATCCGCGCGCCTTCTGCAACGATGGTGATATCAGCGAGACAGGCATAGCCCATGCCGCCCCCAAACGCAGACCCCTCAACGACCGCGATCGTCGTTTGCGGCAAATGCTCAAACTTTAGGAACGCCAACCCGGCGGACTGGTTTCGCTCCATAATCGGATCGCTGTCTTCAGTGACAACATCCTCGGCCATGTTGCGTCGCTCTTTAATATCACCGCCCGCGCAAAAATGCCCCCCGGCGCCGCGCAGCACCACCACCCTGACATCAGGCGTCGCTTCCAGCCAATCGACAACTGCGGCGAATTCTGCCCCCATCTGGCTGTTAATGGCATTTCGCTGATCCGGCCGGTTGAACCACAGATTCAATCTCCCCGCGACCACATCAAGCTTTAGAAATTCACACTCCGGTAATTCATGCATTTTCTTTTTCTTTCTTCTTATCGCATCACCCGCCGATTATGCCTCGGTCAGGTATCTTGTAAACATAGCCTTAAATTGATCAATTTGCAGCGAAACTTTTTCATTTTTCCCGGCAATCATATTTGTCAGCGCCAGACCGCGGAGTGTAATGAGCAACATATCCCGCCATGACCGGATTTCCTCCCGGCTTCGTCCCGTATCGGCAAAGACCGCCTGCCAGACAACGGCTCTTTGTTTCTCAAGCTCTTCCAGGGTTGTCGTAATCGCTTCTTCAAATGCCGGGTCCTGCCGCCCCCGGACGGCTATCTCGATAAAAGCCGTGTAATTAAAACCGCGAAACCCCTGCCAGTAATCATCAACAATACGATTGATGCGCTCCTCCAGCGGTAACCCCGTCAGCTCATCCGCATCCAGATGGCGGCTGAGACGGTTTGCAATTTCCTCGATACTCGCAACCAATAAGGATTTCGGATTCTCAAAATGATACTGGATGGCTCCGCGCGTCAGCCCTGCCTCCTGCGCGACATCTGCCATGGTAAGCTGCCCGGCCCCCTTCTCATGAAGCAGCATAATCGTTGCATCCACAAGCCGTCCTCGGGTTTCCGCCCGCCTGTCCTCCTGCCGTCGACGTTTTCCGCCTCCTCGTAACGACGCCGTTCCCAAGTCAGCCTCCCGAAAGCGTGGATGAACAACCTGCATATTCCGCAAGATCGTCCCATGCAGCTATCGCATAATATTTATTTGTAACATTCATGCGTGAATGTTAATGTGGGCGTACAGAAAAAACAATCCCTTTAAGGGGACCGGAGGCATTGCTCATTCCGGAAAATATAAAGCGGGGAAAACCATGCAATTTACTCAGGAACATCGTGAACTTTCCGAAAGTTTGAAAAAATTCATTGAAGCAGAGATAAATCCTCATGTTGATGAATGGGAAGAAGCGGAACAGTTCCCTGCTCATGAATTGTTTAAGAAGATGGGGAATATGGGCTTCCTCGGCATCGGCAAGCCAGCTGAGTTTGGCGGCAGTGGCCTCGACTATTCCTATGAGGCCGTTGCTTCCGAGACGCTCGGCTATATTGCCTGTGGCGGTGTGGCGATGGCAATCGGCGTGCAAACCAACATGTCGACCCCTGCCCTCGCCCGGTATGGTTCGGACGAATTGCGGCGTAATTTCCTGGCTCCCGCTATTGCCGGCGATATGGTCGGCTGCGTTGGTGTCACCGAAGCCGCCGCCGGGTCGGATGTTGCAAGTCTTAAGACAACCGCCCGAAAAGACGGTGACGACTATGTGATTAACGGCTCCAAAATGTATATCACAAACGCCTTGCAGGCGGACTGGGTCTGCCTTTTGGCCAACACGGGCGATGGCCCCGTGCATAAGAACAAGACGCTGATAATTGTTCCCATGGATAGCCCGGGCATCACCAAACATAAACTCCGCAAGATCGGCATGATGTCCTCCGACACGGCGCAGCTTTTCTTCGATGATGTGCGCGTACCCCAGCGGAACCGTATTGGCGAAGAAGGGCGCGGCTTCATTTATCAGATGCAGCAGTTTCAGGAAGAGCGACTGTTCGCCGCCGCGCGCGGCCCTCGCGTCATGGAAGAGGCGATCAACGAGACGATTGAATATACACGTGAGCGCAAGGCCTTCGGCAAAGCCATTCTGGATAATCAGGTCGTGAACTATCGTCTTGCAGAGCTCCAGACAGAAGTGGAGGCGTTGCGCGCCCTCACCTATCACGCCGTGGAACGTTATGTGGCGGGCGAAGACGTCACCAAGCTTGCCTCCATGGCGAAGCTGAAGGTGGGGCGGCTACAGCGCGAGGTCATGGACAGTTGCCTGCAATATTGGGGCGGTCAGGGATATATGTGGGAATCCTCTATCTCTCGTAAGTTTCGCGATTTCCGGCTGACATCCATTGGTGGCGGTGCCGATGAAGTCATGTTGAAAGTCATCACGAAACTGATGGGTATTTCTCCGGACTAAGGAAGAAAACATGGATTTAACGGATCACGCGGAACACAGGCAGTTTCGCGAAGAAGTGCGGACATTTATTTCCGAGCATCGGCATCTCGCACCTGAGGACACGGCCCATTCCTACCGGCTGATGCCGCGCCCCTATTCTGAGGAAGTCCAGAACTGGCAACAGCTACTGGTGGAAAAAGGATATGCAAACCGAACGGTGCCGTCCGAATATGGCGGGTTCGGTGCGGAACCTGACATTCTGAAGTCGAAAGTCATTGCCGATGAATTTTTCAAGGCAAATGTGCCACAAGGCCTATACAGCCAGGGTATCTCCATGCTGGTACCGACCCTGCTGGAGCATGGAACAGAGGAGCAGAAAAAGGAATGGATCAGCCGGACAATTCGCACTGAGGTATTCTGGTGCCAGGGTTATTCAGAGCCTAATTCCGGCTCCGACCTCGCCAGCTTGCAGACCAGCGCGACAGAAGATGGTGACGACTTCATCATCAACGGCTCGAAAATATGGACCTCCTCCGCCCATGTCGCGCAGATGATCTTCTGCCTTGTCCGGACAGAACCCGAGGCCGGGAAGTATGACGGCATAAGTTATTTGATCTTTCCAATGGACACCCCAGGCATTGAGATACGCCCGCTTCAGACAATGACGGGGCACCCATCTTTTAACGAAGTTTTCTTTACTGATGTACGCGTTCCCAAAAGCGCGGTTGTCGGCGGGCGGGGTAAGGGCTGGAAAGTCGCGAATAGCACTCTCTCGCATGAACGAGGCATGCTATCCAACGCGAACTTATCCCATGAACGTCTCCAGAAAATCGAAAAACTGCTCAAGAGGGAAGGATCCGATGGCCGCCCAATTGGCGAAAACGCTCCGTTGATGGACCGGTATATCCGTCTGCAGGCCCGCGTACAAGGCATGCGGTTCCATGAAATGCGCCTGATATCGGATGCCGCCGCAGGCAAACCGAGAGGTCTCGGCGATATGGTCTGCAAGCTCATTGGCTGTGAGTTGAACCACCAACTGGATGGGCTTGCTATTGATATTCTTGAGGAAGCCGGCGTTCTATATGACGGCATCCCGTCGATAGAGTTAGATGGCATCTGGCAACAGCTCCATATGTACGATCTCGGGCTTATTATTGGTGGCGGCACCGCCCAGATTCAGAAAAACATTATCGCGGAGCGCGGGCTCGACATGCCACGCGAACCGCGTCCGGCACAAGGATAACCCCATGGAATTCGGACTTTCAGAAGAACAGCTTCTTATTCAGGAGAGCTTTCGCGGAACATTGGAGCGACTTGTCAACCTTGACTCTATTCGCGCCGTCTCCAACGGTGCGCAATCGATGGATAAAACTCTCTTCGCGGAACTTGCAGATCTCGGCATGGCAGGTCTTCTTATCGATGAGGAAGAGGGCGGCACGGGCCTCACATTGTTTGATGCCGCGATTGTCGCCATGGAGCTTGGGCGCAGCATAGCGCCTGTGCCCTTTGCCGCTACCGCGGTTATGGCTCCGCTCGCCTTGAAACTTGCTGGCAGTGACGCTCAGCGAAAAGAATGGCTCCCCAAAATTGCCGCAGGCGAGATCATCGTCGGCATGGCTCTTTCTGATGCGATTCATGGCGCAAAGCGTGGTGCGAGTGTTACGGCGCATAACAACAAGCTGAGTGGTCAAACATCCTTCGCCCTCGATACGGCGGAGGCAGACGCCCTGATTATCGCCGACACCGAGAGTAATCTATATCTCGTTTCGACAGATGCATTGGGGCTTGAATGCACCCACATGCCCTCTATCGATGGCACACGCCCGCTCACCGATATCATACTAAAAGATGTAGCGGCGGAGCCGCTTGGTAACGGCGGCAAGGTTCATATTACAGAAATCATAAACGCGGGTCGGGTTATTCTGGCGGCGGAAAGTTTCGGCGCATCTGAAGAAATGCTGAGCCGAGCGGTCGATTATGCCAAGGAACGGCGTCAGTTCGACCGGGCCATCGGTTCCTTTCAGGCCGTCAAGCATCTCTGCGCGGAAATGGCGGCGGAGTTGCAACCCTGTCAGGCGCTTATCTGGTATGCCGCCTATGCCTTTGACAGCCTACCTGAAGAGGCAGAACTGTCCGGCTTGCTGGCAAAATCACATATGGACGAAATCGGGCGCTTCGTTGCGCGCACGGCAACGGAAGTGCATGGCGGCATGGGCTACACAGACCTGATGGGCCTGCATTTCTGGTTCAAGCGCATCGGCTTTAACCGTGCCCAACTCGGTGGGCCTGAAAAACTACGTGCACTTGCCGCAAGCCTTCAAGGACTGACGGGATCGTCCGCGACGTCTCATCAAACGGCGGCGGCGAGGTAACTTGCCTGATTAATGGCACGTTTGGCGTCGAGTTCCATAGCCTCGAACGCGCCGCCAACGAGTTCGGCATCGACCCCGTTTGCCACCAGCTCGTCGTAAAGACCGCGCAGCGGAAGCTGACCTGCGCAGATGATTACCGTATCGACATCCAGAATTTCATACTGATCATTGATATGAAGATGCAGGCCCTGATCATCGATCTTTATATACTCAACACCATTGATCATTTTAACGCCGCGCCGGGCCAGCGTGATGCGATGGGTCCAGCCGGTCGTCTTACCAAGACCGCGCCCGACCGGTGACGATTTCCGTTGAAGTAACGTTACCTCTCGATCCGCTTTCGCGATGATGGGTTCGATACCCGTCACACCGCCGCGCGGATGGTTTTTAAAATCGATCCCCCATTCCTTCGCGAAGATATCAACATCAAGCGCAGAAGATGTCCCTTCATGGGTTATCTTCTCCGCGACATCGAAACCAATACCGCCGGCCCCCATAATGGCAACTTTCTTGCCGACAGACTTCGTACCTTTGATCACATCGATATAACTGACCACCTTCGGATGATCGATCCCCTCAATATCGGGAACGCGCGGGGAAATACCGGTGGCGACAACCACCTTGTCATAGCCTTCTGCGGCCAGTATATCGGCATCGACCCGGGTGTTGAGCTTCAGTTCGATCCCGCGCTTTTCGATCATACGGTTAAAATACCGGATCGTCTCATGGAACTCCTCCTTCCCCGGAATTCGCTTTGCAAGGTTGAACTGCCCACCGATTTCCGATGACGCGTCGAATAATGTGACCGAATGACCCCGCTCCGCCGCCACCGTCGCGTAAGCCAAACCCGCTGGGCCTGCGCCGACCACGGCAATCCTCTTTGGCACTTCGACCGTTACATAATTCAGCTCCGTTTCATGGCAGGCGCGTGGATTGACGAGGCAACTGACTTCCATTCCGTTGAATGTATGATCCAGGCATGCCTGATTGCAGGCGATGCAGGTATTGATTTCATCCTCCCGCCCTTCGAAAGCTTTCAAGACCAAATCCGAATCCGCGAGCATCGGGCGCGCCATCGAGACGATATCCGCATCCCCGCGCGCCAGCACCTCCTCCGCAACGGCCGGCATGTTAATGCGGTTACTGGTAATAAGTGGAATACTGAGTTCCTTCCGGAGGCGCCCCGTTACCTGGGTAAAAGCCGCGCGCGGCACCATTGTGGCAATTGTCGGGACAGCAGACTCATGCCAGGTGAAATGGGTACTCATGATATTGACACCAACTTCTTCGATTCTTTTGGCGAGTTGTACCACTTCCTCCCATGACATGCCGCCTTGCAACATGTCCATCGCGGCGATACGGAAGACGAGAATAAAATCCGGCCCCACAGCCTCTCGTACCCGACGCATGACCTCGACGGGAAAGCGCATCCGGTTTTCGAAGGAGCCGCCCCATTCATCCGTTCGAAGGTTGGTTTTCTCAACAAGGAAAGTGCTGAGAAGATATCCGGCAGAACCGATCACCTCGACACCGTCATAACCTGCTTTCCGGGCACAGACCGCACAGTTCACGATATCTGCAATTTGCTTCTCTATCCCTGCAGCGTCAAGCTCGCGCGGGGTCTTACGGGCAATGCGGGAGCGGATGGCCGATGGCGCGACAGGACTGTCATTCCGGGCGAGCGGTCCCATATGCAGGATCTGCATGCAGATTTTAGAATCCGGCGAGGCCTGATGCACGGCATTCGTGACAAGGCGATGTTCCTCCACCTCGTCATCATTTGAAAGTTTTGCGCCTGCCCCGCCCTCAAGATTTGGCGAAATACCACCGGTAATAATCATCCCGACGCCACCGCTGGCTCGCTCCGCGAAATAGGTGGCCATGCGCTCAAACCCGCCCTCAAGCTCTTCGAGCCCCGTATGCATAGAGCCCATTAGCGCGCGGTTCTTGATCGTCGTGAAGCCAAGGTCTAGAGGAGAGAAAAGATTTGGGTATTTCTGATGTGCCGTCATTTTTTTCTAATCCTTTATTCCAAATTCAGGCGTGGCGCGTTCCTGGGGCGGGCGGATTGCGCGGCGGACCCGCGAAGCATTGAGCAACAGACATCCAGCGCGTCGCGACGTCCCCGGAAACCTGAATATCCGTATCGACGATATTGCGGGTCTGCGTAACAACCTGACAAAACTCTGCGGCGTTTCCTTCAACCAAGTCCGTGTCCGTCTCCGGGTTCCATTCCCAGATCTCACCCGATGGCGCCGTCAACCGGACATGCGGAACCGGCTTCGGCACTTCTTCCTTGCGATTGATAAAGGTCCAGCCGAAAGTATTCATCCCCATAACGGCTATACTCTTGATCAGGTCTCTGTTTTCCCGTTCAACCCCCAGCAGATCGTATATTTCCTGCGCATGGGACCAGGTCTCCATCAGCCTGGCCGAGATGCTGGATCGCGCACTCATGCTCGGCCCTACCCAGAGCAGCCGTTGCTTCGGGTCGGCGGCGTAGAACCGGTCAGACATCTCCAGATAATACTTCCGCCAGGCATCCCGAAGCGCAATTCCCTTCAGACCATTCAACATCTCATCTGTCGCCGCCACAAGGGAACCCGTCTTTTCCTGAATAACCTTGAGTTCACCATAAACCCGTTTGAACTCTTCCTCGTCGGTGAGGGTCAAGTCGGCGACATAGTTGAAGAAATGCAGATGCTGCATAACATCATTGACCGTCCAGTCGCGAAACAAGGTTACCCGGTCGTAATCCGCATCACCAAGTGGCTCTATGAGGCTGTAGAGCGCTTCGCTTTCATCCCTGAAGTCATAGGCTTCTTTCAGCATTGCTTGGAACTCCCTTCTATTTTCGCATTATTCCGGCGCTTCGATCTCAAACAACAGATCATCCACCGAGACCTGGCTGGCCGCCGTTGCGATGACATTCTGCACAACACCGGAAACTTCCGCCAGGATATCATGCTGCATCTTCATGGCCTCCAGCACCGCAAGTCGGGTTCCAACCTCAACGGTATCTCCAGTTTTCACAAAAACATCCAGCAAGGTGCCATGCATGGGCGCCGTCACCTGACCACTGCCCGCCGCCGCCGCGGCCGAAAGCGGGAAGGCAATCTCATTGGTGAAGCGCAATGTTTTCCCGTCGTCGGTGAGTTCAAGCACTCCGTCAGTTAATGCCTCATAATGCACATGTTTGCGCTTGCCATCGACGGTCAGTTGCGCTTTATTCTCGCCGCGCCCCATCACCTCCAGGGATAACGAGGTTTCGCCAACCACCACATTGTAGCCACCTTCGCGCATCGGTGCGACGGTTACGTCGACCTTCTCATCTTCGCTCGCGAAGACGTAGCGGGTCAGTAATTCTCCTCCGCTTGACCAGTCTACTAACTGGTCGCTCACGAACAATGCCGATGATTTGGCCCGATCCCGCTCAACCTGATAGAGGAGCACGGCTGCCATCGCCATTTCACTTTGATCCGGCGCCCGTGCGGCGAGACGCTCGCCACCGAACAAGTCTCCGATGAAGGCCGTTGTCGCCTCTCCTTTTGCGAAGGCTTCCTCATTCAGGATATCAATAAGAAAACCGCGATTTGTCGTGAGGCCAAAAATGACCGTATTTTTAAGCGCCTCAATCAGGCGATGGCGAGCTACTTCGCGGCTATCGCCATAGGCAATCACTTTCGCGATCATCGGGTCATAAAAGGGGGATATTTCCTGACCGGAATCGATGCCGACATCGAAACGAACTCCCTCCCCAGCCGCCGCCTTCCATGACGTAATCCGGCCGGTACAAGGAAGGAAATCCTGCGCGGTATCCTCGGCATAGAGGCGCACTTCAATGGCATGGCCTTGCAGTTTCACATCCTGCTGCTCAATCCCAAGCGGTTCACCTTGCGCCACCTGAATTTGCAGCGCGACGAGATCCATCCCCGTCACCAGTTCGGTCACCGGATGTTCCACCTGCAGCCGGGTATTCATTTCAAGGAAATAGAAGTTATTCCCGGCATCGAGCAAAAACTCCACCGTGCCGGCACCACGATAATTGATACTCTGGGCAGCCTCGACCGCCGCAGCGCCCATCTTTTCGCGCAAATCTGGCGTCATAACGGGGCAGGGCGCTTCCTCCACCACTTTCTGATGGCGGCGCTGGACAGAGCAATCCCGCTCCCCCAGATGGATGGCATTTCCCTGGGTATCCGCGAAAACTTGAACCTCTACATGTCGCGGTTCAATAATCGCTTTTTCAAGAATAAGTTCATCCGAACCGAATGCGTTAAGCGCCTCTGAGCGGGCAGACGCAAGGGCATCAGTAAGATTTTTCTCTTCATGCACAAGACGCATGCCTCGACCGCCGCCGCCCGCTGCTGCCTTTACCATGATCGGAAATCCGATATCTTTCGCGGCGGCGATAAGCGTATCGTCAGACTGATCCTGATCTTCATAGCCGGGAACGCAAGGTACATCGGCCGCGATCATTCGTCGCTTGGCCGCCGCCTTGTTCCCCATCAAATCAATCGCCTCGGCGGAGGGGCCGATAAAGACGATGCCCGCCTCTTCACAGGCGCGTGCAAAGTCTGCATTTTCTGACAGGAACCCGTAGCCCGGATGGATAGCCTCCGCCCCTGTTTCCTTGGCAGCCGCCAGTATTTTCGTCATGTCCAGATAGGATTGCTGCACCGGCGCAGGCCCGATCAGCACAGCCTCGTCCGCCATGCGGACATGAAGGGCAGCTGCATCTGCCTCTGAGTAAACGGCTATGGTACGATAGCCGAGGCTTTTCGCCGTTTTTATCACCCTGACGGCGATTTCGCCCCGATTGGCGATCAGTATTGAGTTAAAATTTCTCATTTTCCGGACCTACCTGTTCTTTATCTTTATTTTTTTCATTGATTACCGGAGATTAGAGACGGCCAACGCCGAAGCTGTTCGGTTGCAAGGTACGGTTACGCGCCTCCCAGCAGGTTTGCAGCGCAAAGCCGATGATCTTTCGGCTATCGCGCGGATCGACAACCCCTTGGTCGAGAAGTCGTCCGGAGGTATAGAAAGCATCCGCCTGACTATCGAAATGCTCAATCAACCGCGCCTTTTGCGCTGCCAGTGCTTCTTCATCGACGGGCACGCCCTTGCGTTCGGCGCCGCTTCTCGCCACCTGATCCATGGTGACTGCCGCCTGTTCTCCGCCCATAACACCAGTCTTGGCATTAGGCCAGGCAAACAGGAAATCCGGGTCATACGCAAGACCGGCCATGCCGTAGTTTCCCGCCCCGAAACTTGCGCCGATATAGAATGTGATCTTCGGCACACGAACATTGGAGACGGCCTGAATCATTTTCGATCCATGCTTGATCATACCTTTTTGTTCATATTCCTTGCCGACCATATAGCCGGTAATATTGTTGAGGAAGATGAGCGGAATGTTTGCCTGATCGCAGAGCTGGAAGAACTGTCCGCCCTTGGCCGCCCCATCGGGATCGATCGGGCCATTATTACCAACAATGCCACAGGCTTGCCCAAAGATATTAGCCTGCAGACAGACAAGTGTTGATCCATAACGCGGCTTGAATTCTTCAAAATCGGAGCCATCAACGAGCCGGGCAACAACTTCACGTACATCGTAGGGCTTTCGATAATCCACGGGCACGACCCCGGCAATTTCCTCGGGGTCATAGAGTGGCTCCTTGAAGCTTTTCACTTCCGGCCTTGGGCATTTGTCGTTCCAGCCGAGTCGACCGATAATATCCCGCGCGATCAGAAGGCCATGGGCGTCATCTTCAGCGAGATATTCGACAAGCCCCGTGGTGGTCGCATGCATTTCCGATCCTGCAAGCTCTTCATCATCCGAAATTTCACCGGTTGCCGCCCGCACCAGAGCTGCGCCGCCAAGCGAAGCCCGCCCCCGACCCTTGATGCCAATCACATAATCACTCATGCCTGGGAAATACGCCCCGCCTGCTGTTGACGGTCCGTGCAGCACAACGAAGGTCGGGATGCCAGCGGCACTCAGCTTTGCGAGTCGTTGGAAGCCACCCCCGCCATGCGCCCAGGATTCAACCTGATATTTCAGGAGATTGGCCCCTGCACTCTCAACGAGATGCACAAAGGGAAGCTTTTTATCAATTGCTATATCCTGGCACCGACGAACTTTTTCCCCTGATTTTTGGGTCATTGCGCCTGCATTGATTCCACTGTCGCTTGCTAAGATCATGCATCGCACGCCATTAATGAACCCGATACCGGCCAGTGAACTTGCGCCGGGAATGCTTTTGTCCCGGTCAGTCGTATCTACACAATAGTTGGCGAGGCCAAACAACTCCAGAAACGGCATTCCTGGATCGAGAAGGCGTACCAGCCGCTCACGCGGGGTAAGCTGTCCGCGCTCCTCAAACCTGGCGCGCCGCCGCTCGGACAATTGCTTTGCGCGGTCTTTTAACGCATGCAATTCATCGACAAGCGATAGCATCTCCTGTCGATTGGCAGCAAAACTGTCAGAAGAGGTAACAATTTTGGATGAGAAAACGGCCATTCGGAACTCCCGATTTTTATTTTTTCTTTATTGATAGCATAGGAAAGTTTGCACCGTTAAGAAAAAAAGACGCGACCGACCGAGGCATGATTTAATTTTCTGGCGTTACGCCCATAGTCGCTTTAAACTGTCGCCCTGTAGGAAATATTTTTGCGGGAATTTTAACGCTTATTTCCTGCAATATATATGTGGCACTAAGAAATAATAAAAAAGGAGCCTTTCCAAATGGAAGTAGGAATATTGGCCTACGGGGGATATATCCCGCAAAGCCGATTGCAACGTAGTGAAATCGCCAAAGCTCACAGCTGGTTTAACCCGGGCCTGAATGGCCTCGCCAAGGGCGAAAGAGCCATGGCAAATTGGGACGAGGATAGCGTCACCATGGCCGTCGAAGCCGCGCGGGATTGCCTCGCAGACTCTGACCGCGGCGACGTATCTGCCGTCTATATGGCCTCGACGAGCTTTCCGTTCATGGATCGGCAGAATGCTGGCATTGTCGCCGATGCGCTCAACTTAAGCAGCAGCTTGCAAACCCTTGATTTCGCGTCCTCCCAGAGAGCTGGCAGTGCTGGATTGTCTACTGCTCTGCAGGTTGCCAAAGGAGGCAGCGGTCCAATTCTTTTCACTACGGCGGAAAAACGTCAGACCAAAGCAGCAAGCCCGCTGGAATTCACCTCCGGTGACGGAGCCGCCGCTTTTCTGGTTGGGCAGGGAAAAGTAATCGCCCGCCTTATTGGCAGCCATACGGAAGCCGTCGATTTCGTCGATCACTTTCGCGGCGAAGGCGAAGCCTACGACTATAACTGGGAAGAACGCTGGATCCGGGATGAAGGATATTTGAAGATTGTCCCAAGCGCGATTTCTGCACTTTTGTCTGAAACCGGTGTCAAGGCAGAGGATATTACCACCTTCTGCTTCCCCGTCGCCGCACGTGGCGTCGCTGCAATGCTTGCGAAGAAACTCGGCCTACCCGAAAGTGCCGTCGCAGATAACCTGCAGGCAACCTGCGGGGAAACTGGCACGGCCCATTCCATGGTCATGCTCGCCCACGCCATTGAGAACAGCAAACCTGGCGATAAAATTCTTGTCGCAAGCTTCGGTCAGGGCAGCGACGCCCTGCTGTTCGAAGTGACGGAGGAAATCAATTCGCTCTCACCCCGTAAAGGTGTCTCAGGACATCTTGCCCGGCGTTACGCGGAAACGAATTACGGCAAGTTTCTCGCGTTCCACAATCTCATCAATCTGGAGCGTGGCATTCGCGCGGAAACCGACAAGAAAACGGGTCTCACGACCCTTTACCGAAACAAGGGAATGACCCAGGCGATGATTGGCGGGCAATGCTCTCAATGCGGCACGGCGCAGTTCCCGAAGTCCAATATGTGCGTGAATGAAAATTGTGGCGCCATCGGTACACAGGAAGATTACCCCTTCGCAGAGCGGCTTTCCAAGGTGAATTCCTTTACCGCTGACCGGCTCACCTATTCGCCGGACCCGCCCGCCTATTACGGCATGATCCAGTTCGAAGAAGGTGGTCGCTTGATGAGTGACTTCACGGATATCTCACCGGAGACGGATATCCAGGTGGGAATGCCGATGCGGATGATGTTCCGGATCAAGGACTATGACGACAAGCGCGGGTTCAGGCGCTATTTCTGGAAAGCGGCCCCCGCGGACGCTTCAAATAAAGGAGAATAACAATGGCCTCAGGAATTAAAGATAAAGTTGCTATTATCGGCATGGGCTGCTCCAAATTCGGCGAGCGCTGGAATAATAATGCGGAAGATCTGATGATCGAAGCCTATGTCGAAGCTTTGGAAGACGCCGGAATTGAGAAAAGCCAGATTGAAGCAGCATGGCTTGGAACTGCCATCGAGGAAGAACATGTCGGCAAATCCGCAGTGCCTCTTTCCATGGCGCTTCGTTTGCCAAATATTCCGGTAACGCGCGTTGAAAACTACTGCGCCAGCGGATCTGAAGCTTTCCGTGGTGCTGTCTATGCGGTTGCATCCGGCGCCTGCGATATTGCTCTCGCACTCGGTGTCGAAAAACTCAAGGACACGGGGTATGGTGGCCTGCCTCAGCGCAATCGGGGCTCAGTGAATGACCTTTTCTGGGCCAATGCCTCGGCGCCCGGCTCCTTCGCTCAGCTGGCGTCCGCCTATTCGGCAAAACATGGTGTCAGCAAGGAAGATATGAAACGGGCCATGGCCCATATCTCCGTCAAGAGCCATGACAACGGATCCAAAAACCCAAAAGCACATCTTCGCAATAAGATCAATGAAGAGAAAGTGATGAACGCCCCCATGATCGCGGAACCACTTGGTCTCTTCGATTGCTGCGGCGTGAGTGACGGATCAGCCTGCGCCATCGTCACGACGCCGGAAATTGCGAAATCTCTCGGCAAGAAAGACCTTATTACGGTCAAGGCGCTGCAACTCTCCGCCTCCAACGGAACGGAAGCACAGCACAACTCCTGGGATGGCAGCTATTTCGTTACCACCCGGGCGGCCGCGAACCGGGCCTATAAGGAAGCCGGTATCACCAAGCCACGCGACCAGGTCAGTATGTTCGAGGTTCATGACTGCTTCTCCATTACCGAACTGGTCACCATGGAAGATCTGTTCATTTCCGAAGAGGGAGATGCCGTCAATGACGTAATGAACGGCTTCTATGATGCAGATGGCAAAGTCCCTTGCCAGATCGACGGCGGGCTGAAATGCTTTGGCCACCCGATCGGCGCATCAGGCCTTCGGATGATCTATGAGATGTATCTTCAGATGCAGGGCCGCGCTGGCGAACGCCAGCGTAAAGAAGAGCCGGTCGTCGGTATGACGCATAATCTGGGTGGTTTCCCGCATCAGAATGTCTGCTCCATCACCATTGTCGGAAAAGAGGGCGCTTAAGCACTTTATCCGGAACCCTTCAGGCCGCCACTGCCCCGGCGGCCTGAAGAGATACCAGAGAAAGATTTACGCGGGAATACGCAGATCCCCAATTTCGTCTTTCAGGACTCTTTTCAGGACCTTCCCCGTCGCGTTACGCGGCAATTCCTCCATAAAGACAACATGCTTCGGGATTTTGTAACGGGCGAGTTTGTCCTGACAATAGAGGATCACGTCATCTGCGGTTAGCTGCTTGTCCTGCGCGACAACAATAACCGCGCATCCCACTTCATCCCAGCGGTCATCCGGAACACCGATAATTGCGAGATCGGCTATTTCCGGCATTTTGAACAAGGTACTCTCGACCTCCGCCGGATACACATTTTCTCCGCCCGAGATATACATATCCTTCCAGCGATCAACGATGAAGTAATGCCCATCCTCATCGACCCGGCAGGCGTCACCGGTATGCAGCCAGCCATCCGTTATCGTTTCTGCATTGGCCTCAGGTCGGTTCCAGTATCCGGGTGTGATGTTCGGCCCCTTCACCCAAAGCTCCCCGGTTTCTCCTTGCGGGACATCTTCGCCATTTTCATCAACAACCCGCGCTTCGGCATTTAACGCAAGCTTGCCGGCGGACCCCGGCTTGCTGAATGCCATTTCCGCATCCTGCACTGTTACCGTTGGGCTGGTTTCCGTCATGCCATATCCCTGCTGCAGGGCGAGGCCCCGCGCCTTATAGGTTTCAAGGAGCGGAACAGGCGTGGGGGCACCGCCAACACCGGAACAGGCAAGACGTGACAAATCCGTTGTGTCGAAATCCGGATGCTGGCTCATAAAGAGGTAGTTAGCCGGCACGCCAAAGAAGTGAGTGAGACCAATCTCCTCATCATCGATGATACGCAGGCACTCAGCCGGATCAAAGGTCCGCATGACCAGAGTCGTCCCCCCAAAATAGAGCGCAACGGAGCTGTAGCAGTTAAGCCCACCAGTATGAAACAATGGCAGAATAGTCAGTGTTTTGGCGTCCGGCGTAAAATAGGTAGGAACACCAAGGTTTACTGCGTTGTAAAACGCCATCCCATAAGTGTTCATCGCCCCCTTCGGCAGGCCGGTCGTACCCGAAGTGTACATAATCGTCCAGACATCATCATGCATGACCTTCGCAAGCATCGGTGTCGGACTTGCGGCCTTAATCGCTGCTTCATAAGGCGTATCCCCGCCGCCGCCGGTTGTCTCCAACAGATATGAAACGCCGGTTTTTTCTTTTAGCTCCGCGATCTCAGCAGAGAACTGTGCATCATGGATCAGGATTTTCGGTGCCGCATCACGGATGATAAAATCAAGTTCATTGACAGTGAGCCGCCAGTTAAGCGGCAGGAATATCGCGCCTATCTTGGCACATGCCGCCTGTATTTCGAGCATATCGGTGGAGTTCATCGCCAGAACGCCAACCCGGTCGCCTTTTTCAACGCCGCAAACTTTCTGAAAATGGAAAGCAAGGCGCAGCGCCCTGTCATTCGCCTCGGCATATGTGAAATGACGGTTGGAATGAAGGTCCACCCACACCTCCTTCTCCGGCACCCTTTCCGTATGATGGGCCAGCCAGTCATAATGCATCACACTCATCTATTTCCTCCCTGTTATATTTTTATGAGGTTTCCTGACTCTAAATCTCCATCTGCCGTGCGACAAGATCACGCATAATTTCTTCCGACCCACCGCCAATGGCCATGACGCGGACTTCGCGGTAAATTCGCTCCACCCGACAGCCGCGCATATATCCGGCTCCACCAAGGACCTGCATCGCCTCCCGCGCGCAGAATTCCATAGTTTGCGTCGCCTGCACCTTTAACAAGGACAGGTCTGCGACCGGTCTTTCGCCGGACTGAACGCGGAAAGCACATTGTTCCAGATAGGCCTGAGTCGCATTAATCTTCCGCGCCATCTCGGAGAACTTATGGCGAATTACCTGATGATCTGCGAGTCTTTGCCCAAAGGTTTTTCTCTCTCTGGCCCATGCGAGCGCATCTTCGAGGCAAACACGCGCGAATGCATTGGCACCTGCCGCCATTCCCAGCCGCTCGCTGTTGAAATTGCTCATGATGCCAACAAAACCCTTATTTTCTTCGCCAATGAGATTGCTCTTGGGTACCCGGACATCGTCGAAATAGAGTGCCGCCGTGTCAGAGGCCCACCATCCCTGTTTCTTAAGCGAAGTGCGGGTGAAGCCGGGCCGCTCCCGTTCAATTAACAGAAGAGAGATACCACTACGCCCCTCTCCGCCTGTGCGCACCGCCACGGTATAGTAATCTGCGCGCATACCACCCGTGATAAACATCTTCGACCCATTGACCAGATAGTCATCGCCGTCGGCCTCAGCACGTGTCTTGATATTGGCAACATCCGAGCCACCCGAAGGCTCTGTGATGGCAAGGGCATGAATTTTCTCGCCCGAAAGCACGGAGGGTGCAATCCTTTGTTTTAACGCCGCAGAGCCTGTGGCGAGAACAGGTGGCAGGCCAATGCTGTGCACCATCAGACTCGCATTGATCCCGCCAGCCCCAATTCGGGCCATTTCCTCAGACGTGACAATATTGAAAAAATTATCTACCGGGGTGCCCCCAAACTCCTCCGGATATCCGAGACCCAGCAGCCCCACCTCCCCCGCCTTCTTATATAGCTCTCGTGGAAATTCCCCAGCCTCTTCCCAGTCGTTCACATGCGGCATGATTTCCCGTTCGATAAATTCACGCAGCGTGGCGCGCCATGCCCGATGATCCTCAGTGTAATACGGGCATTGATAACGGTGTTCAAAATCAAATGGATGCTCTCCGTTAGTAAACGCAGGGGCCATGATGTTGTTCCTTATTTTAAACAGCCAATCCGTTTTGCGAGTAAATCTCCCGCCTATATCATGCCTTCTTTCTCAAAATTACGATACCCCTCAGCGATCTTTCAGGGACGAAGATATTTGATACCTGCCCGATATCGCCGTAAGATAAGCAAAAATAACAATGACACCAAACCTGAGAGGGAAACCCGCCGTGACCTATAGCTGCTTCGACGTTCAAATAGAAAATCATGTGGCCCATATCATTCTTAATCGGCCGGAAAAGCGCAATAGCATGATCCCCGCGTTCTGGAATGAACTTCCCGAGATTGTTCACGATATCGATGAAAATGCAAAGGCACGGGTGATTGTCATTTCCTCGACCGGACCGCATTTCTCCTCCGGGCTGGATGTCGCATCCTTCATGCAGGCGGAAATAACCGACCCGGCGGAAAAGAGGGCCGCCGAAATTCGTGCAGGCGCCGAATTTTATGGGGCTGTAAAAAATATGCAGAAGACCTTCACGGCATTGCAGGATTGCCGCTTGCCGGTGTTGGCCGCAATCCAGGGAGGCTGTATTGGCGGCGGTGTCGATCTTATTACTGCCTGCGATATGCGCTACGCCACCGAAGATGCGTTCATTACAATATTCGAGACGAACATCGGCATGACGGCCGATGTCGGGACATTTCCGCGCATTACCAAAGTGATCGGCGACGGCCTCGCGCGCGAGCTGGCCTACACGGGCCGCCGAATGCCCGCGGATGAAGGGAAATCTGCGGGACTCTTTAATGCCGTTTATAAGGATCAGGAGGCTTTGCTGAATGCTGTCATGGAGATGGCACAGGAAATTGCCAGCAAGGCGCCGCTCGCGATCATGGGCTGCAAGCGCATGATGAACTATTCACGCGATCATTCCATAGAAGACAGCCTCGACTATATTGCCATCTGGAATGCCAGTATGTTACAGCGGGACGAGATATTCGAGGCAATGAAGGCCAATGCTGAAAAGCGACCCGCCGAGTTTGTCGAGCTGCCGCCCATTCGCAAGAATATTGGCTAATTGGCCAGCGATAGGACGTACTAACCGCAAAATATTAAAGTGGTGATCCCGACAGGACTCGAACCTGTTACCTCAAGATTAGGAATCTTGCGCTCTATCCTGATGAGCTACGGGACCGTATCCCGGGTTTAGCAGAGAGCTTTTTTTCGCGCCAGAAAAAACTAGAAGGAATCACGAATGTGATTCCTTCGCCATTTCAAACCCTCAATCGGAAATCAATACGCAATTCTTTGCAAAATCAGCCGCTTCATTCGCGGACCAGTCCCCTTTGGGCTTTTCTTTCATCGTTTCGCACCATTCCTTGCTCCCCACCTCCGGATCGCAAGCCGTAAGCCCCAGTGCAAAAACGGACAAAAGAGTAAGGCCGACAAATTTCTTAATCATACTTTTCCCCTTCAGATACAAAAAAGGACGGGGCGCGTTTCCGCGTCCCGTCCCTTCTTGAGTGTCAAGATTACTTGCTTTCGACGGTGATTACCACACGACGGTTTGCCGCGTTTTTAACTCCATCAGCAGTCTGGACTTTAAGGTCCTTCTTACCATAGGAGCGCATGATAATCCGCTTCGGCTCCATGCCTTCCTCGATGCCCATGAAGGCAACGTTTTCAGCACGGCGTTCACCAAGCTTGTCGTTGTAGACTACGCTACCGACCGTATCCGTATAGCCAGCAATCGTAATTTTCGGATCCTCGAATTTCTTCATATATTCCGCAGCTGCCTTCACTTCTTCCATAGAGCCGGGCAGAGGTGTGTCGGAATCGAAATTAAAGTTCACTTCGAAGGATTGCGGCTTCATCATCATGGGTTCTTTCTTCTCCATGACAACGACTTTTTCTTCAACAACAACGGCGACCGGCGCCATTGCAGCCTCAATCTCTTCCATCGCTATCACGAAGGAATCCCGGCAAGCGGCGATATCTTTTGGCTGCCAGTTTTCTTCCTGCTCCTGCACCCAGCAATCAAAGCTTGTCTGTGCCTTTGCTGCCTGCATCGGAAGTTTTTCACGGGCACCTGCATTCAGAACTTGCATCAAACGCTCCCGCGCACCGATCAAGACCGGCTCTCTGTCGGAAGGAAGATGCCATTCTTCCGGATGGTAGGGATCAACCTGTTCCCCGCGCGTTGCCGCCATTGCCTTTTCCGCAAAGCGATCAGAATCAATGTAGTCACCTTCGTTATATTCAGCTTTTGCCAGTTCAATATAACCTGTGTAAAGCGCCTGCTGGAACTCACTTCCGCTGGGGCTAAGCCGCTCGGCTTGCTCCAACTTGCCGCCACAGGCCGCCAGCACGAGCGAGGCTGCACCAACTATCGCAAATCTAATCGTATTTTTCATAATTTTCCCCTCAACCCTTTCCGAGGTGCACTGGTATAGCACCAAGTATGGTTAATACTAGTACGTTGCAAAGCAGCAAACAATAAGAATTGCCATCGTTAAACTGAAATAGGCTATTTATGGACCGTTTCAACACTTAATTTGCAAATACTTAATCTAAGCTAGGCAATAACCATGGCCTAAATACGGCAAATAACCGCCATAATTATGGATTTATCATTCATACTTATGAAACATTCGTTACTGTTTCTTGACTGCCAATTCCTCGAACAAAAAAAGCCGCCG
>NZ_JARGOQ010000082.1 GCF_029233945.1 Sneathiella sp. | reverse complement strand
GCAATGGCCTTGTTGTTCTGGGTACGACCAGCACGTCAGCCTATCAGCTGCTTGCCGCTGAGGATATGAGCACGGTTGAGGCTCTTAAGGGTAAGAAAATCCGCACGGCCGGCGCCCTGTGGTCCCGCTGGGCTGTTTCTGTTGGCGCGATTCCGGTGTCCGCTCCGTCCAGCGAAATGTATGAGCAGATGTCCCGTGGTCAGGTTGAAGTTGCTATTCAGCCGACAGGCGCACTGAAAAGCCACAGCATCTGGGATGTTGCCCGCAAGGTTACCAAGCTGGATCTTGGGACTTACCGTTCATGGGGTATCTTCTCCGTCAGCTCGAAGCATTGGGCCACGCTTAGCAATGAGCAGCGGACAATCCTGATGAAGAACGCATCGATAGGTCTGATTGATGCGGCGCTTGGCTACATGGCGAAAGACGAAGAAGTCGAAGCCGTTGCCGAAGAAAAGAAAGTTGAGATTATCGAGGCTTCTGATGGGCTTAAGCAATCAGTTGCGGACTTCCTGAAAACTGACCGTGCGACTGTGATCGAATTGGCGAAAACCAAGTATAAGATTGCAGATCCTGAGCCGCTGATGGACAAGTTTGTCGAACTCATCAATAAGTGGGAAGAGATGTACGAACCGATCCAGGGTGATCGGGAGGCAATGTCAAAGATGCTCTGGGACAACGTAATGTCCAAGGTTGATGTTGCAACACTTGGCAACTAATAGGGCTTGGATAGCTAATTGAGACGGAATGAGCGGGGAAATCCCCGCTCATTTTTTAGTAGCTTAGGTGCTTGCTATGGGAATGCCTTGTATGGCCGCCGTGACTTTAGTTGCCGCACCTTTCACCGAGTTGACCACCTTTTTCAAATTTTGCTGATCAATCTGTGCGGTTACCGCAACGGCGCTGATCGTCATTACGGGTTGTCCTTCAAGGTCGAAGACCGGCGCAGAAACTGTCGTAAATCCCCGCGAGAAGTTTCCTTCGTCGATTGCGCAATAGCTATTGCGAACCTCTGTAAGACTTTCATACCATTCCTCGAAAGGGGCGGGGTTTTCTATCCGAATGCTTGAATACGCTGCTTTCAGCTGCTTTTTGGGAAGACCGGAAAAGGCGGCGAAGCAACGCCCGAGAGCACCGACAAAGCATGGAAGCCTTTGGCCGATGTTCATATGGATACTGATCACAGCGCCGGATCCTGTAATGGCAATTAGCATGACCCGGTCATCCCGTACCTTTTGCCATAATGTAACCGTAACATTATTCTCGGTTGAAATTTCGTCGAGGAGTGGCTGTATCATGCGGACCAAACTGGCGCTATTGAGTGCTGAATGTGCAATTTCAACCAGCCCTAGGCCAATCTGGTAGGTTTTTGTGTCTGGGTTGAAGACGACCAACCCTTCATGAACCAGAGTGCGTAACAGGTTGAAGCAGGTACTTGGGTTTATTTTTAGATCGCGAGCGACTTGTGTAACGCCAAGTGGACCATTGCCGGCGCTTAAATATCTCAGCACGCTAATGCCGCCAATCAATGCGCCTACAAGTTTTGTTTGTGGAATAGTCTTGCTGTTCATATTGCTCCACTACTCTGCTTTTCTGGAATATAACAAAATCATTTTAAACGATCCAGTTCTCCGGGCAAGCCGGTATTTAATAGAATTTACTTCCTTATTCTCAGAGAAAAATAAACAACTGAATGACTACTTTTTCTCTTGTCTTAAATAGTGGTTCTACCTTCTCCATTTTAGGGCGAATAAATGTCTAAATGCTTATTTTAAAAGGTAATTTCTATCCTCGATTTACTCATAACTTTGTCTATACCGTAAGAGTGAGGGGACGATACTTTTAATTCCATAAATGACATTGCGATCTGTTGTTTTTGCCGACCATTTTTTCCTCGGCCAAAGAAGACAAAATAGGCGCTAATCAAAAAATATACATTCTCTTGACAGAAAATTATTCTCATATAGAAATATATTCAAGTGAATTTTTGCTGCCCTCTCAAATTAGGCGAATGCGTATGTCACCAACGAAATCAGACAATTCGGTGCCTATATCCCAACTGTTGGAATTTTATGAGCGGATGCTGCTCGTGCGGGAAGCGGAGAACAGATTAAGTAAACTGTTTGCGGATGGCGAGGTGCCGGGTTTTATTCATTTGAGTGTTGGGCAGGAGGCAGTATGCGTTGGAGTGACCTCTGCGCTTGAGACAAGGGATACGCTGGCTTCTAATCACCGGGGGCATGGGCATGCCCTGTCCAAGGGAGTGGAACTCAACAGCTTCTTTCTCGAAGTCATGGGCAAGGAAGAAGGAATATGCGGTGGCCGGGGCGGGTCGATGCATGTGGCGGATATGTCGGTCGGTATGCTCGGGGCGAACGGGATTGTTGGTGCGGGAATCCCGCTGGCAGTTGGCAGCGCCCTTGCGCATCAGGTGCAGGAGAATGGCGCAATAGCCGTTGCCTTTTTCGGGGATGGCGCTCTTGCGGAAGGCGTGCTCCATGAATCCTTCAATCTGGCGGCTCTATGGAAGCTTCCCATTCTCTTTGTGTGTGAGAATAACGGCTGGTCTGAATTTTCTCCGACGGGCCGCCAGTTCAACGCGAATGTGCGGGAACTGGCCGGAGTCTTTGGCATTCCATCGGCGTTTGTGGATGGAGATGATGTGCTGGCTGTCAATGAGGCTGCATCAGAGCTTGTCACGGCGATAAGGGCAGGCGAGGGGCCATATGTGCTGGAGTGCGTCACGCATCGTGTGAGAGGGCATTTTGAGGGGGATCCGCAGAAATACCGCGCGGAATCGGAGATAAATTCGCTTCCCGATCATGACCCGATTACCAAGCTTGAAACGATTATTTCGAAACGGCGTATTCCCAAGAAAGAAGTTGTAGCAATTCGCGGCACTATTGAGGCGCGGATCAATGCGGCGGTCGAGGCTGGCCGGGGCGGCAACGCGCCCGATTTCAGCCGGGCAAAGGCGGATGTCTATACGGCAGTAGAAGAGGTTTGAAGATGGCTGACGTTAGATATGCAAAAGCCGTGAATATGGCCCTTGATGATGCGATGGCAGCGGATCCTGCGGTGGTTCTGTTCGGTGAAGATATCGCCGAAGCGGGCGGCCCGTTTGGTGTCACACGAGGACTGCTTGAAAAATATGGCGATCGTCGGGTGCGGGACACACCGATCTCTGAAGCGACCATTGTCGGTGCGGCAGTCGGCGCAGCGATGAGTGGATTAAAGCCCGTTGTCGAGATCATGTTTATGGATTTTGTCACCATCGCCATGGATGCGATGGTCAATCAGGCGGCAAAGGCACGGTTTATGTTCGGCGGGCAATGTTCCGTGCCGCTGGTTCTGCGTACTCCGCATGGTGGTGGCGTAAACGCCGGGCCGCAGCATTCCCAGTGCCTGGAAGCATGGTTCGCGCATATACCAGGCCTTAAGGTCGTGGTGCCGAGCAATCCGTCCGATGCCAACCGGCTGTTAAAATCTGCCATCATGGATCCGGATCCGGTCGTGTTTGTCGAGAACAAGGCCATGTATTCTCTTAAAGGGGAATTTGACGACGCAAGTGAGACAATCGTGATTGGTACGGCCCATGTGGCGCGATCAGGTGATGATGTCACTATCGTCAGCTACGGTGCTGCCGTGAACACGGCCTTGCAAGCTGCCGAAACGCTTGCACCGCGCGATATTTCTGTCGAGGTGGTCGATTTGCGGTCAATCCAGCCTTGGGATGAGGCAACCGTGCTGGCCTCTCTCGCACGGACACATCGTTTGATTGTCCTGCATGAGGCGGTGACGGCCTTTGGCGTCGGGGCGGAGATCGTCGCGCGTATGTCGGATATCGGGTTTGATGAGCTGGACGCTCCGATCAAGCGAGTCGGCGCGCCCTTTATGCCAACACCTTTTGCGAAATCCCTTGAAAATCAGTATCTGCCAAATGCGAAGGATGTTATTGCCGCCGTTGAGCAGGTGCTCGCGTAATCCGGAGATAAAAATGACTGAAAAAGCTATCCTTATCGAGCAGGACGGACCTGTTGCAACTTTGACCATCAATCGCCCGGAAACGCTCAATGCTTTGGATGTACCGACACTCCTGTCGATGGAGAAGGCGCTTACAGAGCTGGAGAATGACGATAGCGTGCGGGTGATCGTGTTCACCGGCGCGGGCGATCGCGCCTTTGTCGCCGGAGGGGACATCAGTGACCTCAATTCGAGGGAAGGGCTTGCCCATTATGAGGAATTCGCCGAGGTTATTCACCGGGTATTCCGCCGAATCGAAAGCTGTGACAAGCCGACTATTGCTGCAGTTAATGGCTGGGCACTAGGCGGTGGAACCGAGCTAATTCTTGCTCTGGATATCAGGATTCTCTCCAATAAAGCAAAGCTGGGTCTCCCCGAAATAACCCTAGGCCTGTTCCCCGGCGCCGGCGGGACCCAACGAATTATACGGCAGATTCCGCTTTGTCGTGCGAAAGAAATCATGTTTACCGGGGATCGAATTGACCCGGAGGAGGCCGTGAGGCTCGGACTTGCAAATATGGTGGTCCCGGCGGACCAGTTGATGGCGCATGTGAAGGAGTTGGCGGAAAAAATAGCTCATAAATCGCCGCTCGTCCTCAAGCTGCTGAAGCGCGGCTTGTTGAACGGCGCCGATATGCCGCTCTCTGCGGCCCTACCGTATGAGCAAAGCTTGATCGGGCTTGTACTGGATTCCAAGGATGCCCATGAAGGATGCAGTGCGTTTCTTGAAAAGCGACCGGCGCGCTTCGAGGGAAAGTAAACATGTCACCTGTGACCAACCTGACCATGCCGAAGCTGGGGCTGACCATGACGGAAGGCACCATATCCGAATGGGTTGTTTCTCCCGGTGACAGTTTCAAGAAAAACGACGTTGTTCTGGTTGTTGAGACAGAAAAAATAGCGAATGAGATCGAGGCTCCCGCCGATGGTGTTTTGCATGACATCCTTGTGGTGGCGGGGGAAACCGTTGCTGTGGGGACGCCGCTGGCGAATTGGGATGTCGGTGCTACCGCAATACCTGAGGTTTCAGCCGAAATAGAGGAAGCCAATGCAACGACGCACGAGCCCGAAAAGGAAACAGCCGCCGCTACTGCTTTCGCAGAGGTGAGAAAGAACACAGCGTCAGGAGCAAAAAGCGCGCGCATTGTCGCGACGCCGCTTGCCAGACGCATTGCCCTCCAAAATGACATTGATCTGGCGGGTGTGATAGCGTCCGGTCCCAAAGGACGGATCAAGGCGGAGGATGTGCGCGCGGCAATCGCCGACGACGCGTCTCGCGTCACCCTAAGTTGCGGCGTGGCGGCTGCGTCACCGGACGCCCTCCCAAGTCGTCGCGCTGCAACGTCTTATGAGGCCGCCGCTGCTCGCCGCCTGAGCGAGGCAAAGCGCGATACGCCGCATTTTTACCTGTCAACGGAAGCGGACGCTGGGGCGTTATTTTTGCTGCGTCAACAACTTAATTCTGACAATGAAAACCTCAATATCAGCATCAATCATCTGATCATTGCCGCTGTTGCCCGTGCGCTCAAGGAAAATGAAATTGCCAACTGCGTGTGGCGCGATGGCGAAATAGTGACTTACGGTACCACCGATATCGGAATGGCCGTCAGTTCGGACAAGGGGCTGTTTGCACCGGTATTGAAAGATATTGACAGGCTCGGTATTGCATCCATCGCCAAGGCGGCGAGGGAGCTTGCTGAAAAGGCACGAACAGGCCAACTCACTTCTGATGATCTGATTGGCGGCTCCACGACGATTTCCAATGCGGGGATGTTTGACGTCACCTATATGGGATCGATCATTAATCCGGGGCAGTCCTCCATCCTCGGCGTCGGGAGCATCCGCGAGATCTTCCGGCCCGATGAGCTGGGGCAGCCTGAATTGAGACAGGAAATGGGGCTGGTACTTTCCTGTGACCATCGAATTTTTGATGGTGTAAGCGGGCTCGCATTTTTGAACTCCATCAAGGCAAATATCGAAAAACCGCTCAGGTTGTTGGTCAGCTAGAATAAGGGACAAATAAATGGACTTTCGTTTAACCGACGAACAGAAAATGATCGCGAAAACCGCCTATCAGGTAGGCGCGGAATTCGGTGTGGATTACTGGCGGGAACAGGACGCAAAAAAAGAATTCCCGAAAGAGTTATGGCAGGCGGTTTGCGATGCTGGTCTGGCAGGCGTTGCATTGCCGGAGGAATATGGTGGTGCTGGTGCCGGAATGCTTGAAATGGCACTGATTGTAGAAAATCTGTCGGCCAGTGGTGGCGGGTCGACACTCGGCCAACTCTTTATGATCAACCCAATTTTCGGTGGCGTTACGATTTCCAAATATGGCACTGACAAGATGAAACGCGAGCTTCTTCCTAAGCTGATTTCAGGCGAAATCAATTTCTGCATGGCCCTGACAGAAGCGCGGGCGGGTAGTAACAGCCTAGAGCTTAAAAGCTTTGCGCGTGAGGATGGCGGCGGCTGGTGCTTGAACGGAGAAAAGCTCTGGATCACAGCTGTGGACAATGCGCAGAAGATGCTGGTGATCGCCCGCACCAAAAAGGTAGAGGATGTTCAGAAAAAAACGGACGGGCTTTCCATGTTCATGATTGATGTTGAACGTGAAGGCCTGACCTATCATCCCATCGACAAGGTTGGCACCAAGACCTTGTCATCTTGCTCCGTCTTTTTTGATGATGTGCGTATTGAACCGGATGAACTTGTTGGCACGCTGCATGGCGGGTGGAAAGAATTGCTTGATACGCTGAACACAGAACGCATTGTCACGACGGCAGGTCTCGTGGGCGCAGGGGATCTTGCGCTGCGATTGGCGATTGATTATGCGAATGAACGGAAAGTCTTCGGTGATAAGCCGGTCAGTGCCTATCAGGGAATTCAGTTTCCGCTCGCCCAGGCAAAGGCGGAAATTGAATCTGCGCGCTTACTGAACTATAAGGCGGCGGCTCAGTTCGATATTGGAGAGCCCTTTGGCAGTGAGGCAAATGCAGCCAAGCTTATTGCTGCCCAAGCAGTTGCCTCAGCTACCGAAAGAGCAATGCAGGCCATGGGCGGTATGGGCTATGCGACGGAATCTCATCTTGAACGGCTTTGGCGGGATGCTCGGCTGTTCCGTTTCGCACCGGTTTCTGAGGAAATGATCCTGAATTTTATTGCCGTGCATGATTTGGGAATGCCACGCTCCTATTAAGAGCAAGATAAATATATGGCGGGAGGACAGCTATGATCAACCTCAGCAGTTTCCTAAACTATCATGCGCAGCGCGATCCCGACAGCATCGCCATTACATATGAAGACCGTGGCATCAGTTATGGCGCCCTTTGGGAGCGTGTCCGGCAACTAGCTCGGTATATTGCTGAGCAGGGGATTAGCAATGGGGATGTCGTGGTGGCATTCATGAAGAACAGTCCGGCTTTTCTGGAATTGTCATTTGCCTGCAGCTATCTGGGTGCAGTCTTCCTGCCAATAAACTATCGACTCGCGACCGATGAAGTCGCCTATATTATTGGCAACGCAGAGGCCTCTCTTCTGTTTGGGGATGAGGAGTTCGCCGATATCCTGGAAATTGATATTCCGGTTCGGATCCTGGATGGTGGGATGCAGAAGAATATACTGACGTTGACGGGTAGGGAAGGACCGATCCCACCGCAAAGTTATGTGAAGCCAGATGAATTATTTCGGCTGATGTATACCTCAGGAACGACAGATCGCCCGAAAGGGGTAATGCATAGCTACCAGAATTTCTATTGGAAATGTATGGAGCATGTGGTCGTTCTTGGGTTGAGCAAGCAAACCAGATTGCTTGTTACCGGGCCGCTATACCATGTCGGTGCTTTTGACCTTCCGGGGATTGCCGTTCTATGGCTGGGCGGTATGTTGAGGGTTCATCGTGAATATGATCCGCTTGAAGTCCTCTCGGCTATTGAAGAGGAAAAGCTCACAGGGGCATGGCTGGCACCGGTAATGCTTTCAGGAATATTAAGCCATCCCGACCGTGGAAATTATGATGTGAGCAGTCTTGAATGGTGCATTGGAGGCGGTGAAAAAACACCGGAGGCCCGCATTCGTGAGTTTCAGGATTTCTTCAGAAATGGGCGTTATATCGACGCCTATGGCCTGACAGAATCCTGCAGCGGAGATACCTTTATGGAGCTAGGGTGGGAGATTGAAAAAATAGGCTCGACTGGTCGGGCAACGCCGCATGTTTCTATCCGCATCACGGATGATAAGGGTGCGTCACTCACGGCAGGGGAGGAGGGTGAAATCTGCCTCCGTGGGCCGAAGGTGGCGGAAGGATACTGGAAGGATCCGGCAAAGACAGCCGAGACGCGACATGGCGACTGGTTCCGGACAGGGGATGTTGGCTATCTCGATGACGACGGGTTCCTTTATCTGACCGACCGCAAGAAGGACATGATAATTTCAGGAGGAGAGAATATCGCGTCATCGGAAATCGAACGGGTAATCTATCAGATTCCGGGAGTTCTGGAAGCCGCCGTAGTTGGTGTGCCAGACCCCCGATGGGGCGAAGTGCCGGTCGCGGTGGTTGTGTTGGAAAACGAAGAAACCTTTAGTGATCAGGAATTTGAATCATATTGCAGGGAACATCTGGCCGGTTTTAAGGTGCCGAAACGTTTTTTCTTGAGAGATACTTTGCCGCGAAATCCTTCAGGCAAGATTTTGAAACGCGTCTTGCGGGACCAAATTGCGTTTTGTGGCCCTATAAGTAGACAATGATATTAGTGGCTCTGCCAGAGGAAAATCGGGCTTTGACCCTATCTTAGCAATTCCATAGAATCCTGGAATGAAAAACAAGAACCCATTTCGCTGTTTCAAAACATCTCCTGAAATCATCCGCCTGGCGGTGATGATGTATGTTAGGTTTCCGCTTTCCCTACGAAATGTTGAAGATCTTCTTCATGAACGGGACATCGATATCTGTCACGAGACTGTGCGCTGTTGGTGGAACCGGTTTGGCCCGATGATCGCACGCGACATCCGAAAGAAACGGATCCATACGTTTCACAATTATTCAAACTGGAAATGGTATCTTGATGAGATCTTTGTGAAGATAATTGGAAATGAGGCACCACAAGAAACAGGCCGGTGGAAGAACAATCGCTGTGAAAATTCTCATCTCTCATTTCGACGAAGAAAGCAGGCGATGTTGAAATTCGGGCGCTTGTAAAGTTTGCAGAAATTTGTCTCAATCCACGCATCCGTCCGTAATCACTTCAACCATGAACGCCACCTAACCAACCGAGAAACATTCAAGCTTCAAAGAAATGCCGCACTGGCCAAGTGGCTGCAACTAGGCGCGGCATAATAGAGGCACCGTTATGCCATTTTGCGCTATTCAGAGACTAAGTCGCATTCGTCTGACAACACCTTGAATGCTACTCTCAAGTTGACATGTCAGGTAAAAGAAATCATTCTGTTC
>NZ_JARGOQ010000081.1 GCF_029233945.1 Sneathiella sp. | reverse complement strand
TGGATCTGGACGCTGTCCTGCATTAATTCAGGCTACATTGAATAGCCGCATTGGATTTAACGCGGCAATGATTTTTGGAGAAAGGCTGTGAGTTTTGCCCAGGCAAAGCTCAGCTGACAGGGCGGCAAGGGCTGGGGCTGTCTGCATACCGTATCCACCTTGCCCTGCGAGCCAGAAAAACCCGTTCGCGTCGGGTGCGAAACCGGCGACTGGCGACCGGTCAGAGACGAAACTGCGCAAGCCCGCCCAGCTTTTCTCAACCCGGGTTACCGGCACGGTGACGGCCTGCTCAAAGCGGTCCAGTCCCTCCGCCATGACCATGTCGTCGGGCCAGGCGTCATGGGGTTCCACCGGGTCTTCATCGGCGGGGGAGACGAACAGCTTTCCCGCCTCCGGTTTGGCGTACCATTGCTCTGACGCTGTAACGAACAGGGGCCATCGCGTGATGTCGCACCCTTCCGGCGCAGGCAGGAGAATGGCGCTCCGGCGCATGGGCACCAGTCCGACTTGTCTGACTCCCGCCATTTCCGCGATCAAATCCGCCCAGGCGCCTGCGGCATTGACAAGGATCGGCGCCTGAAATTTACCGGTCGGCGTTTCTACGGTCCAGACAGCGTCGTTAAATGAAATTTTCCGGGCGGGAGCTGAGGTGACAATTTTACCGCCGCGCTTGCGTAAAAGCCGCGCATAGCCCTGAAGCATGCGGTCAACATCGATATCCTGTGCGTTGCGCTCAATGGCCGCCGCCGCAATTTTCTCGCGGCGGAGGATGGGAACGAGTTGGACAGCTTCGTCGGGGCTTATTCTTTCCATTCCTTCGGCGCCATCGAGATAGGACTCAAGCGCATCAAGCTCGGCTTCCGTTGCGATCATCAACTCGCCGCGGTGGGAAAGCAGGGAGCTGTCGGAAATGCCCGCGGGCTCCTTCAAGACAGGTTCGGCCGCCGCATTGAGGGCTCGTAACGTGCTATTCCCGTAGTTACGCAAGAAGATCGCGGCAGAGCGCCCGGATGAGTGATAGCCAATGACCTCTTCGGACTCCAAGACTGTGACCGTCGCTTCCGCTGCCATTTCAGCGGCGGCGCTGATACCGGCGATACCGCCGCCGATAACCAGAATGTCGGATATGGTGATCATGAATTTTCAAAACCCGTTATGAAGCTGGTCAGATTGTCGCCCAGCTCCTTCGATAGATATCCTCCTTCTTGTACCAGAAGGGTGGGTAATTCCAACGCCGAAATGGTTTTCCCGAGCCGGGCAAATCCCGGTGTCGTAATGGAAAGGCCCTGAAGCGGATCTTTTTCGTATGAATCGAGGCCAAGGGCAACGACGAGGCAATCAGCGCCAAAGGCCCGAATACGCTCGAGCGCGATTTGAAGGATTTTCAGATAATCGTCATCCCCGGTGCCGCGCGGAAGAGGGAGGTTCAGGTTATAGCCTCGGCCCGGGCCTTCGCCTCTTTCCTGGGTCGATCCCCAGAAAAACGGATAGAAGCGTTCCGGGTCGGCATGCATGGAAATGGTCAGGACATCAGACCGTTCATAGAATATCCCTTGCGTCCCGTTGCCGTGATGAACGTCGACATCGAGGATGGCCGGTTTCTTGCCCGCCTTTAAAAGCCAGTCGGCGGCAATGGCCGTATTATTCAAAAAGCAGAACCCGCCGGCAAGATCGCTGAAGGCGTGGTGGCCGGGCGGGCGGCTCAAGGCATAGGCGGCCTTTTCTCCCGCCAATAAATGATCCGCTCCGGTTAAGGCGGTCTGGGCCGACCAGTAAGCCGCCTCCCAGGTGCCGGCGGCAATCGGGCAAGCTGTATCCGCCTGATGATAACCTGCCTGTCCGACGGCGGACTTTGGATAATGTACATCCCGCCGGTCGGGATGGATATTTGGGATAACCTCGTCAGACGCGCCTTCAATCCGCTGCCAGCGGCGATGGATATTCTGCAGAAATACCAGATACTCCGCCGTATGGGTGGCGGCAATCGGACCGGCGCCGTGATCCATGGGCGCATTGAAAGTACACCCGGCGGCGAGTGCGCCTTCTCTCAAAACCTCAATGCGACGCGGTTGCTCCGGATTGGGAAGTGCCGTGCCGTTGGCCATAAAATGCTTCGGGTCATGCGCCCATTGACGATCGTCGAGAATTGCTTTCATGATTTTCTTCCAGTGCCGTTATTGGCAGTATTTAAAATTTTGTTTTTGTAGGGCCTTTAAGACCCAGAATATGGCGGGCGTCCGCCGGACTGGCAACCGTCCGGCCGAGCAGCTCAACAATTTCCCGGATTTTGGAAACCTGCTCGGCATTGGATTTCGCGAGGCGACCTTTGTCAATCTGCAGGCTGTCCTCAAGCCCGACCCGGACATGACCGCCCATCGCCGCCGACATGGTCGCGAGCGGCATCTGGTGGCGTCCGGCGGCAAGGACGGAAAAGGCATAGCTGTCGCCAAAAAGCTTGTCGGCAATTCGTTTCATATGCATGAGATTTTCAGGGTCTGCCCCGATCCCGCCAAGAACACCAAAAACAAACTGGATAAAGAGCGGTGTCTTGACCAGACCGCGATCAACGAAATGGCGCAGCATATAAAGATGCCCCACGTCATAGCATTCAAACTCAAACCGGGCGCCGCGATTGACGCCAAGCTCGGTCAGGATATGGGTGATATCGCGCGGCGTGTTCTTGAAAACGAGATCATCGGAATTTTCCAGAAACGGCTTTTCCCAGTCATGCTTCCAGTCATTAATCTTTGTCGCCATGGGATAGAGCGCAAAATTCATGCTGCCCATGTTCAGCGAGCACATTTCGGGCTCGGTCTGCTTCGGCGCCGCCAGCCGTTCGTCGAGCGACATCAGGGCACTGCCGCCCGTCGTCAGGTTGACGACAGCGTCGGTCCGTTGCGCAATTTCTGGAAGAAACGCCATGAAATGCTCTGTTGCGGCGGAGGGGCGACCAGTTTCCGGATCGCGCGCGTGTAAATGCAGAATGGCAGCCCCGGCATCCGCGGCGGCAATCGCCTGCTCCGCGATTTCCGTAGCAGTTACGGGCAGGTGAGGCGACATGGTGGGCGTGTGTATGGAGCCCGTCACGGCACAGGTAATGATAATCTTGCTCATTCAAATCTTTCCTCAGGCGGCGTTTGCGTGGACCGGGAGGCCATTTTCCTTGGCGAAAGCATCCAGCGCGGCAGTCAGAAGATCCATAATCTCCCCGACATTTTCCGCCGTCGTGATCATCGGTGGGCAAACAAGGAAATGATCTCCCTCATGGCCGCCGCGGGTTCTCCGGGAATAGATGATCAGGCCCTTGTCATAGGCAATATCCACGAGCCGCTGAAAAGCATTTAGCCCCTTGGGAAGCGGCGTCATGCTCTGGCGGTCAGAGACCAGTTCGAAGGCGAGGAGCAAACCCATGCCACGGACATCGCCGACAAACGGATAGCGTATCAGGAGCGTTTCCAGCTCGCTTTTCAGCAACGCGCCGACGCGGGAGGCATTGTCGATCATGCCCTGAATTTCAATTTCCTCGATCACGGCAACCCCGGCGGCGCAGGCAAGTGGATTTCCGGCATAAGTATAGCCATGCTGGAAGCCACCGGCGGTCAGAACCGGCTCGACAATAGCATCATCGGAGATCATGGCGCCAAGCGGGGCATATCCGGCGGCGAAGCCCTTGGAAATAACGAGAATATCCGGCTTGACGTTCCAATGTTCGGCGGCAAAAAAACGGCCCGTGCGGCCACCTCCCGTCATGACCTCATCGTTGATGAGCAGGACGCCGTATCGGGTGCAGATTTCGCGTATCCGCTGCATATATCCCTCGGGCGGGACCAAGGCGCCAGTGGAGGCACCACCCACCGGTTCAACAATGAAGGCGAGAACCGTTTCCGGTCCCTCCTGCAAAATCCTCTCTTCCAGCATATCCGCATAGTGATGGCCGGTCTCTTCACGGTTGATATCCAGCCCGTCAAGATAGGCACGCGGGGCCGGGATCTTCGGCATCTGGCGCATCATCGGGTCAAACGGGGCGGTCATGGGCGCATATCCCGTGAGCGCCAGCGCACCGAGCGTGCTGCCGTGATAGCTTGGGTAGCGGGAGATAATTTTATAACGCTGGCTTTGTCCTACGGCCACGGCGTATTGGCGCGCGAGCTTGATGGCGCTTTCCACCGCTTCCGAGCCGCCGGAGACGAAGAACACCTTCTCCAGCCCGTCCGGGGCGAGGGAAGCCGCCTTGGCCGCCAGCCGTTCGGAAGGTTCAGTCTCAAAATGCAGGCGATACCCAAAGGTCGATTTTTCCATCTGTTGGCGCATCGCCTCCAGCACATGTGGGTTCGAATGACCGATATTGCAGACCATCGCGCCCGAGGAGCCGTCGAGATAACGCTTGCCGTCGACATCCCACATATAAATCCCCCGCGCCTGGGCAAGCGCTGGACGGCGCAGGCGGGTTTGATAGAACAGGTGGCTTTTGGGTCTCTCACTCATGACGGCTCTCCGGCAAGGATGACACAATCTTCCGGGCGAATGCGGATGTCGACATGATTGCCTTTGGAAAAGGGAGAATCTTCAATCATATTAATGGCTTGCAGTTGCAGATCGCCAAGGCGCAGGAAATAGCGCGCAGCTTGTCCCTGATAATCGACGGTTTCAACGACCCCCTCAACAGCATGGCGCCCGTCGCGAGGTGTCCCCGGCGATGCCAGATGCAGTTTTTCGGCGCGGATGACGATCTTGCACTGCTCGGCGGGTTTGATCTCACGGGTTTGGTCTTTCGGCAGGGTAACGGGCCCCAATCCCTCAACCTCCATAAGAACCTCATCCGCCGAGACATCCTTGCAGGTGGCCGCGAGGATATTGGATGTGCCAAGGAAGCGGGCGATAAACTCGCTAGCCGGTTTGTTATAGACTTCTTCAGGCGGGCCAACCTGCTCGACACGCCCGTCGGACATGACGACAACGAGGTCGGACATGGCGAGGGCTTCGGACTGGTCATGGGTTACAAATACGGTCGTGATCCCGGTTTGCTGCTGGATGCGTTTGAGCTCGATACGCATGTCTTCGCGTAAATTCGCATCAAGCGCCGACAGGGGCTCGTCCAGCAACAATACATTTGGTTCGATAATGATGGCGCGGGCAAGGGCAATGCGCTGCTGCTGGCCGCCAGAAAGTTGCGCCGGATAGCGATCGCCAACGTCCGGCAGTTGCACAAGGTCAAGCGCGTCGCGCACCCGCCTCACACTTTCCTGCTTCGAGACACCCCGGTATTTGAGGCCGAAGGCAATATTCTGGGCAATCGTTTTATGCGGGAAGAGGGCATAGTTCTGAAAGACAATCCCGAGATTACGCTTGTGGATCGGGACGTCATTTACCCGCTGGCCGCCGATGGTGATATCTCCCTCGGTCGGGTCGAGGAGGCCAGCAATCATTCGGAGCGTTGTCGTCTTTCCACATCCTGACGGCCCGAGCAGCGTGATGAAGCTGCCCTCCGGCATATCCAGTGACATACGGTGAACGGCGGTAAACGCCCCGAAGCGCTTGACGATATTGTTAAGACTGACGACACTCACAAAATGTCTCCCCGGTAAAAGGTGAAGGAGCCCCGCCATCGCTAAATGGCGGGGAGCGGAAAGGGTTTAGTAGCCTTTCTGAATGCGGCCGAACTCCTTTGACCATTCTTGTTCATGACCGTTCCAATAGGTCGGATTGGCAAAAGTGAGTCCGTCGAGCGTTCCTGTCGGATCAAACGCCGGTAGTTTCGGAATTTTCTTGCCCAGATCGACTTTCTTGGGATCAAGCGCTGGCGGATAATTCTGTCCTTCGGCAACGGCGATCGAGGTTGCCGGAGCCAGCATGAAGTTCAGCAGCTCTTCGCAGGCCTCCATCGGGGAGCCCTTGATCACGAAGAGACATTCCTGCCAGCCAAACCCGTTTGGTGGATCCATATAACCGATGTCGTGGCCTTGTTCCTGAAGGGCATAAACCCGGCCGGACCAGGCTTCGGTCGCATAGATTTCCTCTTCGGCGAGCAGGCTCATCAGCTCGGCGCCGGAACTCCAGTATTTGAGAAGCAGGTCCCGGTTGGTGCGGATCGCAGTCCAGACGGCATCCATATCCTTTGCGTCGTTGGGGTCTTGTCCTGTTTGCAAGGAGGCGTACCAGATGCGCGTTCGCCAGTCGCCCCAAGCGCCGAGTTTACCTTTGAGCTCCTTGTCAATCAGGAGTTTGGCGCCTTTTTCCTTTGCCTCCTCATCCGAGATATGCTTGCGGTTATAGGCGATCCCGGTCGTGCCATAGTCATAGGGAACGCAGGACAAGGTCCCATCCGTTACTTTGCGGAAGACATCGGTCAGTTTCGGAATGACGAATTCGAGGTTCGGGATATTTTTCTCGTTCAATACACTGGTCAGGCCGAGATTGTTGTAACGGGCATAATCGAACACCCCGGAAAGATGGGCGATGTTATATTCGCCGGGCTGGCTCGCCTTGATGCGCGAGATATATTCGTCGCCGCTGCCAAACGTGCCGTCGACAACCTTGATGCCGGTTTTCTTGGTATAGGGATCGAAGGCATATTTGCGGAAAGCTTCCGAGACGACGCCGCCCCAGCCGTCGAAACGAACCTGCTCCGTTGCCGCCAATGCATGCTTGGCGAACGGCGTGGCGACGCCATAGGCGAGACCGGCTGCGCCGATCAGGCCAAGGAAGGAGCGGCGGTCCAGATCTCCGTTATTGTAGCGTTCCAGCAATCTCTCGTAGCGTTTTGAGTTGTCCATTTGGTTACCTCCTGAGTTTTTGAAAAATATGGTTACGCTTGTTACTCGCTGCTTTTTGTCGACATTTTCCGGACGATCCCGATCCCGAGAAGTGGGAGCCCGACGGTAAGAATGATCATGACGGTGCCGAGCGCATTGATTTCCGGGGAAATAGAATTGCGCAACATGGCAAAAATCTGTGTCGGAACCGTCTCAACGCCGCCCGGCTTCCAGAAAAGCGTCCCGGTGATATCGTCGAAACTGATAGTAAAGGCGAACAGCATGCCGGCGAAAATGGCGGGTGCCAGCAGTGGCAATGTGATCTGGAAGAAGGTCTGCCGGGGGCTTGCGCCGAGGCTCATGGCCGCTTCTTCAACATCGCGACGGATATTGACGAGCCGCGCCTGCACTACCAGCACGACGAAGGGAAGCGTGAATATGACATGCCCCATTAGCAGCAGGAAAAAGCTTTTGTTGATGGACAAGGCATTCAGGAACAACAACAAGGCGACCGCTAGAACGACTTCCGGCACCAGAATGGGCGCAATCAGCAGGGTCGAAATCATGTTCTGTCCGGGGACCTTGTAGCGCACCAGCGCTAGACTTGCCAGGACGCCGAGGGTTGTTGAGATGACCGCAGTCAACGAGCCCAGCAGGAGGGAGGTTTCAAAGGCCCGCAGGATCGCGTCGTTATTCGCGAGCTTGAAAAACCAGCGAAAAGACAGACCGGTGACCGGAAAACTTCCAAACTGATTGGCGTTGAAACTGAGCAACATGACAACACCGATGGGAAGGAACAAAAACAGATAAACCAGAGCGGTCCAGATGCGTAGGATCATCCAACTCATTTGCCCAGCCCCTTCATCAGTTGTCCCATGCCAAGGAAATGATTATAGACAAGGACCAGAGCCCCGAGGACAACCAAGAGCATAAGAGAGAGTGCCGAGCCGAGCGGCCAGTCGAGTTGGGTGATAATGGCTTCAAACACCAGGTTGGCGAACATGGCGTCCGATGGACCGCCTAGAATAACCGGCGTGATATAGGTCCCCGCTGCCAGCACAAAACAAAGGAGCCCACCCGCTGCCAGCCCGGCGATCGAGAGCGGCAGGGTCACTTCCAGAAAGCTTTGCCAGCGCGTCGCACCGAGTGAGCAAGCGGCATCCTCCAGCGTGACGTCAATACCCTCAAGACTGACATAGATATTCAGGATCATGAAGGGGAGCAGGAAATGGACGAGACCGAGAACGATTGTCACCTGATTATAGAGCATCTGGATCGGCTCGGATATGATGCCCAGCGATATCAGCAGGGAATTGATCGCGCCGGAAACTCCCAGAATATTGATCCAGGACATGGTCCGGATGATATAGCTGATCCAGAACGGCAACATTAACAGGAGCAGCAAAAGTGCCTTGTTGCCTTTGGACCGGGCGATGAAATAGGCGGCGGGATAGCCGAGCAGGGCGCAGACAGCCGTTGTGATCGCCGCTATCTTGAGGGTGTAGAGGAGAATATCGCGGTAAAACGCGTCGGTCAGCGCTTCCGTCCAGTTATCGAGAAAGAAACCGACCTGATCGGCCCCCGTCGCTGTCCTGAGCCAGAAAGAGTAAACGACGATGAACAGAAGCGGTATGACAAGCAGCAGCGTGATTGCGACCAGCGAGGGCGATAGCAATATCCACGGCTGCCGCGCCTCTCGCGTTTCGATTGTCATTGGCTGGGATCTCCCTCGCCCCGGATGAATTCTCTGGATTTGATCGTTACATATGGGTTAGTATTGATCAAATAGATAATGATAATGTTCAATATTGATGAAATTTATAGTGGCATGGATAATTCGGACCCAACAGAACGACTGGCCCGCGATCTTGATTGGAACCTTCTCCGGACATTTGTCGTCATCGCAAAATCGAAGAGCCTGACGGAAGCCGCCGAGGTGCTCCGCCTGAAGCAGCCGACACTGTCCAGCGCGCTGAAGCGTCTTGAAGACAGGATCGGAAAGAAGTTGATTGAACGTTCTCCTGGCCGCTTTCACCTGACCGCCGCCGGTAAGGTGCTGGAACGGGAGGCGATAGAGATTCATGGCGCCATGCTCCGTCTCGGCACGTTGATGCGGGACGTCACGGACGAGGTGAAGGGGCATGTCCGGATTGCCATGGCCAGCCATGTTATCTGCCCGGTGTTTAACGAGGCCTTGACGGAATTTCATGCGACACATCCAATGGCAACCTTGTCGATTGATGTAACGGCCAGCCGTTTTGCACTGGAAAACCTGACGGCGCGACATGCTTCGCTCGCTGTCTGCCTGGTCCATGATCGCAGCCCGAAACTGAAATACAGACGGCTGTATCAGGAATATTTTGGCCTTTTCTGCGGGCCGTCCCATCCTTTGTTCGGCAAGGAAAACCTGACCACGGCGGATCTTGCGGGACATTCCTCGGTCAGTTTTGTCACGGACCAGATGGACGATGCGCTTCGACCGGTGACCCTGATGCGGGCGGAGGCACATTTGAGCGACCGCGTCGTCGGAAACTCGGCCCATCTGGAAGAGGTGCGACGTATGATTATCGCGGGCCTTGGCATTGGTCCGTTGCCGATCCATGTTGTCCGCCGCGATCTCGAAGACGGGTATCTATGGCAGCTGCCGCCCTATGAGGATATGCGGAAAATTGATGTCTATGTGGTCTGGAACCCAAAAGCCCAGCTTAACCGGGCCGAGCAGGCGTTTCTCGACGCGCTGATTACCCGCATAGACCAAACTGATATTAGCGAGCGTACCTATCGATAG